>DAONBX010000007.1:0-70532 GCA_035401705.1 Aeromicrobium sp.
TTCTCCGACGACGTGCGGGCGCGCACCGAAATGGAACTGGAAGTCATCTCCCAGTAGGGCTACTGCGGTTATTACTTGGTGGTCGCCGACTTCATCGGTTGGTCCAAGGACAACGGCATCCGCGTTGGGCCGGGCCGTGGTTCAGGTGCTGGCTCGATCGCGGCCTACGCGCTCAAGATCACCGACCTGTGTCCGCTGCAAAATGGCCTGATCTTCGAGCGGTTCTTGAACCCCGAACGCCCGTCTATGCCCGACTTCGATATCGACTTTGATGAACGTCGTCGCGGCGAAGTCATTGCCTACGTAACCGAAAAGTACGGCTCAGATCGAGTCGCTCAAATCGCCACGTTTGGTCGACTCAAATCCAAGGCAGCGATCAAGGACGCCAGCCGAATTTTGGACTACCCCTTTGCCGTGGGCGACATGATCACCAAGGCAATGCCGCCAGACGTCATGGGCAAGGGCGTTGCGCTCTCGGACATTTTTGACCAGTCACATAAGCGTTACAACGATGGCCAAGACTTCCGCAAACTCTACGAAGAGAACGCGGACGTGCGGACCGTCTACCAGACTGCGCTCGGCCTAGAAGGCCAGATTCGCAACTGGGGCGTGCACGCTGCCGGCGTGATCATGAGCAGTGAGCCGCTAATCGACATTGTGCCGATCATGAAGCGGGAGAAGGACGGGGTGATCATCACCCAACTCGACTACCCGATGTGCGAGTCGCTCGGGCTGGTCAAGATGGACTTCTTGGGCCTGCGAAACCTGACGGTGCTCGACGACGCCGTGGCGAACATCAAAATGAACCGCGGCGAAGACTTAGTGCTTGAGGACCTGCCGCTAGACGATCCGGACGCGTATGCGCTGCTTTGCCGTGGCGACACCTTGGGCGTATTCCAGTTGGATTCACCGCCAATTCGACAACTGCTCAAGCAGATGCAGCCGGACAACTTCGAGGACATCAGTGCCGTCATCGCGCTCTATCGGCCAGGCCCGATGGGCGCGGACAGCCACACTAACTACGCCAAGCGTAAAAACAACCGCCAGCCGATCGACTACATCCACCCCGAACTCACTGAGGCACTAACCCCAATTTTGGGCACGACCTACGGGTTGATCGTTTATCAGGAACAGGTGATGGAGATCGCCCAGGTGCTCGCCGGTTACTCACTTGGCCAAGCCGACAACCTGCGCCGGGCGATGGGCAAGAAGAAGCGTGAAGTTCTTGAGCAGGAGTTCGAGGGGTTCGAAGCCGGAATGGTTGAGCGGGGCTTTTCGGCCGTCGCAGTCAAGACCCTGTGGGACATTTTGGTCCCGTTCGCCGACTACGCCTTCAACAAGGCGCACTCGGCTTCCTACGGTGTCATCAGCTACTGGACGGCCTACCTAAAGGCCAAATACCCGGCCGAGTACATGGCGGCGCTGCTTACCAGTGTCCGGGGCGACAAGGACAAGTCGGCGCTCTATCTGAGCGAATGCCGCAGGTTGGGCATCAAGGTGCTGCCGCCGGACGTAAACGATTCAGTGGCGAACTTCGCTTCGGTCGGCACCGATATTCGCTTCGGGCTGACCGCGGTGCGCAATATCGGCGAGAACGTTGTCGCCGGAATCGTCGAGGGCAGAACCGAGTCGGGTGCGTTCACCGATTTTGCTGATTTTCTCGACAAGGTTCCCGTGCAGGTATGCAACAAGCGAAGTCTGGATTCGCTGATCAAGTCCGGCGCCTTCGACTCCCTTGGCCACGGCCGCCGCGCCTTGGCGGCGATCGCTGAATCTGCGGTCGATCAATACATAGATCTCAAACGCAACGCCGCGATCGGTCAGGACTCACTTTTTGGCGCGTTCGACGCCGCTGACGAATCAGGCATGACGGTACACATCCCCGACATGCCAGATTGGGACAAGACGCAAAAATTGGCTTTCGAACGCGACATGCTCGGCCTATATGTGTCCGACCATCCGCTAAACGGACTCGAACACGTTTTGGCGGCCAACGCTGATTCGACCATCGGTCAACTGCTCGACAGCGAACCGGCCGACGGCGACAACGTGCGCTTGTGCGGGCTGATCACCTCGGTTCAGCGTCGGATGAGTAAGAAAGGTGATGCGTGGGCCACGATCACCTTGGAAGACTTGGACGGCTCGATCGAGATCGCCGTGTTCAAGGGCGCCTACAACCTGTCGCAGATGATATTGACTCAAGACTCATTGGTTGCAGTGAAAGCGCGAGTTCGCCGCGGCGACGAGCGGATGGATCTGTCGGCCGTCGAAGTCACTCGTCCAGAAGTGGGCCAAGGCAGAAGCGAACAGCCGTTGGTGGTCTCGATTGCTTCAAACCGTTGCACGCCCGATGTGGTTGACGCCTTCCAAAAAATTCTGGGTGCGCATCCAGGCGTCACCGAAGTTCAACTTCGACTGTTGAGCCCGGGGTCGTCGAAGTTGATGCGGCTAGACCCACGGTTGCGTATTTCGTCCACCTCGGCACTATTCGCCGACTTGAAGGAATTGCTGGGTCCAGGATGCGTATGAGAATGAGTCGGCTGACCTCGCTGTTGCTCTGCTTCGCGGCGGCCGGGGTGCCAGCGGCCGTCGTTTGGGCTTGGCTGGCGGAACCGTCGCTATGGGTTGTTTCGGACGGCAAACTCTTTCTAACCGAAGCGAACGCTGGCGGTCAGTTCGAGGTGGTGGTGGCTTTCGCCGCAATCGGAGTCGTCCTTTCCTTCGTTTTCGGCATCATCACTGAGCGCTTGGCTAGGCCGAACCAGTGGCAGACAGTTCTTGCCTTAGCGCTGGTGGCTTTGGCAGCAGCCTTTATTTGCTGGCAATTGGGCATCCTGCTGGGTCCGCCGGCACCAAGCGAAGTCCCGGGACTAGAGTCGGGCGACAAGGTGCCAGCCCAACTCAAAGTTGACGCGGTGGCACCGTTCTTAGCGTGGCCGCTCGGCGCAGTGTTGGGCTACACATTGTCGTTCTATTTAGGGTCAGACGGACTGGCTTCGGACGATCAAGAGCCAATTTCGGCCGATGAAATTAGCGCTTGATCTTGGCGACGACCGCGTCGGTCAGTTGCACTAGATCAACTGGTTTTACCTCAAGGTCCAGCCCGCGACGCCCACCGGAAACGAAGACCGTCTCGAACTTCAACGCAGCTGAGTCAAGAACTGTGGGTAGTTTCCGCTTTTGACCAAATGGGCTGATCCCACCGACGACATAGCCGGTCGACCGTTGAGCCGCTTGTTGGTCAGCCATGGTTGCCTTTTTCGCGCCTAAGGCCGCCGCAATCGCCTTTAGGTCAAGTAGTCCAGCTACCGGCACGATGCCAACGGCGAGCGACCCGTCGGCGTCAACGATCAAGGTTTTGAAAACTCGATTCGAGTCCAAACCCAGTTGTTCGGCCGCCTCGTTTCCGTAGGACTGAGATCGAGGGTCGTGCTGGTAAGTGTGCACGACTACGTGCGCACCGGCCATTTGCAAAACGACCAATGCCGGAGTCGCTTCGTTGCTCTTCTTTTTGGCCATCGACTCAATCCTTCGGCGACTGGCGTTCGATTGTTGCGCGTACGGCGAGGCCGAGTAGCAGTGCCCAGAAGGCAGCGCCGATCGAAAACAGCGTTACGCCCGAGGCCGCGAGCAGAAACGTCAGCCCGGCGCTCGTTCGGTGGTTTAGAGTACTGAAGGCACCTTCAAGCGAGCCGATCAGAGCACCGATAAGCGCCAGTCCGGCAACCGCTTCGATGATTCCGGCCGGAGCGACCGCAGCCAGTGCCACTACGGCAGCGGCGGCGCCGGCGATCAGCGTGCTGAATGTTCCGGCAGATACCCCGGCGATCCACCGTCGCTCGCGTGGGCCTGCCTCGTCGCCGGCAGCAAGTGCGGCCGAAAGCGCCGCAAGGTTTATTGCGTGGCCACCAAACGGGGCAACGGCCGCAGTGCCCAACCCGGTAGCGACCACCGCGGAGCGCCACGGGACTTTGAAGCCGAAACTGCGCAGCACTGCGGCGCCGGGAAGGTTCTGCGAAGCCATCGTGACGATCGTTAATGGCAGCGCGACGCCGATTAGCGCCGCGAAACTGAACTCGGGCGCGGTCAGCGCTAGCGACGGGATAAAGTCGGCAACATCGATTTTGGTGCCGGAGTGTTCGGCCGCCACCAGGATCGCCCCGACTGCCGCCAATAGCGCCAACGGCACCGCCCACCGGGGCCAGAAGCGCGTGGCGACTAGCCAAGTAAGCAGGACTGGAGCGACGTAGCCGGGGGAGTCGGCCAGCGCGATGAACGGCGCTAGGCACAACTGCAGCAAAATGCCCGCGAGCATTGCTTGGGCAAGTTCGGTTGGGATTTTGGCCACGAGTTCACCCAGCACCGGGACCAGACCGATCAAGGCGATGAGCAAACCGGTAATCATGAAAGCCCCGACCGCTGCTGGCCAGCCGCCCGAAACTGCGCCGGTCGCCACCAACAGGGCCGCCCCCGGAGTAGACCAGGCCAAGGTGACCGGAACGCGGTTGATGAGCGAAAGGATGACCGCCAACACGCCAAAACCGATGGTTAGGGCCAGCAGTCCGCTGGCCGCCTGATCCTTGGTGGCTCCAACCGATTCCAGTCCTGCCAGGACGACGGCGAAGGAGGAAGTAAAGCCAACTAGGGCGGTAACGAGTCCAGCAATCACCGGTTGGACCCATGGGGCGGAAGTTTTCACCCGGCGGCCTCCTAGACTTGGGCTGTGCTTCGACGACTTGATTTACGTGACCAATCCGGAGGGTATCGCGACGCTGTACCCCGCGCCGAGGTTGACGTCGAGCATGCGCTCGCGGCGGTCGTCCCACTTTGTGAAGATGTCCGCACTCGCGGTGCCGCAGCAGTGCTGGATGCCTCGGAGCGTTTTGACGGGGTTAGGCCCGAGTCGCTTCGGGTAAGCCAGTCGGCACTCGACGAGGCGCTGGCCGGACTTGACCCAGCGGTTTTGGCCGCGATCGACGAGTCGATCGCTCGGTTGCGTGCCACCTGCGAAGTCGAACTTGAGCAGACTGTCACAGTCGAACTTGGCCCCGGCGCGATCGTTGAACGACGGATTGTGCCGATGCAACGCGTCGGACTCTACGTGCCTGGCGGTCTTGCGCCGCTGGTGAGCACGGTGATCATGAACGCAGTGCCCGCACAGGTGGCGGGGGTGCCGGGAATTGCCTTGGCCAGTCCGCCTCAGGCCGAGTTCGGCGGACTGCCGCACCCGACGATTCTGGCGGCATGCGCACGCCTTGGCGTCACCGAGGTTTATGCCGCTGGCGGGGCCCAGGCATTGGCGATGCTTGCCTACGGCACCGAGGAAAACGAGGCCGTAAACCTGATTACCGGTCCGGGCAACATTTTCGTTGCTGCGGCCAAGCGGCACCTGCAGGGCACGGTCGCGATTGATGCCGAGGCTGGCCCGACGGAAATCGCGATCATCGCTGACGCGGCCGCCGATCCGAAGTATGTTGCTGCCGATTTGATCAGCCAAGCCGAACACGATCCGCTGGCGGCAAGTGTGCTGATCACCGATTCGGTCGAACTGGCTGATCGCGTCGACGTCGAGCTGACCGGTTTGGTGGCGGCGGCCAAGCACGAAGAGCGCATCCGCACTTCGTTGGCGGGGACACAGTCGGCCACCGTGCTGGTTCGAAACATTGACCAGGCAATCGACGTGGCAAACGCCTACGCGGCTGAACACTTGGAAATTCAAACCGCCAATGCTCAAATCGATGCGGCCAAGATCTTCAATGCTGGCGCGGTATTCGTCGGCTCGTACTCGCCGGTCTCGCTCGGCGATTATGCGGCCGGGTCGAATCACGTTCTGCCTACCGCTGGTTGCGCTTGTCACTCCTCGGGACTTTCGGTGCGTGCGTTCTGCAAGAACATGCATGTGGTCAACTATTCGGCCGCCGCGCTCGATGAGGTTGGTCCCAAGGTTGTCACCTTGGCCGAGGCCGAGGATTTGCCGTCGCACGGTGTGGCCGTGAGTGTCAGGTTGGACCGGTGACGCTGCCTGATTGGCTGCCGATTCGCGAGGAGTTACGAGCCGACGAACCTTATGGTGCGCCACAAATTGACGTGCCGGTTCGACTGAACACGAACGAGAACCCCTACGGGCCAAGCGAAGAGGTAGCGGTCGAGATCGCCGCTGCCGCCAAAGCCGTGGCCGGTTCGTTGAACCGATACCCCGATCGGGAGGCGGTAGAACTTCGGACGCAGTTGGCGAACTACCTTGGCCACAGGCTGAGCAGCCAGAACGTTTGGGCCGCGAACGGGTCCAACGAGATCATGCAGCAGATCCTGCAGGCGTTCGGTGGCCCGGGTAGAACGGCGATGTCGTTCGCGCCGACGTATTCGATGTACCCCGAATACGCCCGCAACACTCACACCGATTGGGTTTCGGGACGCCGCAGCGAAGATTTCACTATCGACGTTGCCGCGGCGGTCGAGTTGATCGAACGTGTTCGACCCGAAGTGGTCTTCTTGACTTCACCGAACAATCCGACCGGCACGGCGCTTTCGGCCAATGAACTGAACCCCATTTTGGCCGCCGCCCCCGGGATCGTGGTGGTCGACGAGGCCTACGCCGAGTTCCGCCGAACCGGCACGCCAACGGCTCTGGATCTTCTCGCGGCGAACCCCAGACTGATCGTCACCCGGACGATGAGCAAGGCATTCGCGTTGGCTGGTGGCCGGCTGGGATACCTCGCTGCCGACCCGGCGATCGTGGACGCATTGCGCATCGTGCGCTTGCCGTACCACTTGTCGGCGGTGACTCAAGCAACCGCCGTGGCCGCGCTGAAGCACACCGACGAGTTGCTGGCGAAAGTCGACGAAATTCGGACCTCCCGAGACGAGACCGCACAGTGGTTGCGAGACAGAAACTATGAGGTTGCCGCTTCGGACGCGAACTTCGTGTTGTTCGGCCATTTCGCTGATCGCCACCTTGTGTGGGAAGGTTTGGTCGATCGAGGTGTGCTAATCCGCGAGGTTGGCCCCGACGGTTGGTTGCGAGTATCGATCGGTACTCCGGCCGAAATGCAGGCTTTTAGAAACGCACTAGCGGAGGTGGACCCCAGATGACTCGAACTGAGGGCAGAACTGCTCGAATCGAGAGAAAGACCTCTGAGTCCCACGTCGTAGTCGAGGTGAATCTCGACGGTACCGGTAAGTGCGACATCAGTACGGGCGTCGGTTTCTATGACCACATGCTCAATGCGCTGGGTCGGCACTCGCTCATCGATTTGACCGTGCGCGCCGAAGGCGATCTGCACATTGACGCGCACCACACGGTCGAGGACACGGCCATATGTATCGGCGAGGCGCTGCGCTCTGCACTCGGCGACAAGGCGGGTATCCGCCGTTACGGCGATGCGATCATTCCCCTCGATGAGGCGATCGCGCAATGCGTCGTCGACATTTCGGGGCGTCCCTACTTCGTTCACACTGGTGAGCCAGAGCGGCAGATCACCGCGATTATCGGCGGCGCATATATTGGCTCGCTCACCTCGCACGTGTTCGAGTCGATCGCCCACCACGCGCAAATCACCATGCACCTGAATCTGATCGCCGGTCGCGACCCGCACCACATCGTCGAATGTCAGTTCAAGGCTTTTGCTCGGGCGCTTCGTGCTGCCATCGAGCCGGATCCGCGCGACGACGCAATCCCGTCGACTAAAGGCGCGCTGTAGTGCCGGTTGTTGCTGTTCTCGATTACGGATCGGGCAACCTCCGTTCGGCGGTGCGAGCCGTCGAACGGGCGGGCGCCGACTCGGGCGTCGAGGTAGTGCTGACCAGTGAAGCGAAGGTCGCCGAAGCGGCCGATGGCTTGCTGGTGCCCGGTGTTGGCGCCTTCGAAGCTTGTATGAACGGGCTGCGCGCCGTCGACGGAGAACGGATCATAGATCGGCGGCTAGTGGCGAATCGGCCCGTTCTGGGTATTTGCGTTGGCATGCAGATTCTGTTCGGCGAGGGCATCGAACACGGCACCAAGACTCGCGGTTGCGGCCAATGGCCAGGAACGGTGGAGCGATTGGTGGCCCCGGTTGTGCCGCATATGGGTTGGAACACGGTCGAGGCTCCGCCGGCCTCAAAAATGTTTGCGGGGTTGGAAGATGAGCGCTTCTATTTCGTTCATTCCTACGGCGTGCGCAATTGGGAAATCGATCCAAACGGCACGGCCTTTGTTCCGCCCAAGGTGACGTGGACTGAATACAGCACGGACCGGTTTGTTTCGGCCGTCGAACATGGCGCACTTTGGGCAACTCAATTTCACCCGGAAAAATCCGGTGACGCCGGTATTCAGCTCTTGCGCAATTGGATCGGCACGTTTAGTTGAGTTGGCGCCTGGTTGCACTCGGCTAGGCCAAGTAGCGACCGGGCCGGTGGTTCACTGCGAGCACTAGGTTCAGCACGAACGCGCCGACTGCCGACAGCAAGACGTTGCCGATCGGCACGACCAGCAAGGCCGCCGCGATCACGCAAAAGTCGAGCGCGAGTTGGACATATCCGGCTCGGATGCTGGCCCGTTCTTGAGCAACCAACGCAAGCACGCTGAAGCCACCAAGGCTCGAACCGTGGCGAAACAGGATCAAAATGCCGACGCCGGCGAGCAGGTTCCCGGTAATCACGGCGTAGGGCGCGGACAATTCGGAAAACAGCATCAGGTGTTCGGGAAACTTCACAAATGCCGAAAGCAGGCCGACCGATACCACCGATTTGGCGGTGAAGTTAAAACCTTTGAGCCAAAGAGCCAGGGCGAGAAAGGGAAGGTTCGCCACGATCAGCACTACCGATAGCGACCAGGGCACGGCATAGGTGATTAGCAAAGCCAAGCCGGCGACGCCGCCAGTTACCGCGTGAGCTTCGTGCAGCAGATAGAGCCCAAGCGAGGCAATAAACGTCCCCGAGAGCACGCCGAGAACGTCCTCGGCGCGCGAGTGCGGGATGGTGATGAAAGTCGGTTCGCTCATGGCCTGTCCACCATACGCAGGCGGCTAGATACGATCAGCGAGTGACTCTTGAACTTCTCCCCGCAGTTGACGTTGCCGACGGACAGGCCGTGCGTCTGGTCCAAGGTGCGCTAGGAACCGAAACTAGCTATGGCTCGCCGCTGGATGCTGCCTTGCAGTGGCAGAACGATGGTGCCGAGTGGATCCACTTGGTGGATTTGGATGCGGCGTTCGGCAAGGGGAGCAACCGCGAACTCCTGGCCGAGGTCGTTGGTCGACTAGACGTCCAAGTGGAGCTTTCCGGCGGCATCCGTGACGATGAGTCACTCGACGCAGCAATGGCGACGGGATGTCGACGAGTAAACCTCGGCACCGCAGCGCTCGAAGATCCCGACTGGTGTCGTTCGGCGATCGACCGTTATGGCGATCGGGTGGCGGTCGGCTTGGATGTCAGAGGTCGCACGCTGGCCGCGCGCGGCTGGACCGAAGAAGGCGGCGACCTGTTCGAGGTATTGGCTCGACTCGAGGCCGATGGATGCGCTCGCTACGTGGTCACCGACGTGACCAAGGACGGCACCCTCCAAGGACCGAACCTTGACTTGCTGCGCCAAGTTTGCGAGCAAACCGACAAGCCGGTCGTGGCATCAGGTGGCGTCTCGAGCCTGGTTGATTTGCAGAACATCGCCTCGCTGACCGAAATAGGCGTCGAAGGCGCGATTGTCGGTAAGGCTCTCTATGCGGGGGCGTTCACGCTTCCTGAAGCCTTGGCCACTGTTGCCAGTTGCTGAGCCGGCGTCTGTTGGCCGTGCAAACCATTGTGGCTACGGCAGATAGGCTCGTTGAGTGAGTCTTGCTGTCCGAGTGATCCCGTGTCTTGACGTTGACGGCGGTCGAGTCGTCAAGGGCGTCAATTTTGTTGATCTTAGGGACGCCGGCGACCCGGTCGAAATGGCCCGGGTTTACGACGCTGAAGGCGCCGACGAGCTGACTTTCTTGGACATCACCGCTTCTAGTGGCGATAGGGCAACGACCTACGACATCGTTAGCCGAACCGCCGAACAGGTTTTTATCCCACTGACCGTTGGCGGGGGAGTTCGCACGGTCGAGGATGTCGACCGACTATTGCGCGCTGGGGCCGACAAGATCGGCATCAACACTGCCGCGATTGCCCGGCCACACGTGATCGCCGAGATCGCCCAACGGTTCGGAAACCAAGTGCTGGTGCTCAGCGTTGACGCTCGTCGCGCCGATGGCCAGCCAAGCGGATTTGAAGTGACCACCCACGGTGGCCGCCAGAGCGCTGGTTTGGACGCAGTCGAGTGGGTTCGCCAGGCCACGGAGTTGGGTGCCGGCGAGATCTTGCTCAACTCGATGGACGCCGACGGCACCCAGCAGGGGTTTGACCTTGAAATGATCCGCGCGGTTCGCCAAGTAACGAACCTGCCGTTGATAGCCAGCGGCGGGGCCGGAAAAGTTGAACACTTCGCGCCGGCGGTTGACGCCGGGGCGGACGCAGTCTTGGCCGCGAGCGTATTCCACTTTGGCACGTTCAAGATTTCAGCAGTCAAGGATGCACTACGGGCGGCCGGGCACGTGGTCAGGTGAGCACTCCTTCGCCCACTGCTCAGACCCCAAAGAAGCTAGACAGTCTCGCGGGAAACGCCACCGACCGACTCACCCGGCGCGGATTCGCGGTGATGGGCACCGGCATCGTTCGGCAAAAATTCGTCTTCACTTTCGCTGCGCTGGCCTCCCTGCTATTTGGGGTGATGACGGTCGGCGATGCGTGGGTTTTGGGCTGGGCGACCGAGCACGTGATCGGTCCATCGTTCGCCGATGGCCAGATTCATTCGGCCGCGCTATGGACTGGGGTTGGGCTTTTCCTCGCCGCGGCAATGCTTCGAACCATCGGCGTGATTGGCCGGCGACTCCTGGGCGGCGTTGTCTATTTCCGATTGATCCGCGACGACCGGATGAAAGTCACGCGGCGCTATCTGCAGCTGCCTTTGCGCTGGCATCACCGCCACCCGGCCGGGCAACTTTTGAGCAACGCCAACGCCGACGTCGAGGCAACCTGGGGCGTGTTCATGCCGCTGCCCATGGCACTTGGCACAATCGCGATGCTGGTGGCCGCCGTGGTCACGATGGCGTTTGCCGACGGCGTCTTGACTATTGTTGGACTTGTCGTAATCGGTCTGCTGTTCGTGGCCAACGCGGTCTATCAGCGGTGGCAGGGGCCGAAAATCGCGCTCGCCCAAAGTCTGCGCGGCGACCTTTCAACCGTGGCCCATGAGTCGTTCGACGGCGCCTTGGTGATCAAGTCCTTGGGTCGCGAAGCCGACGAAACAAGTCGTTTTCGACTAGCGAGTGAGCGACTGCGCGATGCGAACGTTTCCATCGGTCGGATTCGGGCCGTGTTCGACCCGGTAATTGAAGCATTGCCGAACTTAGCGATTCTGGCGGTCATTGGCATCGGAGCGGTGCGGGTGGAATCGGGGACAACCTCAGCATCGGACGTAGTGCAGATTGCGTTCCTGTTCACGGTGGTCGGCATGCAGATCAGATCGTTCGGCTGGGTGCTGGGAGAGTTGCCGCGCGCGGTCATTGGCGCCGACCGGGTAGGCCAGGTACTGGCCGAGCAAGATGAGATGACCTACGGACTTCGCGACATTGCCGGTACGGGTCCAGTGGCGGCGAGCGTCAAAAACGTCACCTACAGTCACCCCGATGTCCCCGAGACGGCCGTAATTAGTGACTTGAATCTAGACCTGGCCGCCGGCTCAGTGGTTGCGCTAGTGGGCGCGACGGGAAGCGGCAAGAGCACGATTGTCTCCCTAGTTTCGCGGTTGATCGATCCGGACGCTGGTTCGGTCACCCTCGGGGGAGTGCCGGTTGGTGAGCTGTCACAAAGTTCGCTGACTCGTACGTTGGCGCTGGTGCCCCAAACCACCTTCTTGTTCGACGACACGGTGCGCGCGAATGTCGCCCTCGACTTGAGTCTTCCTGATGAACAAATATGGGCCGCACTTCGAGTCGTCCAGGCCGACCGTTTCGTCGAAGCTTTGCCCGCTGGCTTGGAAACTGAACTTGGCGAGCGCGGAACAAGCCTTTCAGGAGGCCAACGGCAGCGGATCGCCTTGGCCAGGGCAATCGTTCGGAACCCGCGAATTCTGATTCTTGACGACGCGACCAGTGCTTTAGACCCGCAGGTCGAACAGCGGGTTCTGACCGCCTTGGCCCAGACGGCAGCAGCACCAACGATGCTGGTGGTCGCCTATCGCAAATCAACTATCGCGTTGGCTGATGAGGTTCTGCTTGTCGAAGCCGGGCAACTCGTCGAACGCGGCAGCGACGCCGAGCTTCGTGCCCGCTCGGTCAAGTATCGAAATCTTGTCGATGCCTATGACCAGGCGAGGCAGGAGGTCGACCATGAGTGACCTATCTACTTCGCGCCCGAGCGCTACCCAAGTACTAACTCGGGGCATTCGCCAGAATCCGGAAATCGTTGACGGCATTTGGTTCACGATGGCGCTTGCGGTGATCGGGACGGCAGGTGGTTCGGTTATTCCGCTGGTGATCCGGGCCGCGCTCGACCACGGGTTTGGACCAGCCGGGGTCGACACCGCCTTGATTGGTAAATATGTGGCTATCGCAACGGGCGCGATGGTGCTGATCGCCATTGCCGGGTACTGGTCAAAAGTCAGGATTTTCACCGCGAGCGAACGTGGCCTAGCTAATCTGCGAGTCGCAGCGTTTCGGCATGTGCATGACCTGTCGATGTTGACGCAGAACACCCAACGCCGCGGCGCCTTGGTGTCTCGAGTCACCTCAGACGTCGACCAGATCAGTCAGTTTCTTCAGTTCACCGGAATCATGATGATTGTCAGCGTCGGCCAGATGCTGGTCGCGGTGGTCGTGATGCTGTTCTTGTCCTGGCAGCTCACGCTGGTGGTGCTGGTCAGTTTCGTCCCGTTGACCTTGAGTCTTCGCTGGCTGGCCTCGGCGATGTCTCGCGCCTACGACCGAGTCCGCGCGAGCGTGGGCGAAATGCTTGCAGTCATCGCTGAACCGGTCGTGGCCGCGCCGGTTGTGCGTGCCTACGGGATCGAAGAGCGAACCCAAGAACGCGTCGATGCGGCCGTGTGGGCCAACTATCGCGCGAACATCAAGGCCCAAACGATCACGGCGGGGGCATTCTCGGCGGCCGTGTTGGTCGGCGGCATCGCCAATGCGGCGGTGCTCGGAATTGGCGTCTGGCTTGGCGTCGTAGGGGAGCTGACCGCCGGTACTCTCGTCGCCTTCTTTTTCTTGACTGGGCTGTTCACCGGTCCGGCCCAAATGGCGACCCAGGTTATTTCTGATGCGCAGAACGCGGTCTCGTCGTGGCGCCGGGTCCTCGATTTGCTAGATACTCCTGCCGATGTAGTAGATCCGGCCGGTTCGGGTACGCCACTTTCTAGCGGTGACTTGGCGGTGCAGTTCGACGAGGTCAGCTTCGGTTATCCCGCTGGCCCATTGGTGCTTGACTCGATCAACGTCACGATCGAGCCACAGCAACGAGTGGCCGTAGTGGGCGAAACTGGCTCTGGGAAAACCACCTTCGCCAAACTGCTCACGAGGTTGATGGATCCAACGAGCGGGCGAGTTCTGCTCGGTGGGGTGGACTTGCGCGAGGTGTCATTCGACCAACTGCGCGCCCACCTCTTGATGGTTCCCCAAGAGGGCTTCTTGTTTGATGCTTCGCTTGCCGAGAATCTTCGGTACGGCTCCAAGGAAGCGAGCGATGCCGAACTTGTTGAGGCGATTTCTGGTCTGGGCCTTGGCGACTGGTTCGCGAGCTTGCCCGGCGGCCTAGACACCCAAGTTGGCCAACGCGGCGAGTCGCTTTCCGCCGGTGAACGCCAACTGGTCGCCTTGGTTCGTTCGGCCCTGGCCGACCCGAAAATCTTGGTACTCGATGAGGCCACTAGTGCCGTCGATCCGCAAACCGAACTGCGTGCCACACGAGCCTTGGACCGGTTGTTGAGCGGTCGCACGAGCGTGACGATCGCGCATCGCCTCACCACTGCCGAGAACGCTGACCGGGTGTTGGTGTTCGATCAGGGCAGCCTCGTCGAGGACGGCCGACATGAAGACCTAGTCGCGGCCGGCGGCGTCTATGCCCGGCTGCATTCGGCCTGGGTGGCGCAAGCGTCCTTGGGTTGAGTTTCGGCGGTTTGAATTCGGGCTGACACAATGGCGGTGTGAGTTCACTCGATCCGGCCATCGCCGCCCGACTCAAGCGAAATGAAGTCGGTCTCGTCCCGGCCGTCGTCCAAGACGCCACCACCAAGGCGGTGCTGATGGTGGGCTGGATGGATGACGAGGCGCTGGCCCGCACCCTCGCTTCGGGACGGTCGACTTTTTGGAGTCGTAGTCGACAGGAGTACTGGGTAAAGGGTGAAACCTCTGGGCACATTCAGCAGGTTCGTGAAGTTCGTCTGGACTGTGACGGCGACACGTTGCTTCTGGTGGTTGATCAGACCGGCCCCGCCTGTCACACCGGCGCCATGACTTGTTTTGACGCGGACCAGCTCGTATGACCCGCCGACTTTTTGGCCCGGTAGTTCTTGGGTTGGCTGTTGCCGGTGCAGTGGCACTGGTGGCAGTTCGGGCTACGTGGGCGAGCACGACGGTTAAGTCGGCAGGCCTTCCCGACGTTGAAGTAACCGTCGCTGGTTCAGATATCGCGCCAGGGGTGGCGGCGATGGCGCTACTGGTGATTGCTGCGGGTGTCGGAATCTTGGCGGCCGGCCCACGACTTCGTTGGCTTATCGGCGTTCTCGTGGTGCTTGCGTCGCTGGCTGGGTTCTTCCAGTCAGTGCTGACCGAGGGGAACGCGACCTTGGTCAAGGCGTTGGAGCAGGTGGCCGCATCCGGTGCCGACGTTCGCTGGCAAGGCAGCAATGCTCGGCTTTACGCAGCGGCCGCATTTTGTGTTTCGGGAGCTTTGGGTTTGGTGGTTGTGCTGTTTGGGCACCGGTGGGCAACGATGGGCTCAAAGTACGAATCGCCGGCGGTGCGAGAACTTGATTCACCCGATATGTGGCGCGCCATGGACGATGGCCTCGACCCAACAGATGAGCCACCGAGTACGATTTGAACTACTTGCCCAAAATCACCAAGGAGTGACCTGATGTCGCACGGTTCTTCACCTGCCGCCTGGACCGCCGTCCTGGTAAGCCTCGCCGGCTTTCTAATCGGCGCAATTGCGATGATCCCAACTCCAAACTGGACCATGTTCACTGTCGGAGTTGTGTTGGCAGTTGGCGCCTTGCCGTTGGGTAAGGTGCTTTCGATGGCCGGATACGGCACTGACCGAGACGGTGGCCACTGAGCCAAGTTGACGAGCAACAGTCCGCCTCGCGCGGCAAGTTGCTTCGTGGCCCGCTGCTGACTGGCCTTGCTGGCGGCAGCGCACTGGCCCTTGTTGGACTTTATGATCCGCATGAGTCGGGTTCATACGGGTTTTGCCCCTTTCTAGAAATCACCGGTCTGCCGTGCCCAGCGTGCGGTGGCTTGCGCTCGATGAATCTGCTGGTAAACGGTGATCTCGTTGGCGCGCTTTCAAGCAATTTAGCGGCAGTTTTGGGCTTGGCCGTTGGCGTGCTTGCTGGTCTGATTTGGACCGGTCGTCGATTGCGCGGGATCGACGCGCCCTTACTCACCTGGGGGAACCGCGGGTGGGCGGTCGCGGCCATCTTCGTTTCGGTCTTCTGGATTGCCCGGCTCACCGGGTGGGGCCAGTGGCTAGCTCCTTGACCCCCATCAGGGACAAAGAAGGGGGCGAGCGCCAACCGGCACTCGCCCCCTTCTTAGTACTTAGGTCAATTTGCGACCGGTTCGTTCTGTAGCACCTTGTAGGCGTAGGTAGCCGCAATTGCCGATACGGGGTAGGCAACCAGCAGGCCAAGGCCACAAAGGCAAGCACCAGCGATGATGATCAAAATCAGCAGGAGGGCCAGCAACAGCGCCGGTCCAATATTTGCGCTGATCAACGTGATGCTCGACTTGATTGCAGTGATCGGGTCTTGGTTCTTGTCAACCACGAATAGCAACGAGAAGTAAGACAGGAACGAGAAAATCAAACCGGGCAGGATGCACAGCACCAAGCCGATGGTGGTTCCAACCGAGAGCAGCAGCGAGGTCAGCACCACTGGTCCAAGTGGAACCCGCGAGATCGTTTCGCCGAGGTTGAACTTACGTCCCTCAGTTTCGTCGAGCGCACCACGATAGAGCACGCCAGAAATGACGAAGCCAACAAGCGTGGACAGGATATTCACCAAAGAAGTGGAGATGTTGAATCCGGCAAAGGGGTTCGTCTCGCCGGCACCAATATCTGGCTGGACGACCCAACTCAAAACGCCGAACAGGACCATTACGGCAAAGACGGCCAAACCAGCGATTACCCACTGGCCGGCATTGTCTTTGAACTTTTTCCAGCCGTAGCCGATTGCATCGGTTGGGCTGAAAGGTGCCGGGCCACCGGCATATCCGCCACCTGCTGGCGGCGGGGGAGGCGGAGGGATCGAGCCGCCTTGGTCGGCCCCATACGAGCCGTAGGACGGCGGTGGCGGCGGTGGTGGTGGCGTTGAACTGGCTGGGGTTTGCTCTGGTGGGGTCGGCTCGATTGGATCGGGCCCGACCGGCGGTTCATTCGTCGACATGTCCACGAGCATAGGGAACTTCGGCCGATCCGCACACCCCCACAGGTTTCGGGCCGCCCGTGTCGGCGCTCGGGTCGCTGTCCTAAGCCCATCTTGGCCCGTCTAGGCTGGGCGTAGCCGTTCGATTCTCTAGCCGAGGGAGGGGGAGCACGCCGTGACTGTACTTGAAGAAATTCTTGCCGGAGTTGCCGAAGATTTGGCTGCGCGTCAAGCCAAGACGAGCCTTGATGACTTGAAGGCTCTCGCCGCCAAGCAGCCGCCCTCATTAGACCCCATGCCGGTCTTTCGCTCAACGGGCGTTTCGGTAATCGCCGAAGTGAAGCGGTCGAGTCCCAGCAAGGGCGCCTTAGCCGAGATTCGTGACCCTGCCGCGCTGGCCGTCGACTATGCAGCCGGTGGTGCCGCAGCAATTAGCGTGCTCACCGAAGAGCGCCGGTTCGGTGGAACTCTTGACGACCTGCGCGCAGTGCGCGCCGAGGTGTCGATCCCGGTACTTCGCAAGGACTTCATCACCACCTCGTACCAGCTGTGGGAAGCGCGCGCCGCTGGCGCCGACATGGCGCTACTTATCGTTGCCGCGTTGGATCAGAACGCACTTGAGTCGCTAATTGATCGGGCTCGGTCTATCGGTTTGACCCCATTGGTTGAGGTCCACGACGAACTAGAAGTCCAGCGAGCATTAGCCGCAGACGCCGATCTGATCGGTGTCAACGCCCGAAACCTGAAAACGCTAGAAGTTGATCGCGGCACCTTCGAACGGCTCGCACCGGCAATCCCCGACTCGGTGGTCAAGGTTGCCGAGTCAGGCGTTCGCGGACCGCACGACGTCATTGAGTACGCCCGGTTTGGGGCTAACGTAGTGCTAGTTGGCGAGACGCTAGTCAAGGGTGACGATCCTCGCGCGACTGTTGCTGACATGGTTGCTGCCGGGGTGCATCCCGCGCTGCAGCACCGATGGCAGCCCAGCTGACCTGTTGCCAGTCACTCGAATTATTTCAGGAATCCCCTATGACTTCAGCTATGCCCCTGCAAGACGGACCCGGTCATTTCGGACGATTTGGCGGCCGATTCATGCCAGAGGCGCTCATGGCGCCGCTGGAAGAAATCACCCGCGAGTGGGAAGCCGCCCAAGCCGACCCGACATTCCGCTCCGAACTCGATCGGATGCTGCACGAGTACGCCAACATCCCCAGCCCGCTCTATGAGGCGCATCGGTTCTCCAAGGCAGTCGGCGCGCGCATCCTGCTCAAGCGCGAGGACCTAAACCACACCGGCGCGCACAAGATCCGCAATGTGATCGGCCAGGCGTTGCTGGCAAAGCGGATCGGCAAGCCGCGCTGCATCGCCGAAACCGGCGCCGGTCAACACGGCGTCGCGTCGGCGACCGCCTGCGCCTACCTAGATCTTGATTGCACCGTCTATATGGGTGAAGTCGACACCGAACGACAAGCATTGAATGTGGCTAGAATGAAGATGCTCGGTGCCGAAGTCGTATCGGTGACGACTGGCAGTCGTACCCTCAAAGATGCAATCAATGAGGCTCTGCGCGATTGGGTCACCACCGTTGATCACACGCATTACCTGTTCGGGACCGCTGCTGGGCCGCACCCTTTCCCGACGATGGTGCGCGAACTCACTCGCGGCATCGGCGATGAGGCCCGCGCACAGTGTTTGGAGTTGACCGGGCGACTGCCCGATGCGGCGGTTGCCTGCGTCGGCGGTGGCTCGAACGCGATCGGCCTTTTCACGGCTTTCGTGCCAGACGAGCAAGTTCAGTTGGTCGGCATTGAAGCCGGCGGTGACGGCTACGAGACCGGCCGCCATGCGGCCACGATTACGGCAGGCGACGTCGGGGTGCTGCACGGCGCCCGTTCGTTCCTGCTGCAAGACGACGACGGTCAAACCATCGAATCGCATTCGATCAGTGCCGGACTGGATTATCCAGGCGTCGGGCCCGAACATGCCTTTTTGGCAGACACCGGCCGCGCAAAATACCGTCCTGCCACCGACGCGCAAGCGATGGCGGCGTTCGATCTGTTGTGCAAGACCGAAGGCATCATTC
Organism: Aeromicrobium sp.; assembly: GCA_035401705.1. Taxonomy (GTDB): domain Bacteria; phylum Actinomycetota; class Actinomycetes; order Propionibacteriales; family Nocardioidaceae; genus Aeromicrobium. The sequence goes on from DAONBX010000007.1 coordinate 18,729, forward strand.
CGGCGATCGAGTCCGCGCACGCCCTTGCCGGCGCGATTGAACTTGCCGCCGAACTGGGACCAGAAGCGTTGATTCTGGTGAACTTGTCCGGTCGCGGTGACAAGGATGTCCACACTGCGGCCGAATACTTCGGTTTGCTGAATGAGCAGGGAACTGCCCGATGAGTTCAATCGACGAACTATTCACCCGAGTCCGCGCCGAAAACCGGGCCGCCCTGGTCGGCTATTTGCCGGCCGGATTCCCCACCGTCGAAGGATCGATCAAGGCCATTGCCGCAATGATCGCCGGGGGAGTGGACCTGGTTGAGGTCGGCCTGCCCTATAGCGATCCAGTGATGGACGGTCCAACGATTCAGGCTGCTGCCGAGACCGCCTTGGCCGGCGGCATCAAAGTCGACGACGTTTTCGAGATCGTCCGGGCCACGGCGGCAACTGGAACACCGACGGTCGTAATGACTTACTGGAATCCAGTCGAGCGTCGTGGCGTCGACAAGTTCGCAGCCGATCTGGCTGCCGCCGGCGGGGCCGGACTGATTACCCCGGACTTGATCCCGGACGAGGGTGCCGATTGGGATCGGGCCTCTCGTGAGAACGGACTTTCGCGAATCTACCTAGTGGCGCCGTCGTCATCGCCCGAGCGACTGGAAATGACCGCGAACGCCGCCAGCGGGTTCGTCTACGCCACCGCAGTCATGGGAGTTACCGGCCAGCGCAAATCGACCAGCAGCCTCGCCCCAGAACTGGTTGCCCGGCTACGCGAGGTCACTGACAAGCCAATTGGCGTCGGTCTTGGGGTGAGTAACGCAAGCCAGGCCCATGAGGTTGCCCAGTTCGCGGACGCGGTCATCGTTGGCTCAGCTTTGGTCCGTTGCTTGCTCGACGCTCCCGACGAAGAATCGGGCCTTAAGGCGATTCGAGAGCTGGCCGCTGACTTGCGTGCTGCAGTGGAACGACACTGACATGAACCCAATGACGTTCATCCCGTCACCGGCCGAATCGGTTTGGCACTTGGGGCCGTTCCCGATTCGCGCCTACGCCCTGTGCATCATCGCGGGGGCCGCAGTCGCGGTCTGGATGGGTGAAAAGCGTTTCGTGGCTCGAGGTGGAAAGCCGGGTGCTGTTGGTGACGTGGCCGTTTGGGCCATCCCGTTCGGCATCGTGGGCGGGCGGGTTTATCACGTCATCACCGATTGGCAGTTGTACTTTGGTCCAGGCCGTGACCCGATCAACGCTGTCAAAGTCTGGGAGGGCGGGCTTGGCATTTGGGGCGCCGTCATTTTTGGCACGTTTGGCGCTTGGATCGCCTGCCGCCGCTACGACATCGATTTCGCGAAGATGGCCGACTCGATGGCGCCGGCGTTGTTGGTTGCCCAAGGCATCGGCCGGCTTGGGAACTGGTTCAATCAGGAACTTTTTGGCCGCCCATCAACGCTGCCGTGGGCCCTGGAAATCGGGCCTCAGTTTCGTCCCGAGGGCTACGCCCAGTACCTAACCTTCCACCCGACCTTCCTGTACGAGATGTTGTGGAACTTCGCGGCAGCGGCGCTGCTGATCTGGCTTGACCGAAAATTCAAGTTCACCCACGGACGAGCATTCGCGCTATACGTCATGCTCTACACCGCTGGGCGGTTGTGGATTGAAACTCTGCGGATCGATTCGGTCAACCACATCGGTGGACTGCGGTTGAACGTGTGGACTTCGATGATCGTCTTTTCCTTGGCATTGGCCTACTTCTTATGGTCGCGTAGGCTCGTCGCCGCCGACCGCGCCAACGCGACTGCCGACGAGTAGTACTGCGAATCTAAAACGGTGAAACCGCCAACTCCTTTGCTCGTCATCGTCGGGCCAACGGCTTCGGGAAAAACGAAACTATCGGTTGATATCGCTTTGGCGACCGGCGGTGAAATCGTTAATGCTGACTCGGTTCAGTTGTATGCCGGGATGGACATCGGCAGTGCCAAAGCAACGCTCGTCGAACGCCGGGGAGTTGCCCACCACCTGCTGGACGTACTCGACGTGACCTCCGAGGCAAGCGTGGCGCAATTCCAACAGTTGGCTAGGTCGGCAATCGATTCCATTCAAGCCAGGGGTGCGCCCGCGATCTTGGTCGGCGGGTCATCGCTTTACGTCAGAGCAGTTATCGACCCACTCGACTTTCCAGGTACCGATCCGGCCGTGCGCGCTAAATGGACCGAGGAGCTCCAGCGGCTTGGGGCGTCGGCACTCCACCAGCTCCTGGCCGAGCGAGACCCGGCGGCGGCGGCTCAAATTCTGCCGACCAACGGCAGGAGAATCGTTCGAGCACTGGAGGTCGGCGAAATCACCGGTGAGCCTTTTGTGGCGACGCTGCCGGACTATCTGTCGATTTTCTCGAACCTGACGATGGTCGGTCTAGACGTCGACCGAGCCGTACTCGACGAACGAATCGATCAGCGAGTTGATCAAATGTGGGCCGACGGACTGGTCGGCGAAGTCGAGTCGCTGCCAGGCCTTGCGGGCTCGCGGACCGCGTCTCGGGCGTTGGGCTACCAGCAGGTGCTCGCGTATCTGGCCGGCGATCTCACCGCCGACGAGGCGCGCGCCGAGATCAAGTCCGGGACGAAGAAATTCGCTCGGCGCCAAGACCGGATGATGCGCAAGGATCCTCGAATTCACTGGATCGAATACGACGCCAGCAACGCGGTTGAGCAGGTCCTGAGCTTGGTTGATTCGGCTCCATCGGACCTTGCCCCGTAGGCTGTCGCCATGGAATTTACGTGGTACAAGGGCCATGGCACCGAGAACGATTTTGTGCTGCTGCCAGATCACGACGGTTCCATCCACGGTGAGTTGTCCCCGGAGTTCGTCGCCGCACTGTGCGACCGCCGCCGCGGACTCGGTGCCGACGGTCTAATCCGGGTTATCCGCAGTACCTCGCTGGGGCATAACTCGCCGGCCGAATGGTTCATGGACTACCGCAATGCTGACGGTTCGGTCAGTCAAATGTGTGGCAACGGAATTCGGGTGATGGCCCGCTTCCTGCTGGATCAAGGCCTAGTGGAAGGGCCACAGTTTTCGATCGATACTCGCGATGGCTTGAAGTTCATGACCGTCGAGGGGGAGAACCTGACGGTCGACATGGGTGCTTGGACGCTCGGCGGTACTAGTTCAGTATCGGTCGAGGGTCGAAAGTTTGACGCCACTGAGGTGCACACCGGAAATCCGCACGCGGTGGCGTTCGTTGACTCGATTGCCGATGCCGGTGCACTTATCGAACAGCCAGGATTCGACCAGTCGGTGTACCCGGCCGGGGTCAATATCGAATTCGTGGAGCGGGTCAACGCGCGCCACATTCGGATGCGCGTCCACGAACGAGGATCAGGCGAAACTAGGTCATGTGGCACGGGCGCCTGTGCGGCCGCGATTGCCACGGCCAAGGACGACGGTGTCGTTCACGGCCACCTGAACCACGGCCACAGCGAACCGGTGCAGTACCGCGTCGACGTTCCCGGCGGAACGTTGGCCATCACCGTTTCTTCTGACCGAACGCTACTAACCGGTCCCGCCGAGATTTTTGCTGGCGGGACGATGGAGATCTTAGTTTGAACGAGCAAGACCCAAACACTGGTGAACTGGACCTGCAAGATCGGTCCTCGCTTCGGCGCGTGGCCGGGCTATCGACCGAACTAGAGGACATTTCCGAAGTCGAATATCGCCAACTGCGACTTGAGCGAGTCGTGCTTGTTGGCGTATGGACTGAAGGCACAGTCAAGGACGCCGAAAACTCCTTGATCGAACTGGCCGCGTTGGCCGAAACCGCCGGCTCGGAGGTGCTGGCCGCGCTGATCCAGCGTCGAGCCAAACCAGACCCGGCCACGTTCATCGGCAGCGGCAAAGTTGAGGAACTGCGTGAAGTCGTGCAGTCCAGCGGCGCAGATACCGTCATTTGCGATGGCGAACTTGCGCCAAGCCAACTGCGAAACCTGGAAGACCGAGTCAAGGTAAAGGTCGTCGACCGGGTCGCGTTGATCCTGGACATCTTCGCTCAGCACGCCAAGAGCGCCGAGGGCAAGGCGCAAGTCGAACTAGCGCAACTGCAGTACCAGACCCAGCGACTGCGAGGTTGGGGCCAGAGCCTGTCAAGACAGGCCGGCGGTCGGGCCGCGGGCGGCGAAGGAATTGGCGGTCGCGGGCCAGGTGAGACGAAGCTAGAAACTGACCGCCGGCGCATCCAAGCGCGGATCGCGAAGTTGCGTCGTGAACTCGCCGGTTTGAAAGGCACGCGCGAAACGAAACGTGCAGATCGAAAGCGTCACAAGATCGCCTCGGTGGCCATCGCTGGCTACACCAACGCTGGTAAATCGAGCCTGCTGAACCGGCTGACTGGCGCCGGAGTCTTGGTTGAAGATGCCCTGTTCGCGACTCTGGATCCGACTACTCGCCGGGCTGAGACGTCAGACGGACGGATCTACACCTATACCGACACGGTCGGTTTCGTTCGGCACTTGCCGCACCAACTGGTTGAGGCTTTCCGGTCGACTCTCGAGGAAGTGGCTGACGCGGATCTGCTCCTGCATGTGGTCGACGGTTCGCATCCGGATCCGCAGGGCCAGATTGGCGCGGTTCGTGAGGTCCTCAGCGACATCGACGCGATGAGTGTGCCCGAGATCATCGTTGTGAATAAGGCTGACGAAGCCGATCCGGTGGTGGTGGCCGCGATCTTGGCGAACGAACCGCGCGCAGTTGTGGTGAGTGCGCGTACCGGCGAAGGCGTAGACGAGCTATTGGCCGTAATTGAGTCGCAGTTGCCGGTCCCGGCAGTGGCCGTTGACGTTGTAGTCCCATATTCGCGTGGCGATCTGATCAATCAACTTCATCTGCACGGCGAAATCGACTCGCTCGAGCACGAAAATGATGGCACCCACGTGGTCGCAAAGGTGCATCCGGAACTGGCAGCAGAACTCGCCGAATTCACGCGATGAGGTTGCGACGATGAATGCTTGTGGACTAGTTGCCAGTTTGTCTGACTCAACAGGTACGGTTCCTGAATGTCGACGGTGAAAGCGGTGCTGGCCGAGGCGGTAGCCGAACTCGGTGGCACCCACCGCCCGGGCCAAGAACAGATGGCCGAGGCCGTCGCTGATGCGCTAGAGGGCAAACGTCATCTGCTGGTTCAAGCCGGAACCGGCACAGGAAAGTCGTTGGCCTACCTGGTCCCCGCGCTGCTGCATGAGAACCGGGTGATCATCGCGACCGCGACGTTAAATCTGCAGCGGCAACTAGTTGACCGCGATATCCCGGCGTTGAAGGCGGCCGCGGCTTCGGTGGGCGATGGCTTTGCCGAGCATGCGGTACTGAAGGGGCGAGCCAACTATGCCTGCTTGCATCGCGTTCGCCAAGGCGCACCCGATGACCAAGGAGTACTGCTCGAGGTGCCCGAAGGCTCCCTAGGCAAGCAAGTAGTTCAACTTAGAGATTGGGCTGAGGACCAAGCCAGCGAGGGCGGGAGCGGCGACCGCGATGATGCCCCGAGCCACGTTGATTTGGCTTGGCGCCAAATCAGCGTTTCGGCTCGAGAATGCTTAGGCGCAGCCAAGTGCGAATACGGCCAACAATGCTTTGCCGAACTGGCCCGCCAAGAGGCAAACGACGCCCACCTAGTTGTTACCAATCACGCCATGCTGGCGATCGACGCGGTCGAAGGCGTGCCGATGCTGCCAGAGTACGACGCGGTGATCATCGATGAAGCCCATGAGCTGGCCGCTCGGGTCACCCAAGCCTCTACTGATGAACTCGATCCGGGCATGGTGGAGCGGGCTGCGGCACGTGCTCGCCCGCACTTGGACGCCGATAAGTCTTCTGCCGAGCAGGATCTGTCTGATGCGGCCGAAGCGCTGGCCGACGCTTTGACCCATGTTTCCCCAGGCCGAATCGAGAACGTCGAGTCAGCACTCGGTGGAGCATTGGCGCTGGTACGCGATTCGGCCCGAGCCTGCTTTTCTGCATTTGAAAAAGATTCGCCCGAGTCGGCAGATCCGGCAAGGCAAATGGCCAGAACAGCCGTCGACGACGTCCGCCGAATCGCTGAACGGATGGCCGCTAACCAAGACGCCGACGTCATCTGGCTGGGCCAAGGACGTTCATCGCTCCAGTTGCGAATTGCGCCATTGGACGTCTCGGCATCTTTGCGCGAGAAACTCTTTGAAACCAAGACCGTGGTGCTAACGAGTGCAACGCTCACGCTCGGCGGCGACTTCGGTCCGGTGGCTAGTTCCCTTGGCCTTGATCGAACCGGCGCCAATTGGACTGGAATCGATGTTGGGTCCCCGTTCGATTATCAAAAGCAGGGGATTCTCTATATCGCAAAGCACCTGCCGCCACCTGGTCGCGATGGTCTGGAAATCGATCAACTGGGCGAGATAACGGCGCTGATCAAAGCCGCCGGTGGTCGAACGCTCGGCCTGTTCTCTTCGCGTCGAGGGGCCGAACGAGCGGCCGAATATGTACGCAAAGCGCTCCCTGAATTGACTGTGCTGTGCCAAGGGGATGCACAACTGCCCGAACTGGCCCAGCAATTCGCTGACGAACCGAGCACTTGCTTGTTTGGCACGCTGAGTCTTTGGCAGGGCGTTGACCTGCCGGGGGACACCTGCACCCTAGTGATAATCGACCGAATTCCGTTCCCCCGCCCAGACGACCCCTTGATGAGTGCCAGGCAAAAGCGCGTCGACCAAAGCGGTGGAAATGGCTTCATGCAGGTCGCCGCTCAGCACGCGGCCCTATTGATGGCCCAGGGCGTTGGCAGGCTGATTCGCCGCACTGACGATCGAGGAGTGGTAGCGGTCTTGGATCCGCGCCTCGTTACGGCCAGATATGGACCGTTCCTCATCTCTTCGCTGCCGAACTTTTGGCGCACCACAGATCGAAATCAGGTCATCGGGTCCTTGAACCGGCTAGATATCAACCGAGAAAACTAGCTCACGGCGCAAGTTTGATACCGTAGCGGGGACCGATCGACTACAACACTCGGGGTTTTAATGTTTTCACGGCTTCCGTCCCTTCTCTTGGCCTGCACTGCGCTCATTGGCTCACTGCTGGTGATGGCGTCGCCGGCCCAAGCCGCAGTGTCGGTCACTCACTCGACCTCTGTAGTGGCAATGAGCAGCGCCGGAACCGGGCGAATCTACGCGACTTGTGTGGCGAAGACCCGCTGCCGTGGCGAAATCTGGGTAAGCCGTTCGGAACGATTGGGCTATTCGATCGAGGCGCGTTCGGCCGCGTGGGTTACTTTCAAATTCAGCGCATGGCAGACGATGCCGGTAGCAAAGTTGCAGATGAGCGGCGCGGCCGCGAGGACGATCACGATGGAAGCCCCAGTTTCTCGGGGCCACATCACCGGCACGATTACTCGCGCCGGTGGCCCGACTGTCACCGAGATCAAGGCCGAGCTCTGGCGTCTTGGATCACGCAATCGCAATGAGAAAGTCAACGTCATCGACGTTCCATCATCTGGCGCATTCTCCTTTTCAGTACCAATGGGGGTTAACAACGGGCCGTCGGCCGCATACAAGATTCACTTCATCGGTACCGAAAACGGAAGTCGAAGGTCTTGGTGGTGGCGCGGCGGGAACGGATCCTTCACCGGCGGGGCTCGCGAAATGGCGCTCGGTAGTCCATTAGGCGTGAACCGCGCAGGCGGTTACAACTTCACTTCGAACGCTACCTACTCGGCGATTTCTGGCCATGTCACCTCAGGCGCAACCCCGGTTGCCGGGACCGAAGTGACGCTCATCGCTAGGCCGCCATTTTGGTCTGGTTCGGCAAAGGTTTTGCGCGATTACGACATCATGAGTTGCGCCTACATTTTTGGGCGGGCGAAGACCAACACCGCTGGTTTCTACGAGGTCGGATTTGTGCCGACCTCGAATGCGAGTATCTACGCGGTCAAATCGACCGGATCACTTTGGAACAACAGGTACGGCACCTGCCACGGCGTGGTCAACTATCGCAAGGAAGCCAGTTCGACTCCGTCGATGTTGGCGCTTGCTGGTGCTGGAACGACTCAAGACCTGAACACGGCCATCGCGCGGACCAACGTGAACGTTAGCGTCGGCGGCTACCAAGGACCATCGAGCACTTCAAATGTTGATCGCTTCCTCACCGTTCGCGAATATGCACCGGGTCGGACGCTCTTGTCTTCTGATGTGGTGAAGGCAACTGCCGGTCGCCAAGTTCAACTAGGCGAGGGATTTTACTGGGTCGAGGTCGGTCGACGCACGGGTTGCTCTGCTTGGTACAAGAGTCGCTACAAGGACAATGATGGTTACTTCAACGGCCTCGATCGTGGTTTCGAAAAGTGGAAAGCCAAGAACTACCGGATGTATCGCCAGCATTGCCGCGCCTATACCACCGGCGCTTACAAGCTGGTTTATGTAAGCGGCGCGACTACAAACGTTGCGTTGAAGAATGCTGCTGGCGGTTCAGTCAGCGGCAAGGTGTCTGCCGCAAAGATCAAGCCGCGTACGGAACTCATGGTGCGGCTAACCTCGACTGATGGTCGAAAGGTCTATCGGACTGCACTAACGGATGGTTCTGGAAGATTCAAGGTGACAGGTCTGGAGTCAGGGCGATACCAGATTGTGGTCAACGCCGACTCTTGGCGAGGCATTTCGCGCAGTTTCAAGGGCGCGAAAACTGTCACGGTCCGACGGGGCCACAACAAGAGCGTCGGTACCTTGCGCTTCTCCCAGGGCGGCAAGCAAAAGACCGACAAGGACGACTGAAGTCAGGTCAGGTCTGAGACCCGATCCTGCTGGTCAGACCTTACGAATAACCGCCGTTACTTTACCGATAATGGCCGCATTCGTGCCGTCGATGGGCGAGTATGACTTGTTCTGGGGGAGTAACCAGACCTGACCGTCCCTACGGTCCAGCGTCTTAACAGTTGCTTCTCCGTCGATGAGAGCGGCGACTATCTCGCCGTTCTCAGCGACGTCCTGCTGGCGGATAACAACAAAGTCTCCGTCGCAGATCGCTGCGTCGATCATTGAATCGCCCTTGACCTCAAGCATGAAAAGGGTGCCTTCGCCGACGATCGACCGTGGCATCGGCATTACTTCCTCGACGCGCTCATCAGCAAGGATGGGACCGCCAGCAGCGATGCGGCCAACCATTGGAATCAGTGCAGGGGCCGGTGCGGCATCGCCACTTCCGGTTTCGTCTGAAGGACGCTGGCGCATGGTCGGCTTGGAATCAGGCAGGTAAACCTCAAGCGCCCGCGGACGATTGGGGTCGCGCCGGATAAAGCCCTTTCGCTCAAGCATCCGCAACTGGTGCGAGACCGATGAAGTGCTGGCAAGTTCACAGGCAGCCCCAACCTCGCGCATGCTCGGCGGATAGCCGTGCGAGTCAATGTGATTTTTGAGGAACACCAAGATACGTCGCTGACGCTTGGTCAAGCCAGTCATGTCTACGAGGTCATCTTTGTGGTTGCTCATGGCACGACAGTAGCGGCCGAAAGGCTTTCAATCAAACAAATGTTCGATCGGCGTGTCCGTCGGCGCGACACGCCGATCGAACAAAGTTTCGAACGTGGCAGATTTTGTCGGCGGCCTCCTCTAGTGTCGTTCATGTGTTCGAATAGAACGTATGAGCGAATCGAACGCACGTCGTTTCAAGTAGGAGGAATTATGAGCATCGCAATTCATGAGGGCACCGCCGGGACGTTTCAAAAGCCGCAATCTGTGGCGCCGAGCCGAGTCCGTGGCGAGCTTGCGCCGCTTCGACTCACCTCGCGGGGCAGGGTTTTGGTCTCAGTCGTCGCAGTTTCAGTCGTCGCAACCGGTGCGTTGATCTTTGGCTCGGCCGGCGCCGCCACCGATGAGCCAGGTCAGGCGGTCACGACGATCACGATTCAGCCGGGGCAGACGTTGTGGAGCATTGCAGCCGAACTGCGCCCTAGCGACGATATTCGAGCAACGGTCGACGAGATCATCCGACTCAATGCCCTAGAGAGTGGCAGCAAATTGCCGATCGGCGCGAAGTTGGCGCTTCCTGCTGTTGACTAACCGCCCCCGCGTGTTTGCTACAAATTCCGCCCATCGTTGTTTGTCGGGCGTACTGTGAAGAACACGTCCCCAATGTTGCGGAGGTTCGGCAATGGCGATCGTTGCTCATGGTCACGAGATTCGCTTGGTCACTGGGTTTCGGGTCCAAGTTCTCGCTAAGGCTGCCGTGTTCGCTTTGGCTGCTGCCTTGACTTGGCTACTGCCGGTTAACAATCCGTTGATGGAGTCCAGTTTGGGCGAGGGTGCCGGCAGCACACTGGTGGATCTTCGCCTCCCGTTCGTGCTGATCATCTTGATTGGGTTGGGCGTAATCGCCTTTTCTTGGCAGCGGATCCATGGCGCAGATATGGGCGCGTTGGCGTGGGTTGTCGCTGCCGGCCTGATGGTGCTGGCGAGCATCGTGTTGGTTTTACTCCAGGTGAGCAGTGTGGGAGTTGTTTATGGCTGGCTGGCGCTAGGCGTTTCGCTTACTTCGACGTTCCTGGCCGTTCTGGCCACCCTGATTGGTCACGGCTTCGCGGTTGCTCTCTCGCGCCGCAGCTAATTTTGCTGGCCGGTTGCCTCGGTTCGAAACTTCTTCGGGACTTTCTTCGAATCTAGTTGTCTAAGTGCGACTTGGGCCGTACAGTTACCACTACATCTAGTAGTTACACCGGTGTAGTTCTCCACATGTAGGTCCACAGCTTTGCCGCTGTTACCCACATCACATTCGAGAAATCCACAGTTTTTCCCCAGTTTGATTCACATTCGAGCAATTTGAGGAGGCCTAAATGTTCTGTCCCTTCTGTAAACACACGGACACTAAGGTCCTCGATTCGCGAGTAACCGATGAAGGCGGAGCGATTCGTCGACGGCGCACGTGCCCCGCGTGTGAAAAGCGATTCACCACCGTTGAGCAGATGCAGCTGATGGTGCTAAAGCGTTCAGGTGCGACCGAACCATTCGCGCGCGACAAGGCGATCTCGGGTGTGGCCAAGGCCTGTAAGGGCCGCCCGGTTTCGGCCGACGACCTTGCTTGCCTTGGTCAACAAGTTGAAGACACCCTGCGTGCGTCCGGCCAAGTTGAGATCAACACTCAAGATATTGGCCTTGCAATTCTCGAGCCACTTCGAGCACTCGACGAAGTTGCCTATTTGCGGTTTGCGTCGGTCTACAAGTCGTTTGCCTCCGCAGATGATTTTGTGGCCGAAATCGCCGGCCTCCTGGCTGACACCACTGATGACTCCATCAGCGCCATTACCGAAAATCCAAATTTTGAAATTCACCACGCCACCACCGAAGACAGGAGCACCAGATGACCGAGACGGTCGGCGGGACCCCCACCCCCACACCGCGTTCGACCCGCAAAGCAACGAAGGCTGCTTTGAAGATTGAGCGCGTGTTCACCACCGAAGGCGTTCACCCGTATGACGCCGTTACGTGGGAACGTCGTGATGTCGTCCAGACAAACTGGAAGACCGGCGAGACCGTCTTCGAACAACGTGGTGTCGAGTTCCCCGAATCGTGGAGCCTCAACGCTTCGACGATCGTCACCACCAAATACTTCAGGGGTGCGGTTGGCTCCGAACAGCGTGAATCGAGCCTGCGTCAGTTGCTCGATCGCGTTGTGCTGACCTACGTCAAGGCCGGCAAAGATTTCGGCTACTTCGCTACCGAAGCGGACGCCGAGATTTTTGAACACGAGCTCACCCACATGCTCTTGCATCAGGTTTTCAGTTTCAACAGTCCCGTGTGGTTCAACGTTGGTACCAGTAGCCCCCAGCAGGTCAGCGCCTGCTTCATTTTGGCAGTAGACGATTCGATGGACTCGATCCTGAACTGGTACCGCGAAGAAGGTCTTATCTTCAAGGGCGGTTCCGGTGCTGGGCTAAACCTGTCGCGGATTCGGTCTAGTAAAGAACTGTTGCGTTCCTCCGGCGGCACGGCCTCGGGACCGGTTTCTTTCATGCGCGGTGCCGATGCTTCGGCCGGCACGATCAAGTCCGGTGGCGCCACTCGCCGCGCGGCCAAAATGGTCGTGCTCGATATCGATCACCCCGACATCGTCGAGTTCGTTGAGACCAAAGAGCGCGAAGAAGAGAAGATTCGCGTGCTGCGCGATGCCGGCTTTGACATGGACCTGGGCGGCAGCGACATCACCAGCGTCCAGTACCAGAACGCGAATAACTCGGTGCGAGTTAGCGACGAGTTCATGCAGGCCGTCGAGGACAACACCGACTTCGGTCTTCGTGGCCGCACGACCGGTGAAGTGATCGAGAGCGTCGATGCTCGCGACCTGTGGGGCAAGATCGCGCACGCCGCGTGGGCATGTGCCGATCCTGGCATCCAGTACGACTCGACGATCAACGACTGGCACACCACCCCGGAGTCGGGTCGGATCACCGCCTCGAACCCGTGCAGCGAGTACATGCACCTCGATAACTCCAGCTGCAACCTAGCCAGTTTGAACTTGCTGAAGTTCCTCACCGACGACGGCCAGTTTGACGCCCAGAAGTTTGTTAAGAGCGTCGAGTTCATCATCACCGCGATGGACATCTCGATCTGCTTCGCCGACTTCCCGACCGATCCGATCGGCGATACAACCCGCAAGTTCCGGCAGCTGGGAATCGGCTACGCGAACCTCGGCGCACTGCTCATGGCCTCGGGGTTGGCCTATGACTCAGACGGTGGCCGGGCTTTGGCGGCGTCGATCACTTCGCTGATGACCGGTACTTCCTACCGTCGTAGCGCCGAACTGGCGGCCGCGGTTGGCCCGTACGAGGGCTACGCGAAGAACGTCCAAGGACACCAGCGCGTCATGCGTAAGCATCAGGCGGCCAACGACGAGATCCGCACGAAGAACGCAATGGATATCGCCGTTCACAAGGAAGCCACCAAGCAGTGGGCCGCCAACACCAAAATTGGCGAGAAGAACGGCTGGCGCAACTCGCAGGCTTCGGTGCTCGCGCCGACCGGCACCATCGGCTTCATGATGGACTGCGATACGACCGGCATTGAGCCTGACTTCAGCTTGGTCAAGTTCAAGAAGCTCGTTGGCGGCAGTTCGCTGCAGGTGGTCAACCAGACGATCCCAGTAGCTTTGGCGAAACTCGGTTACACAGGAGAGACGATCGAAGCGATCGTAGAGTTCATTTCCGAGCATGGTCACGTTGTTGATGCGCCTGGTCTTCGTCCAGAGCATTACGAAATCTTCGACTGCGCAGTTGGTGCTCGCGCAATCAAGCCGATGGGCCACGTGCGGATGATGGCCGCTTGCCAGCCGTTCCTGTCTGGCGCTATCAGCAAGACCGTCAACATGCCTGAAACCTCGACAGTCGAAGAAATCGCGGACGTCTACTTCCAAGGCTGGAAGCTTGGCTTGAAGGCGCTCGCGGTCTACCGCGACAACTGCAAGGTTGGCCAGCCGCTAAGCGATGCCAAAGCAAAGACCGCCGATGAACCGGCCGCGAAGGTCGAAGTCATCGAGACGATCATCGAGAAGCCAATTCGCCGTCGACTGCCGAAGTCGCGTCAGTCGATCACGACCAGCTTCAGTGTTGGCGGCGCCGAGGGTTACATGACCTCTGGCGCGCACAGCGATGACACCTTGGGCGAGATTTTCCTCAAGCTCGGCAAGCAGGGTTCAACTCTCGCGGGCGTGATGGACGCGTTCAGTATCGCGGTCTCGATCGGCCTGCAGTACGGCGTTCCATTGGAGACCTTCGTCTCCAAGTTCACCAACCTCAAGTTCGAGCCGGCCGGTTTGACTGACGATCCGGATGTTCGGATGGCGCAGTCGATCATGGACTACGTATTCCGCCGCTTGGCATTGGACTACCTGGACTTCGATACTCGTTCGGCGCTGTCGATTCACTCGGTTGATGAGCGTCAGCGTTACCTCGATACTGGTTCCTACGAACTCGATGATCAACTCGAGGCTGGCGATGGTTCGACTTCGGCCGAACTCGTTTCCCAGGAAACGACTTCGGCCCTCGCCGAGGAGGTCTCGGTCGAAGTGAAGACGGCCAAGCCCGCCAGTTCGACGGCGCACACATCGGCAGAACTCCTTGAAGAGATCACCGGGGCAGCGGTAGACAGCCCGCTGTGCATGACCTGCGGCACCAAGATGCGCCCAGCCGGTTCGTGCCATGTGTGCGAAGGCTGCGGCAGCACCAGCGGTTGCAGCTGATCGCTAAGCGCTAGTCAAGTCAAAACCAGAAGCCCAGATCCGATCGGATCTGGGCTCCTGGTCTTTTGCGGTTGCGCTAACGGCCAAGGTCGGCAGCATTGAGTTATGAACCAGCTAGTGGTTATTGGTGGGGGATTGGCCGGGGCAAAGTTTGCTGAGCGCCTGCGTGAGAAGGAGTTCAACGGCGCGATTTCAGTGATTGCGGCCGAGCCCTATGAGCCTTATGAGCGCCCACCACTTTCAAAGAAACTCCTGCTCGGTGAGCCGGTTGATCCCACTGTGTTGCCGTCGAGCTGGTGGCTTGAAAACAAGGTCGAGTTGCTCACGCATACGAGCGCGACCAAGATCGATCGACCGAATCAGCAAGTCGAGCTGACCAATGGGCAGTCGGTTTCGTACGACCTGCTGGTGTTAGCTACTGGCGCGCGCGCCCGGATCCTCAATCTGCCGGGCGCGGATCGTGCCCGCAGCCTGCGAACCGTTGACGACTCGCGCAGTTTGGCCGCTTCGCTTACGGCAGGAGGTCGGCTCGTCATTGTTGGCGCAGGCTGGATCGGACTAGAAGTCGCTGCTGCGGCAAGGACCCGCGGCATCGAGGTGACAGTTCTTGAAGCGGCGAAACTTCCGTTGGCTAATGTTCTTGGGCCAACGCTGGCCCAGTACCTAGCCGACCTTCACCAATCTCACGGGGTTGACTTGCGCTGCGCGGTGAAAGTCGAAGAAGTTCTCCTAGGTGAGTCTGGGCCAACCGGCGTTCGTACCGCCGACCAAGAGTTTCATGCCGACTTAGTTCTGATAGCGGCCGGTGCGACGCCCGAGATCCAGTTGGCCACCGATGCCGGTCTTCGAACAGAAAACGGCGTCGAAGTAGATGAGAAGTTTTTCACCAGTGACCCCAAGATCATGGCGATCGGCGATGTGGCGAACGCTTGGCACGTTGGCATGAACGCCAGACTTCGGGTGGAGCACTGGGACAACGCGATTAGGCAAGGACAGGCGGCCGCCGAGGTCGTGATGGGGAACGACGTGGTCTATGACTGGTTGCCGTACTTCTTCACTGACCAGTTCGAGTTCTCGATGGAGTATGTCGGACGATCTGCCCCAAGTGATCGCGTCGAGATTCGCGGCGACCTAGCGGCAAACGAGTTCATCGCCTACTGGTTCGGTTCTGATGATCGGCTAACCGCCGCGATGAATGTAGGAATTTGGGGCGTAACCGATCGGCTTCGAGAACTAGTGGGCCAGCAACTAGCGCCCGCCGCCCTCGACGACATCCGGTAGATTCACTTGTGCAAACTTTGCAGCCCTGTATAAGATGCAGTTATGCAAAACCACGCTTCCAGTCCATTGCTGGCCAAGCGACAAGCACGGACTTGGCTAGCTATCCACCGGGCAGCTCAAGAGCAGGCAACAAAGCTAGGCCCAGATTGCGTGACCGTGGCGAAGATTGCAGACCTTGCCGGAGTTTCTCAGCGGACGTTCTTCAATTACTTCGACTCCAAGGACGATGCGATCCTCGGGGTAAAAACGCCGCGAATCACCGAGGAGTCGCTGGCCGAACTGGCAGGTTCGGCAGCAGATTCGGCAGTTCTGCGCGTTGCGCGCCTAGTCACTGAGGTCAGTTCAAGCACTCGGGGCGAGGGCGTTGATCTAGTTCGCCGCCGCGAACTAACGAAAAATTCGGCGAGCTTGCGTGCCAGGCTGTCGCAGTTATTCGGTCAAGGACGTGAAGTGATCACGTCCGAGTTGATCGACGAAGCCGAAAAGCCGTGGCACGGCATCGCCGGACTTCCCACAGACCAGATGTCAGCGCGGGCATTGGTGATGCTGTCGAGTTCGGTGGTGGCCTTCGCGTGGTCCATCGATCCGGATCGGCTTTTTACTGATCGCGATGGTGCGCTAATAGACGCAATTTCTCAATATCGAAAGGTAGCTTCAACTTTCCTATGACCGCTGTTTCAACTTCTGCGAGCTCGCCCGACACCCAGCACAAGCGAACGGTTCGACTCATTTTCGCCGCGCTCATGCTGGTGATGCTGTTGGCTTCTTTGAGCCAGACCGTTCTCTCGACTGCATTGCCAACGATTGTCGGGTCGTTAGCCGGGGCCGAACACCTAGCTTGGGTGATGACCGCCTACCTGTTGGCGATGACGATAACGATGCCGATTTACGGGCGAATTGGTGACCGTTTCGGCCGCAAGCCAGTCCTGCTGGTCGCGATCGCGGTATTTACCATTGGCTCTCTCGTTGGCGCGGTGGCCGATTCCATGACAGTGCTAATCGCCGGTCGCGCGATTCAAGGATTGGGCGGCGGGGGACTGATGGTGCTTTCCCAGGCCGCCATCGCTGATGTCGTGCCCGCTCGTGAGCGCGGCAAATATATGGGAATCTTGGGCGCTGTTTTTGCTGTCTCCTCTGTCGCCGGCCCGTTGCTCGGCGGCTGGTTCACCGAAGGTCCCGGCTGGCGGTGGACTTTTTGGATAAACGTTCCGCTTGGCGTGATGGCGTTTGCGGCCGTGGCCTACCTGCTTCATATTCCGCGGATTGCGGCGGGGCCGAAAGCCAGAATCGACTACTTGGGGATGACGCTGCTTGCGGTCGCCACCACGGCCGTTATCTTGGCCGCCACTTGGGGTGGACACCAGTACGACTGGAACAGCGTCCAAATCCTCTCCCTTGGTGTAGTCGCAGTCGTATCAACGATCGTCTTCGTTTTGATTGAACGTCGCGCAGACGAGCCGGTTATTCCGATGGCCCTTTTTGCCGACCGGAACTTCGTTCTCACCACCGTCGGTTCTTTGGTGATGGGTGTGGCCATGTTCGGCTCCCTGTCGTACCTGCCCACCTACATGCAAATGTCCGTCGGCGTAGACGCGACCCATGCCGGACTAATGATGGTCCCGATGATGGGTGGACTGCTCATCACCTCGATCGTCGTCGGTCAACGGGTCAGCAAGACCGGGCGCTACCGCTGGTACCCGGTTTCGGGTGCGGCCGTGATGGGCGTTGGCCTTTGGCTGTTGTCGCTGCTTAAAGTTGGCGCCTCTACGTGGCAGATCGAAGGCTCGCTGCTGGTCCTAGGTATCGGGATCGGCCTTGGTATGCAGGTGATGACCCTCATCGTCCAAAACTCGTTCAGCCACAAAATCGTAGGCACCGCGACTGCGGCCACGAACTTCTTTCGTCAAGTTGGCGGCACCTTGGGTGCGGCCGCGGTCGGTTCAGTGTTTACCGCTCGTTTGGTCGAGAACCTGACTGCGAACCTTCCCGAATCGAAGGGTCAAGTAAGTAGCAGTTCGTTGACCCCCGACGCGCTGGCAGCGGTGCCCGAACAGGTCCGCGAGATCATCGTCACGGCGTACAACGAAGCACTTATGCCTATCTTCCTTTGGCTCGTTCCGCTGGCACTGGTTTCGGTCGTGGCTCTTGCCTTCGTGCGCGAGAAGCCACTGGCGGTAACTATCGAGTCAAAGGAAAACTGACCGTCTAGTTTTCGGCCAGCCGTTCGCTGATCCCACTTGATCGCGAAGCCTGACGAGAGATCGCCGAACGGACATCATCGGCCGTGCCGATGATGGTGACTGAACTGATGGCGCGAGTGATCGCGGTGTAAAGCAGCTGGCGACTCATCACCCGAGAATCAACTGACGGCAACAGGACCGTCACGTCAGCAAATTCACTACCTTGGCTTCGATGGATGGTCATCGCATAGCCGGTCTGGACCTGCGGCAATCGTGCCGGCGAGATGGACTTGGCTGGACTGCTGTCGAACTCGACTGCGACGCCGGCCGGGCCGGACACGGTTACGCCGGCGTCGCCGTTGAAAATGCCAAGTTGAGCATCGTTCTTGGTGACGAGAATCGGCCGGCCCGGGTACCACTGGTCAAAGCCGACCTCACTGCGCAACCAACTAGTGATTCTGTTGTTCCAAGTGGATGCGCCGGTGGGGCCACCTCGGTGAGCACACAATAGGCGGTGTTGGTTCAACGCATTGAAGGCGCCGGGCACCTCGCCTGCGTTGGCGGCAGAAACGAGTGCCAGCGCCCCTGGGAGTGACCTGGCCTTGATGGTCTGTTCGGCCTCTGCCGGATCTACTAGGCGCGCCGCGGACGTCGGGTCCGTTAGTACCGCGAGGGCGGTCTGGCTGTCACCGTCGCGCACGGCGGCAGCCAATTTGCCGATCGCACCACTGAACCGGTGACTTCGACTCAGCCGGGCGATGTGGTTAGCGGACCAACCGGCCACCACATCGTGTAGCACGGCACCGGCCTCAACTGAGGCCAACTGGTCGGCGTCGCCAACCAAGATCAACCGGGCATCTGGACGCATTGCTTCAACCAATCTGGCGACAATCTCCAGTGACGCCATCGACGTCTCGTCGACCACCACCACATCGTGAGGCAGGTGGCGTAGCCGGTTGTGTTTGAAGCGCGTGTGGTTGTCATGACGGAAGCCAAGCAGGCGGTGCAGCGTCGCCGATTCGAGCGAAATCAACCAGTCTCGTTCGGCCGGCGTGAAATCAAGTCGGTTGGCATTTGCCACTAACGCTTCGCGCATTCGAGCGGCGGCCTTACCTGTTGGTGCGGCCAAAGCAACTCGGAGCGAATCGTTGCCAGCGTGCTGCGACTGGCTTTGCAAGATCGCGAGTAGGCCAGCGACAGTCGTGGTTTTTCCGGTTCCCGGTCCGCCGGTGATCACTAGAGTGCCAACTTGCGCAGCCTTCTCGGCGGCCGCGCGCTGTTCGCCAAAATCTGGGTCAGTCTCAGTTTCGGCCGCCGGAAAAATCCGGTCAAGATCGGTGTTCAAGAGTTCGATATCGGGGCTAAGCGTGGAGTTTTCGGCTCGTTCTTGGAGGTCTTTGCAGAGTTCTTTTTCTAACTCCAGATATCGGTCTAGGTAGATCAGTGAATGCTCGACGGTGAGCACGCTGCTCATTGAACTGGCTGAAACTGCCGCTAAAAGTGTGGTCGGATCAGGCCAAGTTAGCCCCGGCACACCCGGATCTTGGGCGGGGTCGAAACAGGTTGACCCGGTGCGAATCGCCCGCACGGCAAACGCCAAGGCCAGTTGAGCCAATTGGTCCGATTCGCCTAGCAATATCGCCAGACGTCTAGTAGTGGCTAAATCTGCGGAGGTTAATACGCCTCCGGATTCATACTCAGTCAATAGGTCAGTCATTTGGCGCCTCCATCGAGCAGGTCCGAAAGCGCAACAATCAACGACGCTGGCGGACGCCAAGAGAACACGCCATAGGCGACCTGATCAACGGTTGGGGCGTCGGCACCAATCATGCCGCGGACATAGAGATAGAGGACGCCGCCTAAATGCACCTCGGGATCATAGTTCGCGACTCGCCACCGGCAGAACCGATGCAGCACGACGCTGTAAAGCAGAGCCTGCAGGGGATAAGTTCCCGCGTTCATCGCCTTCGTCAGTTCTGCCGGATGATAGTTGGCGATGGTCAACGGCTCATCAAACCCGCCGAGCCAGTTCGTTTTGTGGTCGGCAATCAGGAATCGGTTGCTGGGCGTGCGCAGCACCAAGTCAATCGAGCCCGACAGGTAGCCACGCAGGGTCTGTTCGCTGATCGATGAACTACGAATTCGGTCGGCAAACGGGCGAATTGGATCGGCGTTGGACAAATGCTCAGTCAACAGGTCGGCAACGTCGCGCAACGTTAGTTGCTGGGGCCAAGGTGAGTTCCCGCCGCCGAGACCGAACTCAAAATCGAGTTCGCGAAGTTGGCGACTGCCCAGCAGCGTCTTCAAGTCGAGGTCATCGGCCAATGGACCAAGTCGCGTAGCAAGGACTGCCTCCAAAGCGGTCGCGGCCGTCTCGTGGTCCAGTTCAAGTGGCCACTTCGTCAACTGGTCTGAAATCCGCGCGCGCAATTCTGCATGCAAGTCTGGTGCGTGTACGTCCACGTCTTCGAGGACTCCGTGAATCAGACTGCCGAACCGAGTCCCACCCGGCAGGTCTGCCATGGGGGAGGGCAAACTCGATAACTCGGCCTGGTCGCTAACGGCCGTGAGCGTGGCCGACTCAGGCTCGTCCGTGGTGCCGGCCGCGGAAGCTTCGCTGTCGCCAACTGCGTGTGGCTCGTCGTTGCGAGTTAGTCCCGAATAAGACGTACGCCGCCACGACGAATCAATCTCGCGGCCAAATTCGCGCAGGTTCAGGGTTGGCTTTTCAGCCTGCTTGATCTTGGCCGTGACTGTGCGCTCACTGATGAGTTCGACCTGAGGTCCGCCGCCAGCTTGCCACTGAGTCAAATGGGCCAATGCTTGGGCATCTGGCAGCACTGCGGAAGTCTGGTCGATCCTCGACGATTTTGGGTCCGGCCGAAAAAGCATCCGGTGAAGACCCGAATTGCTGGCGTCACGGGTGGGCGCCCACCAAGCGACAAGCTGGCTTTTGGCCCTCGTCATCGCGACATAGGCCAGGCGCAGCACTTCACCGGCGTCTTCGGCGTTGGCCCGGGCGACGTGCCCCTTGAAGTCTGCGCTGGTCTGCCCGGCCACGTCGAGGAATCGTTGTCCGAGATCATCGTGAAAGCGCGGCAGTTTCGGGCTTGGCGACCATCGGTTGAATAGGAACGGCAAATACACGATCGGGAACTCAAGTCCCTTGCTGGCATGGATCGTCATAATCTGTACTGCTAACTCATCGCTGTCGAGGCGCCGAGTCACTTCGGCCGAAGTGTTTTGTGCGGCCCGTTCACGCCTGAGCCAGCCGAGCAGTCCGGTGACTGAAAGCCGATTGGTCAAGACCTGCTCATGCATTAGTTCGCCGACATGACGCAGGTCGGTCATTTGCCGGTTTCCATCTGGCCGACTGAGCACACGCTTGGTGGCTGCACTGTCGAGTACGGCTTCTAGGACCGCGGCGATTCCGTCGTGACTAAAGACCTCGGTCAATTCGCGAACTGAACTGCTTATCTGGTCGGTGACGGCGTCGGGTTCGGTGGCGACCTCGGTTGCGGTTTTGCCGAAAAAGTCCGTCAGTGCCAGCGCACGGATGATCGCCGGACGGTGCGGCGAATCCATTGCCTCCAGCAGGGCCAACCAGTCGGCAGCGGCCTGACTGTGGAGGACATTTTGCCCGCTGCTGACTACCGCCGCGATGTTACGCCGGGCGAAGACTGCGCGCACAGTTTCAGCGTCCGAGCCGCTACCAACGAGCACCGCTAGGTCCCCGGCACAAAGGTCTCTCTCACCGTTGTCGGTCTTGACGCGCGCTTGGCTTGCCAGCAGTTCTAGTACTTCATCGGCCAGGTCCTCGGCGATTCGAGCGCGAACGGTGGGTATCGTGAGCGCCTTGACCGGGTCGGCTTGGGCGGGTCGTTGTAGCACCCGCAGCCGAAATGGTGCCGGCTGTGGCACGTTCGACAATCTGCGTTCTTTGTGGTGGGCGGTTACGGGTCGAACCGTGATCTGTTCGTGACCTAGTTCGGCCCCGGCGAAGGTAGCCGCTAGCGCGTCAACCAGGGCTGAATCTGCGCGCCAATTCGTCGGCAGTGTGCGTTTAGTGTCGGCAGTTGCCGCGGCCATTAGATAGGTATTCACGTCACCACCGCGGAAGGCGTAGATCGCCTGCTTCGGATCGCCGATCAGCACCATCGTGCTGTGGCCACTGAACGCGCGATCGAGGACATTCCATTGCACCGGGTCAGTGTCTTGGAACTCGTCGACGAGAACCACCTTGAACCGCGCACGCATGAGGTCAGCGGCAACGGAACCACCGGGGAGTAGGACCGATTCGACTCGCCGAAGTAGGTCATCGAAACTCAATAGGCCTAGGGCACGTTTGCGACGATCGAGGTTCTCGCGCACGGCGGCGGCAAAACGAAGCCTGACGGCGGCGGTCGGATCAACCTCGGCCGCAGGATCGCCGAGGTGCGAGTTTGAGTCGCCGACAACCGCGTGGGCAATTTCGCGGGCTTGGGCCAACGAGATTTCGGGACTGGCTTGGTTTGCGTACTTGGCCACATAAAGGTCGTCTACGACTTGATCGGTGAGTTCGGCCAAATCCTCAACGAACTGCGCGTCAATGTCGCTATCGCCCGCGGTTCCTAAACTACGCAGAACCTGCTGGCAAAACTGGTGAGTGGTCGCGATCGTGCCGGCATCAAAATCAGAAATCGCCACCTGAAGTCGCTTGCGACGCAGACGCGCCTCATCGTCGTCAACGTTCGCCAAGTGCCGCAGCAGCGGATTGTCGCCCGTTCGGCACTCTTGCGGGTCGGCTAGGGCCGATTCAGCGGACACGAGTTGTTCACGGATGCGTTCGCGCATTTCGCGGGTGGCGGCCCGACCGAAGGTAATCACCAACAGCTCGTCGATCGTGACAACGGCTTCGGCCAGGTAGCGGGAAACTAGCGCGCCGATCGTCCAGGTTTTCCCGGTGCCGGCGCTGGCCTCGAGCAACGTGGTGCCAGCAGGCAGCGGGTCGGTGATGTCGAAACTGGCAAGGGGTTCGTTTTTCATAGGACTGCCTCGCGTTGGTGTTCTAGGGCCGGGTCCCAAAGCCTCGGCGCGAGTAGTTCAAAACCCTCGTTTCGCAGTGCCGAATAGGCGAGGTTCGGTCCCCAGATCTTGACGATTTCGGAGCCATCGCGTTCGGGGTCCGGTGACCGGTCATTACGATCTCGGTTCCATTCTCGTTCGGCGGTCGCCGAGGCCTTGATCGGTCCAGAACCGCGTAAACCAGTTGCGAAGGTGTACGCCAACTCAGGTGGCAGCGGCAGTGGACTGTTCAGTCCTTCGTCACGCAGTTCAACCAGTTGGGTCAAATAACCGAGCGCGGCCGTTGGATCGGCCAGCGGGCCACTGATCAATTGCGCAGTGCCCCGGCCGATCTTGGCGGCGGTTCGTACTTCCCAATCGCGATTCGGGTCTTGGGCAGTCAGTGCGAGCAGTCGAATCCAGTCACGCAGTCGATGTTTTGCTCTGACTGAGGAATAGGTAACCGTAAGCGCGATGTCGCCATAGATTTCGCTGATCGTTCCGGTCAGGCGCCGCCCGTGCGGCAACAACAAGTCGATGTCGAGGGTTGTTGGTTCACCGTCGCGAAGTGCTTGAGTGCCGCCGATCAGTGTTGCCACGCGGTCAACAATTTCGGCGCGGCCTTCGTTGCCAAGTTCACCCGGACCGAGCAGGCCAATACGGCTGATGGCCGACCACGCGTCGGCTGCGCTTACCCCCTCGACGCCGTAGCCGAGCACGCGATCACCAATTTTCCACTTGTCGAGTGGGCCCAAGGTGATCGGCAACGTTTGTGAAGCAGGGTCGCGCTCACTTGCCAACGTCACCCCAAGGCGCTGCTGCCAGAAACCCTTTATCGGGTTTTGGAAGAACCGCTCCAACTCCTCGAGGGTCAGGTCGCTGTGTTCGGCAGGAGCAAGCGGAGTTGGCAGAAACTTTGCTGCGGTCGAAATGTGCTGCAAGTCTGCTTGGGCTCCGGCGAGGGCGGCAGGGTCGAAACTGAAACTGCGGCCATCTGCAAGCAACGCTCCAGGGGTGAGGTTCCTAGCATCGAACGGTTGGAGCGGGTGCTTGATCACGATGTCGGCGCCACCAGTCATGCGTTTGACCTGGTCGATGAGTTCGCCAACCGGGACAGCCGGGGGACTGGCCTGACCGCGGTATTCGTCGGCGCCGGTATAGGTGATTACCAGCGCTTGGCCTGCCGACATGATCGCGTCGAGCAAGAGTTGCCGATCCTCGGCGCGGGGGTCGCGTTCGCCCGTCAGCGGGTTGCGGGCCAAGGCATCGTCGCCCTCGGCGTGGGTAGCCCGGGGGAATGAGCCATCGTCTAGGCCAACTAAACACACGACTCGGTGTGGCACCGAACGCATCGGCACCATCGTGCAAACGGTAAGTGCCCCAGTGCGAAAACTCGCACTGTTTGGTCGACCTGCCCACCGCTGGTGCAGCAGCGCAAGTATTTCGCCCAAGCCCAACTCGGTGCGATCATCACTCAGTTCATCGAGTTCGGCGTCTAGCTGGTGGCGTTGCCAATCATCGGTGATGCTCACGTCCGCCAGCGAGCTCAGCGCCCGGTTCAGCGCCTCGGCCCAAGACGAGGCGGTCTTCTTTTCGGCGAATTCTCCAACGGCCGTGTTGAGAGCATCAAAGAATTCGAGCAGTCGACCCACGAGATCCACGTCGCCGCTTGGCACGTCGTCTAGCGGAAGCACTTGGGCCACGGGCCGGTCAGGGTGTTCGGCGGCGACGACTCCGGTGGCGAGTCGGTCTAGCCCGGCGCGCCAAGTGTTCTGCTCGGTCCAGACGCCGAATCTCTGTCGGTTTGCTAAGTCAAGGCCCCACCGAATTTCGGTTGACTCAACCCAGCGGGAGATCCGGTCGAGGTCGTCGTCGGTGAACCCAAAATGCTCACAGACTGGTTCGGCACCAATTAGCCCGAGAACTTCAGTGTTGGTAAAGCGGCCACGCACGCTGACCTCTAGGAGTTCTACGGCAAAGGCGAGCAGTCGATTGGTGCGCGTCGGCGATCGGTCGGCCAGCATGAGCCGAATTTGCTGCGCTGGATGGTGTTCGGCCGAGTCGAAACCGGAAACACCGAACGCCGCACTGAAAAGTGGCGCAAAAGACTCGATGTCTGGAACCATCACCAAGATGTCTCTGGGTTCCAAGGTGGGGTCATCGGCGAGTAGACCGACGACCACCTCACGTATCACCTCCACTTGGCGAGCGCGACCGTGGCAAGAATGAATTTGGATACTCTGATCGGTTCGTGCCGGCGGTTCGTTGCCCTCGCCGAACCGGTCGGCGATGATGTCGCTTTGGAGGCGCCCGAGCAGAGTAGGTGGCCGGGTAGGACCGGCGACCTGCTCGTCGAAGAACTCGCCAGTCGCCGAAATTATTGATCGCTGCAGCTCTCGGACGTCTCGACCGAGGGTGCCAAGCAAAGGGTTTTCGATCAGTTGAGCGTCAGTGCTGTCGGCGCGCACTTCGATGCCGGACGATCCGCGCAACTTGTCCCAGGCTGTAGGTGAAGGGTGGTTCAACCAAAGGTGCACATCGCGGTGTTCACCTAGGGCGGCTAGGACCTGAAGTTCCCCGGCCGGCACGCGACTGTGGCCAAAGAGACTGATTCGCGCTGGTAGGTCAAGGTCGAGGTCATTTCTTGCCAGCCGAGCCAACGCTTCAGCGATTCGGACATCTGGTGATGGCGCCGCGATACTTCTGACGAGTCGGCGCCACAGTTCGGCTTGCCAATGCAGGTCGGCCGCCAACTCCTTGCCGGTGCCATCCTCGTTTAGGCCAGCGGCCCACGCCGAAGTCAGCTGGGGACGCTGGCGCGCGTAGCCATGAAAAAGCTGGGCTAGTCGGCGGGCAACGGGCAGGCGTCGTTGCCGTCGAAGGTCTGCCTCAATGCCAGTTTGGCCGTGGCCGAGGTGTGCCGAAAGCGTGCTAAGCCACGGTTCGCCGAAAGCCCGATCTACTTCGGCCAAGACATGCCAAATCAGCGAGTCGGGTCGCCACGGGTCGGTGTGGTCGTCGCCGAGCAGTTCGGACACCAGCGAATGTGGGCGCGCGAACCGAATCGCGGCAGTGACACCATCACCGCGGCCGGGTCCTGCGCCTAGGTGGTGGCTGAGCCGTTGGGAAAGCCAGCGCTCAGAGCCAGGTGCGCCAATGACAACCAATTCGGTTTCGAAAGGGTCGGCCGGAGCTTGGGACAGCATTTCGGCCAAGTCGTCGGCAAGAACTTCGACGCTATCGCTGCGGTGGATGAAGAAAGTCATGTTCGACTCATTGTGCCGTGAAGCGACTGGTTAGGTGTTGATCCGCGCCGGGCGGCGATCACTTGGGCAATTTTCGGGTGGCGCATCCGCTGCGCGCTACCAGCGGCGAGCACTTGAGCAGAAACGATGGCACCGATTTGGTGAATTGATTCGTCTTCTCGCCAGCGAAGCGTAAGCGTGCCGATCGATCGTGTTCCGGCTTTGGCTGCCGGCAACGAGACGAACTCCAACACGATCGCCTGTTCTTGACCGGGCCCCAGATCAGGCAAGTCCAATTGAATGTTTGCCGCCTTGCCCGCTGCTGCTCCCAATTGGTGAACGTGACGCATCGCGCCTGAGCAGGCGACTCTCAACTCAATGCCAGTGGCGTAGCCGAGGCCAGCGTTAGCAATCGTGACATGTACTAGTGCAGGTTCTGGCAGTGTCTGCCAGCGATACCCAGATCGATCGACCAGTGTTGATAATTCCATTTTCGCCCCCATCCCGAGATGAGTCCGAACCTAGTTAGCTGCACTGACAAAAATGTCTGCCCAGGTGCAGTTGCGTGATTTTGACCTAATCGCGTCATAGCCCGGTGAGATCTACGTCTCACGTTCATGAGAAGACCGCACGCGCATGAGATGGATCAGCCGTCGCGTCCGAATCTGACAGTTGTCACCGGCGGCGCCCAGAGCATTCCAGTGGAACCAAAACCTGCCACTTCTCGAGGCGAGGCGCGAGCCGATGTCACCGACCGACTCGCCGGCGAACTGATCAACGCCTTCGGCGATCAGGTGCTTTTCCTGTTTCACCGCCGCACCCCCGGGCACGGCACTGACCTGCCGATTGTTGCGGTGGCGGCCAACGGCGTGCACCTGATTGAACCCAGGTCATATCCGGGCAAAAAGGTTCGCGCCTGCCGCGACGGCAGTGCATTCGTGATCGACGGGATGCGTCACACCCAGTTGGCCGAGCAAATGCGCGAACACAGTGAGGCATTGCAAGCCGCCGTAGCCATTGGCCCACTTCCTGAAACGCCAATTCATGCCAGTTACTGCTTCATCGACTCGAACCTGCCGCTTGGCCGCCTCGAAGTTGGTGGCTTTCGAGTTAACTCCGTTCGCGGGACGCTCAAGACGTTGCGCGGACGAGGGTCGTTAGACGAACGTCAGATTGAGGCGCTTCACCGCGATCTGTCGCTGCGGCTTGAGCGCTCTTGAGTTTGAGACGAACGAGAGGGCCCGATCCCATCGGATCCGACCCTCTCGTTTTGCTAACTCGACCTAGTGGCTGATTGCCTTTCCTTCGGCGCCGGCCCCAGTGATGGCGCGAACTTCCATCTCTGCTGCCTTGTACTCCAAGTGCTCCGAACTGGTTAGCGTGCCGATGATTCCCAGCGCGAAGGCGAGCGGGATCGATACCAAACCGGGGTTCGCGAGCGGGAACCAAGACCAGTCTTGGTTCGGGAACATCGACGTTTCAGCACCGGACACCGCTGGACTGAAGAAGATCAGGCCGACGGTGATGATTAGGCCGCCGTAGATGCTCCACAGGCAACCTCGAGTGTTGAACCGCTTCCAGAACAACGAGAACAGAATCGTTGGCAGGTTCGCCGAGGCCGCGATGGCGAAAGCCAGGGCCACCAAGAAGGCGATGTTCTGTCCGTTCGCCGCGATGCCGCCCAAGATGGCCACGATGCCGATGACGATCGCCGCGATTCGGGCAACCTTGACTTCCTTTCCGTCGGGGGAGTTCCCGTGGTGGATGACGTTGGTGTAAATGTCATGGGCAAAGGAAGCAGATGCGGTAATCGTCAGCCCGGCCACCACGGCCAAGATCGTGGCGAAGGCGACCGCCGAGACGATACCCAATAGCAAGGTGCCGCCAAGTTCAAAGGCGAGCATCGGTGCCGCCGAGTTCGCGCCACCGGGCGCGGCGGCGATTTTTTCTGGTCCGACCAAAGCGGCCGCGCCGTAACCCAACGTCAGGGTGAACAGGTAGAACAGGCCGATTAGCCAGATCGCCCAAACGACGGACTTGCGCGCTTCCTTGGCGGTAGGCACGGTGTAGAAACGCATCAGAATGTGCGGCAGGCCAGCAGTACCTAAGACCAGCGCGATCGACAAGGAGAAGAAGTCGATCTTGGAGAGGCTGTCGATGCCGTACTTCTTGCCTGGCTCCAGCGAAGCGCCGGCAGCCGCGCCGTCGCCAAGCAGTTGCGAAAAGTTGAATCCGTACTGCGCCAAGACCCAAACGGTCATCAGCAGGGCAGCACCAATAAGCAAGATTGCCTTAATAATTTGGACATAGGTGGTGCCTTTCATGCCGCCTACCAATACGTAGACGATCATCAGTGCGCCCACCCCGGCGATTACTAGGCTCTGACCGGTCTTGTCGGTGACGTTGAGAAGCAGCGCGACCAGTCCGCCGGCACCGGCCATCTGAGCCAACAGGTAAAAGAAGGAAACCACGAGCGTCGAGATTGCTGCTGCGGTGCGAACTGGCCGTTCCTGCATCCGGAAACTCAACACGTCGGCCATGGTGAACCGGCCAGTGTTGCGTAACAACTCGGCAACGAGGAGCAATGCGACTACCCAAGCGACCAAAAAACCGACGCTGTATAGGAATCCGTCGTAACCGCTCAACGCGATGGCACCGGCGATACCGAGGAAGGAGGCAGCCGAAAGGTAGTCGCCAGAGATCGCAAAACCGTTTTGGCGGCCGGTGAAAGCGGCGCCGCCGGTGTACATGTCTGCGGTGGTCTTGTTGGTGCGGCTAGCGCGAATGACGAAGATCAGGGTTAGCGCAACAAAACCAGTGAAGATGGCAATGTTCAGGCCGGTGTTACCGATCTGTTCGGTCGCTGCGGCTCGGAGCCCGGTGGCGATCATGCGAGACCCTCAGCTTCCATCTCGGCGCGAATCTTGGCCGACCGTGGGTCAAGCTCGCGATCAGCGAAGCGCACGTACGCCATCGTCACGGCGAACGTGGCAACGAACTGTAGGAAACCGAAGATCAGGCCAACATTCACATTGCCAATCACTTTTTGGCTCATGAAGTCGACTGCGAAAATCGACATGACCACGTAGAGGAAGTAGAACGATAGGCCGCCAGCAGTCGCTGGGATGACCCAGTTGCGGTGTTTGGCGCGCAGCTCTTGGAAGTCTGGCGATGCCAGTACTGATAGGTACGCGGCCTCTCGCTCGGTCGGTGCGGGCAATCCCGCGCCGTGGTGTTCGCTCTTACTCACGTCAACCTCCAGATGGTGGGAGAAACATGACGCACGTCATAGTGATCGCCGTCACATTGGACGCTAAGGGGTCTAGGAGTCCGCGTGAATGAGCTGGCAAGGCGATTGCGATGAACGACCTGTTCATGCGATGAGCGGTTGTTTAGCGGGAGTCGAACGGGTCCGACGGCACTTCAGTTTTCTGGTCGTTCGCCGAGCAGGTCCGACTCGAGTTTGGCGACTTGCTCATCGCCGAGACGGGCTAAATAGTGTCCGGCACGCAAGGCATAGAGCGCTTGGCGACCAAGCGCGGCCGGTATCGGGGGCAGATCGGCGAACGCTAAGGCAAGGGCGCCGGCGGCGTTCGCTGAGAGTTGGTTTGCCTCAATCGTTGAGTTTCGCGATTCGACCAGGCCGATTCCGGCGCCTGTTTGAGCGGCGCTTCGAAGGAGATCGATCACATGCGGTAAATCTTCGGGTTCGGCCTGCAATCTGAACACCGGGAGTAGTCGGGCACAGATCAGGTCGGCAACTTCGTGGGCCCGTTGGCTAAATGCCATTTCGAGGCCAAGCTGGCGCACGGTGGCTGCGGCAAATCCGTCGGGTGCTCGACCGATTGCCTCCTTGGCTGAGTCGTTCAGTCGAGGGGGAGCAAGCAGAAGCGGAGTCGAGGCGGACCTCGGGTGCCGGGTGAACCATCCCACTGTGGCATCGTACGTTGCGGGCGGCGGGGGTGATTTCGCCGACCTGGGGCTCATGTGACTAAAGAAAAAATTGTGACGGAAGTTACGTCATGATTTTGGATGAAGTTCGTCCTGTCTATAAGTGAGAGCTCGGGCTCTCCATAAGCAAAACCTGGCAAGTGGTTGCGACAGGGCCATTGGGACTAGTCACATTGGTCCCAAACGCCACTTACGCAACTAGTGGTGCTCATGAAATTCTTGAGTGCGCTGCACCTGCTGGGGCGGCAAATGGAGGGAGTAAACGGTGAAGGCTGATCGAATCTGGTGGCATGAAATCGATGCCGACGATTACTACAACATGGAAAAGTCCTCGCGCGGACTGCGAGGTCGCGCTGCGTTGGAGATCCGGCAAGTACCGGAATTGTTGGAGTTTCTCGGAGTCGATCGCTCGACCCCAGTGGACGCGTGGCAAGACCAGCGGATCATTGCGCGCGTAGTGGGCCAACCCGAAGAAAACTCCTCGATCACCTTCAAAGCCCACCGTCGCCACGCTTCATACGAACTCGCGGGCATGAACCGCCATGATGAGCGCACTGAGCGCCACCCGGCCTGGATGCCGGTCAATGGATGGCCAGATGTCCGAATCCCGAGCAGCGTCGAAGACGCCAAGGCGATCCTCACCGAAATT
This sequence comes from Aeromicrobium sp., assembly GCA_035401705.1. GTDB lineage: Bacteria > Actinomycetota > Actinomycetes > Propionibacteriales > Nocardioidaceae > Aeromicrobium. The sequence continues at coordinate 49,291 of DAONBX010000007.1, forward strand.
GGTGGGATCCACCTCTACATCGTTCGTACCGACTCAGGTCAGTACTTCGCCGGTTTCACCACCGGCGCCAGGCTTCCCCAAGACTGGCCAAACTCGCTCGACCCCCTGTTCAAGGGGGCAACCTCGGGTCTGATCACCGTCGGCAGTGGAAACACCTCCGAGATGACGCCACTGGCCCGCAAAATTCTCGACGCCTACCGCGACCGCAAGAGCGTTCTGGTTTACGGCCCGCCAGCAACCGGTAAGACACACGCGGTGGCTCAGGTGCGACAGATCCTTGACCAAGAGTGGTCTGGTGGCGAATCGGTCGATTTTGACCCGCTCAAACCAAGCCAACCGTTCTCCTCCGGATTCTCGTCTTCGCCGATCGAATCGCCAGTAATCACCGACTGGGTCACCTTCCACCAGGACTACGGTTACGAGGACTTCATCATTGGCCTTCGTCCGACCGGCGAGGGCATCCGACTGGCGCCATTTGCTGGTCGCCTGCTCGACTTGGCAATCCGGTTACATCGCCAAGGGAAGGGCTCAGGCCTGCTAGTAATCGACGAGATCAACCGTGGCAACGTGCCCAAGATCCTCGGCGACTTCATGACCTACATGGATACTTCCTACCGGACGTCGGTAGACGGCAACACCAAGTCGGCCATTCCGGTGAACCTGCCGAAGGTGCAGCGCAGCCCCACCGGCGATCCGGTGACCGAGCCGATCTGGATGCTTTCGGGCGACTCGTTCATGCTGCCGGCACCGTGGTTTTTCCCACACAACATCAACATCCTCGCGACGATGAACTCGGTGGACCGGGCCGTCGCGCCACTTGACTCGGCGATCGGCCGCCGTTTCGAGCGAATTGACGCCTATGCCGACCTCGACTTCCTCGCTGAGCACCTCGGTGTGAGCGTGGAGATTGCCACCGCACCTGAGGTGGATGCAGAAAATTGGACCCCGCAGGCGGCCGCTGTCGCTCTGCTGGCGTACCTCAACGACCAGATCACTGAGCGACTTGGTCAGGACTATGAACTCGGGCACTTGTACTTCTGGAAGGTTTCATCATGGGAGGATCTGCAGCGCGTGTGGGATCATGACATCTGGCCCCAAATCCGCGACCGCTTCGGCGCTCGCCCGGATCAGTTGGCCGACTTGCTGCGCGTTAACTCGCGCAATGCTCCAGAGAGCTATCCGTTCCGTACCCGGACCCTCACCGGTCGGGCCTTGGCAGTGGACCCGCTGATGGGTATGTCGCATGAAGGCACGGCACTGACAATAGATTTCTTGGTGCGCGGATGATGGGCGATTCGACCCTCCTTGAGGGCGGCCCAGCCCAGCCGTTTGCGGGCACTCCTGCTGACCTAGCCGAGTTGCGTCTTCGTTCTGCCGAACTTGCGTCGCGTCTTGGTTTGGACGAAGAGCCGTTCGTCATTGACGAAGAGCGCAACTTGATCCAGGTGCGCAATGTCGCCGGTTTCATCGCTCTAGGCGATTCGACCATCGAGATCATGCCGAACTTCCTTCGGCACGATCCGGGCTGGCGCGTTTCGTTCCTGACGATGCTCACCACCGTCAACCTGTTCGAATGGATCCCAACGGTTGACCGCGGCAGCCGGCACGCCGGTTTGCCCGATCTGCTTGGCATGATTCTGGCCAGTGCCATGTCTCGTGCTACTGCCGAAGGGATGCCACGCAACTACGTTGAGCGCACGGCCGAGTTGCCCTCGACTCGTGGGCAACTCGACGCTGGCAAGATGTGGCGGCGAGTTATTGACCCGTACACGGTTGATTGCCGCTTCTCGGAGTTCGTCGCCGATGGACCGGTGCCCAGTGCCCTGAAATGGGCTTGTGGAGAACTGTCGGGCGCGGTCACCCAGTCGTGGCTTGAAGCCGAACTACTCCACTATGTGGATCTCTTCCCCGAGGCCTCCCGCGATCTGCCGCCGCCAGCGGTGTTGGACGCGCTGCAGCTGACGCCGCAGTTCGGCTTCCTGCATGACGCGCTTGACGTCTCTCGACTGTTGGCTCTTGGTCCGCAGAACGGTGCCACGAACCGCCCCGGCGCTCCTGGTCGCGCGTTCTTGTGGAACACCGACAAGCTCTTTGGTGACTTCGTTGAAGTTATCGCCGAGAAGTCGGCCCGTGAGTCTGGCTTCACCGCCTACCGCGGTGCCTCGCGTCGCTTCGGCGGGACGGCCAAGATCGGTCCGTCGGTCGACACGATCATCGAGTCGGCCGAGGAAATGGTTGCGGTCAACGTCAGCGCGGCTGAGTTCACCGAGGACCTGCTCGAAGAGTTGACCGGGCCGATTGTGGCCGCCGGTCGCGAACTCGGCGCCTCCGATGTTGCCTTGGTGTTCCCTGCCAGCATGGGGCTTCGTCCTGGCACACAGTGGAACCTGCGTGAACCGGGCGGTCCGTCGATGTTGCACGCGCTTACCGTCGACCCATCCGGGCTCGGTGAAATGGGCGGGATGGCGCGAGTGCTCAAAGAGTTCGAACTCGATTTGGGAGCGGTGCTGACGATTGCTCACCGCCGACCGGTTGGCTCGCGTCGCCTCGGCAGTTCTTCTGCTTTGGCCTAACGGCGCAGCATTACCAGGTTCGCCAGTTCAGCGTCGGTGAGTTCGGTTAGTGCCGTCTCGCCGGCGTTGACTACCGCGTCGGCAAGTTCACGCTTGGAACTGATCAGTTCGGCGATCGACTCTTCAATCGTGCCCTCGGCGACGAGTCGGTGTACGTGGACGCTGCGAGTCTGGCCGATGCGGTGGGCTCGGTCAGTTGCTTGGTCCTCCACGGCCGGGTTCCACCAACGGTCGTAGTGGATGACATGGTCAGCGCGAGTCAGATTCAGGCCCGTTCCCGCTGCCTTCAGCGACAGCACCAACACGTCGGTTTTGCCGTTTTGGAAGTCGTTGACCATCTGCTCGCGCTTGCTCACCACCGTGCTGCCGTACAGGAAGTCGTGGTTGATCTTCAACTCGTTGAGGCGCCGCGAAAGCAGGTGGCCCATTTGGGCGTACTGGGTGAAAACGAGCGCCGCACCACCCTCATCGACCAGTTCGGAAACGAGGTCCTCAAATGCTTCGAGCTTGCCCGAGCGGCCAACCAGACGTGGCTGCTCCTCGCGCAGGAACTGCGCGGGGTGGTTACAGATCTGCTTCAACCGAGTCAACAATTTGACCACTAGGCCACGGCGCTGGATGCCGGTCGACTCCTCAATTTCAGCCATCGTCTGGCGGGTGACGGCCTCGTATAGGCCAACTTGTTCGCGCGTGAGCAGTACCCGGTGGTCGGTCTCAATTTTGGGTGGCAGTTCCGGTGCAATCCCAGGATCAGATTTGCGCCTGCGCAAAACGAAGGGTCGGATTAGCTGGGAGAGTTCGGCGGCCCGTTCGGTGTCGCGGTCGCGCTCAATCGCTCGCGACCAGTCGCGACGGAACTGCTCTCGCGTGCCGAGCAATCCCGGGGTGGTCCAGTCCATTAACGCCCACAGTTCTCCGAGGTGGTTCTCCACCGGCGTGCCGGTCAATGCCATCCGGGAGGCCGAGTCGATTGTGCGAAGTGCCTTCGCGGCGCCGCTCGCCGCGTTCTTGACGTGCTGAGCTTCGTCGGCCACCACTAGGTTCCAGCGATGGTCACGCAGTGCGGCCACGCTGGAGCGCATGGTCGCGTAGGTGGTGATCACGAAGCCGGTCTTCGCCTCAGTCAACGTCCGCTTAGGTCCGTGATAGCGGTAAACCGGAACGTCAGGGGCAAAGCGTGCGATCTCTCGCTCCCACGTCGCCAGCACCGATGCGGGGCAAACCACTAGCGTCGGCTCGGGCGAATCCAACCGAAGATGCAGTGAGATAAGCATCAGCGTCTTACCTAGGCCCATGTCGTCGGCCAAGATGCCGCCGAGGTCAAGATCGACCAGCTGGCTCATCCATTGCAGGCCGCGCAACTGGTAGTCGCGAAGTTGGCCGACGAGTGCTGCCGGCTGCTCGTCGGCACTGATGTCTTCGTCTTGTTCGGCCAACCGCTGACGGACTTCTTCTAGCCAGCCGACAGTGTCTACTTCGGTGTCGACACCATCGACCTGCAGGCTGCCGGTGACGGCCGCCCGAAGCGCTTCGACTGCCGTAACCGATTGGGATTGACCACTCATCAACTTTGAAAGTTGCTGCTGGTCGACCATCACCCAACGGTCTCGAAGTTGGACCACGCCCGACTGGGCGTTGGCCAGCTCTTCGACCTCGGCACGGCTCAGTCGCGTGCCGTCGATGGACAAGCTCCAGTCAAACCTGAAAAGCGACTCAGTTGAAAATGCTCGGGGCCGATCGTGGTCGGCAAAGCCGGGTTCGCGGTCCGTTTCGACGCGTCCGATGATGCCGGTGGCCTTCACGTCTTGGCGCAAGCCGTCAGGCCAAATGACCTCGAGGCGGTTCGCCAATGCCGAAACAAGCGGCCGGCCCTGGCCGAGCATGCCTAGTTCAGCGGGACTGACGTTCGTCTTTCCTGACGTCGCCAAGCGCGCTGCTGGCGGCCAGCTAACCGCTAAACGCTCCAGCATCTTGGTGAGTTCGTCGCGGGCGGCCGGGCCTAGATGATGATCGTCTCGGGTCAGCACGGTCTCGGCGGCGACCGCGGCTCGGTTCATCGCTTGGGGCCGCACCCACAAATGCAGTTCGGCCAAATCGTCGCCATTGCCGGTCAAGTTGACGTCTAGTCGATAGGAGAAGCTGGTCGGATGCTCGATCCTGGGCCGTGGCTGTTCGGGTTCGCGGCGGCGCTGCGGCGTGGTGGCTACGCTCGGCGCATCGGCCACTAGTGCCGCGAGGAACGCGTGCACTGCCGCCTGGCCTGCCGCCGGCGTCGGCCCTATCGCAGCACCAGCGTCGCGAAGCTGCTGCAGTTCGGCCGGACCCGGATCAGCCAAATGTCCGGTGGCCATAAGTCGCAGGGCAAGAATCGCCGGCGATGCCCAAGCTCGCGCCGAGGGGTCCGCATTCAACGCTCGGATGCCGCCACTTAACGGCCCAATTGCCTCGTTTGCCGTGACTGTCAGCTCACCCGTTGGGGTGTTGAAAACAAACCGTGAATTACTCGCGTCCTGGTGATCGGCTTTGAAGGTGACCGGGTGGCGTAACGCCAACAGCAACTCGGTCGAACTGGCCATCGAACCATTGTCGCGCACCGCTCCAAAGTCCAGTTGTGCGGTCCTAGGTGATGGTCAGTTCACATTTGACCAGTGTCGAGGAACCGCTGGTGCCAACTCAGTGCCTCGCCTAACAAGTGCGGCGTATGGCGCGCGGTCGGCCGGGCGGCAACTGCTCGCTCGAAATAGTCCAACAGTTGGTCCTTGAAATCGGGATGGGCACAGTTCTCGATGACGCGAGTGGCCCTGGCCGTGGGGGAGAGGCCGCGAAGGTCGGCCAAACCTTGTTCGGTCACTAACACGTGGACATCGTGCTCGGTGTGGTCAACATGGCTGACCATTGGCACGATCGTCGAGATCGCGCCGCCCTTGGCTGTGGAGGGCGTCAGGAAGAAATTCAGGAAAGCATTTCGGGCGAAATCTCCGCTGCCGCCAATGCCGTTCATGATGGAACTGCCCATCACGTGGGTCGAGTTCACGTTTCCGTAAATGTCGGCCTCGATCATTCCGTTCATGGCAATGATGCCAAGGCGTCGGACGATCTCGGGATGGTTTGAGATTTCTTCGCTGCGCAGCAGGATGCGGCCCTTGTACCTGTTGATATTCGCGTGGAACCTCGCCATGCCTTCGGTGGACAGACCGAATGAGGCGGTCGAGGCCGCTCGTAGCGTGCCCGAATCGAGCAAGTCGAGCATGCCGTCCTGCAGCACTTCGGTGTAGGCGACTAGGTCGTTGAATTCGCTGTCATCTAGCCCGCTGAGCACCGCGTTTGCGACATTGCCGACCCCGGACTGAAGCGGTAGTAACCCCGGCGGGACCCGGCCGGCAGCAACTTCGTGGGCAAGGAAGTCCAGCACGTGCCCGGCGATGGCCTTCGAGGACTTGTCTGGCGGAGAAAACGCCGCACCGGTATCGGGCACGTTCGTTTCAATTACCGCAACCACGCGATTTGGGTCGACCCGCAGGTATGGCTCGCCGATCCGTTGCATTGGTTGGGTCAAGGCAAGCGGCTGACGATGTGGCGGCAGCGCAGTGCCGGGATAGATGTCGTGGAAGCCTTCGAGTTCACGCGGTTGCCAGTGGTTGACTTCCAAAATCACTCGCTCGGCCTGATCTAGCCAAGTCTTGTTGTTGCCAACCGAACTGGCCGGTACGAGCAGTCCGTCGGGCAAGATCGCGGTCACTTCAACGACTGCGACGTTTAGTTTGCCGTAGAAGCCGAACCACATCTGTTGGGCCGAATGGCTCAAGTGCGCGTCGATGTAGTCCACTTCGCCGGAGTTAATTTCCGCGCGCAAGGTCGGGTCAGAGTTGTACGGCAACCGAGTTGAGATCGCATGAGCTTCGGCCAGTACCCCATCGGCCTGTGGAGCGGTTGAAGCGCCGGTCCACAGGCCGATCCGAAAGTCCTCGCCGCGTTCGTGATGAGCGCGGACCTTGTCGGCCAAAGCGGTCGGAACGACCTTGGGGTAACCGGCACCGGTGAAACCGCTCATCCCGATGTTGTCGCCGGGATTGATGAACTTGACCGCCTCGGTGGCGTCCATGATTCGGTTGGACAAGATCGGGCAAGAGACGCGACTCATGCTTAGATTTTGGCTGATCTGGTGCTAAACACCAAACGAGAGTTCAGTCGCGAAGTTCTTCGGGAAGTTCGTCGACTTCTTCTTCCTGCGCGGCGATCTGTCGGCGGACCTCTTCCATGTCCATGCCCTTGACGCCGTCGATTACCTGATCGAGTGCTTCAGCCGGCAGCGCACCTGGTTGAGCGAAAATCAAAATGCCGTCGCGAAAGGCCATGATCGTTGGGATTGAGGTGATGCCGACTGCGCCGGAAAGTTCGCCCTCGGCCTCCGTATCGATTTTCGCGAAGGTGATGTCCGGGTGCTTCTGACTTGCCGCTTCATAGATCGGTGCGAACTGCTTGCACGGGCCACACCAGTCGGCCCACCAGTCAACCAAGGTGATGCCCTCGGCGGTCACTGCGTCTTGAAAGGTTTCAGCGGTCAAGTTGATCGTGGTCATGTCAACGTCAACGTTGCTTTCGGGTGTTCCATTCCGCAGGTCTTCCACATATTGAAACTTTCTGTGACAAGCCGTAGCCCTTTAGGGCCATAGTCGGCTATCGTCAGGACTAGGAGCCAGTGTCTGGTTGGTGCAGTGAGGAATGCAGCGCCTCCGGGTTAGTCCCGCATTAGTTGTGACATTCGGCTTCGGGGGCACTTCGGTTCGGCATCTTCGGAGCTGGTTCGGGGTGTTGGCGCCTTGCGCCGTTGTGAGTCCGGCTCCCTCCCTGTACTGACAGCAAGATCCCCACCGCCTAGGCGGTGGGGATCTTGTTCGTTCAGCGGTATTCGAACCGAATCAGAGCGGGCGAATGTTCGCCGCCTGCAGGCCCTTTTGGCCCTGCTCGACGTCAAACTCAACCTTCTGATCCTCATTCAGCGAACGGTAGCCAGTCGAGTCGATCGCGGTGTAGTGCGCGAAAACGTCTTCGCTGCCGTCGTCGGGGGCAATGAAGCCGAAGCCCTTGTCTGCGTTAAACCACTTAACGGTTCCGGTGGCCATGGTGTCTCCTCTAGATCCTTCTTTAGCGATAGCCGAACGTGTTGTTCACGCTTGACGGTCGCGACGCACATCCAACTGCTAGAGGAACCACACCCCGAGGGGAACTGCATCCTTTTGCTGTCCAACGTCGTGCAACTGGCTCCACCCTACGATACGAACTTCGTGGATTTGAGCGCTGCGACTCGGCCTGTTGGAAACTTTCGATGAATGTTCTGCGCGGGCTTATTTCAGGTCGTAATCGATCACCAGCGGGGCGTGATCAGACCACCGTTCGGCCCAACTGGCGGCCCGATCTACCCGAGCGGTTTGGGCCCTCTGCGCCAAATCTGCGGTGGCTAACTGGTAGTCAATTCTCCAGCCCGTGTCGTTGTCGAACGCTTGGCCGCGCATCGACCACCAGGTGTAGGGGCCGTCGACTTTGCCGCTGAGGTGGCGGTGAACGTCAACCCAGCCGAGGTCGCCAAAGAACCGGTCGAAGTACGCCCGCTCTTCTGGCAGGAACCCGGACTTCTTCAGGTTGCCCTTCCAGTTCTTGATGTCCAGTTCGGTGTGGCCGACGTTTAGGTCGCCAGTGATGACGACCGGATTCGGCTGAGCCGAAAGCTCACTCATCCGGACGGTCATCTGATCGAGGAAGCGGTATTTGTCTACCTGTTTTGGGGTTCCGGCCTCGCCGGAGTGGACGTAGACGCTCGCCACCGTCAGCAGTGTTCCGTCAGCAAGTTCGATGTCAGACTCGATCCAACGACCAGCATCATCAAAGACCCCGTCGCCATTGCCGATTCGATGCGCAACCGGCTTGGTTTTGCTGATCACGGCAACTCCCGCGCGACCTTTGGCTGCGGCTTCGGTATGAACTACGTGATAGCCGGTGCCGTCGAGGATTTCGTGGACGATCTCGTCGGGAGCGCGTACTTCCTGCAAGGTGACCACGTCGGCATCGCATTCGGCGAGCCAACCGGGCATTCCCTTGCGCCAGGCGGCGCGGATTCCGTTTACGTTTACTGTTGCGATCCGTTGCACGGCCCCGACGATACGCGCCGGCGCGCTTCAGTCCGTGAACGGCCGGCGCTCATCGAGGCGAATCGAGCGTTTGCCGGCCCAACGCCATAGCCGCGCGGTGAAGTCCTTGTCCTCTTCGGTCACTAGGTTGCCCATCACCCGCAGGGCAACGGTCATCAAGCGGTGCGACCGCATGCCGACTGGTCCGGCCGCGGGCAGGAACCTGGGCACAGTCAACAGCGAGGCAAGGCGACGAGCAATTGAGAACGCCGGGCCGTAATGTTCCGTCAATGTCGACTGCCAGGCCTGAGTCAACGGCCCACCGGAAAGCAGGAGTTCGGCGCCGAGGCGACCGGTTTCTAGGCCATAGTCGATTCCCTCGCCGTTGAGCGGGTTCACGCAGCCAGCAGCATCGCCGATCAGAATCCAGTTCGGACCCGAAACACCCGAAACAGCGCCGCCCATCGGCAACAGCGCCGACGTCGGCAGTTGGAGTTCGCCGGCCAAATCCCAGTCGACACGGCGCAACGAGGCGTAGTACTCCATCAACGGACGGATCTGCAGGTTCGCTGGCCGCTTAGCGGTTGCCAGTGCGCCCACGCCTAGGTTCACCTGATCTTGACCGAGCGGGAAAATCCAGCCGTATCCGGGCAGAAGTTCGCCGGACTCACCGCGAAGTTCCAAGTGCGAGGAGATCCATGGATCGTCGCCGCGGCCAGATTTCACGTAGCTGCGACCGGCAACGCCGTAGACCGTTTCGCGGTGCCACTGGCGACCGAGTACGCGCCCAAGTGGCGACCGGACGCCATCGGCAACGATCAACTGGCGACACCGGATCGTCTGCTGGCCGGCGGCAGTCTTGAACACGACAGCCGAAACCGAACCATCAGTTCCACGCTTGACATCAATCGCCCGGGCCCCCTCGACACCGGCCGCGCCAGCGGCCAGCGCAGCATCTCGAAGTTTGTTATCAAGTTCGGTTCGCGGCACGGCCGAGCCGTGATCTGGCAGGGAACCGCCGGGCCACGGCAGCAATAGCTCCTGGCCGAACCCGGCGGCACGCAGGCCGCGGTTGACCGTATGGGAGCGAACCCAGTCGCCGAGGTCGAGTCGGTCCAACTCGGCGATCGCCCGCGGGGTGAGGCCATCGCCGCACGTCTTGTCCCGGGGGAAGGACGCCGCATCGACCAGAACGGTGTCTCGGCCCAGACGTGCCGACCAAGTCGCGGCGGCCGAACCTGCAGGACCGGCCCCGACGACTAAGACGTCGGTGGCGGCGGGGATGCTCATGGGTCGATTCTCCCACTGAGCGTCGTGGTGAATTTGTCGGGGCTTTGTCGTGGGAGGATGGTCGCCATGTCGCTTGATTTGCCTCAAACTGATACGGCCAAGACGTTCGTTGATCGGCGCAGCTCGCCATACGAACTGCTGCTGGCCGCGTTCTGTGTGGTCATCGTCATCTCCAACGTTGCGGCGGCAAAAGGCGTAGCCGTTGGCAGTGGCGACGTGTCGGTTGGTCCGGTTCAGTTCTGGCCGCTGATTCTCGACGGGGGAGCCGTGCTCTTCCCGCTCGCCTATGTTCTTGGCGACGTGATTTCGGAGGTCTACGGGTTCCGCGCGGCCAAACGGGCGATCATCGCGGCGCTAGTCTCGTCAGTGCTCGCCGCGGTGACCTTCTTCGTGGTGGTGGCCCTGCCAACGATTCCAGGCAACGAAGAACGCACTGAGGCTTTCGCCATGTCCCTAGGCCCGGTGCCCCAGATCGTGCTGGCTAGTTTGGTTGCGTTTGCGGCCGGGCAGTTGCTCAACTCGCTGGTAGTAGTGCGGTTGAAGGAGCGGACCGAGGGCGGCTTGTTGACTCGGCTGATGGCCTCATCATTTGTCGGTCAAGTCGCCGACACGTTCCTGTTCTGCCTCATCGCTGCACCGGCGATTGGGATCGTCGGCTTCTCGGTGTTCTTGAACTACTTTGTGGTCGGGGTTTTGTTCAAGTTGCTCGTCGAATTCTGCTGCCTGCCGATCACGGTCAAGGTGATCGCTGCGATTCAGGCGCGCGAAGCCGATCTGGCCAAATAACGCCCAAGCCACTCGGTCTTCAGTTCGGCAAAATCACCGGCTTCAATCGCGGCGCGCATCGAGTCCACTAAGCGGATGAAGAACCGTTCATTGTGGATCGAGCACAAGGTGGCTGCATTCATCTCGTTGGATTTGAACAGATGATGCAGGTACGCCTTGGTGTAATTTGCGCAGGTGTAGCAGTCGCAATCGGGGTCAATTGGGCCGAAGTCGCGCCGCGAGGCCGCCACCTGAAGGTTGTATCGACCGGTCGCGGCATAAACCCGCGACGAGCGGGCCACCCGTGTCGGGGTGACGCAGTCAAAGGTGTCGCAGCCGGCCTCAACGCCCTCGAACAGGTCTTCGGGTTCGCCAATGCCAAGCAGGTGCCGGGGCGCATCATCGGGCAGTTCGGCGTTCACCCAGCGGCAAATCTCGCCGAGTGATTCTTTCTCGATTGCACCACCGAGTCCATAGCCATCGAACCGCCTGCCGGCCACCTCTAGGTTCGCCAAATCGCGGGCGGCTTGGCGGCGCAAATCCTCGTGCTGGGCGCCTTGAACAACCCCGTAGAGGGCTTGGCGCGGCCGCTTCGGGCTCAACTCCTGCAACCGGTGATGCTCGATCAGGCAGCGCTCGGCCCAGGCCTGAGTCCGGGCCAGCGACAGTTCCTGATAGGCCCGGCTATTCATCAGCGTGGTCAGTTCATCGAACGCGAAAATAATGTCCGCGCCGAGTTGATGCTGAATCTGCATCGAAACTTCGGGGGTAAAGCGGTGCCGCGAGCCATCCAAATGGCTCTTGAACGTGACCCCATCGTCATCAACGTGCGCGAGCCGGTCCTTGCCGGGTGCGATCACGTCATCTGCCTCGACGCCAACCGCATCCATCGCCAAGGTCTTCTTGAAGCCCGCGCCCAAACTAAGAACTTGGAATCCGCCAGAATCGGTGAAGGTCGGGCCAGGCCAGTTCATGAACTTGCCCAAGCCGCCAGCCTCGTCGACGATGTCGGGTCCTGGCTGCAAGTACAGGTGATAGGCGTTCGACAAAACCGCTTGGGCGCCCAAATCACTGATCGATTCGGGGAGCACGGCCTTGACCGTGGCTTTGGTGCCTACCGGAATGAATGCCGGTGTCTGAATCTGGCCGTGTGGCGTGGAAATAGTGCCGGTTCGCCCGGGGGCATTTTCGAGGGTGCGGCCTACGGTAAACACTGCACCATCCAAGCAGAGCCAGCTAAGCCGGTGGCGACTGGTTCACTCTGCGGGTGCTGCGGCATCCGGGGTCGGTTCAGTCTCGAGAGTCGGCGATGTTTGCGGTGTCGGTTCGACCGTCGGCGCCGTTGTTGGGGCGGTAGTTGTGGCGGCGGTTGGAGTAGTCGTCGCGGCGGTGGTGGGTGTTGTGCTGGGCTCGGCCGGCTCGGTGGCACCGTCGGTCCATGGCCGACCAATGGAGGGGTTCTGCTGGTTGCCAAATGCCGACCCCGTGACCAGTTCGTACCCGCCGATCGCGAGCAGTGAAACAGCCAACGTCACCGCACTCCAGATACCCACTGAGCGCCAGTCAACCTCCTTGGTTTTTGGCCCGGTGGTCTTTTCAGCTCCGGCCACCGATTCGGTGTCCTGGCCGCGAACCGAAATCAAGGAGGAGCCGCGATCGACCCCGCGAAGATAGGTCGCGCTGGCAATTGAGGCGGTAATCGAACCGACCGCAGCACCGATCACAGTTCCGGCAACACCAAGATAGGAGGCCACCCAAGCCGCTGTCATGGCCGCGAGCGCGCCGATAAGCACTTGCAGCCACTGCCGTGATGTCAGAGGTTCTTCGTCGGACATGTTCTTGAGCCTAGCCAAATGTGTCTGAGCAGGTCGCTACTGTCTGAGCATGCGTTTTATCGCCACCGCCGACTGGCAACTTGGAATGCCGGCAAAACGTCTGCCCGACGAGGCCCGATCGCGTTTTCAAAATGCTCGGATTGAAGTCATCGAACGCATCGGCACGTTGGCGGGCGAACGAGACGCCGACTTCGTGGTGGTTTGCGGTGACATTTTTGACTCCAACCAGCTGGATCGTCGAGTAGTTGTCCGGGCTGCGGACGCCTTGGCCAAGATCAAGTGCCCGGTGTACTTCGTTGCCGGCAATCACGATCCACTCGATTCGGCGAGCATCCTGCTAAGCAGCGAGTTCAAGACGTCGATGCCCGAGAACGTGGTTGTAGTAACCGAAGCAGGTGCACGTGAAGTGGCTCCTGGCGTCGATCTAGTTTCCGCACCTTGGTTCACCAAGTTTCCGGTAAGTGACCTGGTTGCCGACGTGCTCGAAGCTGCCGAACCTGCGCCCTCCCGGGTTCGCATTTTGGCTGGTCACGGCGGCCTGCTCGGAATCGATACCCACGACCCGGCCGCTGTCGACGAGCGGCGAATCCAGCAGGCACTCGACGAAGGGCTGATCGACTTCGCGGTCTTAGGCGATCGACATTCGCTGACCGAGGTTGCGGCCAAAATCTGGTATCCGGGTGCACCTGAAGTCACTCACCGCCGTGAGGACAAGCCGGGACATGTTCTCTTGGTCGAAATTAACTCAGGCAGCAAGGAAGTGACGGTAACGCCCGAAAAAGTTGGCATCTGGAAGTTCGTTACGCTCACCGCAGATCTAACTGGGACCGAAGACATCGCTCAATTGGCTGCAGATTTTGAGTCGCTGACCGACAAGTCGAAAACGGCGGTTTGGCTTTCACTCACGGGGACGATTTCGATTTCGGCCAAGGCGACACTAGATGACCTAATCGAGCAGATGGGGGAGCGGTTCGCACTCGTTCAGCTTTGGGAAAGACACACCGACCTGGTCATTCAAATGGAGGACCAAGATTTTGCGTCCCTTGGTTTGGCCGGTTTTGCTGCCGACGCGGTTCACGAACTGGCCGGTTTAGCAGCCACCGACGAGTCGGCCCGCGACGCGCTGGGACTGCTGCTTCGACTGAATGGGGCGCTCAAATGAAACTGCACCGGATCCGCCTCGAAAACTTCCGCGGAATCGAGAAAGCCGAAGTTGATTTCGCCGATACGGTCACGGTCGTCCACGGGCCAAACGAAGTCGGAAAATCTTCAATTCCGCTGGCGTTTCGGCTACTTCGAGAAGTCAAGGCTGGCTCAAGCCGGAGCGAGATAAAGGACGTTCGACCAAACGATCGAGACGCCGATCCCACGGTCGAAATTGAACTGACGACCGGGCCCTATCACCTGAAATATTCCAAGACCTGGGCAACCGGAAAACGCGGCAGCACCCTGTTGACCGTGCTGGCACCTGCCCCCGAAAGTGTCGTCGGCGACGCGGCCCATGATCGTGCTACCGAGATTTTTGCCGAAACCGTCGATGCGCAACTTTGGGCGGCTCTGGAGCTGGTTCAAGGCGAGTCGTTCGACCAACCGACGCTGGCCAATGTCGAACCGCTCCAGGCGGCGTTAACAGCCCAAGACAGTGGTGACGTCGAACAGGTCGCCGGTTCGCTGATGGAGCAGATCGAAGCCGAATACGCGCGTTGGTTTACCGCGACCGGCAAGCCAACAGGCGAATTCGCGAAAATCGGTGTGCAGGCCAAGTCGGCGCAAGAACGGGCTGAAGCGGCAAAGGCCGAGCTTTCCGGAGCCGAAAAGCTGGTGAAACGTCAAGAAGCGCTCGCCAGTGAGGTTCAGGCGCTCGCTGCCGAACAGGTAGCGGCCGAACTGGAGCTAATCCGTTGTCGAGAAGCAGCAAAATCGATCGACTCGGTGCGACGCGACCACGGTGACGCCAAACTTTTTCTGACCGAGGCCAGAGCTGCAGTCAAGGACGCCGCCAACGCCGAAAAGCAACGCCGAGAACTGATCTCAAAGTTCGATGAAGCCACGAATGCCGAAAACACAGCGTCCGCTGAGCTAGCGAGGTGTCAAGAGCGGTTGGCCGAGGCCAGCACGCGCACTGAGGACGAGGCAGCGTTCAAATCTCTCGAGGACGAACTGAAGGCCGCCCGAGTCAGCGCGACTGCCGCTGCCAATGCGGTTGCGGCGGCCACCGATCAACGTGAACTCCAGCAGCTACGCGCCCGGCTAGAAAAAGCCGAGAATGCGATGGCCCGCCATCGCAAAGCGGCGGCCGAAATTGCAGACAATCCAGTCGACGCACAATTGCTCGCCCAGCTCGACGAAGCGCAACTGAAGCTGGCAACAGCCGAAGCAGCAATCGCCGTGGGCGCGGCCCGTGTCCGGGTTGAGTCCCTTGGCGACTTGTCGGTTTCCTCGGCACCGTTGTTGCCTGAGGGCAAAGATGTCGAGGTTACGCAGGTCACCACCGTTCAGGTCGAATCAGTGGTCAAAGTTGTCATCACCCCTGACGACGGAGCAACCGAGCGAGCGAAAAAGGCCGAAGAATCGGCCGCTGAGTTGGATTCGCTGCTAGCAAAGGCAGGAGTCGCAGATTTGGCGGGTGCCCGGGCGGCCGCAACCCAACGACAGCAGTCGGTGCAGGAATTGGCCAATGCAGTCGCGGACCGGGATGAGGCTCTAGGCTCGGTGGAGATCACGAGCCTTCAAGGCAACGTTGACGCACTGGTTGACCGGCTTGCCAAGTTTGGTCAGACAGACGGTTTAGCTGATCTGAATTCGGCACGTGAGCGCCAAGACGAGGCCAACTTGAAAGTAGAGGAGTTGGCCGATGCGGTCAGTAAGTCCGCACAGGACCGTAAGCGACTTGACGCTCGGCGGACCGAACTGAGAGTCGAATCCAGTAGCGCAGACTCAACTTTGGCCGCGGCGACTGAAACGCGTGACCGTGCCCAAAAGGAACTAGCTGCCGCCCGCGAAGCTGCCAGCGACGAACGAGTAGCCGAGGGCTTGGTTTCGGCGCTCGCGGCCGAAAAGGCGGCCGAATCTGAAACAACAGCACTAGCTGGTCGCTTGGAAGAACTTGGTGCAAAAAGTCTTGAAGGCCGACTCGAAAACGCCGAGGCGGCGCTCAAGGCCGCAACTTCGGCAACCGAGGAGGTGCGAATGTCCCTTGCTGCGGTCGAGGGTCAGATCGACTTCCTCGGTGACAAAGGATTAGAAGACTTGGCGAACGATGCCGAGGCTGAAGCCAACCAACTTTCGGTGAAATCTTCGCGGATGCTGGCAAAAGCAAACGCGGCAAAGACCTTGCGAAACACGTTCGCAAAGCATGCCGACCTTGCTCGCAAGCGCTACGTGGCGCCATTTCAGCGCGAGATTTCTCAGCTCGCGGCAATGGTTTTCGGCCACGGCACGACAGTTGAGGTATCTGAAGACCTCCAGATCGTGTCACGAACCCTCGATGGGGTCACCGTCGGGTTTTCCTCGCTCTCCGGTGGGGCAAGGGAGCAACTTTCGATCATTTCGCGGATGGCGACCGCCAGACTCGTCGCCGATGATGACGGCGTACCGGTAATCCTCGACGACGCGCTGGGCTTCGCAGATCCGACAAGACGCAATCAGATGGTCGCGATGCTCGGCCAAGTCGCCGCAAACTCTGGCGTCCAACTCATCGTGCTCACTTGCGACCAAACCAGATTCGCCACGCTCGCCGGCGCTACCCGCGTCAGGCTCCAAGAGCAGATCTAGCCCAACGCTTGGGTCAGGTCAGTCAACAGGTCTTCGATGTCCTCAATGCCGACCGAAAGGCGCACAAGGTCATCTGGAACCTCGAGTTGCGAACCGGCGGTTGAGGCATGAGTCATCGCGCCGGGGTGCTCGATGAGAGATTCGACGCCGCCCAAACTCTCGGCCAAGGTGAAGATCTTGGTGCCAGAACAGAAGTCCAATGCGGCTTCAAGACCACCGGTCAGTCGAACCGAAATCATCGCGCCAAACCGAGACATCTGCTTGGAGGCGACCTCGTGCCCCGGGTGGCTGGCCAGTCCCGGATACCTGACCTCGGCAATTGCCGGATGCGCCAAAAGCATTTCAACAACAGCTTCGGCGTTATCGCAATGGCGATCCATCCGCACTGCGAGCGTCTTGATCCCGCGCAAGGTCAGATAGGAGTCGAATGGGCCTGGCACGGCACCGGCACCGTTCTGCAAGAAGGCAAACCCCTCGTCGAGGGCCGGATCGTTCGTGACTAGCGCCCCGCCAACGACATCGCTGTGACCGCCGAGGTACTTGGTTGAGGAGTGGAGCACCACGTCGGCACCAAGTGCCAACGGCTGTTGCAGGTACGGCGACGCGAAGGTGTTGTCGACCAGCAACTTCGCGCCGGCGCTGTGGGCAATCTCGGCGATTGCGGCGATATCGCCGATGTTCAACAGCGGATTAGTCGGCGTCTCGATCCAGACGAGTTTCGTGGATTCGGTGATTGCCGCTTCAATCGCTGCCAGGTCGTTCACGGGTGCCGGAGTGTGACTGATTCCCCAGTTCGAGAAGACCTTGTCAATCAGCCTGAAAGTTCCGCCGTAGGCGTCGTCAGGGATCACCAAGTGGTCTCCGGGGCGCAACATCGAACGCAGCGCGGTATCGGTGGCGGCCATGCCCGACGCGAAGGCACGCCCGTGGGCGCCCCCTTCGAGTGCTGCCAGGTTCTCCTCCAGTGCACGCCTAGTCGGATTGCCTGTTCGGGCGTACTCAAAGCCCTCGCGAAGCTGCCCGACGCCGTCTTGAGCGAAAGTGGAACTGGCGTAGATCGGTACGTTTACCGCACCGGTTCGTGGATCTGGATCTTGACCGGCGTGAATTGCGCGGGTCGAAAACCCTTGGTTCGAAGTGCTGCTCATATATGAACTCCCAATAGGTCGTGGCGGGTGAGCACACCCAATGGCTTACCTTCGTCAATCACCATCACCGCATCGTGCTCGCTAAGTGCGGCCAGCGCGGCGGTCAGGTTTTCGCCCGAGCCGATCAACGTCAACGGTGGTTCCATATGGTCTGCCACCGCATCAGTTAGGGCAGCACGGCCTTCAAAGACCGCACTCAGAAGCGCGCGTTCACTGACGCTGCCGCTTACCTCGCCGATTACCACTGGTGGTTCGGGGCCGACCACTGGCATTTGCGAGACGTTGTATTCGCGAAGAATCTCGATAGCGTCACGCACAGTTTCGGATGGGTGAGTGTGTACCAGTGCCGGTAGTTGGCCGGTCTTTCGGCGCAGGATGTCACCCACTCGCAGGTCGGCCGAGAGGCCGTCGAGGGGAGTGCGCAAGAAGCCGTAAGAGGCCATCCAGTCGTCATTGAAAATCTTCGACAGGTAGCCGCGGCCGCCATCTGGCAGCAGCACCACGATGAGGTCGTCGGGGTTGGCTTTCTCGGCCACCCGCAACGCAGCAACTACCGCCATCCCGCAGGACCCACCCACGAGTAGGCCCTCTTCGCGAGCCAACCGCCTCGTCATGTCGAAGGAATCGGCGTCCGAAACCGCAATGATTTCGTCGGGGATTGACGGGTCGTAGGCGCTGGGCCAGAAGTCCTCGCCAACACCTTCGACCAAGTACGGCCGCCCGGTGCCGCCCGAATAGACCGAACCTTCGGGGTCGGCTCCAATCACCTTGATATCCGGGTTCTGCTGCTTGAGATAGCGGCCAGTGCCGGTGATCGTGCCTCCGGTACCAACGCCGGCAACGAAGTGGGTAACTTGACCGTCGGTGTCGGCCCAGATCTCCGGGCCGGTAGTTTCAAAGTGGCTCGCCGGTCCTGCGGGGTTGGAGTACTGGTCCGGTTTCCACGCGCCCGGAGTTTCGCGAACGAGTCGATCCGAGACGTTGTAGTACGAATCGGGGTGCTCTGGCGGAACAGCGGTCGGGCAGACCACAACTTGCGCCCCGTAAGCCTTCAGCGTGTTGCGCTTGTCTTCGCTGACCTTGTCTGGGCAAACGAAAATGCACGAATAGCCACGTTGCTGGGCCACCAGCGCCAAGCCAATCCCGGTGTTTCCTGAAGTCGGTTCGACGATCGTGCCGCCGGGCTTCAACAAACCGGCAGCTTCGGCCTCATCGACCATTTTGACCGCGATCCGGTCCTTGGAGCTGCCGCCCGGATTTAGGTATTCCAGTTTGACAACGACGGTGGCCGAACCGGCAGGAACGACTTTGTTTAACCTGACCAGCGGAGTGCCGCCGATCAGGTCAACCACGTGATTAGCGATGGGCATGAACCCATCATGACTCACGAACGGAGCACGCGACCCTCGGCGTCAGTTGAATCCGACACGAGCGTGATGATTCCGTCAATGAACGGCCAGATAGATCCAATTCCACAGGTGAAGATCACCACAAGCAATTGGGCTACACCGATGCCGGTATGTCCGGTATAAAACCGGCCAATCCCGATCGGCAACAGAATCTGCAACAGGCCGGCAACTAGTTTTGACTTGTCCGACATGGGCCGACCCGAAATCGGATCTATTCCGTAGCCGTAACCCGGTGCCCCGTAAGCGGGTGCGCCGTAGCCCGGTGGTGGGGGCGGTTGATAGCCAGCATTTGGGTCCTGATACGGCTCATCTGGGGGTGTGGTCATAGTTGAACGCTCCTCACAGGGTCGCGGATTGGTCGGGCAGGCCTCGACCGTCGCCGATGTGGGCATACGGGTCGACATACTTGCGCTTATCGCGTTCTGGGTTGTGTGGCCACTTCTCTTCGAGCAGAAGCCCCATGGTCGCAGCAGTGAAGACGGTTGAGAGGTGCCCGAACAGCAGACCCATCAACACCGCGATCGAGAAGTCTCTCAGCGAGTCGCCTCCCAAGACCGCCAAGGCGGCCAAGATGAACGTCGCGCCCATCGCGGTGTTTACCGTTCGCGGAATTGTCGACAAGATCGCCTCATTGACCATCTCGCGAAGTGGAATGTCAGCCGTCTGCGTTCGTTCGCGAACACGGTCAAGAACAACGATCGAGTCGTTCACGGCCAAACCGATAATCGACAAGATTGCCGCCAAGAACACGCCATCGATCGGTTTACCCCACCAAGCGAAGACGCCAACCACAGCCAGGACCACCGACGCCATCGAGATGATGGCGGCAAGTGCCCAAGTCCAGCGGAAGCGCCATGCCAGATAGAGCATCTGTGCTGCGACGGCAATCAGGAAGGCCAAGATCGCCTTATTGCGAAGTTCCTTGCCCAAAGTCGGGTCGATGGTGTCGGACCTGACCTGAGTTGTCTCGCCGCCAACCTTGGCGATCGAAACGCGAACAGTTTCGGCCTGAGCCTCGTTGATCTTCGGCAGTCGAACGGAGATGTTCTCCTTGCCATCGCTAGATGAACTCTGAACGACGGCTTCGGGGAAGCCGGCGTTGGCTACCGCCTCGCGGGCTTGATCGGGGGAAATGATCTTGCTGGTCGAGTATTCGATCTGGCGACCGCCAGCGAACTCGACGCCAAGGTTCAAGCCCTGGACGACAATTCCAGCAATGGCAAACACGGCAATGCCAAGCGATACAGTCACCCACATGCCCGCCCGGCGGACGAGGTAAGGACCGTGGTTGTTGAGCCAGCGGCGAACGCCCGAAATGCCAGCGATGCCCGATACTTGTGGGTGCTGTCGGATCCAGCGGCGCTTGACCAGCCACTCGGTTAGCCAACGGGCTACGACCAAGGCGGAGAACATCGAGGCCAAAACACCGATGGTAAGTGTGACGCCGAAGCCCTTTACCGGCCCAGAAGCCAGCCAGAACAACAGCATCGCCGCGATGATCGTGGTGACGTTAGAGTCAATAATTGCCGACCACGCTTTTGAAAAGCCGGTTGTCAGTGCCGACAGGAGGCCAGCGGATGGATTCTCGTGGTACTCCTCGCGTGCTCTCTCATAAACAAGCACGTTCGCGTCGATAGCCAAACCGATGGCCAAGACGAAACCGGCCAAGCCAGGCAAGGTAAGCGTCGCCCCGAGAGCAACGAGGATGCTGTAGGACAGCAGGCTGTAGACGCACAGGGCGATCGTGGCCATCACGCCGGTGAGGCGATAAATGAAAATGATGAACAGGCCGGTTAGTGCCAAGCCGATAATCGAGGCTTGGATGGAGGCATCAATTGCTGCCGCACCAAGCGTCGGTCCAACAGTCCTCTGGTCGATGATCTTGACCGGGACCGGCAGTGCGCCACCCTTGATCAGGACCGCAAGATCATCAGCCTCGGCCTGAGTGAAGTTACCGGTGATGCTGGTGCTATTGCCGCCGCCAGAACTACACATTTCACTCACGATTGAGGGCGAGGAGATGATCTCGCCATCTAGCACGATCGCGATTCGGTTGCTGCCGGCCTGGTTAGCGCAAGCCGAGGAGACTAGACCCTTCCACGGATCTCGGCCTTCCTTGTTGAACTTGACGTTGACAACACGCTCGCCGAGGCTGTCTTGCGGAACCGCAGACTCCGCGTCGCTGATGCCGTTGCCGTCGAAGGCGATCTTGCCCAGCAGCAGGTTTTGGCCACTTTCGTCGGGCAGAATAACTTCGCCCTCGCCAGCCTTTTGCCCTTCGGCCGCAGGTGACATGACTTCGCGGAACTCCAAGGTTGCCGTC
>DAONBX010000008.1:0-68591 GCA_035401705.1 Aeromicrobium sp.
CTTCGGAAACCGTGATCATTAGCGTCGCGGCGACACCGCCGTGGTTGCCGAACTCACCAGTCGGCAAATGCCGCAGAAAGTCAGCGAACGCATTCCCGGCCCGCTCTTTATAGGACGGCGGCACATCGAGGGTGGCGTCCTCGAAAGTCAGTTCACCAGTATCGGTATCAAGAGTCGAGTTGCGCCGACGTGGACTGGTTTTCGCTTCCAGAGCCGAGCGGAGCATGTCGGCGGTCAACGCGTCCAAAGTGAAGCCGCCTTTGACCATGCCTTGTTCGTCGGGTCTAGTCATCCAAAACTCGGCCGACTGGACCGCCGCCTCTTCCTGGCGAACCAGATTCTGGTTTTCAATCCGGTCGGCCCGTTCACGATCCACGACCTCAACGGCGCGCCGGGCTTTGTGCTGGAGTTGCTCGAGCAGCATGCCTGGCGCAGCCTCAGCCAAATCAGTCTCAACCGCGGAACGCTCAGCAGCAGACAAGTCAATCGGGAGGTCAGCCAAAGCTTTGGCGACTACTGCCGCCTTGTCGGTACTCATCCCAGGTTTCGACAACTGTTCAGCCAGCACCGGAGCTTCATCGAGTTGCGCAGCAAGCTTCAGATGCTTAGCCGCACCCCGCCGCGACAACCCCGCCTCCGCAGCAACCAGAGAAGCCATCGACCCCGCCCCAGCCGCCTTATGCGCATCTTTACGTGCACCCGCAGACGTCAACGCAAGGCACATCGCTTGAGCGGCTCGGACGATCGCCTGACCGTGAGCAGCAAACCGAACCAACTCTTCAGCAGTAAGTGAATCCAGATCCGCGGCCCGCACCGCGTCGAGCGCTTCGGGGGCGCCGCTCAGCCACGATTCGGCGAGCCGCGGATCGGAGTTCATAATCCAAACCTAGTCGAACAAATGTTCGAAGTCAATAGCTTTTGTAGAGCCCCGTATAAACGTTTCGCCACCAACACAAGGCGTGTTGGTGGCGAAACGTCAACCTAGGTGAGTTTCGAAACTCGGCGTCAGGCCTGCAGTACGGCTTCGGCGTTGATCGTGATGGTGATCTTGTCGCCGATCATTACTTTGTCGCCTTCGAGCGGGATGTTGAAGTCGATGCCCCAGTCCTTGCGGCTGATCTGGCCGGTGGCTTCGACGCCGACGCGGGTGCCGCCCCACGGGTCCTTGCCCTCGCCGAGGAACTCAACAGTCAGCTCAAACGGCTTGGTGATGTCTTTGATCGTCAGATCGCCGGTGACGACGAAGTCGGAGTCCGACTTCTGCACGACGCCAGTGGACGCAAAGGTCATCGTCGGGTTCGTCTCGACGTTGAAGAAGTCGCCCGAGCGCAAGTGATTGTCGCGGTCGGCGGTGCCGGTGTTGATCGAGGCGAGTTCGACCGAGACGTTCACCGTCGAGGCGGTGATGTCGTCGGCGGTGACCAAGGTGCCTTCGAAGGTCTCGAACTTGCCGCGAACCTTGCTCATGATGTGACGAACGGTGAAGCCAACCTCAGTGTGGGTCGGGTCAAGCTGCCAGGTGCCGGTGGTGATGTCGCTCATTGCTTCTCCTTGGGAGTGAAGTCGGTGCGCTTTGTTGCGCTGTTATCAACCTAACAGATAGTTGAACTTTCAATCAAGTCGTTGAAGTTGTAAACTACCTCACATGAGCAATTCTGTGAAATCTGCCGAGCAAACTCGCTGGCTGGACGAGCGCCAGCAAGAGCACTGGCGGGCATTCCTCGGCGGGATCACGGTGCTGATGGATCAACTCGACCGCGACTTGCGCGCAGAGCACGGCATCTCGATCACCGAGTATGAAATCTTGGTCCGGCTTTCGGAGTCGCCTGACCGGTCTATCAGGATGGCCGACTTGGCGGCCTCGCTTTCGCACTCGCGCAGTCGAATCACCCACACCATCACTCGCCTAGAACGCGATGGCCTGGTGTCGAGAATCCAGTGCGATACCGACGGCCGCGGAGTAACCGCAGTGCTCACCGACAAAGGGTTCGAGACGCTAAGCACTGCGGCGCACACCCATGTGAACGGTGTGCGCAAGTACCTAGTCGATTTGGCCTCCCCCGAGGATTTCGCCGCCGTCGGCCGCGTAATGACCAAAGTCCAGAACGCCCTAGGCGGCCGAACCTTCTAGGCCTCGGCGCCAAGAAATCCCAGCGCCAGGAAAACCCGACGCTAAGAGACTCAGTCGCGCGTCAGGCGACGGTGAGTGACGCGATGCGGACGCGCCGCTTCGGCACCAAGGCGCTCGATCTTGTTGGCCTCGTACGACGCGAAGTTTCCCTCGAACCAGAACCAGTTGCCCGGCTCATCCTCGGTACCTTCCCACGCCAGAATATGGGTCGCGATGCGGTCGAGGAACCAGCGGTCGTGCGAGGTGACCACGGCGCAACCGGGGAAATCCAACAGCGCGTCTTCAAGCGAAGACAAGGTTTCAACGTCCAAGTCGTTGGTCGGCTCATCGAGCAACAGCATGTTGCCGCCCTGCTTTAGCGTCAGCGCCAGGTTCAACCGGTTGCGCTCACCGCCAGAAAGCACGCCGGCCTTCTTCTGCTGGTCCGAACCCTTGAAGCCGAACGAAGCGACATAGGCGCGGCTGTTCATTTCGAAGTTCGCGACCTTGATGAAGTCCAAACCGTCGGAGACTACTTCCCAGACGTTCTTCGTCGGGTCGATGTTCGCGCGGTTCTGATCGACGTAACTGATCTTGACGGTCTTGCCGACTTCCAGTTCACCCGAATCGGGTTCTTCGGAGCCGGTGATCATCCGGAACAGGGTCGTCTTGCCGACGCCGTTCGGGCCGACGATGCCGACGATTCCTGCGCGCGGCAGCGAGAAACTGATGTTGTCCCAAAGGACGCGACCCTCGAACCCCTTGACGAGATTCTTCGCGTCCAACACCACATCGCCGAGTCGCGGACCGGCCGGAATGTTGATGTCAGTCGTGTCGATCTTGCGAGCCTTCTCGGCCTCGGCGGCCAGTTCCTCATAGCGAGCCAGACGCGACTTGCTCTTGGTCTGGCGGCCCTTGGCGTTCGAGCGCACCCATTCGAGTTCACGCTCGAGCATCTTGGCGCGCTTGGCGTCCTTTTGGCCCTCGATCTTGAGACGGTCCTTCTTCGTCTCCAAGTACGTCGAGTAGTTGCCTTCGTAGCCGTGGATCTGGCCGCGGTCGACTTCGGCGATCCACTCGGCCACATTGTCGAGGAAGTAACGGTCGTGGGTTACGGCCAGAACCGCGCCGGGGTACGACTTGAGGTGACCTTCGAGCCACTGCACGCTCTCGGCGTCCAAGTGGTTGGTGGGCTCATCGAGCAGCAATAGGTCGGGCTGCTGCAGCAGCAACTTGCACAGGGCGACCCGGCGGCGCTCACCACCAGAAAGGTTGTCGACCAGCACGTCCGCCGGCGGGCACCGCAGCGCATCCATCGCCTGATCGAGTTTGCTGTCGATGTCCCAGGCGCCAACGCTGTCGAGGTAGTTCTGCAGTTCGCCGGTCTCGGCACCGAGCGCGTCGTAGTCGGCGTCCGGTTCGGCCATTTCGGCGTAGGCCTGCTCGAGTCGGGCCATCTTGCCCTTTATCTCGGCGACTGCCTCTTCGACGTTCTCCAGCACGGTCTTGCCCTCAGAAAGCGGCGGCTCCTGGGCCAACATGCCCACCGTGGCTTCAGGGTCGCGCACGATGTCGCCGTTGTTTGGCTGGTCGAGTCCGGCCATCAGTTTGAGCAGCGAAGACTTGCCCATTCCGTTGGGGCCAACAACGCCGATCTTCGCGCCATGCAGGAACGAGAGCGAGACATTGTCCAAGACGACCTTGTCGCCGTGAGCTTTGCGGACATTGCGAAGAGAAAGTACGTATTCAGCCATGATGAGCACAAGCCTAGCCGCGAGGAGCTGGGCCTGTTCGTGCGCGGCTACTGCCCAGCAACCCCAAGGCCGGTACGCCAGCGCTCGTATCGCTCCAACTCGCCTGCGAGTTTGGCAATCACCACTTTGTTCGTGGTGTCCTCGATGGCCTTGGTGAGACGCTTGTCCGCTCGGTCGCGGGCCCGGCGAGCGCTAAACGCGCCGACCCACCGAGCCAGCACCGTCAAGACCACCGCGAAGCCCAAACCTCCCACCAGCAGCACTGCTGGCAGCGGCAGCGAGAACGAACGGGGCGCGTCGGGCCACGGGTCGATGGGCAAGTAACCCAGAGCAGAAACGACCAGCCACCCCAGGCCCCCCAGCACGACGGCAAAGGTCAGCCACTGCAGCGCGGCCACCAGCGTCCACCAAGCTGGCCGGCGCTCCAACCCAAGGTCAACTTGCCCGACGGCAGCGTCCAACTCGTCGATCACGTCGTTGGTGCCGCCCGAGAGCAAGCTCTGCGAGATCGCCAGGCGCCAGGGCCGCGCCATCGACTTGGTCGACTGCTCGACCAGGTCACGCACGCCCTGATCGGCTCGGGCGCGCTGGACCGACGGCGCAATCTGGCCTGCTTGGGCAACCGCATCCCTAGCCGACCGACCCATGCCCAATTGTCGTAACGGGTCGCGACGCAGTTTGCTGACCCAGCTAAAGACCGGCCAGTCGGTCGCTGCAGCCGCTCGCCGGGCGGTGGAGGCCTCGACTGCTGCGGCGATCTGCCGAACGCCCGCACACTCGACAAACGTGTCGATAAGTCCATCGGCAGCCGCCGGATCCAGGCCGGGCACTTGCGCGGTGCCGCCAATTTCGGCCAACTCACGCGCAACTTGACGAACGTCGGCCACCAGCCGTGACCTAGCGGACTTCTTGGAGTTGATCCGGTCGCGGATCTGCGCCCGAAGTTCACCAACGCCGCGGCCGGTCAGTGCACTGGTGGCGATCACCGGAACGCCAGCAAAGCCTTCCTCGGCCAGAATCCGCTCAATGTCGCGCACCGCTAACTCGCGCTCTTTCGGGTTGAGCCGGTCAACCTGGTTCAGCACCACAACAGAAGCTTCACGGTGGGTGGCCAACGGTCGCAAATACCGCGCATGGATGGCCTCATCGGCGTACTTTTGCGGATCCAAAACCCAAATGAACAAGTCCGCGAACCGCGAAACGTGGTCGACCACGTCCTTGTTTTCAGTCATCACCGAATCGTGGTCGGGCAGGTCGACGAGGACCAGTCCTTCCAACTCTTCATCGCGCGAACCATCCAGCACCCCGCGCCGGCTCAACTGGTCGCGCTTGGCGATCCCCATCCAGTCCATCAGTTTGGTTGCGCCGGCCGGCCCCCAAGCGCAGGCCAGCGCCGTAGCGGTCGTTGGTCGCAGGTAACCCACCTCGGCAACGTCGAGGCCGACCACCCGGTTGAACAGCGATGATTTGCCTGAGCCAGTCGCGCCGGCCAACACCGCAACGGTGTGCGAGTCGGACAACTCAAGTCGCTCTTTGGTGTGTTCGAAAACTCCGGCAGCGCTGCGCAACTCGGCCGGGTCTAGGACTCCTTCGCCGGCGGCTAAGGCCTCTCGCAGCGAATCGATCCGTTCATCAAGTTCAGTCATCGGCCACGCTCCGCAGGTGCCTCTTGCCAACTTGCGAGCACCTGATCGAGGTCCTGGCCGTACTTAGTCAACTGGTCTAGGTCTGGCAGCAAGTCACTGAACCGACGCGCCTCATCAGCGAGTAGTTCGTCGAGTCGGCGAGCCAAGTCGGCGCTGGCGGCCGTCACGAGTTCACGCACCGCCTGATCGCCGAAAACCGCGCTAAGGACCGCCTGACCGGCCGCAGCCGTGCCGCCAGCAATCACCAACTCGCCGCCGGTGAGACCTGCGGTACCGGCAAAAACCACCATCATCAGGGCGACCCCGGTCGCGTTCACGCCGATTGCCAACGCTTTGGCTTTGGTCTTCTTTTGAGCGCCGCGCTGCGCCACCAGATCAAAGACCGACTCCTGCCACTGGCGGGCGAGTCGTTCGGCTTTGACTCGCACGTCTCGCGAGGCGCGATCCAGCCCAGGGTTGGCCGTCAGCAACACCCGGCCAGCCAGGTTTTGTTCCCACGCCCGCGCGGCCTCCTCGGCAGCAAGCTCCGCCCGATCCAAGATCAGCAGATGCAGTCCGGAAACGGCCGCCGCTGCCGCCCCTTCAGGCTTAGCCAAACCACGATTGAAAAGTCGGTCGCGTACGCTGCCCACGGTTCGTTCGAGTTTGCCAAAAATCTCCGCCGAACCGACAAAAGCCTGCCACCTGGCCAGCACCTCACCACGCATCATCGTGCCGTCCGTGGCAGCAGCCATCAGGTCGGCGTGTGCCCGGCGATAGACCGTCTCCACGTCCTCATGCAAAAGTTCGGCGGTCTGCACCTGCTTGGCGAACAGGGTCGATAGGTGCTTACTGGACTCGACATCGTGAGAGATCGCGCCCTGCAAGGTCGACTCGACGATGACTCGGCGACGCGATTCGTCGGCAGCTAGGCCACGCAGCCACATCACGATCTGGGCCACGTCTCGGCCCGGCAGGACGCCTTCGGCATCTGGCGTGGATTCGGGCACGGAAAACAAAGCCACGTCGGCCAAACCATGCTCGGTGAGCATCCTGGCCAAGTGACGGCGCACCTCACCGAGCGCTTCGGGCGAAGTCCGATCCAGTACGACCGCAATCGAAGCTTTCCGGTCAGCCGCGCGACGCAAGTAATCCCACGGCACCTGATCGGCATACCTAGCCGCCGAAGTCACGAACAGCCAAAGATCAGCCGCACCAAGCAACTGCTCGGCCATATCGCGGTTGGTCTGATCAATCGAGTCAAAATCAGGCGCATCCAACACTGCGACCCCCGGCCAGAGCGTCGAACTGGCAACTTGGCGGATCGTGTTCGCCCGGCGACTGTTCGAGCCGGTGCGGACGTAGTCGGGCAGGATCTTGCCGGAGGTGAACCATCCAGTGTCATCGGGGTGATGCACAAGGACCGGCGTTCGAGTGGTCGGGCGAAGCACTCCAGTTGCGGTAACTCGCCGCCCCACAATCGAGTTCACCAGCGTCGACTTGCCAGCACCCGTCGAGCCGCCCACCACGACAAGTAGCGGCCCCTGAAGATTCTGTAGCCGCGGCACGACATAGTCGTCTAGTTGTTCGGCGATTTCACGTTGCAGCGCCCGGTCGCTGGCGAAGTCGGTCGTCTCAAGTTCAAAGGGCAACGCAGAAACGGCCGCGGACAATGCGGACAGGCGTGAAGCCAGACCGTCGTTGACCACGGCCTCGCGCTGGGGTTTCACGGGCAGCTCAGTCATGCAGAATCACGTCAATGATAGTTGAAAACACCTGATGGCCGCAGCCACGACGAAACGAGCAGTTAGCCCGCGTTCAGGGTGCGTGCCTCATCAACCAACATCACGGGAATACCACGGCGGACAGGGTAGGCGAGCGCACAACCGTTGCACAGCAACTCTTCGGCGTCGTTGTCTACAAACAGTCCCGAACGACACTGGGGACAGACGAGGATTTCCAACAGCGCTGGGTCGAGGTTCACGGAACCACCGTAGCCGAATCGTTGCGAACAATCCGAAGCGCAGGACCTGAATCTTCAGCTTCGGGCGCCGGCGCCGGCCGGCCGGCCTCACGGACTGCGTCCGCTAGCGCCACTAAATCGTCATGGGTTGGTTCGGGCTCAACGAACTCAGGAGCCAACCGAATTACGCTCCAACCCTGCGGCGCCGACATCCGTTCGGCATGGCTCGTGCACAAGTCGTAAGAATGGGGTTCAGCGTAGGTAGCCAACGGCCCCAATACCGCCACGGAATCGGCATAAACGTAGGTCAGCGTCGATACGGCCGGCTCAGAGCAGCCGGTACGCGTGCATCGCCGTTGCAGTCCCACGTGGCGAGGTTAGTCCGGCGCACCCAACTTCGGGCGTAGGCTCACCGCGTGGCAACTGAAACCGGGCCGACGAACCAGGATGTTTTCGGGCCTCGCCCAGGCCGGGCCCGCGACCGGAGAGGACGAGGTCAGCGAGGCGCGCTCTCGTTACCTGGCCCACTTTCGCCAGCCGGCTTGCCGATCCACCGAACACGGCGTGAATCCTTCGACACCGCAGTGGCCGCAATTTTGGCCCGGCTGGACCACCATTTCGAGCGCGAACCCGAACATGTTGAGGTGGCCGTCGAAGAGGCCCCGAGGCTGCCTGAAACGTGGACCGACCCGGTCCCGCTGAGCATAGTGAACCCGGCCCCGGCCGGGCACCGGATCGTGCTCTATCGCTTGCCGATCGTCAGTCGCGCCAGCGAGGCCGACGAACTCGACGACATCATCTGGACGGTGCTACTGCGTCGGTTGGGCGAGGTGTGGCATCACTCGGCCGAAGACCTCGACCCCCGCTGAGGTTTAGCGAACTGAAACTCCTGGGGCAATCACCGTCAGCGGCGCGGGTCGCACGACCGATGCGGCGATCAGGTTCTTGTCTCGCCAATTGGCCCCGACCCAGACTTTGCCTTCGCCAACAGGTCGAATGACCCGATAGGCCGAGTCACGCATCTTCGGTTTCGGCGCGAGCACGGCGGAGCCGGCAGCGACGTCAACTTGCGCGGTTCCTAACGACTCCATCTGAGCGGTGAAGTCCTCCACCTCGACCGTGGCCGCCGATTCGGCTGCGCTCACGACCAATTGGACCGGCAGACCAGCTAATTCGGTCGGCACCGCAGCCGGACCAGTCAGTGCGCTGGCCGGAACAACGGTGGCAATATCGTCTGCCGTTGCCACCGTCAGGCTGGCAACTACCGGAAGGTCTGAGGTGACGCTCAACGCAGACTGGGCCAACTCAACCTGTGCTGGCACCGCGACTACTCGCACCGACTCCGGCGGAACCGCGATGTCTTCGAGGCCTTGGGCCGAGAACGAACCTGCGGGACCGCGAACCTCCACTTTGACGTGCGCGGTGGAAGTCGACGGGTTCACCACGGCCAAGCGCGCGCCAGCAGTAGTCGGTGGACCAACCAGAACCTGCGATTTCGCCAGTGCCGAAGTCGGTGCAACCACCTCGATCCCGCCGGACCCAGCATCGGTAGCGATCGCCGACAGTGCACCGCGACGCCGCGAGACACGCACCGCGACGACTGCCTCACCGGCCGCCACCGCTTCAACCTCCACGACCTTGGTTTTCCCGCCTTCAACGACCAGCCCCGCGGTGTCGCTCGATTCGATAGCGCCGAGTTCACCCCACCAGCTCACGTCGGCCACGGCCCGTTCCGAACCCAAATTGACAAGCGTGATTTTTGCCGCAGTCCGGTCTGAATCGGCAAGGCCAACGAACCAGGCTTCGTCGATGATCGACGGGCAAGCCGAAAAGGCCGAACCCTCTCCTTGGTCTTTGGTGCCCCGGCCTGCGACGTACCCGACAGGCCCCGAGGACTTCCCTTCTTGCGACAGGACTAACGCTTGGGGCCCCGGGACTGCACTCCGCCAGCTAGCGGCGTCCGAAAAGACAGCTAGGTCTGCGGCAGTGTCAGGAATCGTTACCGCCTGGGCCGAGGTTCCGGCCTTGACTTGACCGGCCATCACGGTCCAATTCTGCTGAGTCGGGCAAGCCCAACTGGCCTGCTCAACTGGTACGGCGCGTTCTCCGCCGTCAACCGTTGCCGGCTCTGGTTCGGGGACGAAGGAGGCGACCACGACCAGCACCAAAGCCAGAACAGGCAGGACGAACCTGGGCGAAACTCGATTAGTCATTCGATCTCCTGAGCTTCTTGCGGCTCCTCGGTACTTCGATGCACCGGCAGTGCTGCGACGAAGACGACCAACCACAGCAGCAGCCAGCCGCCGGAGATCCACGGTCTAAGCGGTCCGGCCGTCGGCAATGGTTCAGGCTCGGCGTCAGAAGTAATGGCCCAAACCCGCGAGCTCGGCGAATCGCTGCCCTTCTGGGTCAGCCTAGGCGCAATATCAATTCGGCGCGCAAGGCCCAGATCAACATCGGGGGCGTAAAGATGATCTACGCCAAGCTTTGCCAATTCTTCAACGTCGTCGCTAGAGGGAGTGGTCAGCAGCGATTCAACGGCGTCGTGAAGTCGCTCCTCGCGATCAGCGGTAGTGCGAAGTGCCTCAGCACCTAGGAACGGCCCAGACCCCACGACGGCGTCGGCCACGATGCCTGCTTCTGAATCTCCGGTGAGCACGACCGTGGTGCCGTTGCCTGCTGCCAAGAAGGCGGGCACGAGTTGAACCGGGTCGGCCTGGAGTGGATCGTCGATCCCGCGCACGACCCACCAGCCACCTGCCAAGATCGGGAAGATCGCCAACATCACTACTGCTGGTTTAGCCCATTGGCGGTACTTGCGAGTTCGCAACATCGGCCACGCGAACAGCACTGCGGTCATCAGGCCGGCCAGCCAGAGCCCCGCGCCAAGCCCGGCCCAGGCGCGCACGGCCGGCGCTCCCGGATATGGCGTAAAGGTCGAGACCGAAGCCGCCAGACCGACAACCAGACCGGCGACTGCGACGATCCAGGCCACGGTCACCGCGCGCCTAGTCGGCGGCGGAATGAGCGCGGCAACAGCCAAAACCACCAACGGAATCGCGATCCAAGCCGGCGTGGCCCCGATGACACCGCCGGAGCCGCCTGCCACTTGAAGCGCGGTCGCCGGAGCATCGACCGGGTTTCCTGCCTCCCACCAGATTCGTCCGCTGAGAACTCGGTCGAACAACCACGGCCCAAGCAGGACGGTGCCGATCAGCGCGCTAAGCGCCAGTTGCCGTGCCGCAGGCCGCGCCACAAACGCGCACAGCCCCAAGGTCACCATCGCCAACAACCAGGCCACTGGTGCGAAGGCGGCGACGACCGCGATCAGCAGGCCGACAGTGATCGCAGGTGGCCAAGTCGGTTCGAGCACCAGCCGCAGCAAAATGTTGGCGAAAAGTGGCAAAATCACCAGCGCGATGATCGTGCCAACGTAGCCACCACTTGCCGCACCTGTCACCACGACGAGCAGCCCGTAGGAAACTGCCCACGTCATCCGTGCACCACGGTCGTCACTGATAAGTCGACCAAAGCGGTGGGCAGTTAATGCCGCGGCTGGCACCGCCAACACGATCAGCAGCCAAGTCAGCAGGCCGGGCGCGAACCACAACGGAACTCCGAGGGCTGAAAGGATGTTCACATAGGCGGGGGCTTGATCGGCGCTACCCAAACCAACTAGGTGCGTGCGCTCAAACAACAACGCCCACCACTGCGAGATCGAGCCTGCTGCGGGCGGCAGGACGTCGCTGGTCAGCGGTGAGCCCACCACCGAACGACCGGCCACGAGCGCGGCGGCGAATAGTCCCAAGACGCAGGTCAGCCACGGGTGCCGGCGCCACCACGGCGGCAGTTCGACCACTACGGGGTCATCGCGCTCGCCGTCTTCGCCGAGCGTGCGCAACCCCATCGTTTCGACTTCCTCCGGCCGCACCACGGTTTGAACCGTCGAAGCCGCGAGGTCAAGTCCGTGTTGATAAGGCATCCAAAAGGAGGCGAACAGGTCTTTTAAGTCACGGTTTGAACGGCGGAGCAACGGCTTTCTCGCGCCCCGCGCCCTGGACATCTGCCCGGGCTTGCCAAATACGTGACCGATAGCCACAAGTTCGCCGCGAGCACTGCGCAAGTCCTTTCCGAACAAAAAGCCAACAAACCGCAGCAGCGAGCCGAAAAGGAGCCTGGTGCTAACGAGCACGAAGCGATGGCGGTCGGCGTTGGCGAGCATCGTCCACAGGGCGGCTGCCCGGCGTTCACCGGAGTGCTCGACGATCCCGCCGCGTCGAACTCGGCGCCGATTCCTGGCGGCTTCAGCGTGAAACAGCACGGCCTTGGGTGCGGTCCTGACTCGGTAGCCGGCGCGATTCGCCCGCCAGCCAAAGTCGATGTCGTCGAAGAACAACGGCAGGTGCGGGTCCAGCCCAGACAACGACTCCCAAACGTCGCGGCGCACCAGCATGCCGGCGGTGCTGACCGCCAGAACGTCTTGAGCCCGGTCGTGCTGTCCAGCATCGGGTTCACCAGATTCCAACCCCGTTTCGCGGTGACCAGTCCCGGTAACAGTCACCCCTACTTCAAGAAGTCGACGCAGCGAGGGCCACTCGCGAATCTTGGGTCCGACGATCCCGATCGAATCATCCTTGGTCGCCTCATCAAGCAGGGCTGATAATGCGTCCGGGGCGCAGACTGCGTCATCGTGTAGCAGCCAAATCCAGTCGTACGCCTCAGTTTCGGACTCCAAGGCATGAGCGACTTGGGCGCCAAAACCAGTGCGGTCTTTGCTGACTACTACCCGGTCAGCATGAGCGTTTGCGGCCAATAGGTCGCGGGTGGCCTGATCGGTATTGTCGTGAACCAACACCGTCGTGTTGGGCCGATACGACAGCGCATCCAACGAAGCCAGAGTTTGCGGCAGCCAACGAGATCCGCGGTGGGCAACGAGTACCGCTACGACGCTCGGCGGCTTGGTTCGCCAGCGCTGGGTCGAGTCATCGGCGTGCATGCTGGCCAGCCTAGGCGGTCAGCGGACTGCGCCGGTAATACTCGCCCAGCGACTCAGGCGCGCTTTTTGAGCTTGCGCCGCTCACGTTCGGAAAGTCCGCCCCAGATTCCGAAGCGCTCGTCATGGCCGAGGGCGTATTCCAGGCACTCGGTCTTGACGTCGCAGGTGAGGCAGACTCGCTTAGCTTCGCGAGTCGATCCGCCTTTTTCAGGGAAAAAGGACTCAGGATCGGTTTGCGCGCACAAGGCACGCTCTTGCCACATGAGCTCGGGGTCGTCCCCTTCGATCCAACCGACGAATGACATGCATGTAATTACAGTACGGTCTCCCCAATACGTCAAGCCGAATAGCAAATTTGGTATCTCCCTCGGCGTGTCGCGATCACCGCAACCGATAGCGTCGCCGTATGACTGGCACTTTGGCAACGCTGTTAGAACCTGGCCCCAAGCCGCTAATTACCTACTATGACGCCAAAACTGGTGAGCGAGTCGAGCTCAGTTCAGTAACCATGGCCAACTGGGTCGCCAAGGTGGCAAATTTCCTAGTCGACGACCTAGAAGTAGAACGCGGCACGCGCTTGAGGTTGGCGCTGCCAAGTCATTGGCTGCGTTTTGTCTGGCTACTTGGCGCTTGGCGGGTAGGAGTGGTCGTTACTGACAACGACGCTGACATCGCCCTGACCGGGCCAGAACTGCAAGCCAGCGAGCCGATCAAACTCGCCGCTTCGCTGCGCCCGCTCGGCGCTCGCTTTGTTGACGAACCAGTTGGCTTCATCGACGTCGGCATTGCCGTGCCGGCCTGCGGAGACATTTTTGTCGACCTCAACCCACCTGAGGCCAACGACCTCGCCTTGGACGTGGGTGGATTGACGTTGACTCACCACGACCTGCTCAGCACCGAGCCGAGCCACGATCGCCGCGCACTGGCGCCGGCGAGTCTGACCCAAGACGCTCAAGCGCTAGTCGCGGCGCTGCTTGGCGGCGGCTCCCTCGTCATCGTGGCCGACGCGAGCGAAGCCGAATTTGCGCGCATCTGCAGCCAGGAGCACGCCACCGGCTCTTAGGCGTCAGACGTGGCTCACCCACAGTGTCCTAGACTCGTCTAGGCGTTGGCCTAGTTGGCGGCGCACCTAGACACTCAAAGGACTAAACCGCATGACCCAACCGGTCGAAGACCCAGAGGCGTTTGGCCTTACCCGGGTAGGCGGCCGACCCCCGTTAGGTACGTACCTACGGGATGTCGCTAGCCGCAAAGACTTCATCGTTTCGCTCGCCAAGTATCGAATCGAGGCCGAGAACCAACGGAAGCGTCTCGGCATGTTCTGGGTAGTCCTAAAGCCGCTGCTAAATGCACTGGTCTTCGGCTTGGTCTTCGGCATCCTGATGAAGAGCCGACGCAGCACACCCGATTTTTTTGAGTTCTTGCTTATCGGTGTCTTCATGTTCGAATTCTTCAGCTCATCGTTGGGTGCAGGCGCTAAATCCATCACCGGAAATAGCGCCCTAGTACAGAGCCTCTCGTTCCCGCGCATGGCGTTACCTGTTTCGGTGGTCACCCAAAAGTTCATGCAGTTGGTGCCAACGTTGACGCTGCTATTGGTCATCCTGATTGGCTCTGGGCACCTGCCGACTTGGAATTGGCTGTTGATGATTCCCGTCTTGGTTTTTTACTACCTCTTCTGTAACGGCCTAGCGTTCTTTGTCGCACGAATGACGGTCCACGTTCGTGATTTGACCAACCTCCTGCCTTTCGTCACGCGACTGTTCTTCTACACGACCGGCATCTTCTTCGCACTTGACGTCAGGTTCGAAGGTCACCCCAAATTCCTGGCGATAATGGAATTCCAGCCGGTATACGCCTTCTTGAGCCTCTCAAGAGAACTCCTATTGGATTCCGACCCGTTATATGACGTCCGGCTGCAGTTCTGGCCGATCATCGCCTGCTGGTCATTTGGCTTGCTAATTCTTGGCGCCATCTACTTCTGGGCTGCAGAGGAGCAATATGGCCGAGTCACCTGAGATCGAAACACCCGAGACCGAAACACCCGAAGTGTCCACTGAACGCAAGCCGGTCGTCGTAATTCAAGATCTCCACGTCGAGTACAAAGTCTTCGCCACCGGTAAACGAGCAACCGCGGCCGACACCACAAGTGGGATGTTCAAGCGGGCAAAGCGGATGCAGACCGTGCACGCGCTCAAGGGCATCACTTTCACTGCCTACGAAAATGACAGCGTCGGCATCATCGGCTCGAACGGCTCGGGCAAGTCGACGCTGATGCGGGCGATCACTGGGCTCACCCCAGCGACCCGCGGTGCCGTCTACGCCAGCACCCGACCCAGCATGCTTGGCGTCGGTGCGGCCCTGATCCGTGACTTGTCAGGTCAGCGCAATGTGA
The DNA here is from genome assembly GCA_035401705.1 of Aeromicrobium sp. Taxonomy (GTDB): domain Bacteria; phylum Actinomycetota; class Actinomycetes; order Propionibacteriales; family Nocardioidaceae; genus Aeromicrobium. The sequence continues at coordinate 14,844 of DAONBX010000008.1, forward strand.
TGCTCGGCGGTTTGGCACTGGGGTTCTCAAAAGCCGAAATCGAAGAGCGCTACGACGACATCGTCGACTTCGCTGGTATGCGCCAATTTATTGACCTGCCGATGCGGACGTACTCCTCAGGCATGACTGCCCGGTTGAAATTCGCCATCGCCACGATCCGCAATCACGAAATCCTGATCGTCGATGAGGCTTTGGCCGTCGGTGACCGTCAGTTCCGTCAGCGCAGTGAGGATCGGATCCGTGAGATTCGCGACAACGCGGGCACGGTGTTTTTGGTCAGTCACTCAATGCAGTCCATTAGGGACACCTGCAACCGGGTGATCTGGATCGAAAAGGGCGAACTGATCATGGACGGCCCCACCGACGAGGTCGTTACCGCGTACGAAAACGCCTAACCGATTCGGAAACGGCCGGTCAGCAGATGGCTGACAGATCGTCTGTGTTGTTGGCCGAGCCTGGCGTTGTCGAGCTCTGCGAAGGCGAGGGTGTCGAAGTTGGCGAACTCGTCGGCCCAGATGTTGCTTGAGCTACTTCCTTGGCCCGCTTTTCGCTCTTCTTGATTAGCTCAGCAACATCAGCGTGAATCTGGTTGAAATCAGGATTCACGGTCGAGTACTTCGGCGGAACAATCGACAAGGTCGCTACGGGCTGATTCTTTGCCTTCAGCGCGATGTCACCGAAGGACCCCAGTTCAGACGCCGGAATATCGGTGCTGAGCATCTCGGCCGACGAAGAAGCCAACTTGCCCGCATTCAGGATGACTTTTTGCGGACTTAGTTGCTGCAGCATGGCCTGCATCAGACACTTCTGTCGACCCATCCGGGTGTAGTCGTCAGACTGGACCCGGCTGCGGCCGTACCAAAGGGCCTGCTTGCCGTTGAGCCGCTGCTGCCCCGGCTGGATATAGAGCTGCTTCCACGAATCTTCCTTGCCGAACATGGCAATCGGCTCGCGGACGTTCATTTCGATTCCGCCGACCGCATCTACCAGACTGGCGAAGCCCTTCATATTCACCAAAACGTGGTAGTTGACTTGAAGACCGGTGACTCCCTCAACTGCGTCAATCGTCGCGGCAAGTCCCGGATCGGCTGCGTCCGGATAGAGGTCTTTACGGTTCGCTGCAGCCGTGTGCACTGCGTTCAGCAGGCACTCAGGACCACAGTTGAAGCCATATGGGTAAACGGTTCGCATTGGCGAATCTTCAGGAAATGGCACGTTCTGAAGGTTTCGCGGCAGCGAGATCATCACTGGTACGCCGGTGGCCGCGTCGACACTCACCACGGTCAGTGAGTCCGGCCGCATCCCGAACCGATCGGCCCCAGAGTCCGCACCAATCAGCAAAATGTTGTACCGGCCGTTCAAGGACGGACGGACTTCCGACTCATGGAAGACCTGCTCAACTACGTCCTTTGACGCCGAAACGGTGTTCCAGCCGAGGTAGGAAGTGGCAGTCACGACCGCGACCGCGGTTACGTTGACCACCGAGACAACAGCGGTGCGCCACCAGCCAAGGCTGTTTACCAACGCCAACCGCCACGCGTCGATGAACAGCAACATCCACAGAACCACGGCAACCAAACCCACGAGTCGGGCCGTACCGAGAACTCCCGGGTCAGTAACCCAATCGATGAGCTGTACTCGGTCCGGCCGGAACCGGAACCACATGAGCGAGAGCGAGACCAGCAAGACAACCCAAAGTCCCATGACAACTGCACCGAATTTGCGCGCTCCCGCGAGGAATTGGGCGCTGCCGGGCCAAACAATCGTGCCGATGATGAGGACTAACGCGCGCCGTAAGCCACCGCGTTGTGCCACCCGCGTGGGGCGCGCACCCAGAGCACTCACCGATCGGACCTCCTAGTCACTGAACCAACGCCCTATTAAAGCCCCAGCTGCCAAGCGCTGGGTCAGCAGGACTGGTCTAGGTTGCTGCTCTGGTTGGCTTTCTTCGGATCTTTGGCAACCGATCCGGCTCCCGAACCCTCAACCATCGGTAAGTTTGCCGCGACCAACGGTGCATTTAGGGCCGCGGCCCCTTCAGACTTTTCGATTGCGGTCTTGATCAGTCGGCGAACCTTATTGAAGTCCGGATTGCCGGTGTAAATCACCGGTGGCACCAATGAAACCGACGCGATTGGCTGCGACTTAGTTTTCAAAGCCAAGTCCATAAAAACGTTCAAATCTTGACGCGGAATGCTCGTATGGAGCATTGCCGAACTGGATTCGGCGATGTCCTGCATATTCAGCAGTACCTTTTGCGGACTGAGTTGCTGAACCATCGCGTTCATCACGCATTTTTGCCGGCCCATCCGCGACCAGTCGTCATTTTGGACTCGCGACCTGGCGTACCAAAGCGCCTTGTCGCCAGAAAGTTTCTGCTCACCGGCGTCGATATAGCCACGAATTGGCGAACCGATTCCGCCAATTGCGGTGCGTTCGCGAACGTTCAACCGCACTCCACCGACTGAATCGATCAGCTTTGAGAAGCCTTTCATGTTCACCATGGCGTAGTAGTTCAACTTGAGTCCGGTGATTTCCTCCACCGCTTGCATCGTCGCGTCAATTCCCGGCTCAGATTCACCAAAAAGGTCGGCGTGATCGTTAGCCCAGGTGTTGACCGCGTTTAGGTAGCAGCCTTCGCAGTCGAAGCCGTTGGGAAACTTCTTGTCCATCACCGAGCCGGCCGGGAACGGGATGTTCTGCAGATTTCGCGGTAGGCCGATCAGCACCGCTTTACCGGTTTCGGCGTCGATGCTGGCGACGTTCAGCGAATCTGGGCGCATCCCTGATCGATCTTTGCCCGAGTCCGCGCCCATCAAGAGCACGTTGTATCGACCGTGGTGCGGTTTGCTCACGGTGGTGGAAGCAAATACGGCGTCACCGAAATCATTCATGACCGAGACCGTGTGCGCGGCGAAGAACAGGACCGCAGCCGCGCCAACCGCCAAGAAAGCATGCAGTCCGGTGGTCAGCGCAAGATGCTGACGTTGCAGTTGTCTTGGCCGACCGAGTCGCCAAGCATCGATGATCAGCCCAACCCAACCAATCGCCAGCGCGATCAAGGCCCAACGGCCCAACGTCAACAAAGTTGGGCTCGTGGCTAAACCAAATACCAACTGGCGGTTAAAAAGCGCCATTAGGGCCAACAGCGCCAGTAGCGCCAAGACGCCAAAGAAGATCCGCATGGCGATGCGGCCAACGCGTCGATTGCCTTGAGCCAGCTGCGCCGAACCCGGCAGCACGACGGTCATCGCCGCCAAAGTCAGCGCTCGTCGAAGTTGAATACGCGAAGAAGCAGCATCCGCGTCTGCGTAGCTGCCGCCGAGTGCGCTCAGTCGATCGTGGTTCATTCAAGTCCTCACGGTGGGAAGTGCCCGAAGGTTTCCCCAGTATCAAGGCGAGGAGGGCTCTGCAGTCGGTGACGCGCCGAAAAGGGCCCAGCAGAATGGCGCGGTTGCATTTACAAGGTACCTTCGCAACATGTCCCCCACCGGCCCCACTTCCCCAGGCGGCTACGACTGGCTTTACGAAGACGAGAATGCCCCAAAGCCACCCGCCGGCCGATCAGCCTCGGGTTTACCGCCACCAAACCTGCCGCCACCGAACCTGCCGCCACCGAGTGGCCGCGGCGACGGCACACCGAAAAGGCCGAAGAAGCGCGGCCGACTACGGCTGTTTTGGCTGCTGCTGGCCATCTGGCTGACGTTTATGGTGGCCGTCCCGGTCATGGCGTGGTCAAAAGTCACCAAGGTCGGCGCCGAACCCGAAGGTGAACGTCCTGCTGCCGGCAGAACAACTACGTGGCTGCTGGTTGGCACCGACAAGCGGCCACAAGACCGGTCACGGGGGCGCACCGACACGATCATCTTGCTGACCTATGGCGGTGGCGGCCCCTCCGTGTTGACTTCGATTCCGCGCGACTCGATCGTCGACATTCCTGGCTACGGCCGGACCAAAATCAATGCCGCCTACGCCTATGGCGGTCCGCCGTTGCTAGTCAAAACCCTCGAATCTGAGACGGGCGTGCGAATCGGCGGCTACACCGAAATTGGGTTTGGCGGAGTCGAACAAATAGTTGACGCACTCGGCGGCATCGAGATCTGCCCGACTCAAGACATCGTCGACAAGGACGCGAAGCTCAACATCACGAAGGGCTGCCAAGAAGTCGACGGCAAGACGGCCTTGGCCTACTCACGTTCGCGCAAAGCCTTCGCCACCGGCGACATTGCTCGCGGCCAACATCAGCGCGAAGTTATCGGCGCGATCGGTGCCGCAGGCACCACCGCCTCGACCATCTTCAACCCGATCACCTACTCACGTGTGCTCGACGCCACGGCCAAATCACTGGCTGTCGGCCAAAACGACTCGATCTTCTCGTTTGGCCGGTTCGCCTGGAAACTGAGCCGCTCCATGGCCGGCAGCGGACTCAACTGCACCGTCCCAATCGCCGACCTATCGGTGCGGTGGGACAGCAAACGCGCCCTAGCCTACTTCGGTCACCTTGAGAACGGGACGACCGACCAACTTGGTGCACTTTGCACCGAGGACGGATTCGCTAAGTAGCCGCGGCTAAGGCAAGGTCAACGAGTCCCACACCTCATCTGCGCGATCGAAGTCGCCGAGCCCACGCGAAACGTAGGCCGCCGCAGACACAAAATGACCATTTTCGTCGAGCGTCAACCATCCTGCCGACCCACCGGCCCCACCCATGCCAATTTCGACTCGACCAGATTCGAGTCGATCCACTTGGAACCCCAGGGTCCAGGTGACCTCATGGTCCAGCACCAGATCGTGGCCGGTTACTTGCGGACGGAGGAACTCCGCATGCAGCGTCGGTCCCAGCAGGCCCGCGACGTGCCCGTCCGGTTGAGCGATGTCGGCGTAGAAACTGGCAAGGCCGGCTGCTGAGGCGTAGAGCGAGATCGCCGCAAAACTGGTCCGGCGAAAGCGTGTCGAGTTCAGTACCGCTGGGTCACGCAAACCGAACGGATAGCGAACCACTGGGCCCCAATTCGGGTCGGCGTCCACGGCCGTCTCCCAGTCGCCTGCAAGTGGCACTACGTCGGCGATCCGATTGTCTTCAACCTGCGAGACCGCGAGTCGCAAATCCCAGTTGGACTGTTGGGCGATCTGCCCGAATCGTTCGGCCAATGGCTCTGCGGTTAGCCGCCTGACGAGTTCATCGCAAAGGTGACCGTAGGTGTATGCATGTTCGGCCACGGTCGTACCGGGCTTGGCCGAAACCTCGGCGGCAGCCAAGCAGCCAACGAGGCCGGCGCGATTGTCGAAGTCGATCGTCGACGCCGTCGCCGGAAAAGCAGCCAAACCCGCCTGATGGCTAAGAACTTGCCTGATCGTGGTCGACTCTTTGCCGCCGGTGGCGTATTCGGGCCAAACCGTGGCGACGAACTCATCTGGTGAAGTTTCAGTATCGGCCAGCGCGGTCAGAACAGTAAGCGCCGCCAGCGGTTTGGCGCACGAATAAGTCATCGCCATGGTGTCGCTTCGCCATGGGTCACCGGCCACGCGCTCACCAATCAGCGCCTCATGGGTTTTACCGTCGGCGGTGACGACAGCAAAACCGCCACCTGGCTCGCGGCCTTGGGATGCCAACTTGGCCAAAGCGCTGGCCAAGTCCGACTCAATTGTCACTAAACGCCGACGCCGTGAAGGCGTCCATTTGTTTGGCTGCAACGGCAAGCACCGGCGAATGCTCGGCGCCGCGATATTTCGTGTACTGGACGTCAAAACCACGTTGCGTATAGGCCTTCGCCAACGTGTCGGTCAGGATCATCGGCACCACCTTGTCGGCAGTTCCTTGAACGATCAGGATTGGCCCCTTTATCGTCGGGAAACTCGGGTCGTTGGCGTCAAGCAAGTCTTTTACTCGCGTCGGGTCGGCGCCCGGCTTAGCCATCTTGTGCATCGGTGTTTGCCCAAAGTTCTGTTTCTCAAATAACTCCGTCGCACAAGACTCGAGCGTCTTTGGCATTAGTTTTTGACCCCGCTCATTCACCAGATCGGCGATTGGCACCTTTCCCGGATAGGCAGTTTCCAGGCCGGTGAGAATCATCGCGACAAACCCGGCCGGCACGTTAACTTCGCCAGAAAGCGCAACCTCGGCCGCGAGCGACAGGTGTGACGGCGGGGCGATCGCGAGCGTGCCGACTACGTCTAGGTCGCGCGCGTAGAACGGCGCCAGCGACGAAGCCCACAGCGCCGCATGCCCGCCTTGGGAATGCCCCGCGATCAGCACTCGGTTGCTGATATCAGGGTTCAGCTCGCGGGCAGCGGTGACAATGTCAAGCACCGCCTTGCCCTCGGACGAGCCGATCAAATACGGGTGCACCCCTGGAGTTCCTAGGCCTTCATAGTCGGTGCCGACGACGGCATAGCCGGCGTCGAGCCAGCGGTTCAGTTGGCCAACAGTTAACGCTGCGCCGGAGTTGGCTGGCGCAGCGCTGACATCCAACCGAGTTGGCGCACACTGATCGGCAATACCTGTTGTGCCGTGCGCCCACGTCACCACCGGCCAACCACCAGCAGGCGCCTTACCTTTGGGCACCGAAACGAACCCGGAAGTACCGACCGTTTTTCTCCCGAGCCCTTCTTGGGCATAGAGCACCAGCGTGTTATTGGAGTTTCCATCACCAAGGTCGCTGTCAGACTCACGGGACCAAATCAGGTCACCGTGCTGGTACTGGCTCAGATCCTTTGGCGGCGTGTAGAAGGCGTCCCCGGCAGGCGCGGAAACTTCCTTCTCCTGTGAGCGGCACGAGGCCAGCGCGAAGGTCAGACCACTGGCCAAAACAAGGGCGACGAATCGTCGGAGCATTTGCCCAACCTATCGAAACCCTCGCCGGATTTTGGCCCAAATGCGTGTCAGAGGGTCGACTGAATCCCAGCGAGCAACTGACGCGCCATCACGATTCGCTGAACCTGGTTGGTTCCTTCGTAGATCTGGGTGATCTTGGCGTCGCGCATCATTCGCTCGACCGGGTAGTCGCGAGTGAAGCCGTAGCCGCCAAGCAACTGAACTGCATCAGTGGTGACTTGCATCGCCGTGTCTGAGGCAAAAGCCTTGGCAGCCGCGCCGAAGAAAGTCAGATCCTTGTCGCCTCGCTCAGAACGACCGGCGGCCGCATAAGTGAGTTGACGGGCAGCCTCAACCTTCATTCCCATGTCGGCAACCATGAACTGCAGACCCTGGAAGTCGGCGATCGCCTTGCCGAACTGCTTGCGTTCCTGGATGTAACCGAGCGCGTAATCGAGCGCTCCCTGAGCCACACCGACAGCCTGCGCAGCAATCGTTACTCGAGTGTGGTCGAGAGTCTTCATCGCGATGGCGAAGCCTTCGCCAACCTCACCGATGATCCGGTCGCCGGGGATGCGCACGTTGTCGAAGTAGACCTCACGAGTAGGCGAACCCTTGATGCCGAGCTTCTTTTCCGGTGCACCGAACGAGACGCCCTCATCGGACTTTTCGACCACGAACGCGGTGATGCCCTTGCTGCGCTTGGCCGGGTCGGTCTGCGTCAGCACAGTGTAGAACTCAGACTCGCCGGCATTGGTGATCCAACGCTTCGTGCCGTTGATGATCCAGTCGTCGCCATCGCGAACTGCGGTGGTCTTCTGGTTGGCCGCATCCGAGCCGGCTTCGGGCTCGGACAGGCAGTAGCTGAACCCGCCTTCGCCAGCGGCCAACTTCGACAGGTACTTGGCCTTGAGCTCCTCGTTGCCACCAATCTGCACCGGCAGCGACCCCAGCTTGTTTACCGCCGGGATGAGCGAACTGGAAACGCAGACGCGCGCGACTTCCTCGATGACCAGCACGGTTGCTAGCGCGTCGGCGCCGGCTCCGCCGTACTGCTCGGGAACGTGCGGGGCGTGGAAGTCGGCTGCCACGAGAGCCTCGTTCGCTTCGCGCGGGTAACGAGCATCCTCGTCAACTTCAGCGGCGAACGGCGCGATCTTGGCTTCAGCGACGTTGCGGACCGCTTCGCGGATCGCTTGGTGTTCTTCGGACAACGCGAAGAAATCAGACACAGCACACTCCCGGGGTTGAAACGAGGATTTCCGCCTAAATCTTAGGTCGGGCGCTGATCGGACGATTAGCCGGGGCGACCAGACCTAGCCACTTCACTGCGGTGTAGGTCGCCGGCGCTCAGCCTTCTCGAACTGCTGCGCCCTTGGCCCGAGCGGCCTCGGCCAAGGCCTCTTGGAACTGGAGCATCTTGGCAGTTAGTTCAGGGTCGCCGGCAGCGAGAATCCGCACCGCCAACAAGCCGGCGTTTCGGGCGTTGCCGATTGCCACAGTCGCCACCGGCACGCCCGCTGGCATTTGCACGATCGACAGCAACGAATCCATCCCGTCGAGGTACTTCAACGGCACGGGCACACCAATGACCGGCAGTGGGGTCACCGCGGCGAGCATTCCCGGCAGATGGGCGGCGCCGCCCGCACCGGAGATGATCACTTCGAGGCCACGTTCGTGAGCGCTGCGCCCATATTCGATCATTTCGACCGGCATCCGGTGAGCCGAGACCACATCGGCCTCATATTCGATGCCGAACTCGGCCAGCGCAGTCGCTGCGGCCTGCATTGTGGGCCAATCCGAATCTGACCCCATCACGATTCCAACGCGTGCGCTCATGCCGGCTCTCCATTCGTCAACAGTGCGGCGCTTCGCCGGGCCCGACGCTGCACCTCTTCAAGTTCTGAACCAACCGCAGTGACATGGCCTACTTTGCGACCGGGTTTGACCGCCTTGCCATACAGGTGAATTTTTACGTCGGGTTCGGCAGCCAAGGCAAGGGCTCGCGCGGCCTCAAGATCGGTGACTTGACCACCAAGAATGTTGACCATCACCGACCATTCTTGGCGCGGCTCGGTCGAACCCAGCGGCAAGTCACAGACTGCTCGCAGATGGTTTTCAAACTGACTGGTGATGGCACCGTCGATTGACCAGTGGCCGGTGTTGTGCGGGCGCATCGCCAATTCGTTTACCAAGACTCGACCGTCTTTGGTTTCAAACAACTCGACCGCGAGCATCCCAACCACGCCAAGCTCAGCGGCGATCGTGCGGGCGATGGCTTGTGCCTTCTCCCCCAGCGTCGGATCAAGGTTTGGTGCTGGGGCGACTACTTCGGCGCAAACACCGTCTTTCTGACGCGACTCGACGACTGGGTATTCGACGATCTCTCCCGATGGGCTGCGAGCCACTTGGGCGGAAAGTTCGCGGCTAAAATCCACCAACTCCTCAACCAGCAGGTCCGCATCGGCTTCGAACGGTTCGGTCAGATCCGTGAGCGAATCTACCTTCCAAACCCCTTTACCGTCGTAACCGCCGCGAGCGGTCTTCACGATCGCCGGGAAACCAAACTCGGCGACCTCGGCCGGCGTTTTGACCTGCGCCCAACGCGGGCACGGCACACCCAACTCGCTAAGCCGGCGGCGCATTACGAGTTTGTCTTGGGCATGAATAAGCGCGTCGGGGCCTGGCCGGCAAGCGTGTCCGTCGGCGTCGAGTCCCCGCAACAAGTCAGTAGGTACGTGTTCGTGGTCGAAGGTGACCACCGGCGCATCGCCAACGGCCCGGCGCAGGTCAGCAGCAACCGTGTGGTCGCCCACTTCATAGTCGCGAATAACCTGCGCGGCTGAAACATCGTCGTCTTCGGCCAGCAGCGCCAGCCGGATCCCCAACGCGATCGCTGGGGGTTGCATCATCCGGGCCAACTGGCCGCCACCGATGACGGCAACATCGTGGCTGATTCTTGGGGTCGTCACGCGCACAGCCTAGGCGAATTCACCGAGCTCGGAACGAGCGGCGTTCGTTAACCGTGATCGGCGACAGGTTCCCAAATCCCTTGATCAGGCGCGGCGGCATTGTTCGCGTGTCGAAGGCATCGCCCAACTTGTCGGCAGTCGCCTGATCGACGAGGACTCGGTTTGCTCTGGCCACTTGGGACAGCCGGGCCGCTAGATTCACCGGCGGGCCAAACACGTCCCCCAACCGGCTCAACACACTTCCGGTCGCCAAGCCGACTCGGACGGCAGGCAACTGCGGCCGCACACTAAGCCCAGAAATGACCTCCAACGAGATGCGGGTCGCGGCCACCGGATCGGGATGAACAAACAACATGGCATCACCGAGAGTTTTGATGACTCGGGCGCCACCAGCGGTGATGATGTCGCCACACCGAGTCTCAAACTCCTCGACTACGAGGGCCAACTCTTCGTCATCGAGCCGGTTCGACAGGGCGGTGAATCGGGTCAGGTCAGCGAAACCGACCGTCATATCGGTGGACAGCAAGGCCTGGTCGTTTTCACCCAAAGCAGTCAGCCGCGAGGCCGCGGCCGCGAGGTGGCGGCGCCACACGTGGACCATCAGTCGCTCGAACCCGGGCACTGCGTTCGATGCTAAATCCAGGGCGGCACCCGCCCGACTTTTCGACTTGCCTCTCTCAATATCGGCTTCCAACTGGTCAACCAGGATGGACACTTGCCAGTCAGCCAACCGCGACATGGTTTGACCGAGTGCACGGGTGAGTCGAAACACCGTTCCTTCGTCGAGAATCTGGTGTTCGACGGCTAACGCTACGACCGCAGCCGCGGTCACATCGGCCTCCCCGAAAGCGGTTTCGTCTCCCGGATCAGGGAAGCCGAGGTTGCGCCACAACCGAGTCGCCTGCTCAAGGGTTAGGCCGGCCCGCTCTGCGGTCTCGGTGTTCGTGTACTGAAGCTGCTCGGCCAAAATCAGGTCGACCAGCGGAGTGTCATCAATGCTGCTCATCGCGACCCATCTCGGGGGCGTGCGTGTCAAGGATCGACCGTGAAATCTGACGATGCAGGTCCTCGATTTGCGGGATGTCGTGAAGCTCAAGACCCGCTTGCTGGCTGGCGTCGTGAATGATCAGCGTGCCGCACCGCAACATCCGATCGACGAGTCCCTTTTCGTACGAGACGTCATTTATCCGGGCCAGCGGGATGATTCGGCCACTGCGGGTCAGGATTCCTTTTTGCTCAATCAGGCGCCGGTTCGTCAACGTGTAAGTCCAGGTGAGCCAACGCAAAAACGGGTAGACCGTCACCCAGAACAACAGCAGCGCCGCAACTGCCAGCCCGGCCCACCGGGGGGCACCGCCAGCCGAATTACCAACCAGTCCGAGATAAAAACCAGTCGCGAGCATCAAACCCAAGCCGAGCAGGAACGGAATGATCAGCACCTTCACGTGGGTGCGGGTCTCGATTTGGACGACCTCGTCGTCTAGGAGCAACTTCTCGGAGAGCATGGCGATAGTTTCCCACGTCGTGCCGCGATATAGGCGGCTACTGGGGTCGAAGATGCGTTACATCGCCGGCAGACCAAGCCACACCGTCAACCACGAGGCAGCCATCGGCATCAATCTCAGTTGCCAGACCGAACACTTGGGAGCCATCTGAGCGCTCGATTCGAACCTGTTGGCCGATGGTGGCGCAGGCCGTACTGAAGTCGGTTGAAAGTGCCTCGAACTGGGCCGGGTCGCGCCATTGTTCGACTCGGATTCGCAGGTTTACCAACAAGGTCGGCAGAACCTCGTTGCGGTCGACGCTTCGTGATCCTTCGAGCAGCATCGAGGTGGCGGTCTCTACCGGCAGGTCACCCGCATCAAGTGCGACATTTAGGCCGATCCCGATCACCGCGGCCGGGCCCTGGGTCGTCTCTACCCGCTCAACTAGGACGCCACAGAGTTTGCGTTTACCGTCGGCGAGCACATCGTTAGGCCATTTGAGGCCAGCTGTGACTCCGAATTCACCGACAGTGTCCAGTACTGCCAACCCGGCCACCAGTGGCAACCATGACCAGCGGGCCGGCGGAACCTCGCTGGGCCTAACCAGCACTGAGACCGCGATCCCTTTTCCCGCCGCCATGGTGAAGGTCCGATCCAATCGACCTCGGCCGGCAACCTGATGGTCGGTCGTATGTACCGTCCACTCTGCGGCGCCTGCTCTTGCCGCTGCCGTTAGATCGGCATTGGTGCTCTCGGTCTGGTCGGTGACCTCAATCGTGAAGCCGCTCGCAGCGTCGGCTAGTCGGCGGGCGTCCAGTAGGGCAGTCATAACAGCCACCTTGGCACAGGCAGCCGAGAATGCCCCGGCTAAGGTGGACGCCATGACCGACGCCCTTGCCGATACCGAAATGGCGGTCCACGACGACCTCCACACCACGGCCGGAAAGCTTGCAGATTTCGAACGCCGCCACCACGAGGCAACTGTTGAAGTTGCAGAGCGCGCCGCACAGAAGCAGCACGCTCGTGACCGCAAGAGTGCCCGCGAGCGGATTGAAGAGCTTCTCGATGAAGGTTCCTTCGTCGAACTTGATGCGCTGGCCCGGCACCGCGCCACTGCTTTCGGCTTGGATAAGAACCGTCCCCTTGGCGACGGCGTCATCACCGGCTACGGCACGATCGACGGCCGCCAGGTTTGCGTCTTCGCGCAGGACTTCAGCATCTTCGGCGGCAGCCTCGGCGAGGTTTACGGCGAGAAGATCACCAAGGTGATGGATCTGGCGATCAAGTCGGGCTGCCCGATTATCGGCATCAACGAGGGCGCGGGCGCGCGAATCCAAGAGGGCGTCGTTTCTCTCGGTTTGTATGGCGAGATCTTCAAGCGGAACGTGCACGCTTCGGGTGTCATCCCGCAGATCAGCCTCATCATGGGCAACTGCGCTGGCGGCCACGTCTACTCCCCTGCGGTCACCGACTTCACGATCATGGTTGACGGAACTTCGGGCATGTTCATCACTGGCCCAGACATCATCAAGACGGTCACCGGCGAAGACGTCACGATGGAAGAGCTCGGTGGCGGTCGCACGCACAACACCAAGAGTGGAAACGCGCACTACCTGGCCGCCGATGAGTCCGACGCTCTTGAGTACGTCAAGGCGCTGATCTCCTACCTGCCGCAGAACAACATGGAGGAGCCAGAGCCGTTCGCCGAGGTCGCTGACCTTGAGCCGACTGACTTGGATTTGACGCTCGACACGCTCATCCCTGATTCGGCGAACCAGCCTTACGACATCCGCACCGTCATCGAGGCGATAGTCGACGATCAGGAGTTCTTGGAAGTTCAGGCGCTGTTCGCCCCGAACTTGGTGATCGGTTTTGGTCGCGTTGAGGGCAAGAGTGTCGGCGTCGTCGCAAACCAGCCGATGCAGTTCGCTGGCTGCCTCGACATTGACGCCTCGGAGAAGGCCGCGCGGTTCGTCCGGACCTGCGACGCGTTCAATATTCCGGTTCTGACCTTTGTGGACGTTCCCGGTTTCTTGCCCGGCACCGAACAGGAATGGAACGGCATCATCCGCCGCGGCGCGAAACTGATTTACGCCTACGCCGAAGCGACCGTCCCGCTGGTCACCATCATCACCCGCAAGGCTTACGGCGGCGCGTACGACGTGATGGGTTCGAAGCACTTGGGCGCGGACATCAACTTGTCGTGGCCGACTGGCCAGATCGCGGTCGTTGGCGCCTCTGGCGCGGTCAACATTCTTTACCGTCGCGAGATTGCCGCTGCCGAAGATCCTGAGGGCATGCGCGCGGAGTTGATGACCGAGTACGAGGACACATTGTGCAACCCGTACATCGCGGCCGAACGCGGCTACATCGACGGCGTGATCAAGCCGTCGACCACCCGCGCCGAGGTCGTCAAGGCGTTGCGGTTGTTGGCGACCAAGCGTGAGTCGCTGCCGCCGAAGAAGCACGGGAACATCCCGCTGTGACCTCCGACCAGACTCCTGCGACTCCCCCGCTGCTGCGGGTGGTCAAGGGTGACCCCACGCCCGAGGAACTGGCTGCACTGGTCGCGGTCGTTGCCGCCCGCCAGTCCGCCGGTGCCGCTACCTCGACGCCTAAGCCGCGCAGCGAATGGGGCCACCCCGTCCGCAGCCACCGCCGCACCCTCCGCGTCGGCCCCGGCCAGTGGCGCGCTTCGACCTGGTGACAGTTTCCCCGGCTAACCGGGTTTTCCGTCACTGATCGTGGGAAGTTTCCCCCAACCTGTGTCGGTTTCCCCGGCTAACCGGGGAAACCGACAACCTGCCAAGCACACGAGGTGGCCGGAGGTTTCGTAGTTTTGTGAAAGCATCTGGGTCATGACTTTGCGGCCGCGTACTGATGTTGGGGTCGCTGATTGGTTTGTTTCGGCCGAGGCTGAGTGGAATGTGTTGGCCACCCAGGGCCCACCTGGCTTTGCCGCTTATGCAGCCGTCTGGTTTGACGGTGAGGAAACCGCGCCGTATCGAGCCGACGACGAACTGATGGCCCAAGTAGTTGAACTTGTCGCCGGCGTCACTTCAACTACCGGCGAAGTGTTTTACGGGCTCTGGGACGGCTGGGGCGACTTGTACGACGGTGGGCGGATTTATCAAGCAGCCAATATCGGTTGGCTGAGTCGGTTACTTATCCAGCCAACAGCCCCACGGATTCGGCCCGCGCTAGAGGACCCCGTCATGTCAGGGCCAAGGGTGGGCTTGGCCGGATACCGCGAATACATCTTGTTTTCTGGATCGGCGGCACAGGTTGGCCACTGGCCGACAGTCCCGGTGGAATTTGACGTGCCACAAACGCTTCCCCCGGCCTCGATTACTTGGCCCCAGGACCGGTCGTGGTTCATCGCCGCGGACGTGGACCCCGAGTGGCTTTGCATTGGCGGTTCGGCCGAACTGGTTGCCCATGTCCTTGCCGATGAACGGTTCGATGCTGAACCAGTTTCGTACGGCGAACTACCCAAAGAGCGGAGCCCCGAATGAAGTTTGTCCTTGCATCAGCCTCACCAGCGAGACTGGCGACATTACAGGCCGCCGGCCTTGATCCCGAAGTGATCGTTTCAGGAGTTGATGAGAGTTCAGTCGCCAGCAAAACCCCAACCGAACTGGTGTTGAAGCTAGCTGAACTCAAATGCCTCGCGGTGGCGGCGAGCCGACCGGGCGACCTGGTGTTGGGTTGCGATTCGGTGCTGGAGTTCGACGGCCAAATCCTAGGAAAACCCAAAGACCCGGCTACCGCACGCGAACGCTGGTACCAAATGCGAGGCAACGTCGGCGTGCTGCACACCGGCCACACCCTGCGGTTGG
Organism: Aeromicrobium sp.; assembly: GCA_035401705.1. Taxonomy (GTDB): domain Bacteria; phylum Actinomycetota; class Actinomycetes; order Propionibacteriales; family Nocardioidaceae; genus Aeromicrobium. The sequence continues at coordinate 29,953 of DAONBX010000008.1, forward strand.
GCGGCGAGGAAGTATCGCGGCATGTGTCCACCCGAGTCCACTTCGCTCAAGTAAGCGATGCCGAGATCGACGCCTACATCGCCACCGGCGAACCACTCGAAGTCGCGGGCGCATTCACGATCGACGGACTTGGTGGCGCATTTATCACCCGGATCGACGGCGACCACCACAACGTTGTTGGGGTGAGTGTGCCGGCGGTGCGTGAACTGGCGGCCGATCTTGGAATCGCTTGGCCGACTCTTTGGCGCTAACGCCGAGTACGTGAGCAGAAGAACACCACTAAAACTGGGTAAATGCCGCCGATTGCGACAGACTGGATCGTTGGGCAACTTTCCTACTGCCCATTGAGGTCAAAATGCGAATTGAAGCAATCGGCGTAACCGTGGATGGGCCGCACTCGGCTTTGCTTGCCCCCACCTACGCCACGATCCGTACTGGTCAGGTAACGGTTGTCGACGGTCCACCCGGCGCCGGCCACACCGCTTTTAGCCTGATCCTTGGCGGGCGACTCGTACCCAGCGCGGGCCGCGTTCTAGTCGACGGGGTACCCAACGGACAGCGCCTGCGAGACGAAGTGGCCGTCGTTGATGTTCCAGATGTCTCCGAGCCCGACGAAGTCGTCTCCTTGGCCACAACCATGGGCGAGGAGTTAGCGATGGCCGGACAGCGAGCCCGAATGAGCGACGTGCGAACTTGGCTCACGCAACGCAATGCCATCAACTGGCGCCACACTCGAGTCGAAGATGTGCCAGCCGAGATTAGGTTGCGCCTGCTGGCCGATGTGGCCGCGCACCGGCCCGGGGTTCGAGCGGTCGTCCTGTGCTGCCCGGACCGATACGGCACGGACGCGCAAGCAGCATTGGCTGTCGCGCACGAGGTGGCCGAACGCGGCCTGGCCGTCTGCCTGCAACTGGCCAGCAACACGGCTCGCGCCTTCGGCGATTCGCACGCAACCCTAGGAGGCGACCGATGACCTCAATTCGACTGGCATATAGCGAGCTTCGTCGCCTAACCGCTGGGCGCATGCCAACGCTGGCGGTGTTGGCAATCGTGTTGATTCCGACGATGTATGCCTCGCTGTACCTGTGGGCGAACCACGACCCGTACGCGCGACTTACCAGTGTGCCGGCGGCGATCGTAGTTGAAGATGTGCCAGCAGAAAGCAGCCAAGGTGGCCAGATCCACGCGGGTAAGGACGTGGCTCACGACCTGATCGAGGACGGCTCGTTCGACTGGCGCGAAGTGTCTGCTGCCGAGGCGGCTCTAGGCGTCGAAGATGGCACCTACCTGTTCGCGCTCACGATTCCGCAGACTTTCTCGCAGGCCTTGGCCTCAACTGCCGACTTCAAACCGGAAAAAGCACAACTGGTGTTGACCACGAACGAGGCAAACAACTACCTGTCGTCGACAATCGCCGAACAAGTGTTGACCAAAGTCAGTTCGTCGATCGCCCAGAACGTGAGCGAACGGGCCGCTTCGTCCTTCCTCCTAGGGTTTTCGAGCTTGCATGACCAACTCAAGCAGGCCGCCCAGGGCGCAGCCGAATTAGGCACCGGGCTGGAATCTGCCCACGACGGCTCCCAGCAACTAGCTACCGGTGCTTCGGCTCTGGCGGCCGGTCAAGGCAAGCTCCTTTCCGGTCAACGTGCCTTGGGCGTTGGCATCGGTGACGCCGAGCAGGCAGCAAAGAAACTCGCCGCCGGCTCAGCCAAGGTGGCCGACGGCAATGAGCAACTCGCCGAGGTCGCCGACTTGCTCGCCCAGACTGCCGAGTCGACACACAAAGACTTGGACACGATTCGGGCCGAAATTGAGAAAGATCTAGCAGCAGCAGGACTGACCGCGGAGCAGCAGCAGGCCGTTCTCGCTCGACTCGACCAACTGCGCAAACCGCTGACGGACCTAAACCAGAAGGTGCAAGACACGGACACCCAGATTGATCAGCTAGCCGCCGGTGCCCGCCAGGTCGCCGACGGGAACGCGAAACTGGCCAACGGACTAGGCACGGCCCACGATGCCAGCGGCAAACTAGTCGCGGGACAGCAGACTGCTCGCGACGGCGCCAGCAAACTCGCTGCCGGTGCGAGCGACCTCGAAACAGGTCTGGCAACCGCGGCCAAAGGTGCCGACAGGTTGGCCACCGGGCTTGCCGACGGGGTGGCAACGATCCCCGATCTTGACGCAAACCGGCGAGACCAGACTGCGTCGACTTTGGCCTCTCCGATCACCACCACTAACGTGGCTCAAGCCAAGGCCGATTCCTACGGCGCCGGACTCGCCCCGTTCTTCCTTGCCATTGGGGCCTGGGTTGGCGGCTACGTGATGTTCCTACTGGTTAGACCGTTGTCGAACCGGGCGATCGCGGCTCGTCAGTCGCCGCTGCGAACGGCGATCGGCGGTTGGCTTACCCCTGCTCTGCTGGCAGCAGCCCAAGTTTCCATCATGCTCACGGTAGTGATGTCGGTCGTCGGGATCGACTTCCTGCGGGCAACCCAAGTCGCGCTGTTCCTGCTGCTGGTCGGCGGGGCTTTCGTGGCGATCGTGCATTGTCTGAATGCTTGGCTCGGACCAGTCGGGCAGCTACTCGGGCTGGTGTTGTTGGTGTTGCAGTTGGCCAGCGCCGGGGGCACCTTCCCTTGGCAGACCTTGCCGGGGTCACTGCAGGTGCTACACCAGGTGCTGCCGATGTCGTACGCGGTCGATGGGATTCGCCACCTGATGTATGGCGCTTCGCTGGAGAATCTGCCACTAGATATCGCTGTTCTGATTGCTTACATCGTGGCCGGGGTCGCGCTTTCAGCAGCCGCAGCGTACCGGCGCCGGATTTGGCGAGTGTCTCAAATCAAACCCGAGATCGCGCTGTGAACTGTTCGCGACGGTAGGAACGCACGGGCTATTCCACCGGCAGGCCGAGGGAACGAGCGATCAGCATGCGCTGCACTTCGCTCGTACCTTCGCCGATTTCGAGGATTTTGGCGTCGCGATAGAAGCGTGCGACCGGGTACTCCTCCATGAAGCCGTAGCCGCCGAAAATCTGGGTGGCGATCCGGGTGGCGGTGACGGCCGACTCCGAGGTGTAGAGCTTGGCCACCGAAGCGGCCTGCTTGAAGGCTGCACCGCCAATGCCGGCGTCTTTCATGGCTGCGGCTTGATAGGTCAAGGCGCGCGAGGCGTCTGCCATCACCTTCAGGTCCGCGATCTGGAAGGCGACCCCCTGCTTGCGACCGATCGGGCCGCCGAAGGTCTGGCGGTCGCCCGCGTATTCCAGGCAGGCGGACAAACAGGCTTCGATCAGGCCCAACGCCAACGCCGCGATCGCCACCCGGCCGTCGTCGAGGGTCGCCAGGAATTGTGCATAGCCGCGGCCGCGCTCACCGAGCAGGTTCTCAGCTGGGACGCGAACGCCCTCGAAGGTTAGCGGATGAGTGTCACTGATGTGCCAGCCGAGTTTGTCGTAACCGGGGCCAACAATGAACCCTGGCGTTCCGGCCGGCAGCATGATCGTGGAAATCTCGGGGCGGCCATCTTCGCGGGTTCCGGTGCGCGCGGTGACAGTGACAACAGAGGTGATTTCGCTGCCAGAGTTGGTGATGAACTGTTTTGCGCCGTCGACTACCCACTCGTCACCGTCGAGGACCGCCTTGGTCGCGGTCGCGCCGGCGTCCGAACCGGCGCCCGGCTCAGTCAGACCGAAGCCGGCCACTCGCTGACCGGCAACCAGGTCCGGCAGCCAGCGTTCCTTCTGCGCCTGAGTGCCGAAGGTCTGGATCGGGTTGATGCCCAAACCGACCGCAGCTTCAAGGGTGATGCCCATCGCCTGATCGACTCGACCAAGCTCTTCGATGGCGACGCACAGGCTCGTGAAGTCGCCGCCGGAGCCGCCGTACTCCGGCGATGACGTCAGCCCGAACAGGCCCAGGTCGCCCATTTGCTGCACCACGTCGACCGGAAAGTGATGGTCCTTGTCCCATTGGGCGACATGTGGGGCGATCTTCTCGGTAGCAAACGCGCGCACCACGTGGCGGAAGTCTTCGTGCTCGGGTGACAACTCAAAATCCATGACCGCAGGTTAGCACTCGCTAACCTGCGCGATTGACTGTTCCCAAGCCAGAGGGCGCGAGAACACCGCCGGTTCGACTCCATTAGAATCGACAAGCACATCTCTCGCAAAGGAGAACCCGTGAGCAACCCCCTCCAGAAGGTCCTGATCGCCAACCGTGGCGAGATCGCCGTACGCGTCATCCGCGCGGCAAAGGACGCCGGCATTGCCAGTGTCGCGGTTTACGCCGACGCCGATCGTGATGCACTGTTCGTACGTCTGGCCGACGAGGCCTACTCCCTGGAGGGCGCAACGCCGGCCGAGTCGTACCTCGACTTCGGCAAACTGCTCGCCATCGCTGAGCGCAGCGGCGCAGACAGCATCCACCCCGGCTACGGCTTCTTGTCTGAGAATGCTGACTTCGCCCAAGCCGTTATCGACGCTGGCCTGATCTGGATCGGCCCGCCGCCGGCCGCGATCGAGGCCCTCGGCGACAAGGCCAAGGCCAAGCAGATCGCGCTGGCCGCTGGCGCACCCCTTGCGCCCGGTTTGAAGGATGCGGTCAAGGACGCCGACGAGATCGTTGCGTTCGCTCAAGAGCACGGCCTGCCGGTCGCCATCAAGGCCGTCTTCGGCGGCGGTGGACGTGGCCTCAAGGTCGCCTCGACGATCGAAGAGATCCCCGAACTTTACGAATCGGCCGTCCGCGAGGCCGTCACCGCTTTCGGTCGCGGCGAGTGCTTGGTAGAGAAGTTCCTCAACAAGCCCCGCCACGTCGAGACGCAGTGCTTGGCTGACTCGCACGGAAACGTAGTCGTCATCTCGACCCGCGACTGCTCGCTGCAGCGTCGCCACCAAAAGCTTGTCGAAGAAGCACCTGCCCCGTTCCTCAGCGACGACCAGATCGAGCGTCTCTACAGCTCGAGCAAGGCGATCTTGAAGGAGGCCGGCTACGTCGGTGCGGGAACGTGCGAGTTCCTCGTCGGTGAAGACGGCACGATCAGCTTCCTAGAAGTCAACACTCGCCTGCAGGTCGAACACCCGGTCTCTGAAGAGGTCGCCGGGGTTGACCTAGTTCGCGAAATGTTCCGCATCGCCGCTGGCGAAGAACTCGGCTACGACGACCCCGCCCTGCGTGGCCACTCGATCGAGTTCCGGATCAACGCCGAGGACGGTGGCCGTGGCTTCCTGCCCGCCCCAGGCACCCTCACCCGCTGGAACCCGCCGTCGGGTCCGGGCGTTCGTGTCGACTCCGGCTATGAGCAAGGCGAAACGATCCCCGGTTCGTTCGACTCCCTGGTCGCCAAACTGATCGTCACCGGCGCCACTCGCGAGCAGGCCATCGAACGGTCGCGGCGTGCCCTCGACGAGTTCGAGGTCGACGGCATGCCGACCGTCATTCCGTTCCACCGTTCAGTGCTCGACGATCCGGCCTACAACGCTTCAAACGGCTCGTTCGACGTCTACACGACGTGGATCGAAACCGACTACGACAACCAACTCGAGCCGTACAACGCGGTCGCGAGTGAACTGGACGAACCTGCCGAGCGTGAGCGCGTCACCGTCGAGGTTGGCGGCAAGCGCGTCGAAGTGGTCCTGCCAGGTGGCCTAGGCGCCGCAGCGGCCGCTGGTGCGGGCCAGAAGAAGGCCAAGCGCAAGGGCGGCAAGTCCGCTGGCGCGGTCGCCTCGGGCGATTCGCTCACCTCGCCGATGCAAGGCACGGTCGTGAAGTTGGCCGTCGAGAACGGCCAAGAGGTTGCCGAAGGCGATCTGGTTATCGTGATCGAAGCAATGAAGATGGAGCAGCCGATCAACGCGCACCGCTCCGGCATAATCACCGGCTTGGACGCTGAACTCGGTGTCACGGTCGGCGCAGGTTCAGTGCTCTGCGACATCAAGGACGCCTGAACTCTTCACGAACAACCCAAAAAGGTCGGCCCCGAGCAGTTGCTCGGGGCCGACCTTTTGAGTTCTAGAAAACCTCAGGACGCTTTGCGAAGGCGATCGCGGGCGGCGTCGCGTTCTGCCGGTGAAACGCCGGGGGTCTCGGCGGGCGCATGATGATCGACCTCGCCGAAGGCCACCCCGGCCGCCCACACGATCAAGGTAACGACGAGCCAAGTCGCCCAACCGGTGATCTCAAAACCAGAGCTCGGCACTATCCAGTCGGTCAAAGCCAGCGCGACTGCGGTGAGCAGCAGCCCGCCGGTGATCGTGGTGACCCTGAGCCACTTCGAGCCGAGCCGTACCGCGGCGACCCGCAGTACGACACTCAGCACGGTGAACAGCACCACCGCGATCAGCCACCAAGTGGTCGTCAGCGCGAAACCGTCGAGCAGCCAAGCCGAAACCCCAAGCGCAAGCGCATTGGCCAAGGCGGCGGTGCTGATCGTAATCAGCAGTCTGCGACGAAACATAGTCTGAGTATCTCACTTGCGAACAAGGAAACCGAACCTGTCCGAATTCAGAAACCGAACCAATCCGACCGCAAGCCAAAGGCCCAACGGGCGTCAACTCCCGTGATGGTTTTGGAACCCTTGGAGCCTTTGATCGTCAAAGAAAGCACTCGCCCGCCAGACTGACCCAGCCCGTTTCGTTTCGTGACAGTTAGCGTCCGCAGAGTGCCCACAGACGGATACTTGGCCGCAATTGTTTTTGCGCTGACCTTGATCGTCCACGAGTAGTTCTTGTTGCCGCTCCAGCTGTCCCAGGGGTCGCTGACCGCCGACAGATAGGCGAACGAACCTTTGTTCGTGTACCCGCCTGAGGAACTCGAGAACTGCGTGAACGCGGGCTTACCGCCGTGGGTAAGAATCTTGCCCTTCGTGCCGTCGACGGCTTGGTTGGACTTTGTCGCTTCGGCGGCGAAGCCGCCATAGACCTGGCAAGAAGTCGTATCGCAAATATCGAAGTGCTTAGTCGAACCGAGGTAACGCGAAGCGTACGTCCGAGCAGCAACCGACTGTGCCTTCAGCGCCTCAATACTCCAGGTGGCCGGCATCTCACGCGGCACCACGCCACGCAGGTAGTCCTCAAGGCTCAACACATTGATCGTGTCTCGAGTCGTCGATCCCGCCTTCGGCACCGCCGACCGCAGCGCACCGCGATACGCCCGCAGCGACCCATTTGGCAGTACCAAGTTGATGGTCGTTGGCCCTTCGAACTGGGCGTTGGCGTTGAACGTCGCGAAGGTGTACCACTTGGAGCCGGACTGGTAGTACAAAGAGTTGTGCGCCTTGTTCGCCTTAGCGGTATCGATTGACCAGTTGGTGACCGAAAGCGAGCCGACCTTAGCTGGCAACGCAGTTACCACGTTGTTCGAGAGGTTGCGAATCTTCAACCCGGCCGTGTGCTTTACGTTCACCGAGTTTGAAGTGTCGGCGGTCAGGTTTACCCGAATGACTCCGGCTTTGGTCTCCAACTTCGTGCCCGGATAGTACTTCGCCAAAATGGCATCGAACTTGTATCCAGCGCGTGCGCCGCCTTCGGCGCCGTACTGACTCATCCCGATTCCGTGTCCGTAGCCGTGGCCGCGGAAGCTAACTGAGCCGCCGGCAGGCACCGTAACCGTGTTGACCGCTGCCGGGGCTGTCGTTGGTGCCGGACTTGGTGCCGTCGCTGGCTTGTACCCGACGGTAATCCCGATTAGGTATGGCGCTGGCGTAAGCGGACCAAGCCGCTTACGGGCTTTCGGATCGGCAACTGCAACCTGAACCTGATAGCGGGTCCCCTTCTTAAGCTTGGTCACCTTCAACGAGTTCTTGGTGGTGAAGAAGTAGCGGGTTCCGGTTGTCGAACCGAGTTTCACAATCGAAAGACGGTAGCCAGGTGCTTTGGCTTGGGAAGCCCATTGGAATGACAGTGAGGTCTTTGCTCGAGCCGAAACCTTGAATGAACTCGGTGCGGTGTAGACCACTGGAACGGCTACCGGCGCACCGGCCGCCGAGGTTGCTTTGGCGGTGTAGGCCGCTACTCGGTCCCTCAGCCCGCCAACGGAATTTATCCAGGCGTAGGCAATTGCACCTGGGCAGGCGGTGGACTTGACGTCACGGTGACCGTTGATTACTTGATACTTTTTCCCACCGACCGTATAGGTGCCCTTGGGGTTGGCCTTGAAGTACGCCAATCGCCAGCCGAGCAGCTTGACCATCGCCGATTTCATTTCTTCGCTAGGCGCCGACTTCTCGAAGTGACCCATCATCGAGACACCGGTTGCCCACTGGTTTACCGCGTCAACACCGGAGTGGGCAGCACGAACCTGATTGAGCATTCCACCCTTGCGACCTTCGAAGACCTGGCCAAACCGGTCGACTAGGAAGTTGTAGCCGATGTCGCACCAGCCGTGCCCCTTGACGTGATACGACTGATAGCCGCGAACTAGGCCCGCAGATTCGGCCTTTGTGTAGGTGTTCGAACCGGCAGTGTGGTGCACCACTACGCCAAGTGCCTTTGGCTGAGTTGTCGGCGAGTCGCAACTCGTTCCCGGTCCCGCGCCCCACTGCTTGCGCGTGATGATCGTTGGCATCGGCACGACCGTAGGGGTGCCGTCTGCGGCGACCGTTTCGGTTTCTTCTTCATCCTCAGCGGTGAACGCAGCCGACCGAGCCGAAGTTACCGTCTCTGGTTGACCGGGATCGATCGTGGTGACCTTGACGCCCGTTGGAGTTCCGGCTGCAGCTTGAACATCGACAGCGATACCGTCAGCGGCTTGAGCGGTCCACAGCGGCACAGTGCCCGGACGGCCGCCCTCTATGCTCTCTTCTGCCTCTAGCGTCTCCCAAGCGCCCCACGAGCCGTTTGTGCGCACTTGAACCCGCACGGTGACGTCTTTGGCGCTTGCTGACGCGTCCCAAGTAACACCGGCCATCCGGAACGGTTCGACTTCGGTCCGCTTGATTGCGGCCGCGCCGGGTGTCGCCGGATCAACCTTGACCGCGGTCTGCTCTACGGCGACTTCTTCGGGGATCGCCGCATCGTTAACTGGTGCGGGGCTTGTCGAGGCCGGACGCACCTCGATGAGGTCGGTGCCGGCGGCCTGGGCGGCGACCGGCGTGAGCACGAGGGCACCGACCAGCGAGGCGGCAACCAAACTGAAACTGCAGCGGTTCAGCCTTGAATGCATGGGGGAAGTCCATTCTTTGGCGATTCACATCTGTTACTTAAGCGAGCACAGGCATCAGAACACACATTTTGGATGCATTCCAGCGTTTGTAGGCTGACCTGCGAAACAACACTGGTGTTATTTGCCGCCAAAAGGCGGTTCGTTCAACTTCTACTTCAGAGTTGGCGATGCAGTCGCCGCGCCACTTCGCCGACCGAACCAGACAGCGAAGGATAGACAGTAAACGCGTTCGCGACATGATCGGCAGTCAGCGAGGCAGACACCGCAACAGCGACCGTGTGAATCAACTCGCTGGCCTTAGGCCCGACCACGACGCCACCGATCAGGGTGCCAACGCCCTGGCGGGAAAACAGTTTGACGAAACCGTCATGAACCCCGAGCATTTTTGCGCGCGGGTTGGTCGCCAGCGGCAGCATCGCAGTGTCGACAAGCAGTCCTTGTTCGTCGATCTGACGTTGACTGACCCCAACGGTGGCGATTTCGGGAGAGGTGAAGATATTGCTGGAGACTTTCGTCAGATCCAGCGGGTGGACCGCATCGCCCAGCAGGTGCGCCATCGCGATCCGCCCCTGCTGTGCGGCCACCGAGGCCAGCATGAAAACGCCGGTGCAGTCGCCAGCGGCATAGATCCCGGGCACGGCAGTTCGCGAAACTTTGTCGACCTCGATGAAGCCGCCTGCGTCAGTGCCCACTCCTACGTCGGCTAAACCCAAGCCAGCGGTGTTCGGTATCGAACCCAGCGCCAGCAGGCAGTGTGAGCCACGAACGGTCCTGCCGTCAGTCAACGTCACGATGACCTCATCGCCGTCGCGGACGACCGATTCCATCCGCGAGTTGTCCATCACCGTCATGCCACGACGGGTGAATACGTCTTCAATCAGGTTGGCTGCGTCCGGGTCCTCGCCCGGCAGCACGCGCGACCGACTTGAAACCAGTGTGACTTTGGCGCCCAGTCCGTTGTAGGCGCTGGCAAATTCAGCACCGGTGACACCCGAGCCCACGACGATCATGTGGGTCGGCAACTCACTCAGGTTGTAGATCTGCTCCCACGTCAGGATGCGTTCACCGTCGGGTTGGGCCGAATCAACTACGCGCGGATGGGCGCCAGTGGCGATCAGGATCCCGTCGGCCACTAGCGTCGCGTCGCCGGTCGCAGTCGTGGCGACGACGGTGTTGGCGGCCACTACCTTGCCTGTTCCAGAAAGTACGGTGACACCGGCTGCGGCCATGCGTTCGCCGATGTCCGAGGACTGCGCCGCGGCCAAGTCCAGCACTCGCTGGTTGACCGCGGCCAAATCTGCACTAACTGAAGTTGGCAACTCGACGCCCAACTCCGCCGATGACCCGACCTCGGTCAACAGGTCCGAGGTGGCAATGAGCGTTTTGCTGGGTACGCAGTCGGTCAGCACGGTGGAACCGCCAAGACCATCTCGATCGACGATGGTGACTTCTGCCCCCAACCGCCGGGCGATCAGGGCCGCTTCATAGCCGCCGGGTCCGCCGCCAATGATCGCCACATGAGTCACAGGCTTATTGTTCCACCGGTCCGGTTCGCCGACACGGCGAGCACACGCTTATGCGTCAGGCGGCGGCTATTGTCGCTCAGCGGGCGTAACGCGGCAGGTGCTGGGAAAGTTCGTTGAAGAGCGCGCCGTTTAGGCCAAAGACGACCTTCACTTCGGCCACTACACGCTCTTTGCCTTCAGCGGTCAAAGGCAACGCGTCGAGGCTCGCGCGGTAGCCATCCTTGTACAGCTTCGGCTTCTCGATCGCGTCAAACTGGTAGAACGCAATTCCCTTGCCTGCTTCAAGTTCAAAAGCCCGCGCCAAGATCCGGCCGATGGCTTGGCCGCCGGACAGATCGCCCAAGTAACGGGTGTAGTGGTGTGCGACGAACAGCGCAGGGTCGGCTTCACTCGCCTTGATCCGCGCGACGTAGGCGTCGACTGCGGGGCTGGAAATCTGGGGGATCTCGCCGCCTGCAGTCCAAAAAGCTAGGTCCTCGTCAATGGCAGCTAGGCGGTTGAGTACGGGGTCGATCAGTTCGCCAGCGACCGGATCATCGGCGAGGCGCGCACCCACCTCTTCGAGTGCTGCGTAGATCGGCCGGAGCATCGCGAGGTACTCGGTGTACCCGGTCTCGTTGACTTTCGAGTCCAGCAGCGATGCCATGAAGGAAGACCCTTCAGCGTCCTTGTGCTCGGCTTGGGAGCCTTCGCGCATTTGGACGGACAGGCCGACTTCGGTCGTCACGGTCATTTTGGCACCTCTCGTTTGGTCAGGTTGCCCTAAGTATATGACACAGTGTCAGATACGAACTGACGAGGTGTCGTCATCTTGGTCACACCTAGAGTCGGTGCGGCACCACAATCAAATGGCCGCCCGGATTGTCGTCGATCACGTGGACTTCAATCCCGTAAACCTTCGCGACTCGTTCGGCCGTCAGCACTTCACGCGGGGCGCCAATCGCCACCAATTCGCCGCCGTCGATCATCGCGATCCGATCGGCTCGGGCGGCGGCCAAAGTCAGATCGTGCAAAACCACCGCAACTGCTCGACCGGCCTTGGCCAACTTGCCGGTCACCTGCATGACCTCTTCTTGGTGGCGCAGATCCAAGGCCGCTGTCGGTTCGTCCAGCAGCACCACTTCAGTGCGTTGAGCCAGCACCCGAGCTAAGGAAACCCGCGCCTTTTCGCCACCAGAAAGAGCGGTGAACCGCCGGTCGACGAGGTGGGCGATGTCGGTCAACTCGATTGCTTCGGCGATGGCCTCGTCGTCCTCGGCTTCGCTAGCGTGTCCGAGCCACGGATTGCGACCCATCTCGACTACTTCACGAACGGTGAACGGGAAGCTCACCTGGTTCGATTGCAAAAGCACCGCGCGGACCTTTGCCAGATCTTTGGCGTGCCATTGGCTGAGGTTCTTGCCGTTGAGTTCAACCTGACCTGCTGAGGCCGGAACGTCGCCGGTCAACGCACCGAGGATCGTGGACTTGCCGGCGCCGTTTGGGCCAACTAGGGCCAGGACCTCGCCGCGGCGAACTTCAAGATTGATGCCAGAAACGATTTGCCGGCTGCCGAACCGGCAACCCAAGCCTGTGACTCGGTACGCGATCTCGGTCATGCCCAACCTCCCGAACGAGATCGGGTTGCCCGAACTAGATAGAAGAAGAAAGGGCCACCGATCAACGAAGTGAGTAGACCGATTGGCAGGTCCGAGCCCTCCACCAACGTGCGGGCCAACAGGTCGGCCCAGACGACCAGGGCGGCACCACCGATCACGCTCGCCAAAAGCAAAGTCCGATGAGACGGCCCAAGCAGCATGCGCACTAGGTGCGGCACGACGAGGCCAACGAACATGATGATTCCACTGAAGGCGACCGCCGCGCCGGTCAGCAAAGCGACCAGGGTGATTGAGCCGATCCGCAGCCGTTCCACCCGAAGGCCTAGATGTGACGCGGTTCGTTCACCCAACGCGAGCAGGTCGTAGCGGCGAGCGAGCAAAACTGCAGCTACCGTCGCCGGGATGCCGACCACGGCGACCGTGATGACTTCGCCCCAACGCGTTCCGTTCATCGAACCGAGCTGCCAAAAGACGATCTGCTCGCGTGAGCCGGAGTCGGCCGCGAACATCACCAGCGCAAGCCCGGCACCGGCGAAAGCGTTCACGGCGATACCGGTGAGCAGCAGGGTCACCACCTCAGTTCGGCCCCCCACTCTCGCCGTGGCGTAAACCAAAATGGTGGCGCCGAAGCCGCCGACAAACGCGAATGCGGCCACTGACCAGCTGCCCAATGCGACCGCACCGAACGCGATCGCCACCGCCGCACCAAATGCCGCGCCGGCCGAAACGCCGACCACACCAGGTTCGGCCAAGGGGTTACCGAAGATCGCCTGCATCACCGCACCAGCAACTGCCAGCGCCGCACCGACAAGGATGCTCATGGCGACTCTGGGGAATCTGATGTAAAGCAGAGTGTTCTCAGTGATTTCATCACTGGGGCGCCAACTGGTGTCGATGCCTAGGCCATGCAGGGCAGCGCCGACCACCTCGCGTGGGCCAACAGCCAATTGACCCACCGACGCTGAAACGAAAATGCCAGCAAGAAGTAGAACGACGAATCCGCCGATGACCGCAGTTCTGCGGCCGGAAGTCACCACGGTCGAATCAGCCTCAATCTTGGGGGACGTAGATGGCGCGAGCCAGCGCTTCGAGAGTCATCGCCGAACGCGGACCAAACGACAGGATATCGCCGTCGGCCATGTCCACGATTCGCTTGTTCTTGCCGGCCGTCGTCAACGCGATGGCGGGCTTCTCGGCCAACAGCCCGTCGACCCCGCCCGCGGAGTCGAGTCCGTGGGTCATCACGAGGATCAAATCGGGATCAGCCTTGACCATCGCCTCGTCGGTTAGTGGCTGCATTGCCCGCCAGCCGAGCTCCTCGGCAACGTCGAAAGCGCCGAGCCCGTCCAGCAGGCTACTAACGCCTGCTTCTTTGCCGAAAAGGTAGTAGACGCCGGAGTTTCCGCGGACATACAGAAAAACGACCCGTAACTTCTCGGACTCGTTGGTGGGGGCGAACCGCTCAATCTCGGTCCTCACCTCGGCAATCTCTGCCTCAATCCGGTCGGCGAGTTTTTTGCCGGTCGCCACTAGCCCTACTGCTTGACCTACGTCTTTGGCTAGTTGAGCCGCACCGGCAAAGCTGGGATCATTCTCAACAAAAATCACCGGAACGCCGGTATCGGCAAGTTGTTCGACGACATCGCGCGGCCCCATTGAACCGTCAGTAATGATGACCGTCGGCTTTTGCGCCATCACTGCTTCGGCGTTTACCGCGTGGCCTTCTGAGGTGATCAGCGGCAACTTTTCGGAACCGGGGAACTCAGTCGAGATGTCGCGAGCGACTAGGTTGTCGCCGAGCCCTAGGCCCCAAAGAGTGCCTGCGATCGAACCGGCCATGTCGAATGCAACGATTCGCGAAGTGTCGGTCACTGTCACCGTCTTGTCGCCGCCGCGAAGATGCGAGACGACTTTGGCCGGCAACTTCGCCTTTTCAGTCGACTCAACGACTTCAACATCACGATCGCGCAGGACCGCAGTGCTAGGCCCGGTGATTTCTTTCGGCTTCTTTAGGGGTTCTAGTTCGCTAAGTGCCGGCTGCGGCGTCGAGTCGGACCCTTTTCCTGTTGTCTCGTAGTCGCCACAGGCCGCCAGCGAGGCCATTAGTAAAACGATGACCAATGCCGAGAGTTTCTTGGTCATGCAGGCGCTCCCGGAATCCGTCGACGCATGATCATCACGGTAATTAGTGCTGAGGCTGCCGCCCCAAGCACCATTCCGCCAACCCACGGCAACCAACTGGGGCCGTTTCCGCCGCCGCTGGTGGGCGTTACGACAACCTGTTCGTCGGTTTGCGTGCTGGCCAAATTGGTGGCGGCACAATCTGTGGCAACAGTGAACGTCAACGTGACTGGGTCGAGCGCCGCGCCGGCGGCGTAGTTGGGGAAGACTGCGTTCCCGGCCGCAGTGAGCGTTGTCGGAATGTCCGTGATCGTCACAACTTGACCGTCGGTGGTCATCTTGCCGGCAGCCAAGTCAAGGTCAGCAAATTGAACGCCAGCTGTGGTGGTGCGGTCATCCTTGCCTGCCATTGCCGCGTCCATCGTCCCGCCGGAATAGTCCACGGCTAGGGCTGCAGTTTCGTTGTCCACAAACGTGACGACCGGGTTGGAGATCGACGTGTCCAACGCCCCGCTATGGCCGGTGAACTTCACCTCGCCGGTGAACTTGAGTTCGCCAGAATCGCCGTCTTCGGCCTGGACGCCAACACCCTTACTCCAGGTGAATTCGGGCGTTTTGTAGCTAGCGTTTCCGCTGGTGGACCAGTCGCCGTTGGCAATCGACCCGGAAACATAGGCCCGGAACGACTCCTTGAAGCCCCAGTCGAGGCGGCCGTCAGTGAGTTCACAACCGACGATCTTTTCAGCCGCGCCAATCTCCAATACAACGCCACGGCTCACCGAACCTTGGAAGGTCAGCGTGTGTTTTCCCGGTTCGACCGTCGCCGGAATGACGCCTTGCCAAGTGGCCTTGCCGGCCCCATCTGCGGTCACGTCTTGGGCGAGGATCGTCGGGGTCGAATGGAGCACGACCCGGATGCCCGTTTCGTTTGGCGCAAAGCCTTCACCCGAGACGGCGATCTCGTCGCCGGCGTTCACTTCGTCTTGTTTCACCAAAAGTCCGGTGGTCGCTGGTGGTGAAGTCGGCGCGGTCCAGTTGCTTGCGGTTGAGGCCGCCGAGACCACGCTCGTTCCGGCCGCAGTTGCGCGACTGGATTTGCTCGCGCTCGACCCGATCGAGAAGGTCACCGGGTCCATCGGTGTTCCCGGCGGGTAAAACTCACTGCCGTCGCGAGCGAACAGAGTCGACCCGGCCGGGGTGAGTGCCGCCGGTGCGCTGGCGTATTGCACCCATCCGGCCGCCGTGGTGCGTTTCGCTGCGCTCAGGGTGACGACGGCAACGTTGACTCTCCCCTTGCCTGCAACGTGGGCGGTGAGCATGGCCGAGTTGGCCGAGGTCACCCGAACGGCCGGGGCAGAAAGCGCAAGATTCAACTCCCCGTGATGGCCCGTGAATTGGACGCCACCGCGATAGGTGGTGGTGCCGACCGGGTTCGGCGCTTTGGCGCTCGTGCTCGATTGGCCGAACCAGTATCCGCCGGAGGTCGCCTTCGCCCCAGCCGAAACGGAAACACTTCCTCTGGCGATCGGGCCGGTGATGTAGGACCTAAAACTCGTCTTGACGCCCCAGACCAACTCGCCGGACTTTGCCTTCGGGCTGGTGTTCGGTTTGGGTTTTGGGCTCGGCGAGACGGTCGGCTGAGTGGTCGCTGCCGTTGTGGGCGCCGTGGTTGGTTCGACCGTCGGCTCAGCAGTGGGTGCTGTTGTCGGTCCGGTGGTCGGCTCAGTCGGCTCTGGCGTAGAGGCGACGTCGAAGGTCGCGCTGATCGGATCCAACTGCTCACCTGCGGTGTACATCGGGAAACCGTCGTAGATGAAGGCCGCTTCGCCGGCTTTGGTGAGTGTTGCCGGCGCGG
This sequence comes from Aeromicrobium sp., assembly GCA_035401705.1. Lineage (GTDB taxonomy): Bacteria > Actinomycetota > Actinomycetes > Propionibacteriales > Nocardioidaceae > Aeromicrobium. The sequence continues at coordinate 46,214 of DAONBX010000008.1, forward strand.
CATTGACCTTCACCGTGGTGGCAGTTTTGGTGACCCGGCCGGCCAGGTTGACGGTGGCGAAAACGACGTCGGTTTTGCTTGCGCCGGTGCTGTCGAGAACGTCGACGACCAATTGTGCGCCGCTTGCCTTGTTCACCAGCCGCGGGTTGGAAATGGTCACGTCCAGCTCATTTTTGTGGCCGACAAAACGCACTGATCCTGCGGTACGAGCCTCGCCAGCACTATCGGACCAGTCACCCGTGGCATTGACGAAGGTGGTGACCGAGCCGTTGTCGGTTGCACCGCCGGCGACGGTCACCGAGCCGTGGGCGATGTTGCTGACGATGTAGCTGCGGAAACTTTCCTTTACGCCCCAGGTGATCGAGCCGCCGGTGACCGGTTCGCTCGGTTCGTTCGCGTCCGCGGTCATCATCGGCAGCGAAAATACTGCCAAAACCAATGCAGCGGAGACAACCACTGATCGCCGCCATATTCCGGCTCGATTCGACTGAATCGGGTCGCTCATCGTCAAACTCCCATCGAGTCCATCGTTTGGACCCCGTCGCCAACCACTTGACCCACCCTAGTCTAAGGTGTGCCTTACCTACATCGGTCGGCGGGTAGTCGGCCCAATCTGGAAGGAACCCAATGAGGTCCAAATCCCTCGTGCGCAGTCGCCGCGCATTGGCGTGGAGTTCAGCAACCGCACTAGCCGCAGGCCTGCTCGCGTTCGTCCCCACCTCGGCGGCACAAGCCGACGAAACTCCCGTAGTGCCGACCGTCAGTGTTTCAAAAGTCTCGTTCTTCGCCGATGAAACGGCTACCGTCACGGTAACCGGCACCGGGTTCAACCCCGACTCGGCAATCGGCGCCCGCCCGCCGTTGAAGGACAAGAAATCCGGCGCATACGTGATCTTCGGCAAATTCGCCGCCAACTGGAAACCGTCAGCCGGCGCACCATCGTCTGCACGAAAGGTCGCCAACCAGGTGTGGGCACTACCCGAGCCCTCACTCAGCGAACCGACCCTAGCCACCTCCTGCGCCAATGGTGGTTGCGTCGAACTGAAATCAGACGGATCCTTCACAACCACCATCTCGGTCTCGAAGGCAGCAGCCGACACCGCCGCTGGAACTGATCAAAACCTAGTCAACTACGGCATCTACACCCTCGCCGGCAGCGGCGCCGTGGTCGCCGACTACGAGACCTATACCCCAATCGAGTTCGTTAAGCATGAAAGCAATCTTCAACTAGCGGACGCGGTCGCGTTCGCGGGTTCAACTAAGTCGCTGACTGCCACGCTTGCAACAGGTGCAACCGGCAACGTGACGCTTTCGGGCTTGCCCGATGGCAACCTAGTTAGCCCTGTCGATGACGGGGTGGCCACGTTCACTGTTCCGGCGAATCTTCCCATTGGTTCCTACGAACTTTCCGTTTCGTACGAAGGTGACGATAACTACGCCCGATCTGAACACACCGCTAACCTTCGGGTCGTCACCTCAACGCCGAGCGTGACCGTGTCGACGACCGAGTTCCAGGCAGACGAAGTAGCCACGATTACCGTCGAAGGATCTGGGTTTGACCCGAGCGCCGTGACATCACTTACGCAGCCACTGGTCAACCGACCCGCAGGCGTATCCATCACCTTCAGCAAGTTCTCCGAAGAGTGGCAGCCCAGCAAGAGTGCCCCCGCAGAGAATCGTCTGCGTAACAACAACTCGCTCAAATGGGCGGTGCTCGCTGAAGACTCCGCGGCCGTCGGCGGCCCCGCAGCAGGTGCGATCGAGTTGAAATCAGACGGTACGTTCACGGCAGAATTGACTGTCGACAAGGCCGCTTTAGACGAACTTGTGCCTCAGCAGGGTGCAGATCAACCAATGCGCTACGGCATCTATACCTATGCCGGTGGGGTCAATACGAAGCACGAGCCTTACGAGACGTTCACTCCGATCAAGTTCAAGACCACGGTCGACACGGCCGGCCTGAATACGACGTTCGGCAAGGGTGGAAGCCTCACCCTTACGACGTCGGCCGAAGGAACTGTCAACGTGCCTGGCCTGGGCGAAAAGTCCACCACGGACGGCAAGGTCACTTTCTCCGTCCCGACGAACACCGCAGTCGGCTCGAAGACCTACACCGCCACGTTCACCCCAAGCGATGGCGCGTTCCTGACCTCAACCAAGTCCTTCACGGTCACCGTCGCTAAGGCGACCGTGAGCACTTCGGCCAAGGTCACCAAGAAGCCGACGAAGCGCAAGACTGGGTCGGCCACGATCTACGTCGCCGGAGTTCGTGGCGTCACCGCACCATCAGGGGCAGTCACCCTGAAGCTAACCAAGGGCAAGAGCGCCAAGTACGTTCGCGCCACGGTACGCAACGGCGCGGTGAAGGTCAGTTTGCCCAAGCTAGCCAAGGGCAAATGGACCGTGCAGGCCGCCTATGGTGGCAACGCGAACTACAACGCGCGCGGCTACGCAGTGGTGGGATCGATCAAGGTCACCAAGTGAGCTGATCTTCACTACCTAAGCTCGAGGGCTGACGTCACCTGGTGACGTCAGCCCTCGACTTAGTTGTGGCCAAAGCGCAATCGGAGCCGCAGCTTTTGGGGTCTCCCTCCCAGCCGTTCGCCGCGAGAACCGCTGCCACTTTCGCAGCGGTTGCACATGGACGCTCAAAGACCTGGCCCCAGCCAAGCCGGATTGCCAACCGGCCTTCGGACGCAATTTCAAGATCGCGCTCAAGGTCGCGATCGCGCTGTCTGCTTGAAGAATGAAACTGCCGACCGTCGAGTTCGATTACGGCAAGTCCAGCTAAATCGACATCGCGATACTCCACACCATTTGGACTGACGTGGCGGAACTGCCTCGTGCCAACCGGCAATCGGTGCGGCCGTTCAACTTGGTCGAGGTAGCCATGCTCAAGTACTGACCAAGTACCGGTCGCGAGGTCTTCAATGACTCGACTCAGGAAACCTCGCCGGCGTATTCGAGCACGACTGCTTAGGGCCGCGCTAAGGCGTTCAGCAGTGGTCCGACGAGAGCCAACCGCGGCCGCCAAAACCGCTACTGAATCAAGTTCACGGCGCTCACTCGAAGCCACATCCAATACTGCAGTCTCCAAAGACAAGCGAGGCGGGCTCAACGTCCACTGGGCATGGTCGGCCAGGTCGGCTTTCCGATGCACGACCACCCCCAGCGGAGCCACAACGGTCCGCCGCGAATCCACCGCCACCTGAATCGGTCCCCCACCTGGCCAGTCGCCGAGGCAGGCGCGAAGTGCGGAGGTCCCGCAGAGCACCGCCGGCCACACCGCGAGCACTCCCGCCCACGCACGCTGTTCCCACGTGAGCTCGCCGGTGTGGTTGACGTACACACCTCGATGAACAGGTACCAACTCACGGCGGCGCACCAATCGCCTGATGTCATGTGCAGCCAAACCATTTGCCCGAAGTTGCCATGCGGCCACCACGTCAGCCTGCCCAATTGCGAAATTCATATCTGATCGTGCCCCAGTAGGAGCGGGCCAAGTCGAGCATCCACAGGCCGAGTTCGAAAAACCAGATCCGAAATCACTAACGCTCGAAGGTTCAAGTCACCTGGTGACTTCAACCCTCGACTTAGTTGTGGCTACGAACCTGCCGAAACGGCCGCGAGTACGAACTTCGTCGTGGTGTCGGCTGAAGCGTGGCGGGCCGACAAAGTGGCGTGCAACAAGGAGACGGTGGCTCGAACGTCATCGATCTCGAACTCGCCCGAGGCGGCTCCGTCAGTCAGAATCTGGCGCAAAACTCGCTCGACCGCAATAACGTGCTCGCGCATCGCTCTGGCCGAAGCCGGCGACAGAATTGCTCGCAATTCCGGGCCCAAACCAATGTGAAACTCGGCCGAGGTGTCGACGTGGTGTCGGACATAGACCTCGAGTTGACGCGTCGGCGAGTCAACTCCGACCAATAGTTCCTGAAGTTGCGCTAGGTAACGGTCGGTCTCTTCACTCGCGAAGGCGACTACAACGTCCTCTTTGTCTTTGAAATGGTTGTAGAGCGCCGAGCGGCCAACCTCGGCCCGAGCAGCGATGTCGGCCATCGTGATGGCGTCGAACGACCGATCGTTCAACAAGTCCACTACCGCAGCAAACACTCGACGACGAGTAGTGGCGCGATGCTCCGTCAGGGAGCCTCCGATGATCTTCGGCACCGTCGTAGCGTACGCCCGCATCGGTCCGCGGGCCGTTATGGTGGCCAGATGGATCCGTACGAACTTGCCCGTCAAGCCGCTGTGACTCTGCGCGAGCGCACCGGCGGCGAACACGACATCGCCCTAGTGATGGGATCGGGCTGGCTGCCAGCGGCCGAAGCCCTGGGCGAGGCCGAATATGAAGTGCCTACCGAAGACCTGCCGGGCTTCAGCAAGCCGGCCGTCGCCGGCCATGGCGGCACGATCCGGTCGGTTCGCGTCGGCGATAAACGAGCGCTCGTATTCCTGGGGCGGACACACTTCTACGAGGGCAAAGGTGTCGGCGCGGTCGTCCACGGTGTCCGAACCGCGGCTGCGGCCGGAGTTAAAACGATGGTTTTGACCAACGGCTGCGGCGGCCTGAACCCGGCTTGGACGCCAGGCACCCCCGTCCTGATTCGCGATCACCTGAATCTGACGGCCACCTCCCCCATTGTCGGCGCGAACTTCGTCGACCTGACCGACCTGTATTCGCGGCGCCTGCGCGACATCGTGCACGAAGTTGATCCGTCGATCGACGAAGGCGTCTACGTCCAGTTCCCCGGACCGCACTACGAGACTCCTGCCGAGGTGAAAATGGCCGGGATTCTCGGTGGCGACCTCGTCGGCATGTCCACCACGCTCGAAGCGATCGCCGCTCGCGAAGCAGGCATGGAAGTCTTGGGGATTTCCCTGGTGACGAACCTCGCCGCCGGAATCTTGGACCAGCCGCTCAACCATGCTGAGGTGCTCGAAGCGGGCCAAGTGGCCGCAACGCGAATGGGCGCCCTGCTCGCCGAAGTCCTCCCCCGCATCTGAACTGCCCTTACGGTGGACTAATGGACATGTTTGAAGCAGCGCGAGCGTGGTTGGCCCAAGACCCAGACGAACAAACCCGCGCGGAGTTAGCCGACCTAATCTCCACCGCCGAATCCACTGGCGAAACCGCAGAGCTCTCCGCCAGGTTCAGTGGACGGCTCGAGTTCGGGACCGCTGGTCTGCGCGGCGAACTGGGGGCCGGCCCGATGCGAATGAACCGCGTTACCGTGGCGCGCGCTGCCGCCGGGCTCGCCGCCCACCTGCGGAAAACCGAAACCGACCCGAGCATCGTCGTTGGCTACGACGCCCGAGTGAACTCCGAGATTTTCGCGCGCGACACCGCCGAAATCATGCAAGCCGCCGGCGTGCGCGCCCAACTGCTGCCAGAGCACCTGCCCACCCCGGTGCTGGCTTTTGCGATCGGCCATTTGCGGGCATCTGCCGGCGTGATGGTCACCGCTTCACACAACCCCGCGCGCGACAGCGGCTACAAGGTCTACCTGGCCGACACCAGCCAGATCGTGCCGCCGGCTGATGCTCAAATCGCCGCGTGTATCGACGCGGTCGGGCCGGTGAACGAACTGGCACGAGATGGCGACTTCATCGTGTTGGGTCCCGAGGTCGCCGAGGCGTATCTGACCGCCGTGACCCAAGCCGCGCCTACCGGACCACGTGAACTGCTCGTGGCTTACACACCCATGCACGGCGTCGGCGGTCGACTGTTCGTCGAGGCGGCGACCCGCGCCGGTTTCGCCGCCCCGACTGTCGTAGCTGCTCAAGCCGAACCAGATGCGACCTTCCCGACCGTGGCGTTCCCCAACCCCGAAGAGCCAGGCGCGATGGATCTGGCGGTCGCCTTGGCCGACCAGATCGACGCCGACGTCGTCATCGCGAGCGACCCGGACGCCGATCGGTGCGCCGTCGGCGTGAAAACCGAGTCGGGCCACCGTCTGCTAACGGGCGATCAGGTCGGCGCGTTACTGGCCGAGTCGCTGCTCGAACGCGGCGTAACGGGAACCTATGCCGCCTCGATTGTGTCGTCCGAACTCGTTGGCAAACAGGCCGCCGCCTACGGCCAGCCGTGGCGCCAAACCCTCACCGGATTCAAGTGGATCGGCAAGGTCGACGGCCTAGTTTTTGGCTATGAAGAAGCACTCGGCTACTGCGTCAGCCCTTCGATCGCACGCGACAAAGACGGCATCAGCGCTGGCCTGCTGATCATGGCGCTGGCCGCCAAACTCAAGGCCGAGGGCCGCAGTTTGACTGACCTGCTCGCCGATATTTATTGCCAGCACGGCTGGCACGCGACCGGTCAGCTCGCTTTGCGCACCGAAAACTTGGCGCTGATCACCAATGCGATGAGTCGCCTGCGGACCGAACCGCCGACGACTCTTGGCGGCCAAGCCGTCGTAGCCGTCGATGACCTAGCAGATGGCTACGCCGGACTGCCGCCAACTGACGGAATCCGGCTCGCGCTGGGCAACGGCCGCGTGATCTGCCGGCCATCGGGAACCGAACCAAAACTCAAATGTTACGTCGAGTCGGTCAAATCCGATCAGGTCAGCGCTGAGGCCGAAGTCCAAGGAATCATCGCAGACCTTAACCGCTACTTCACCTTTTGAAGCCCCCTCCCCGCGCCCAAAGCAGGCATAATCGGATGGGTGGAAGGGACCAGCTGATGAGCACCAAATCCGTACTCGACGGACTCAGGGGCGTCGACCAAGTAGGACTTGAGGCTAGAGCGGCCGCCTTGTCAACGAGGTCGATCAAAGCCAGTTCGAAACAGTGGGCAATAGACCTCGCGATCTCTATGGTCGACTTGACCACCCTCGAAGGCGCCGACACCCCCGGCAAGGTTCGCGCCCTGGCCAACAAAGCGCTGCGGCCAGACCCAAGCGACCCGAGCTGCCCGGCCACCGCCGCGGTCTGCGTCTACCCCGACATGGTCGAGTACGTGCGCGAAGTGGTCGGCGATAACTTGCATGTTGCCGCCGTCGCCACTGCGTTCCCTTCGGGGCGTGCGCCAATGGAAATCAAACTTGCCGACGTGGCTGCCGCCGTGGCGGCCGGCGCCGACGAAATCGACATGGTGATCGACCGGGGTGCCTTCCTCGCCGGCGATCTGGCGAAGGTTCACGAGCAGATCATCGCGGTCAAGCAGGCCTGCGGCTCGGCCCACCTGAAAGTCATTTTGGAGACCGGCGAACTGCAGACCTATGACAACGTTCGTCGCGCCTCGTGGCTGGCGATGGACGCGGGCGCCGACTTCATCAAGACCAGCACCGGCAAAGTTCAACCGGCGGCAACCCTGCCGGTCACCCTGCTGATGCTTGAAGCGGTTCGCGACTACCGCATCGCCACCGGCCGTCAAGTCGGCGTCAAACCAGCCGGCGGAATCCGCACCTCCAAAGACGCCATCAGCTACCTCGTGGTCGTCAACGAAGTCGCCGGCGAAGACTGGCTTGACCCCGACTGGTTCCGGTTCGGCGCCTCCTCCCTGCTAAACGACCTACTGCTGCAACGGCAGAAAATGCTCACTGGCCGGTACAGCGGCCCCGACTACGTCACCTTGGACTGATTCTGATGCCCGGTTTCGAATACGCTCCAGCGCCCGAGTCGCGCGCCATCGTCGATTTGGCCGCCAGTTACGGCCTGTTCATTGACGGCGAGTTCACCGACGGCGGCGGCAACGCTTTTAAGACAGTGAACCCGGCGAACGAAGAAGTCCTCGCCGAGGTTTCGTGTGCCGATGCCGGCGACGTCGATCGCGCAGTCAAGGCCGCTCGCCGTGCCCACACCAAAGTTTGGGGGCCGATGCCCGGTCGCGAACGCGCCAAATACCTGTTTCGGATCGCCCGGATTTTGGCCGAACGCAGTCGCGAGTTCGCCGTCCTAGAAACTCTCGACAACGGCAAGCCGATCAAAGAGTCGCGCGACGTTGACGTGCCGCTGGCGTCTCAGTGGTTCTTCTACAACGCTGGCTGGGCCGACAAACTCGAGCACGCCGGACTCGGCCCGAACCCGAAATCGCTCGGGGTGGCCGCCCAAGTCATCCCGTGGAACTTCCCGCTGCTGATGCTGGCGTGGAAAGTCGCGCCCGCTTTGGCCGCGGGCAACACGGTCGTGCTCAAACCAGCCGAAACCACACCGCTGAGCGCCCTGCTTTTCGCCGAGGTGTGCCGCCAAGCCGAACTACCGGCGGGCGTAGTCAACATCATCACTGGCGCTGGCGAAACCGGCCAACTGCTGGTGGCGCACCCGGACGTGAACAAGGTCGCGTTCACTGGTTCGACGCCAGTTGGTCAAGAGATCGCCCGCACGGTCGCGGGCACCGACAAGGCGCTGACCCTCGAACTCGGCGGCAAGGCCGCAAACATCGTCTTCGACGACGCGCCGATCGACCAGGCCATCGAAGGGATCGTCCGCGGGATCTTCTTCAACCAAGGTCACGTCTGCTGCGCCGGCTCGCGGCTGCTCGTCCAAGAGAGCATCGCCGACGAAGTCCTCGAACGCCTCAAGTCGCGGATGCAAACGCTGCGCCTGGGTGACCCACTCGACAAGAACACCGACGTCGGCGCGATCAACTCGGCCGAACAACTCGCCCGGATCAAGGCCTTGGCCGCCACCGGAGACGAGGAAGGCGCCGAGCGCTGGAGCGCGCCGTGCGAACTGCCCGACCGCGGTTTCTGGTACGCGCCAACGATCTTCACCGGCGTCACTCAAGCGCACCGCATCGCCCGCGAAGAGATCTTCGGCCCGGTCCTTTCGGTGCTGACCTTCCGCACGCCAGCTGAAGCGATCGAAAAAGCCAACAACACGCCATACGGCCTTTCGGCCGGGGTGTGGACCGAAAAAGGTTCGCGGATTCTGGCGATGGCGAACGAACTTCGCGCCGGCGTCGTCTGGGCGAACACGTTCAACCAGTTCGATCCGGCCTCGCCGTTCGGCGGCTACAAGGAGTCCGGTTACGGCCGAGAGGGTGGCCGACAGGGGCTGGCCTCCTACCTGCAGGAGGCACGATGAGCGACCGCGTAGAAGTCCGCAAGACTCACAAACTGTTCATCGGTGGTGCATTCCCACGTTCGGAATCGGGCCGAACCTACGAGGTGCTCTCAGCTCGCGGAAAGTTCTTGGCGAACGCTTCAAAGGCCTCGCGCAAGGATGGGCGAAATGCGGTCACTGCCGCTCGCAAGGCGTTCGGCGGTTGGGCTAAGCGCACCGGCTACAACCGGGGCCAGATCCTGTATCGCGTGGCCGAAGTGATGGAAGGTCGCCGCGACCAGTTCGTCGCCGACGTGCGCGCCGCCGAAGGAGTCTCGGAAAAGCGCGCCAACGCGATCGTCGACTCGGCGATTGACACTTGGGTTTGGTACGCCGGTTGGGCCGACAAGATCGCTCAAGTCGCGGGCAACGCGAACGCCGTCAACGGCCCGTTCTTCAACTTGACCTCACCCGAGCCGACTGGCGTGATCGCAATCGCGGCACCACAAGAGTCCTCGCTGCTTGGCCTCGTTGAAGTGTTGGCGCCAGTCCTTGCGGCCGGAAATTGCGCAGTTTTGGTGTCCTCGAACGATCGCCCCCTACCGGCGGTCACCCTGGCCGAAGTGCTCGCGACCGCCGATGTGCCCGGCGGAGTAGTCAATATCTTGACCGGCGACATCGCCGAGATCGGCCCCTGGTTGGCGACCCATCAAGATGTCAACGGCATAGACCTCACCGGTGTCGACGATCCTGAGATTGCTCGCTCCTTGGAGGCCGACGGCGCGGTAAACCTCAAACGAATCGTCCGCCCCGGGACACCCACCGGTGAGTCGTTGAGCCGGATCACCAACTTCGTTGAGGCCAAGACGGTCTGGCACCCGATCGGCGTGTGAGCACGGTCCCAGGTGAGCACAGTCGCGGTTTAGATATCCTCACCCAATGCCGCATGTCGTGATCTTGGCCGGACCGTCGGGTTCGGGTAAGTCTCATCTGGCCGAGCGACTGGGCTGGACCGTGCTGCGGCTGGACGACTTCTACTATCCGATTGACCAAGTCGGACTGCCGGTGAGCACCCTGGGGATTCCCGATTGGGACGACGTCGGCACCTGGAATATCGATGCGGCGATGAGCGCCATCGAAGAACTGTGCCGAACTGGCCGAACGGCCGTGCCGATCTACGACATTTCAGTCAGCCGGGCGACCGGCACGCGCGAAGTGGTACTGACCGGTGACCGGTTCATCGCCGAGGGCCTGTTCGCTGCCGTGATCGTCGCGCCATGCCAAGATGCCGGGCTACTGTCAGCGGCGATCTGCCTAACCCGGCCTCGACTCGTAGTTTTCGCTCTTCGGCTGGCTCGCGACCTGCGCGAGTCACGCAAACCACCGCTGACTCTGGTACGTCGAGGATGGCGACTAATGAAAGACCAGCCGCGAGTCGTAGCCGAAGCAGTGGCCGCGGGCTGCAAACCGATGAGTCCGCGGCAGGCCTACCGCCAGCTCAACTCTGCGCAGCAAAACCAGGCTTGACCACGTCGTTGATTAGCGTCAAGCGCTCATCGAACGGCAAGAAGGCGCTCTTCATCGCGTTGACGGTGAACCAACGCAGGTCGCCGACGCTGTAGCCAAACGCATCAACCAACAGGCTCATCTCGTTACCGATGGAAGTACCGCTCATTAGCCGGTTGTCGCTGTTGATCGTCACCCGAAAACCAAGCTCGGCCAGCGGCCCGATGGGATGATCGGCGATCGTTTTCATGCCCGCAACCGCGCTGGTTTGCAGGTTTGAGGACGGACACATTTCCAACGGGATCCGAGTATCGCGGATATAGCTGGCGAGCCGGCCGAGTTTCGCTGGCTCGCTCGTGAAGTCAATGTCGTCGACGATTCGCACGCCATGGCCCAACCGGTCGGCTCCGCACCGCTGAACGGCCTGCCAGATCGACGGCAGCCCGAAGGCTTCACCGGCATGGATCGTGAATCGCACGTTCTCGCGGCGCAGGTACTCGAACGCTTCGAGGTGCAAGATCGGCGGGAAGCCATCCTCGGCACCAGCAATATCGAAACCGAAAACTCCACGATCGCGGTACTGCACCACGGTCTCGGCGATTTCGAGTCCGCGTGAGGCGTGCCGCATCGCAGTCAACAGTTGGCCAACCACCATCGGTCGGCCCTGTTCATTGACTTGACGAACACCCTCATCGATGCCGGCCTGAACCGCCTCGACCGTCTCGCCGATAGTCAGTCCGTCGCGCTGATGCTGTTCAGGCGCCCAGCGAAGTTCGGCATAGACGACGTTGTCGGCGGCCAAATCCAAGACGGCCTCGCGGGCAACTCGCGCCAAATCTTCGGGTCTTTGCATGACCGCGACGGTGTGTTCAAACGTCTCCAAATAGCGCACCAGCGAACCTGAAGAGGCCGCGTCGGTGAACCACTGACCCAATTCTGCTGCCGGGGCTGGAAGTTCATGTCCGATCTGGGCGGCAATGTCGGCCACCGTGCTTGGCCGGACTCCGCCGTCGAGGTGTTCGTGCAACGCCACCTTGGGCACTGCTGCAATCTGGGCTGCAGTGGCTCTCATGGCGTGTCCATCAACAAGGTGACGGTTTCGGCGATGCAGGCCGGCTTTTCCGACCCTTTGATTTCTACAGTGTGCTGAATCGTCACTTGCTGCCCTTTCTCGATGTCGCGAACCTCGAGGACCTCAACGCGCACCCGGATCTTGGAGCCGACCCGGACCGGTGCCATGAACCGGACACGGTTTAGGCCGTAGTTGACTCGGGCCCGATCGCCGGCGAATGCATACACCTGCGCGCTCAGAAACGGCAGCATCGAAAGCGTCAGGTAGCCGTGGGCGATGGTTGCGCCGAACGGGCCATCGGCCGCGCGCTCTGGGTCGATGTGGATCCACTGGCGGTCCCCGGTTGCGTCGGCGAACATATCGATTCGATCTTGACCAATTTCAACCCAAGAACTGGAACCGATCTCCGTCCCAGCGGCAGCAGCAATCTCGGCGCGGTCGTTCAAAATGAGCATGCCTCGAACCTATCTGGTTGGTGGAGTCAGCTTTCAACTCTGGCAAGTATCAGCGGTTTAGCCGCAGTGAACTCATTGCCAATCGAGTAACTGTCAGTCAGTGCCGCCAACGCCAACTCGAAGCGTTCTGGGGTGTCAGTGTGCAGGGTCATGAGTGCGCTACCGGCCGTCACGTGATCGCCGGGTTTGGCGTGCAACTCGACTCCGGCACCTGCCTGGACGGCCTCGCCGGGGCCCGAACGGCCAGCGCCGAGCCGCCAAGCAGCAACCCCGACAGCCATCGCGTCAAGCGAGGTGAGCACACCGGTATCAGATGCGGTGACGGTGAACGTTTCGCGAGCGGTCGGCAGTGGCGCGTGCGGGTCGCCGCCTTGCGCGGCAATCATCTTGACCCACGCGTCCATCGCCCGACCGTCGGCCAAAGCGTCCGCCGGATCGATTTCGGTTCGCCCAGCACCTGCAAGCATTTCGCGGGCCAAGGCAATCGTCAGTTCGACCACATCGGCAGGCCCGCCACCAGCAAGCACTTCAACTGACTCGCGAACTTCGAGGGCGTTCCCGGCCGTGAGCCCAAGGGGCGTACTCATCTCCGTTAGCAACGCGACCGTGTTCACGCCGGCGTCAGCACCGAGTGCCACCATCGTTTCGGCCAGTTCGCGAGCCGACTCTTCAGTTTTCATGAAGGCGCCAGAGCCGACCTTGACGTCCAAGACGAGCGCCCCGGTTCCTTCAGCGATCTTCTTGCTCATGATCGAACTGGCGATCAACGCGATCGATTCGACCGTGCCGGTGACGTCGCGCAAGGCATAAAGCTTTTTGTCCGCCGGCGCCAAGCCCGAACCGGCAGCGCAGATCACCGCACCGACATCACGCAGTTGGGTCATCATCTGCTCGTTTGACAATGCCGCCTGCCAACCGGGAATCGACTCCAGTTTGTCGAGCGTGCCGCCGGTGTGGCCGAGCCCGCGACCAGAAAGTTGCGGCACGGCAACCCCGCAGGCGGCAACCAGCGGGGCCAGCGGCAGAGTGATCTTGTCGCCTACCCCGCCAGTGCTGTGCTTGTCTGCCGTTGGCATCGGCAGCGACGAAAAGTCCATCCGTTCGCCGGTAGCGATCATCGCGGATGTCCAGCGCGCGATTTCGCGCCGGTCCATCCCGTTGAGCAAGATCGCCATCGCTAGGGCAGACATTTGCTCGTCGGCAACTACGCCACGAGTGTAGGCATCAACAACCCAGGAGATTTGTTCATCTGTTAGTCGTTGACCGTCACGCTTGGCGACGATCACGTCAGTTGGCGCAAACGGTTCGGGCGTCATTTCAGGTCCGTACTGTCGAATGCGTCAGGCAGGATTTCGGTTAGCGGCTTGACCCCCGAAGAAGTCAAGAGTTCGCAAGTCGGACCGCCGTTCTCCCACAAGATCTGCCGACAGCGACCGCACGGCATGACCGGCTCACCGTTGCCTTCAACGCAGACGACCGCCCGCAAGCGGCCACCACCGGTTGAATGCAGCGCCGAAACCATGCCGCACTCGGCACACAGCGCAACACCGTAGGCGGCGTTCTCGACGTTGCAGCCCAATACGACACGGCCGTCATCGACCAAACCGGCGGCACCGACTTTGTAGTTCGAGTACGGCGCATAGGCCCGCTGCATCACCTCGGTGGCGTAACCCTGCAACGCCTTCCAGTCGACCGGTGCGTCGGTCGGAGTGAATCCGAACTCGCTCATCCCGCACTTCCCTTTCGATAAACCTTGCCATCGGCGGCAGGCATCCGCAGGTTCTGACTAAACACCGCCAGAACCAACAGCGTGGTCACGTATGGGGTCATAGTGGCCAACTCGCTTGGAACTTCAGTGGTGGTGAAGTAGATGCCAGCAACCACCACGCCAATGACTGCGGCGATCAATGCCGAGCGTTGCCCGTGTTGGCGCCACTGCCAGATCGCCAGCAAAATCATGAACACTGCGACCAACAGCAGCAGTGCGTGCACGCTTTCGCCGCCGCCACGGAGTCGAACCGTGTCGGTGTAACCGAACAAGGTCGCACCCGCGAACAACCCACCAGGGCGCCAGTTGCCAAAGATCATCGCAGCCAGACCGATATAACCGCGACCGCCGGTCTGCCCATCGCGGAAGGCGTTGGCTGCCACGAGCGCCAAGTAGCCGCCCGCCAAGCCAGCCAAGCCGCCGGAGGTGATTACCGCGATGAACTTGTACCGGTAGACGTTGATGCCAAGCGATTCGGCTGCCGCCGGCGACTCGCCACAAGAACGAACTCGTAGACCAAACGAGGTGCGCCACAGCAGCCACCAGGTAAGGACGAACAGGCCAATCGAGATGATCGTCAGCACCGAAATGTTGGTGACCATGGCCCGCAACAACGCGGCCGCATCGGAAATGAAGAACCAGTTCTGGTTTTCGATTTCGCCGAGAGGGTCAGACAGCCAAGAAATCGTGATACTCGGCAGTTGCCCGACCGGCGGCGACTGAGTCTGGCCGCCGCCAGGAACACCCGTGAAAGCCAAGGCAGCCAGGTACTGAACCGCGCCCAAAGCGATGATGTTGATCGCGACGCCAGAAACAATGTGGTCGACGCCAAAATAAACCGTGGCCACCGCGTGCAACAGACCACCAGCTGCGCCCAACAAGATGGCCCCGAATACGCCCTGCCACGGACCGTAGAAGTAGCCGAAGTACCCGGCGCCGAAGGTTCCCAGAATCATCATGCCTTCGAGGCCGATGTTGACCACGCCAGAGCGTTCGGACCAAAGTCCACCCAGACCGGCCAAACCGATTGGAATCGCGGCAATCAGGGTCGCGCGAATTGTGCCGGACGAGGACAAGTCATCCACGCCGGTCACGATCCGAAGTAGCGAAATGACTGCGAGGACCGCGGAAAGGCCGAGGAGCATCCACGGCCAAGTGAGCTTTCGGCCACTGCCGGCGGTCGGCTTAGTGAGTGAATCTGTGGCAACGCTCATTTGGCCACCTCCTTCGGTCGGACTTCGGCGTCCAAAGCAGCCGCCACCTGCCGTTGCTCAAGGCGGACTGAATAGCGACGAACAACCTCATAGGCGATGACCACCGACAACACGATCACACCTTGAGTCACCTTGACGATGTCTGGTGAGACGTCAAGCAAGATCTGCAGCGGGTTTGATTGCTCGTCCAAGTAGGCGAACAGAATCGCACCCAAGGCGATCCCGGCTGGGTGATTTCGACCGAGCAAAGCCACTGCGATGCCAGTGAAACCGAGGCCGGCTTGGAAGGTCGAACCGTAGGCGTAATCTTGACCAAAGAGCAATGGCATGCCCACCAGTCCCGCGACGGCACCTGAAAGCAGCATGGTCGTCAGGATCATCTTCTTGACGTTGATTCCTGATGAAACCGCGGCCGACTCCGACGAGCCAGCAGCGCGCAGATCAAAGCCAAATCGTGTCCGATTGATCAGCACCCAGTAACCAATGCCGACAATGGCGGCGACCACGATGAAGCCGTAAACTTCGCCGCCGAACATCGGAATCCCGGGCACGCGACTGCTCTCGGGGACTGGCTTGGTGGAGATGATGTTGCTGCCAGGTTCGCTCACCGCAACCTTGCGCAAGAGGTAAGCCACGACTGCGGTGGCAATGGCGTTGAGCATAATCGTCGAGATGACTTCAGAGACACCTCGAGTGACGCGCAGCAGTCCGGCAATCCCAGCCCACATCGCGCCAACGAACATGCCGGCCAGCACTGCAAGCACGACGTTGAAGTAGCCGGGCAGCCAAGCCTCGCCCGCGACCCAGGCCGCCGCAAAGGAGGCGATCCGGTACTGACCGTCGACGCCAATGTTGAACAGGTTCATCCGAAAGCCGATCGCCACCGCGACGGCTGAAAGGTAGTAGACCGTGCCGGCGTTGAGGATGTTGACGATCGACCGGTTACTCGGCCAACTCAAGATCTGGCCCCAAACCCCAATCCAGTCGTCACCGGCGAGGATGAGCACCAAACTGGTGACCACAAAGGCGGCAAAGAGTGCAAGCACTGGGGCGGCGAACGCCAACCCAATTCTGGATAGTCGCGACTGAGTCATGAACTCTCCTCCTCGCTGGCGCCGGTCATGGCAGAGCCGAGGCGCTGCGGTGTGACGTCGTTGGGGTCAAAGTGGCCGACGAGTCGGCCCCGAAGCAGCACCGCGATCGTGTCTGAAAGTCCGATCAGTTCGTCGAGGTCTGCCGAAATCAACAGGACGGCAAGGCCGTCACGGCGTGCACGCTTAATGTGCCCCCAGATCGCCGCTTGGGCGCCGACGTCAACACCTCGAGTCGGATGTGAGGCGATCAGCACGCTGGGCTCGCTGCTCATTTCGCGGCCGACGATCAACTTTTGCTGGTTGCCGCCGGACAACGCCCCGGCGAGCGTGTCGATGCTTGGGGTGCGCACATCGTATTCACGCACGATTCGTTCAGTGTCGGCGCGGGCGCCGGCGCGATCGATGAAGGGACCGCGCACATTCGGTTTGCGCGTCTGGTGGCCCAGGACCCGGTTCTCCCACAGCGGCGCGTCCAACAAGAGTCCTTGGCGATGGCGGTCCTCAGGAATGAACCCGATTCCTGATTCGCGCCGTTCGCGCGTCGACCAATCACCGATGGACTTGTCGTTCAGTTCGACCTGACCGGTGGCTTCTGGGCGCATCCCCATAATCGCCTCAACGAGTTCGGCCTGGCCGTTGCCTTCGACGCCGGCGATCCCGAGGATTTCGCCGGCGCGGATCCGGAAGGAAATGTGATCCAAAAGCGGTCGGCCACCACCTGTGCTCGGCAACGACAGGTCGATAACTTCGAGCACTTCACGATCGGTGACGGTCGAGACTTCGGTGCTCGGGTTGGGC
Organism: Aeromicrobium sp.; assembly: GCA_035401705.1. GTDB lineage: Bacteria > Actinomycetota > Actinomycetes > Propionibacteriales > Nocardioidaceae > Aeromicrobium. The sequence goes on from DAONBX010000008.1 coordinate 63,109, forward strand.
AGTTCGGAGCCGACCATTAGTTCGGCCAGTTCGCGGGCCGAAACTGAACCGCCAGCAATAGTGGTGACCGTAGCGCCGCGGCGGATCACCGTAACCTCGTCGGCGACTGACAGCACCTCATCGAGTTTGTGGCTGATGAAAATCACGGCTAGGCCCTCGGCCTTTAGCTCGCGCAGGTTGTCGAAAAGTTCGTCAACTTCTTGGGGAACGAGCACGGCGGTCGGCTCATCCAAAATGATGATTCGGGCGCCGCGATAGAGAACCTTGAGGATCTCGATTCGCTGGCGCGCACCGACACCAAGTTCCTCCACGAGGACATCAGGCGCAATGTTTAGTCCGTATTGGGCCGATAGTTCTTCGATGCGCTCCTTGGCTTTATCGCCGATTCCGTGCATCTTTTCGGCGCCGAGGACGACATTTTCCAAGACAGTCAGGTTGTCCGCCAGCATGAAGTGCTGAAACACCATGCCGACGCCGTGAGCGATCGCGTCTGATGGCGAGGACAGCGAAACTTGTTCGCCGTCAATCTCGATCGTGCCCGAGTCTGGCTTTTGGACGCCGTACAGGATTTTCATCAGCGTCGATTTACCGGCGCCATTCTCGCCAACGATCGCGTGGACGGTGCCCTTTCGGACATCGATGTTCACGTCGTGGTTGGCGATCACACCCGGGAAGGTCTTACCAATGTCACGTAGCCGAACGACGACTTCGGCCTGGTTTGCAGTTGGGTATTCGGGGGTAGAGGTCGTGCTCACGGTTCACCTCATTGTCAATTGGGTTATGCACGATGGCATGGCCCGGCCCCACGCGTTGCGCAGGACCGGGCCACTGTTCTCAGCTAACTGAGGACAAGATCACTTGGTTGGAACCGTGATCTTGCCATCGATGATCTGCTGCTTGTAGTCATCGAGCTTCGACACAATGTCGTCAACGTGGCCACCGGTGGTGGAGTAGCCGACACCATCGACCTTTAGGTCGTAGACGCGCAGACCCGTATCCGGCGTGCCCTCCTGGACGCTCTGCAGGTAGTCGAACACGGCGACGTCGATGTTCTTGAGCATCGAAGTCAGGATCGAATCACGAACCGAGGCATCGGCAGTCTTGGCCTGATCGGAGTCAACACCAATTGCCCACTTCTTCGCATCGGTTGCGGCCTTGAATACGCCACCGCCCGAACCGCCTGCCGCGTGGTAAACGACGTCGGCACCCTTGTCGTACATGCCGGTTGCGGCAGTTTCGCCCTTGGCCGGGTCACCGAAGCCGCCGAAGTCCGGCGGAGTCGTCAGGTAGACCGACTGGATCTTGATGTCGGGGTTGACGGCCTTGGCGCCAGCCTCATAACCAGCCTGGAACTTGTGGATCAGCTCGGTGTCAACGCCACCAATGAAGCCAATATCGCCGGTCTCGGACTTCAACGCAGCTGCGGCACCGACGAGGAACGAGCCCTGCTCTTCAGCGAAGGTCAGGTTGGCGATGTTGTCGCCGGCGACCTGGTCATCGACGATGGCGAAGTTCACGTCGGGGTTGGCTTTAGCGATCTTGCCGACCGCGGCCGAGTAGGCAAAGCCTACGGCAATGACCGGGTTGTATCCGGCGTCAACGAGCTGCTGGAGGCGCTCTTCGCGAGCCGACTCCGGCTCGCCGTTTTGCGCTTCGGCATCCTTGACTTCGAAACCAAGTTCGCAGGCTGCCTTGTCCATGCCCTTGGCGGCCGAATCGTTGAAGGACTGGTCGCCACGACCACCGACGTCGAAAGCCATACCAACCTTCACGTCGCCCTTCTCTACACAGTCCTTGTCAGCGGCGTTATCGCCGGAATCGGACTTCTTGGAACAGGCTGCACCTGCGAACAGCAGGGCTGCCACTGCGGCCACTGCGGTGACCTTCTTGAATCGACGCACTTGTTCTCCTCCTCAGGGGCTGCGCCGCAAGTGGGCGCAAGTGTGGTGAATCTGACACTAGGGGCATCTGGTGGCATCCGTCAGGTGGTCAATGGCCCGAGGAGGCAACTTTCACCCAACCGTAATCAAAGCCGCATGTACTCACGGTGGCTAGGATCGGGCTATGCCTTTCTCCGGACCCATCGTTGTCGGCCATGACGGATCAGTGTTCGCTGATCACGCCCTGAACTGGGCATTGGAGATTGCTAGTCGTGCCCAAATGCCAGTGACGATCGTTCGAGCGTGGACGATGCGCACCGCGCCGAAGCCCAAGACGCAGGAATTCGGCTACGTGCCGCCGGTCTCAGATTTCGCCGACGCGGTGCAGGAACGACTGACCGAACAGACCGCGCCAGCGTTGGCCAAGTTCCCCGACGTCGACGTAACTTTCAAAGTCGAGCGCGGCCAACCGGCGAACGTCATCGTCGATGCGTCCGTAGGCGCGTCGCTTTTGGTGGTCGGCCCGCGCGGCTTGGGCGGGTTCAAGGGACTCGTGCTCGGTTCTGTCAGCGAGCATGCCGTCGAGTCCGCGTCTTGTCCGGTCGTCGTCGTTCGCGGAACCGAGGATCCGGCCGCCGCCTCACCAGAAATCTAGGTCATCAGGGAACGATTGCGGCGCTTGCCAACACCAGCGCACCAACGCTGATGGCCCGTTCGTCAACTCGCAGGTTTCCCTGGTGGATGTCGTAGGTTGGCCCGCCGGGAGTCCGGGTCCCTAGTCGTGCCATCGTGCCGGGCAGCGTCTCTACATACCAAGCAAAATCCTCGCCCCCGAGACTTTGGGCGGTAGTCGCCACCCCTTGCGCACCGAGCGAGTCGGTGACCGCGTGACGGAGTTTCTCGGTCACCGCAAAGTCGTTGACTACCGGCGGCACGCCACGGGTATAGGTCAAATCCACGCCGACGCCAAATGGCTCAACGATGTCTGCGATTAGGCCACGGACGAGGTGTTCGGCGTCGTGCCAAGCCGAAGCATCCAACATCCGCAAGGTGCCCTTCAACTCGCCTACCGCTGGGATCACGTTCGCCGCGTTTCCGGCGCTCACCTGCCCCCAGACGAGGCTCGCGCCCGCGCGCGGGTCGAACTTTCGCGACAACACCGCAGGCAATTGAGTGATCAGGCTGCCGAGCGCGAACGTCAAATCTTCAGTCAGGTGCGGGCGGGAGGTGTGGCCCCCGCGACCGTTCAGAACCACATGAATCTGGTCGGAGGCGCCAGTGATTGCGCCCTCACGGATACCTATCTGGCCCACATCGAGGGACGGATCGCAGTGGAGGGCAAAAATCCGGCTGACCCCGGCGAGTACGCCTTCGGAAAGTAGCCTTAGCGCCCCACCTGGCATGACTTCCTCGGCCGGTTGAAAGATGAGCCGAACGCGCATCGGCAGCCCGACTTGCCGATCGGCTTCGGCTAGGGCGGTCGCCGCCCCCACGAGCGCGGAAATGTGAACATCGTGGCCACAAGCGTGTGCCACACCCGGGTTCTTCGAGCGCCACGGATCCTGAGTCGTGTCCAGAATCGGCAGCGCGTCAAGGTCGGCGCGTAAGGCGACGATCGGGCCGCCGACTGGCCCAATATCGACCGACAACCCCGTGCCCTCGAACCGCTGCGGGCTCAACCCGATCTTGTCCATCCACGCCGCGACCACGTCGGTCGTGCGCTCCTCCATCCACGACAACTCCGGGTACGCGTGAATGTCACGGCGCAACTCAATGAGGTCGGGCGTGACTTCTTCAACCACTCGGGCGATCGTCTGCTGCAAGTTCATGGCTTGATGAGTCTACGCCGGTTTGGTGGTGTGCTCTGGCGTGTCCAAGGGGTGACAGTTTCCCCGGTTAGCCGGGGAAACTGTCACTGATTGGGGGAAACTTCCCATCATCGGTGACTGATTACCCGGTTAACCGGGGAAACTTCGCCCAGGCTCCGGTCGGGGCGGCGGTGCAGGTAGGCGAGGGTGGCGGCGGCGATTCCTAGGCCGGTGGCTAGGCCGCTTACTACTACGGCTTCGCGTGGACCGACGTGTTCGCCGATCCAGCCGATCAGTGGGGCACCGAGCGGGGTACTGCCGAGGAACACCATCAGGTAGAGCGCCGCAATTCGACCGCGCAACTCGGGCAGCGTAGTCAGCTGGATCACCGCGTTCGCGGTTGTCGCCGCCGTCAACACGGTTAGCCCGATGAAGGGCAGCACCGCCACATACGTCCAGAAAGTTGGCATCAACCCGGAGATGACCTGGACGACCGAAAACAGCAAACCGGCACCAACAATGAATCGCAAGCGTGGCCACGGGCGCCTGGCCGCCATCAATGCACCAGCCAGCGAGCCGATACCTAATATCGACCCGAGGAAACCGAACTCGCCCGCGCCTAGGCCGAACACTTCGGTGGCCATGAGTGCGCTAGTGATTTGGAAGTTCATCCCGAAGGCGCCAAGGCAGAACACCGTCGCGAACAGCAGCATCAGATCCGGGCGAGACCGAACGTAACGCAAACCGTCAGCAACAGAACTCTTACCCCGAGCAGCAAAAGGTGCCGGGTTCAGCCCCGAGCCGTCGATCAACACCAGCGCCAGGACCACGAACCAGAAGCTAAGAGCGTTGAGCAGAATCACCCAACCGGTCGCCGTGACGCCCGAACCGAGCGCAGCAATCAGCAGACCAGCCAGACCCGGGCCGAGCAGTCGACCCGTATTGAAAGAGGCGGAGTTCAACGCCACCGCATTCGTCAGGTGCTCGGCATCAACAAGTTCGCTGACGAACGATTGGCGCGCCGGCGCCTCAAACGCCCGGCCCACCCCCAACCCGAAGGCGAGGCAGAAAACCTGCCAAGGCTCGACGTGACCAAGGATTGCTACGACGCCAAGTGCGGCTGCCGGAATCGACATCGCGATCTGCATCCAGAGCATCAGTTTGCGTTTGGGCACCCGATCAGCGACGACCCCCGCCAACGGCGAAAAAAGCAGCGTCGGCAACAGATAGAGCGCAATCGTTCCGCCCAGCGCCGAGCCGCTGCCGGTCAGTTGCAGAACCAGCCAAGCCATCGCAGTCTGCTGTAACCAGGTACCGATATTCGACAACATCGTGCCGGCGAAGTAGATGCGGTAGTTGCGAATTTCTAAACTACGAAAAGTGGGGCTCACGTATCTTCCTGAGCAATTTTGAGGAATAGGTCGGCCGCCTCATGCAGCAATGCCCGGTCGGCTGAACTCAAGTTCACCAACTGGGCATCTAGCCACAAGTCGCGCCGACGCCGCTCCTGGGAAAGGGTCTGCTCCCCCATTTCGGACATTTCGATCAGCACTTGGCGACCGTCTTCGGGGTGTGGGGTCTTGGCGATGTGACCGGACTCGAGCAAGCAGTTGAGCGTTCGAGTAACTGAGGGCTGTGACACCTTTTCGGCGGCCGCAATCTGACTTGGGGTCGCCGGGCCGAGCAGGTAGACCGACCGCAGCACCGAGAACTGGGTGGCAGTCAGCTCTGATTGACGCTCTTGGCGTAGTCGGCGACTTAGCCGCGTCACCGCCTGGGCGAGATGTTCAGACTC
>DAONBX010000009.1:0-66512 GCA_035401705.1 Aeromicrobium sp.
GACGACATCATTTCGCAAGCCCAAGCCTGACCGCGATCGGTATGGAGCACCTCTGGCAGTTCGAGGCGATCGGCACGAACTGGCGGATCCGAACTGCCACCGACGCCGGCGAGATTCGAAGCGAAGTTCTCGAGCTGATTGGCGAGTTTGATCGGCTCTGGTCGCGGTTTCGAACGGACTCGGCGGTCGCTGAACTCGCCGCCGGCAAGACGGTAGACCTTGGCGCTGACGCCGCCGAGATCTTCGCGCTCTACGACTGGCTTGACGACGTGACCGCAGGGGCGGTGAATCCGCTCATCGGCGAAAGCTTGGAGCACCTCGGCTACGACCGTGACTATGTGCTTACCCCGGGGGAAGGATTCAGACCGGCTCCACCGTGGTCAACGCTCAAGCGAGTCGGGTCCACGGTGTCGGCAGATCAGCGCGTGGTCCTCGACATTGGTGCGGTTGGCAAAGGGTTCCTGGTCGATCAGGTGGCGAACCTGCTTGTCGATCGCGTCGGCGCTGCCGTAGTCAACGCAGGTGGCGATATCGCTAACTGTTCTGGCGGGCCGATTTCGGTCGCGCTGGAACATCCGAACAACTCTGAGCTTGCAATCGGGGTGGCGACGGTAGCGAACGGCCAAGCGTTGTGTGGATCAGCAACGAACCGGCGAGCTTGGGCCGACGGACTGCATCATGTTCTTGACGCTCGGACCGGTCGGCCTGCCGAGTCCGTGACTGCCACTTGGGCGCTGGGGCCGACTGCGGCAAAGTGTGACGCGCTTTCGACGGCGGCGTTCTTTGTCGAACCCGGTCGCCTAGTCGACGCCGAACACGAGGTTTTACGGATCAGTCGCGCTGGGGAAGTTGACGCGAGTTGCTGGACGGGAGAGTTGTTCACATGATTGCGCTGGCACTCGAGCGCCCACGCAACCTTTTGGGCCGATTCACTATGTACCGACTGGTGACGCTGCTCCTGCTCACCTTGGTGGCAGCCAGTTTCGGGTATGCGGCCGCCGGCGTTCTTCTGCCGGCGATCTTCGGTCTCGACGCGATGGTGTTGACGTTGGTTGTTCTGGTTGGCAGTTCGGTGCTTGCCGACTGGCTGTTGGGCCGGGTGCTTCGCGTCAGCGTCCAACTCGAGTCCGCACTGATCACCGGCCTGTTGTTGTGGTTCCTGTACTGGCCGTCAACGCAACTGTCGACGCTTGGCTGGCTGGCGGTCATCGCGATCCTGGCGCAGTTGTCGAAGTTCGTCATCGCCGTTCACCAGCGACACCTCATCAATCCGGTTGCCGCCGGTGTGGTCATTTCGCTCATTGGCGCTCACTACCTACCAATCGAGAATTTTCCCTACCCGACTTGGTGGATCGCGAACTCGTCGCTGACGTGGTTGGTGGTGCTGGCCGCTGTCGTGTTGTGGTGGCGCACCGGCCGGTTTGCGCTGGCTGCGACTTTTGTTGTGTTTGCGACAGCCTTCAGCATGATCAGCACGATGAGCACTGGCCTGGAGTTCGCCGAAGCGATCCGGTTCGCAGTCGTGTCCAGTCCGATCTTCTTCTTTGCCGGTTTCATGCTCACCGAACCACTCACCTTGCCGCCGCGAAAATGGCAGAAGTTGGCTGCCGCAGCCTTGGCGGCGGTGGTGTTCACCTGGCCGCTGTTGTCGACTTTCTTGTTTGGCGAGGCGAAACAGATTTGGGTGTTTGCCAGTACCTACGAACTCACCTTGGTTATTACTGGCCTATTCGCCTTTGCCTGTCGGCAACGAGCTGGCGACCTTGAGTTGCTGGAGCGGCGAAGCCTTGGTGATGACTACTTCGAATACCGATTCAAATCTGTGCGACCGGTGACCTTCGAGCCGGGCCAGTACGGCGAGTTCCAGGTTCAGCACGCGGCCGACCTGCGCGGCAAGCGCCGGATGTTTTCATTCGTCTCGACACCTGGCGAAGACGTGAAGATCGCGATGCGTGAGCCGCGTCCCGGTTCCAGTTTCAAACAGGCGCTCGCTTCGGCGACGACCGTTCGGCTCACCAGTGTTCACGGCGACTTCCTCTGGCCCAAAAGCCCACAGACGCCGCTGCTGCTGGTCGCCGGCGGAATCGGAATAACTCCGTTCGTCAGTCAACTGCACGAATTCGTTGACGAAGGCAGGGACGTCGTGGTGATCCATGCGGTGCACGACCTTTCCGCGGTGCCCTATCGCGATGAGTTGTCTGCCTTGGGTGTTGATGTGCATGTCGTCCTCGACAAGGAACTGACCGTCGAACAGATTCGCGCCAAGGTGCCCGATCTGGACCGCAGGACTGCCATGGTTTCGGGCTCTCCGGCCGTCGTAGATTCGCTGTCGAGGGGCTTGGCTAGGCACACCCGTAGCGTCAAAATCGACTCGTTCTTGGGGTACTAGTCGCGCAATTGGGCGTGTCGGCGAACCGTGCACCTACGGTCGCGGCGCAGGCAAACGCGTCCCGCAGTTCGGTCGGCGCGGATTGATCCGGCAGAATGGGACAGTTGTACTTTCTTCCGGCAGGAGAACTTGAGTGCGGATCGCGCTGCTGTCCTATCGCACGAAGACTCATTCGGGTGGCCAGGGCGTCTACGTGCGGAACCTGAGCCGAGCCTTGGTGACGATCGGTCACGAGGTGACCGTTTTTAGTGCGCAGCCGTACCCGGAAGAACTCGATCCGCGAGTTCAGGTTGTCGAGGTGCCGAGCCTCGACCTATACCGCGATGACGATCCGTTCCGCACGCCGGCGCTCAGCGAGTTCCGCGACTGGATCGATGTGACTGAATACCTGACGATGATCACCGCCGGATTCCCTGAGCCGTTGACGTTCAGTTTGCGAATCCGCCGGCTCGCAGCCCAGGGCGCCTTTGACGATTTTGACGTCGTCCACGACAACCAAAGCCTTGGCTACGGGCTGCTTTCCGTCGCGAAGCGCCGGCCGTTCTTGGCGACCATCCACCACCCGATCAGCGAAGACCGCCGACTTGAGATCGCGGCCGCGTCGTGGAAGAAGCAGATACCAGTCCGGCGCTGGTACGCGTTTGTGCGGATGCAGGCGCGCGTCGCTCGAAAGATCCGCACCATCTTGGGCGTTTCGAGCGTTTCGGCGGCGGACACGATCCGTGACTTTGGGCTCGCGGACGGCCAGATCCGGGTGATTCCGCTCGGCGTCGACACCGACCTGTTCAAGCCGGGGGCTGAGCGCAAACGCGGCCGCATCGTCGTGGTGGCCAGCGCTGACAGCCCACTCAAAGGCCTGCCGCATTTCCTTGACGCGGCAGCCAAACTCGCTACCGAACGCGGCCTCGATGTCCAGTTGGTTTCGAACCTCGACCCGGCGGGCGCGACCGCGAAACGGATCACCACCGGCGACCTGGCCGGCGTGGTCACCGTCAGCAGCGGCATCAGCGACGAAGAACTAGCCGAACTGATCTCCTCTGCCGAAGTGATGGTCGTGCCCTCAAGGTACGAAGGGTTCAGCCTGCCAGCGGTCGAAGCCTTGGCCTGCGGCACGCCGCTGGTGGCAAGCGCCGCCGGTGCGCTGCCCGAAGTCGTCGGGGACGCCGGGGTGCTGGTCACGCCAGGTGACGTCGAAGAACTAGTGCGCGAAATCGGCCGATTGCTCGATAATCCGGCCGAGCGAAACCGCCTCAGCTCGGTCGCGAGGGCCCGCGCCCTCGACCGGTACAGCTGGGTTGCGGTCGCGCGCCAAACTGCCGAGGCCTATGAAGATGTGATTGCCGAGTTCGGCGAACAGCAGAAAAAGAGGAACTGAAATGCTCACCGTTGACTACGACCGACTTCGCGTTGGCCGCGGCACCCGATTCATCGACGTCGGCGCCGGCGCCGGACGTCACTCCTACGAGGCGCTCCGGCGCGGCGCTGACGTGACCGCGTTCGACCTTGACGAAGTTGAACTCAAAGCCGTCGATGGCATGTTCTACGCCATGGAGGCCGAGGGTGAAGTTCCACCGGGCGGAAAAGGCCAGGTCAAGGTCGGCAACATTTTGGACATGCCGTACGAAGACGGTGAGTTTGATGTCGTTCTGGCCTCAGAGATCCTTGAGCATGTCCCCGAGGACGTCCAAGCGATCAGCGAACTCGAGCGAATTCTCGCGCCTGGTGGGATGCTCGCGGTCACTGTGCCGCGCTGGGGTCCCGAGGCCGTTTGCTGGGCGCTCTCGGATGAGTATCACGCCAACGAAGGCGGTCACATTCGGATTTACAAGGCCGACGAGCTTCGCGCAAAACTCGAAGCGACCGGCCTCGAATTCGTCGGCCAGCATCATGCCCACGCGCTGCACTCGCCGTACTGGTGGATCAAATGTGCCGTAGGAGTCGACAAGGAACAACATCCGGCCGTCAAGGCCTACCACCGGCTGCTGGTGTGGGACATGATGAAGGCGCCCAAACTGACCCGCCTGTCTGAGCGTGCACTGAACCCAGTGCTCGGCAAGAGCGTCGCCCTCTACTTCCGCAAGCCGTTCTGAACCTCGTGCCCGACTACTTGGCCGACGCTCAACAAAGTGCGAACTGGATCGCCTCGGTCCAGCTTTCGACCGGCGCGATCCCATGGTTTGAGGGCGGCCACCTCGATCCGTGGGATCACGTGCAGGCCGCGATGGGGTTGGCGACCGTTGGCTTGATAGACGAAGCAATCGGGGCCTACGACTGGTTGCGCCACGCCCAACGGCCGGACGGTTCGTGGGCCAGAAAATACTGGCCAGGCGTCGATGACGATGGCATCGAAGAGCATGAGGTGGACGCGAACTACTGCGCCTACCCGGCGACGGGCCTTTGGCAGTTGCATCTACTCGGGGTCGAAACCTCCCAGTTCCAGCCGATGATTGAGCGGGCCGTCGACGTCGTGCTAGAACTTCAGCGCGGTGACGGGCCGGTGGCTTGGGCGCGAGGCTTGGACGGTCGAGTCGCCGACGAGTGCCTAATCACCGGCAACGCGAGCATCGCCTTCAGCCTGCGGTGCGCCGCCAGACTGGCCGAAGCGTGGGGCCACCCGCGGCCGCATTGGGCTCACACTGCCGAGCAGATTTCGGCAGCCCTGACCGATCGGCCAGAGCTGTTCACGCCCAAGCCGCGGTTCTCGATGGACTGGTATTACCCGGTGCTCGCTGGAGTTCTTGACAGTGATGCGGCGCGACTGCGCCTGGCAGAACGTTGGGACGAATTCGTGCTGGCCGGCCAAGGCGTTCGCTGTGTGACGGTGAACCCGTGGGTGACCGGCGGCGAATCGCTCGAACTGGTGCTCGCCCTTGTTCGTAACGGCCAGCGTGAGACTGCAGAGCAGATTTTTGCCGACATTTCGCACCTTCGAGACAGTGACGGCTCGTGGTGGACTGGCTTGGTGGTTTCCGATCAGGTGCGCTGGCCGGTTGAACTGTCAACCTGGACGGCCGGCACCGCAATTTTGGCGGCCGACGCCCTCGCCGAACTGACTCCGGCGGCCGGCTTCCTTGGTCGTTGACTCAAAACCCGTAACCGGCCGCGACGGGATTAGGCGTTCGCGGCGGCCCCGACTGAGGCCGTCGACCAAATGAGACCGTCGTCCAGGTCAGCTCGGTTGGTGTTCCACGAGTCGACCATGAAGTTCTGCTTCATCGTCCACGGATAGGAGTCGGTGACGCGTGGCATCAGGTGTGCGCCACGAGCCAAATAGCCCGACTCCATGTCGAACAGGGGCCGCTCGGCTTCGATGCCGCCACTTTCGGGTGCGACCACCAACTCGGGATCGGTGAGCAGGCGTTCGACCACTTTGGCAACTAGCCGAGCGGTCATGTCCGAACGCATCGTCCATGACAGGTTCACGTAACCGATACAGAAAGCGAAGTTGGGGACTTCATCCATCATCGCGCCGTTCCACACCACTTGATTCGCCGGATCTTTGTGGTGGCCATTGACGCTTGCGGTGATCCCACCGAAGACCTTCAACGCTAGACCGGTCGCCGGCACGACGATGTCGGCCTCGAGGACCTCGCCGGACTCAAGTTCGATTCCCTTTTCGACGAAGCGGCGGATTTGGTCGGTCACCACAGTCGCTTTGCCCGCCTTGATCGCAGCGTAGAAGTCGCCTCCCGGAGCGATGCAAAGCCGTTGATCCCAAGGTTCATACGGCGGATTGAAATGTTCATCGACTAGGTCGGCGTTGCCACCTACGCCGTGAACGGCCAACTTGCGGATTAGCGACCGGACGAACTTCGGTCGCCGTTGACTCACTTGGTAAAGCCCCCACTGTAGGCCAGTGTTCTTCGCCCTAATCGCATAGTGGGCCGACTTGGCCGGGAGTATTTTGCGCGCGACATCACCGATTGGATCGGTCCACGGCTGCGCCAAAATATAGGTAGGGGTGCGTTGCAGCATGGTCACAGAAGCGGCCCTCTTTGCCATCGCCGGCACCACCGTGACGGCCGTGGCGCCCGAACCAATCACGACGACTTTCTTGCCCGAGTAGTCGAGATCTTGGGGCCAAAACTGCGGGTGGGCCACCTCGCCGGTGAAATCCTCGATCCCGGCGAAGCCGGGGTCGTAGGGGCTTTCGTAGTCGTAGTAGCCGGTGCAGGCAACAACGAACCGGGCAGTCGTTTCGAACTGTTTGCCGCCCCGCTCGGCGGTGACTGTCCAACGCTTGTCTTGGCTGGACCAATCCACCGAGATGACTCGGGTGTTGTATTCGATATGCCCGTCGATGCCGTACTTACGGGTGGTGGCGTCGAGGTAGTCGCGAATCTGCTCCCCGGTGACGATCGCTTCCTTGCCGCGCCACGGGTTGAACGGGAAGGCCAAGGTGAAGAAGTCTGAGTCGGACCGAACTCCCGGGTACCGGAAGAGGTCCCACGTGCCGCCGAGGGAATCTCTGCCCTCAAAAATCGTGTACGAAGCACCGGGGTTGCGTTCGTGGACTCGGTAGGCGGCGTTTATGCCGGACAGGCCAGCACCAACAATCAGGACGTCAACGTCAGTGTGCACAACTAGATCCTCTCAGCATTTCCCTCCCGATTGTGACGCACGCCTCAGAATCGCGATCAGGGTTTGGCGACAAGCTGGCGTTGTCGTCGTCGCACCTGCAGCGGAGTCGCGCCCCACCAGCGGGTCGCCGCTCGACTCAGCGTCGACTGGTGGCCAAACCCAACGTTCTGGGCGATCTGCGAAACCGGGTTGTCAGTTTGAGTCAATTCCCAGTGGGCCCGTCGACGCCTAGCGTCATCGAGCAGTTTGGAAAACACCGTGCCCTCGTCGTCCAATCGCCGCTGCAGGGTTCTGGGGTGCATCGCTAAAAACTCGGCAATGTCTTCGATGTCTACGGGAGTGACCCCCAGCGTCGCCTGCACCAGGCCGCGCACGCGGCCAGTCATGTCCTCGGTGTCGGCGGCGAGCAGTTCGTCGAGGCGTGCCCTGGCGGCGTCGCGAATGCTGCGGTCTGCGCCGCTTATTTGGGCGTGGAGCAGCGCAATCGGGAAGTAGAGGCGCGCTGCAGGCCGACCTTCGTGGACCGGCACGCCGTAGAACTCCTCGTGAGCCTGCACCCCGCCGCCTGGGCGAAACGGCAAGTCCACTTCGATCAGGCCGTAGTCGGGCCCAAAAATAGTGGCAAAGGAGTTGTGGATGAACCCCATGCCCGCGTCTGTCAGGTGCACGAGCGGTGGACCGCTGCTGGCGGCCTGGTAGCGCAGCGTGGCAACGTCTGGGCGCCCTCGAGGGTCGGGTTCGAGGGTGGCCTTTACGTCAGGGGCGTGGAACGCCAGATACCGGTTGATCAGCGCGAACGCTTCGGCGACAGTGCCGGAGTTGACCATCATGATCGAAATTGGGCCGAGCATCTCTAGTTGATGCTTGTTCGCCATCAGCAGACCGAAGTTCGGTTCGTTCAGTTCTGCTGCGGCCAAGTCCAACAGGTCGGTCAACAGGCCATCGTCGATCGGGGTGTCAGCGTCATCGAGCGCGTCGGGAGTCAGACCCACGCGCCTAAGTAAGTCGGCCGGGTCGCCACCAAGTTCGACAACCAGCGGTGCGAATCCGGCCACTCCGGCCGCGCGAATTGTTCCCACGCGAATAGTTGACCAGAGGACCGGCGAAGACTCAATCGGTGGGTCGTTAGAGTGCGGCACGTGACTGACTTGCCTGCCGACCTGACCAAGCTCGCCGCCGAAGTTCGCGGGTTCCTGCCCGACAACGAGGCCGCTGCTCTTCGCGCGGCCGCCGCCGAGCACCTGTTGCCCGGCGGGGTGATGGTCGAAATCGGCACCTATTGCGGCAAATCGACGATCCATTTGGGGCATGTCGCCCGCCAGGCGGGCGCGACCTTAGTCACCGTCGACCACCATCGCGGTTCCGAAGAGCATCAAGAAGGTTGGGAGTACCACGACGCTTCGTTGGTCGACCCCCAAACTGGCGCCTTCGATACGATGCCGGTGTTTCGCCGCGCGATGTTTGAGGCCGGCCTCGAAGACGTAGTCGTGCCGATCGTTGGGCGCTCGGCCACCGTGGCGGCGTTCTGGCAGGCCCCACTGGACGCAGTCTTTATCGACGGCGGCCACACCGAGGAGGCCGCCCAAGCTGACTACGCCGGTTGGGCGCCGCATGTGCGCGACGGCGGCGTGCTGATCATCCATGACGTTTTCCCAGATCCGAATGACGGCGGGCAGGCGCCATTCCATATTTATCAGGGAGCTTTGGCCGACGGTTTCACCGAAATCGGGCACACGGACAGTCTGCGGGTCCTGCGCCGCTGAGCAAACCGGAAAAAAGTTGCCACTTAGCAAAGTTGAGCGGAATGGACTCAACCTTCCGGGCGTTGACTAGGACATGGACCTGAACCAACTGACAACGCGTAGTCAACAGTCGATCGCCGCAGCCATGCAGCACGCCGCTGCTGCGGGTAACCCGGTCGTTGAACCAAGCCACTTGCTGCTGGCCCTAATCACCCAAGAAGGCGGAACTACCGCCCCGCTGCTGGCCGCCGCCGGTGTCGACCCGACTGTCGTCGAGTCGGCAATCAAAGTTGAACTGGCGAAACTGCCAAGCGCCAAGGGTGCAAGTTCGGCTCCGGCGCAACTTTCGCGCTCAAGCCACGAGGTGCTGCAGCGTGCCATCGATCTGGCAAGCGAACTTGGCGACGAATTCGTCTCCAGCGAGCACCTGGTGGTCGGTATCGCGACCGTCGAAGGTCCGGCCCAACGAGTTCTCACCTCCGCCGGCGCGACCCCCGATGCACTGACTGCCGCCTTCGCGGCCGTTCGCGGCAACACGCGCGTCACTAGCCAAGACGCCGAGGACCAGTACAACTCGTTGGAGAAGTACGGGATCGACCTGACCGCACTGGCCGCCGAGGGCAAGCTCGACCCGGTGATCGGTCGTGACTCACAAATCCGGCGCGTTATCCAAGTGCTCAGCCGCCGCACGAAAAACAACCCGGTCCTAATCGGCGAACCAGGCGTCGGCAAAACCGCAGTCGTCGAGGGGCTCGCCCAACGCATCATCGCCGGTGACGTGCCCGAGTCCCTGCGTGGGCGACGGCTGATCAGCCTCGACCTCGGCGCCATGGTCGCCGGGGCGAAGTACCGCGGCGAGTTCGAAGAACGGCTCAAGGCCGTTCTAGCCGAGATCAAGGATTCTGACGGTCAAGTCGTCACCTTCATCGACGAACTGCACACGGTAGTTGGTGCGGGTGCTTCGGGCGATTCGGCGATGGACGCCGCGAACATGCTCAAGCCGATGCTGGCGCGCGGCGAACTGCGGATGATCGGCGCGACCACCTTGGACGAGTACCGCGAATCGATCGAAAAGGACGCCGCCCTGGAGCGACGCTTCCAACAGGTGCTCGTTGACGAGCCCAGCGTCGAGGACACGATCGCGATCTTGCGCGGCATCAAAGAAAAGTACGAAGCCCACCACAAGGTTGAGATCGCCGATTCGGCGCTAGTGGCCGCCGCCACGCTTTCTCACCGCTACATCCCGGGCCGGCAACTGCCAGACAAGGCAATCGACCTGATCGACGAAGCGTCGAGCAGGTTGCGGATGGAAATCGACTCCAGCCCAGTCGAGATCGACGAACTGCGTCGCTCGGTAGACCGACTGAAGATGGAAGAACTGCACCTGCAGAACGAGAAGGACGCCGCCAGCGGGGAACGGCTGACCAAGCTTCGCCAAGAACTGGCCGACAAAGAAGAGACGCTGCGTGCCCTGAGTCAGCGGTGGGAGGCCGAGAAGCAAGGCCTGAACGCCGTCGGTGAGATCAAGGAGCGCATCGACGAAGCCCGAATTGCGGCCGAGCGTGCCCAGCGTGCCGGCGACATGGAGACGGCCAGTCGCCTGTTCTATGCCGAGATCCCCGGCATGGAGAAGCAGCTCGAAGAGGCGCAAGCGGCCGAAGCGTCGGTGGCGACCGACCGCATGGTCCATGAGGAAGTCGGGGCCGACGACATCGCCGAGGTGATCGCCAGTTGGACCGGAATCCCGACCGGTCGCCTGCTTGAAGGTGAAACCGAAAAACTGCTGCACATGGAGGACGAACTCGGCAAACGGCTGATTGGCCAAAAGTCCGCCGTCCAAGCGGTTTCGGATGCGGTTCGTCGAGCCCGGGCGGGCATCTCGGATCCGGACCGTCCCACCGGTTCGTTCCTGTTCCTTGGACCGACTGGTGTCGGCAAGACCGAGTTGGCCAAGTCGTTGGCTGACTTCCTCTTCGACGACGAACGCGCGATCGTGCGAATCGACATGAGTGAGTACGCCGAAAAGCATTCGGTGGCCCGCCTAGTCGGTGCCCCTCCGGGCTATGTCGGTTACGACGAGGGCGGCCAGCTGACCGAAGCGGTACGGCGCCGGCCGTACTCGGTGGTCTTGCTAGACGAAGTGGAGAAGGCGCACCCGGAAGTCTTCGACATCTTGTTGCAGGTCCTCGATGATGGCAGGCTGACCGACGGTCAAGGCCGCACGGTCGACTTCCGCAACACGATGCTGATTCTGACTTCGAACCTGGGTTCGTCCTACCTGGTCGACCCGGAGTTGAGTCAAGAGCAAAAGCACGAGAGCGTGCTGCAGGTGGTTCGCTCGGCGTTCAAACCGGAGTTCCTGAACCGCTTGGACGAGGTAGTCATGTTCGATGCCCTCGGCACCGAAGAGTTGACCCACATTGTGGATCTGCAACTCGATTCCTTGGGTCGGCGGTTGGCGGCTCGACGCATCCGGCTCGATGTCACCGCCGCGGCGAAGGCTTGGTTGGCCGAGTCCGGGTTCGATCCGCTCTATGGCGCTCGGCCGTTGCGCCGACTGATCCAACAGTCGATCGGCGACCGGTTGGCCCGCGAACTGCTCGCTGGCCAAGTGCGCGACGGCGACTCGGTGCTCATCGACCTCGACGAGGCTGCCGGCCAGTTGGTAGTGCGACCGAACTGACCGCTTTGGCTCTGTTGGCGTGGTCTGGGAGAATCGGCGAGTGCCCGAAACTCCTCCCAGACCACGCTCGGTGACCTTGGGCTGCCTTTATGGCGGCATTGGCGGCGTTATGACTGCCATCCTCATGTTCGAGGCGCTGTCCAGTTGGGGCTCGATCGAGATGCAGGAGGCGTTGAACAAAAGCTTGGCTGACGTCGGCCTGAAGACCAACATCGATGACCTACTGCCGACGCTTCGGTGGTTCGCCATCGCGCTGTTGATCGCCGCGATCGCGGCCGCAGTTTTTTCGGTGTTCGCGGCCCGCGGCGACCAGACCTCCAGAATCGGACTAACCGTGCTGGCTGTGGCCGGTGGAGTCATTTCGATGTTCGCCGGAGTCGCTGGGCTGTTTGCCGTCGCGATTTCAATTTTGATCGTGTTCCTGCTGTGGAATGAACCGGCGAGGTCTTGGTTCGCGGTCGTAAACGGGAAGGTGCCACTGCAGTTGGGCGCTGCACCTGCGTTGGGGGTGGCGGGTCCGGTTCAACCGTCGGCGCCAACGAATCAGCCTGCTGGCGCGGTCGCGCCGCCGCCATACGTCCCTGCCCAAGCCGCACCGACCACCCAACCCGGCGCCATGCCTAAGCCGGTGAAAATCGCGTTATTGACCGCCGGCATCGGTTCGTTCATCGGTGCGTCCCTTTCTGCCCTGCTGCTGCTCGTGCTGGTTGTCTTGCGTGACGAAATAGTTGCCCAGTACCGGGTGTCGCCGATGCTGGCCGAGCAAGTCAAGACCTCGGGGATCTCGCCGTCACAACTGGTCACCGTCGTTACTGGTGTGATGGCACTTTGGCTCGTTGTGTCGATTCTGACCTTGGCTGCAGCGGCTCTGGCGGCGACTCGGAGGCGATCAGGCTGGCTCGCCTTGTTGATTGCGACCCTAGTTACCGCCGGCGCCGCGGCGATCGGCTTGCCGTTGGGGCTCATCTGGCTGCTCGGCGCGATCGTGGTGATCGTTCAACTGACCAGACCAGAGGCCAAAGCCTGGTTTCAGTGAGCATGATGCTGCTCACAACTGCCGCTTTGAGTTACTACTCCGGTAAAAATCGGGGCTAGGCTGAAGTAATGGCAGTTGATTCAGCACCCACCCGTCCGCACGTAGTCGTCGTTGGCGGCGGGTTCGGCGGGCTGGCGGTAGTTCGCAAACTCCGCAAAGAGAATGTCGACATCACTTTGATCGACCGCCACACCTACAACACTTTTCAGCCCTTGCTCTACCAAGTGGCCACCGCGAGCCTGAACCCCGGCGACATCACTTGGTTCTTGCGGGCGATCCGTTCGCGTCAGGACAACGTCAGGTTCGTCAAGGGCACTGTTGTCGAGATGGACCATTCGGAAAAGAAGGTCGTGCTCGACGGGAACATCACCGTCACCTACGACTACCTCGTCTTGGCCAACGGCGTGACCGCGAACTTCTTTGGCATCCCCGGTGCCGAAGAGCACGCGATGCCGCTCTACCGTCGCTCCCAGGCACTGGCGTTGCGTGACTTGCTGTTCGCCAACCTTGAGGACGCAGCGATCAACGGCCAAGACACGGATCTTCGGATCGTGGTCGTTGGCGGTGGCGCTACCGGAGTTGAGACCGCCGGCGCGCTGGCCGAAATGCGCAACCTCGACATGCCGACCACTTACCCGGAGTTGGATCCAAAACTCATCCACATCAGTCTGGTCGAGATGGGCGAACACGTGCTCGCGCCCTTCAACCCGAAACTTCGCGACTATGCGGCCAACGAATTGCGCAAGCGCGACGTCGACCTGCGGTTGGGGACTGCGGTGAAAGAAGTTCGCCGCGACGGCGTGCTGATCTCCCACGACGGCGTCGAAGAGTTCTTGCCCGCCGGGATCGTGGTTTGGGCGTCAGGGGTGACCGCCCACGAGGCCGTCAAGGACTGGGGCGTGCCGCAGAACCGCGGCGGCCGGATCGAAGTGAACGAGCATCAAGAGGTCTCCTCGGTGCCGGGCGTCTTCGCGATTGGCGACATTTCGATCAACCCTGATTCGCCGTTGCCGCAACTTGGCCAGCCGGCCATTCAGGGTGGCAAACACGTGGCAAAAGTGATCAGGGCGCGCGAACGTGGCCGCAAGGAACCGAAGCCGTTCCGCTATTTCGACAAGGGCACGATGGCCACGATCGGCCGCGCCTCTGCCATCGCCGAGGTCAGGTACCTGCCTAGGTTGAAGGGGTTTGTCGCCTGGTTTATTTGGGTGACCGTCCACGTGGCGCTGTTGCTCGGCAACCGCAACCGGATGGCGACGATGACGAACCTGTCGTTGAAGTACTTCTCGTGGCGCAGCCACAACGCGATCGTCGGCGAGACGCCGTACGTGATCGCGCGCGAACCGATGGTGCTTTCGGGTAGCGAACCGGATTCGCCGAAGGCGAAGAAGTCGGCCCGCAAGGCCGCGAAGCGCGCTCCCTCTCGCAAGACTTCGGTGCGCCGCGAGGCCACCAAGGTGGCCCGGGCCAAAGCAGCGTCCAAGGTCAGTTCGGAGTACGACCAGGATTGAGCGCGGCCAGCATTTCGGCACGCGAGGTGAGCAGGGCCGGGCCGTACCAAGTCAGCGCTTGGCCGCTGCAAAGCACGGTTCTGGTTCGGGTGAACGCCTCTGGTCCGTCGGTCCCGCTGAACTCGTACGGCTCGTCCGGCAGCAGGATCAGATCGACGCCGGCGTTGTCCAAGTCGTTTAGTTCGACGTGTGGGTAGCGGCCATCGGCATTGCCGTAGTGGTTTTTGACGCCGAGTCGGCCGAGCAAGTCGCCGGTGAAGGTGTCGCGGCCAACGACCATCCACGGGTCGCGCCAGATCGCCACTGCCACCGTTAGGTCCAAGTTGGGCGCAGGTTCGGCCCAAATGCGTTCGGCCTCGATTAGCCAGTCCGGGATCGGCCAGCCAAGGGCGACTTCGAATAGCCGCCGCATGGAGACGAAGGACTCGTCGAGGGTTTCGATGTCGGTCACCCACACGTTCATGCCGGCCTCGCGCAACCGGGTGACGTCCAGTTCGCGGTTTTCTTCCTTGTTCGCGATCACTAGGTCAGGCTGCAGGTCAACGATCTGCGACACGTTCGGGTTCTTGGTGCCGCGGACGCGAGTTACTGCCAGGTCGGCTGGTTTGATGCACCAGTCGGTTGCGCCGACGAGTGCGTCGGGCCTGCTGGCGGCCAGTGCCTCGGTAAGTGAGGGGACAAGCGAAACAACCCGCGTTGCCGGGGTTTGGGTGGGCACGTCGAATCCGAGGTCGTCAAGCATCGGCACCCAATCTAGGCTGGAACCTATGACGACGACCGAGTGGACTGCAGTAGGCGACTGGACCGATATCGGCTATGAGACGACCGAGGATGGGATCGCCAAGATCACCATTCGCCGGCCAGAGGTTCACAATGCGTTCCGTCCGCAGACCATCCGAGAGATTTCGCGGGCGTTGACTTTGGCCCGCGACGACGAGTCCGTTGGCGTGATCATCTTGACCGGCGAGGGCGACTTGGCGTTCTGTTCAGGTGGTGATCAGCGAGTGCGTGGCGATTCGGGCTACAAGGTCGACGAGGGTGCGACCGGTCGTTTCGACGTCACCGATTTGCACGTGCAGATGCGCCGCACCCCCAAACCCATCGTCGCGATGGTTGCCGGCTGGGCGATCGGCGGCGGACACGTATTGCACCTCGTTGCGGACCTGACGATCGCGGCCGACAACGCGCGCTTTGGCCAGGTCGGTCCGAAGGTGGGATCCTTCGACGGCGGCTATGGCGCGAGTATTCTCGCGGACCTCGTCGGGCCGAAGAAGGCCAAAGAAATCTGGTTCCTATGCCGCCAATACGATGCGCCGACCGCTTTGGAGATGGGCCTAGTCAACACCGTCGTTCCGCTGGCGGACCTGGAGACTGAAACTCTCAAATGGTGCCGCGAAATGTTGCAGCTTTCGCCGTGGGCGCTGCGGCTGTCAAAGCTCAGTTTCCACGCCCACGAGGACGGCTACGCCGGCATCCAGCAACTCGCCCACGACGCGAACCTGCTGTTCTACGGCCAGGCCGAGGCGCAAGAGGGCCGCGACGCCTACAAAGAAAAGCGCACCCCGGACTTCAGTCGCTTCCCGCGCCGACCTTGAGTTAGCCGGTCAATATTTCGGTTCGGACGCCGTGGCGACCCAAGGGCAGAACCATCGGCCGGCCGCTGGTTGGGTCGGTAATCACCGTGGCGTTCAGGCCAAATACTTCCTTAACGTTTTGCACCGAAAGCACTTCTTCAGCCGGTCCGAAGGCGTGGACTTCGCCCCCGCGAACGGCAAGCAGGTCGTCGGCATACCTCGCGGCAAGGTTTAGGTCGTGCAAGACCATCACGATGGTGGTGCCCCGGTGCGCGTTCAACTCGGTCAGCAGGTCAAGGACTTCGATCTGATGGCATACGTCTAAGAACGTGGTTGGTTCGTCCAGCAGGAGCACATCAGTTTGTTGGGCCAATGCCAGCGCGATCCAGACACGCTGGCGCTGACCGCCAGACAACTCATCGACTACTCGTTCGGCCAGGTTAAGCACGCCGGTGGCGGCTAGGGATTCGGCGACGATTGCGTCGTCATTGGCCGTCCATCTGCTGAATGCCCGCCGATGTGGGTGCCGCCCTTGGGCGACTAACTCGGCGACAGTGATGCCCTCGGGGGACAGCGGACTCTGGGGGAGGAGGCCAAGGGTTTTCGCAACCTCCTTGGTGCGCAGCGAACTGATGTCTGTCCCGTCGAGCAGTACTCTCCCTGTTGCCGGGGAAATCAGTCGGGCTAGACCGCGCAGCAAAGTTGATTTCCCGCAGGCGTTCGCGCCGATGATCGCGGTGATCGAACCTGGTTTGAGCGCTAGGTCGAGATCCGTGACGATGCTGTTTGCGCCGTAGCCGAGGCTGAGCGACTCGGCAGACAAGGTGGCGGTCATATTGAACCTCTTACGCGTTGGGAACGGATCATCAGATAGATCAGGAAAGGCGCGCCGAGCACGCCAGTGACTACGCCCACGGGGTAGCGATTGCTGAACGCGAACTGGCCGATCAGGTCAGCAGATAACACCAGCAGTGCACCGATTAGCCCGGCTGGGAGGAGCACCTGTTGGCGCGGGCCTATTAGCCGCGCAGCGATTGGTCCGGACATGAAGGCAACAAAAGTGATTGGCCCGGTTGCTGCGGTGGCGAAGGCGGCCAGTGCAACTGTGGTTAGGACCAGCAGTCGGCGACTTCGCTCCACGTTGACACCGAGTCCAGCTGCTTGGTCATCACCGAGTCGAAGCAGGGCAAGGCCTTGGCCGAGCGCCAAGACTGCTGGGAAAAGCACTGCCGAAACGATCGCGAGTACCGCGACGTCCTCCCAAGAGGCGAGGTTCAGGCTGCCGCTGAGCCAGCGCATCGCTCCTTGGAGGTCCCAACGCGACGCGCTCGACAGCAGATAGAGGGTCGCACTGTTTGCCATGGCAGCCACGCCGATGCCGATCAGGATCAGGCGAGTGCCGACGACTCCAGCGCGTGCGGCCAGCAGGTAGATCGCAAATGCGATGCCAATTCCAGCGGCGACAGCGGCAGCGGAGACGGCCAGCCCCGAAGCGCCCACCACGATGATCATGAATAACGCAGCCACGCTCGCGCCATTGGTGATCCCGATGATGTCGGGGCTGGCCAGCGGGTTGCGCAACAGGGTTTGAAAGGTCACTCCCGCAAGCGCGAACGCCGCCCCAGCCAAGATGGCCAGCAGGGCTCGGGGCAAGCGCAACTCACCGATGGTGAATGCGGCGCCAGGCACAGGCTGACCGGCGAGAAAACGGCCCACCTCGGCGGCGGAATAGATTCGTTCACCGAAGGCCAACGAGAACGAAAAGGCCAGTAGAAGCGCGCCAATCAGCACGCCGTTGACCACGCGCGCCCGAAAGGTAGCCCGTCTTCGGACCGTCGCAACCCGTTCGATTGCAGCGGCGGTGGTTTTCGGGCGTTCTAGTGCACTCATATTTGGTCCCCAGTTTTGGTTAGGACCACCCAGATGAAGACGGGCCCACCGATGAGCGCGGTAATAATGCCGACTTCGATTTCGCCGGGTCGAGCGATCACCCGACCGACGACGTCGGCCACGGTCAGCAGGGCGGCGCCGGCGAAGGCTGAAATTGGCAGCAACCAGCGATGATCTGAACCGACCACGAGGCGAACGAGGTGTGGCACGACCAGCCCGATGAACCCGATCGGTCCGGCTAGGGCGGTCGCTGCTGCGGCCAGGATCACCCCAGCTGAAGTGGCGATCAGCCTAGTCCGCAGCACGTCGATACCTAGGCCGGCAGCGGCCTCATCGCCAAGGCCCAGCACATTTAGTGTCCCGGCGGCCAGGACGCACAGCACGATCCCGAATGCGATAAATGGCAAGACCATCAGGGTGTCGGAGTTCTCGGCCCGCCCGACACCGCCGATCGACCAAAACCGGTATACGTTCATGACCTCAATTCGGGGCAACAAGATTGCGGTGGTCACCGAGCCGAGGGCTGCAGTGGTGGCGGCGCCGGCGAGCGCGAGTTTGAGTGGAGTTGGACCGCCCTGGCCCAGCGAACCGACCACATAAACAAACGTTGCGGCCAGTCCCGCGCCGGTGAGTGAGAACCAGATGTAGCTGGTCATCGACTGAATCGAGAAGAACGCAATGCCGATCACGACGAGCAGGGCGGCCCCGGAGTTGATCCCGAGAATGAACGGGTCGGCGAGCGGATTTCGGGTCACTCCCTGGAGCATTACCCCAGACATCGCCAAGGCTGCGCCGACAAGTAGGGCGAGCAGGGTGCGCGGTATCCGACTACGAACAGCCGCGGCGGCCAGGTCGTCGCCGCCAGTGGTGATGGCTCGCCAAACTTCGCTGAGTTCGATTGCTCTTGACCCGAACACGATCGAGGCGACGGCAGCGACGGCCGCAGCCAGGATGGCCGCAGCAAGCCACCGGTGAGGGCGCCGGTTATGCCGTGCAACCTCACCGGTGGCGGCTATTGCTTGAGCGGAAGTCACTGCACCTTGGCGGCGGCGTTGCCGAGCAGTTCGGTGTAGTCAGCAAGCATCCAAGGGATCGACAGCGCGGACGGCGAGACCGCGGCCGCGAGTGGTGAGTTGTCTTCCAACAGGGCAACTGAACCGCGCTTGATTGCCGGCATCTGCCCGATCAGGGGATCGGCTTGTACTTTCTTGAGTGCCTCCTCGTTGCCGTAGCCGACGAATACGTCGGCGTCGTCGAGAACGTCAGCGTTTTCGGCGCTCACCTCGATGAAGAAGGATTCGGCCCCCTCTGATGCCTTCGCTACCGAAGGCGGGTTGGCGAACCCAAGATCGGTCAAGAATGCCGCTCGCGTGTCTTGAGCGGTGTAGTAGCCGATTTTGGACAGATCGGCCGGATCGATCCAACTCATCACCGCGGTCTTGCCCTCGATTTGGGGGTACTTGGCAACTGCAGTCTCAATCTGTGATTCCAGATCCTTGATTAGTTCTGTTGCGGCCGCCGATTCTCCGACTGCTTGGCCGGTCATCTCGATCGCTTGGCGCCAAGTTGTTGTCCAGCCAGGTCCCGAAGGGAAGGCGATCACGTTCTTGGTGATCTTGGTGAGGGTGTCGTACTCCTCTTGAGTGATTCCTGACATGGGCGCCAGGATCAGGTCGGGTTCGCTCGCGGCGATCGCGTCGAAGTCAAGGCCATCGGTCTCGTCGAACAACGTCGGGGTTTTCGCGCCGAGGTCGTCTAGCTGGTCCTTCACCCATGGGTGGATGCCGTCGGTGTCGTCGTCGCCGTAGGTGACCTTCGGCATCCCTACTGGGACTACCCCCAGTGCCAGTGCGTTGTCTGCGTTTGACCACGCAACGGTCGCAACTCGTTCCGGCTTTTCGGTAATTGTGGTCTTGCCGTACTTATGCGAGATGGTCACCGGAAAACTCTCGGTTTTGCCTTGAGGTTCGGCAGCCGCATCGTTGGCACCGCTACCGCAGGCAGAGAGGGTGAGTATCAACGCGGCGGTGGCGAGAACGGGAGATAGGCGCAAGGAACTGCCCTTCGTAGACTTGATTAGGTAAGCCTACGCTAAATGCTTTTGAAGATTCCCCGCTAGGTGATCTGCCTCACAAGCTCGCGCGAGACCTCTCACCCCAGGCGAAAGTGATCACCAGCCAAAGCAAGATCGACGGTTTCAGCACGAACGTCGACAACAAGGTGAGCGTGCCGACCGCCGAAATCATGAACAGCGGGATCAACACCGCCAAGTGCACGACCCAAAGCAACACCCAAAAAGCGGTCATCTTCTGATGGGTGCGGTATCGCTTTGGATCTTGTCGCCAGGTCGGCTGTTCGCGGCCGAGACGCTGGCCGATCTGCCCGGTCACTGGCCGGGAGATAACCAGCGAACCGGCAGTAATTGCTAAGGCGATCGTGTTGAACGCAAGCCCAGTGACAAAGAATCCTCGGCCCTGCCCAGACGCGATGGCGATCGTCGAACTTAGTGCGACGCTGAACGCGCCGAAGCCGACGGCGATTAGTCGCTCCCCGCGAATCAGCCGAACCACGGCGAGCCCTGCGGCTACTGCGAGGGCGGCCGAAGCGCCAACTACCACCGATCTCCACTGGTAACCGGCGTAGAAGACTAGGAACGGCAGGCCGCCGTCAACCAGCTGCCAAACCCGTTCGCGCCTGCGGGTTTTCGGGTCGGTGAGTTCGAGGTATTCGGATTCAAGTTCATGCGCGAACTCGTCCTCGGCCGACTCGAAGGCATCGTCGATCCGGGTCATGGGCCAATCTTGCCCGACTGCGGGGGAGTTGGGCCGCCAATTTCTTGGGTCTAGGCATTCGAGAATCGTGATTTGCGTACGGTGGGGCCATGCCCGGATTGGACTTCGACCCGCTCGATCGTGCTGCGGAGCTTTGGCAGCAGCGCGTCGGCGATGCCACCTCGATGCGGTTGGCGACCTCGATTATGCGGGTGCACCAGATCCTGTTGGCCAAACTCGACGGTGCCGTCAAACCGTTCGGTATCACGTTTGCCCGCTACGAGGTGCTGCGGTTGCTTTCGTTCAGTTCTGCTGGTTCGTTGCCGTTGTCGAAGATTGGTGAGCGGCTGATGGTGCATCCGACGTCGGTGACTAGCTTGATGGAACGGCTAGTGGCCGACGGCCTTGTTGATCGCCAAATTGATCCGCAGGATCGCCGCCGAGTGCTGGCCTCGTTGACCGAAGCGGGTAACCGGGTGCTCGACCAATCGACTTCGGCGCTTACCAAACTGGATTTCGGCCTGCAGTCTCTCCCCAAAGATCAGCAGAGTGCAATAAACGAACTTCTAGTGCCACTTCGCCGGGAAGACTAGGGCTGGTTCAATCGAGCATTGCCGCGCCCAAAGATTCCACCGGAACGCCAAGACCCTCGACTACTCCCAAGGCGTTCGGCCGGATTTTTACCAAGAGCTGATTGATTTCTCGGGTAACCGACTTGGCCCGATCATCTGAAATTCGGTTGTGTTCCATGAACCAAGCCTTGTCGCGCTCGATTGCGGTCAGTGCATAAAGCGAACACAGGTCGCGCAGCACGTCGGCGGCCTGTTCGTCCTCGCACCTTGCAATCGCGGCGGTGAAAGCTTCGAGGACAACTCGTTCAGTGTGGACGCGGCCGATCTTCACCACGTGATCTTGGGCAGCGTTGAACGCAGCAAACGCCTTGGCCTTGTCCTTGCCGGCTTTTCGCAACCGCCGAGCGGCCGTCTCAATCACGTGCTGTTCGCGGTCTTCGAACAGGTTCAACTGGGTGCCGCGGTCGAGCAAGTTGTGTTCGTCATCGCGCGATCTGGCGTCGATGAGCCGCTGAATCAACTGCGAAGCAGCGGTGCGTTCCTTGACCGTATCGGCGACCGTGCCGGCGGCGAAACGAACCATTTGCACCGGATCTAGCCCGGTCACCTCCTTGGCGTAGGAGGTCAGTAGTTCCTTGGCTACCAGTTGCAGCAAGACGACGTTGTCGCCTTCGAAGGTGGTGAACACGTCACTGTCGGCCTTTAGCGTTGTTAGCCGGTTCTCGGCTAGGTAGCCCGCCCCGCCGCACGCCTCGCGGCACTCTTGGATGGCGCGGGTGGCGAACTCGGTCTGAATGACTTTCAGTCCGGCGGCCCTGGCTTCAAGTTCGCGCACTTCGTGGGGGTCGGGATTCGTCGAGGTCTGCAGCCGGTCCATCCGGGCCACCAACTGGTTTTGTGCACACCGGTAGGCGTAGCTTTCGGCCAGTAGTGGCAGAAGCCGGCGCTGGTGAATGCGGTAATCCAGTAGCACCGTCTCGGTTCCGGGAACCCCCTCGAACTGGCGGCGACCCAGGCCGTAACGAGTGGCGATGCTGACCGCAACCTCGGCGGCCGAGCGGGCCGAACCGCCGACGCTGACTCGGCCACGGATCAGCGTGCCGATCATGGTGAAGAACCGCGCGTTCGGGTTTTCGATCGGCGAGGAGTAGGTGCCGTCTTCGGCGACGGCGCCGTAGCGGTTCAGTAGGTTAGCGCGCGGCACGCGGACGTGGTCGAACATGATCCGGCCGTTGTCCACGCCACCAAGTCCACCCTTGTAGCCGCAGTCGCTCGTGGTCACCCCCGGCAGGTCGTTGCCGTTCTCATCGCGAAGCGGCACCACAAAACAGTGCACCCCATGATCGGTTCCGGCGGTGATCAACCGAGCAAAGACGGCCCCAATTTGGGCGTTTTCGGCCGCGCCGCCGATGTAGTCCTTGCGTGCTGACGGCGTCGGTGAGTCGATCACGAACTCGCCGCTAGTCGGGTCGTAGGTCGCGGTAGTTTCTAGGCTTTGGACGTCGCTGCCGTGCCCGGTCTCGGTCATCGCGAAACAGCCGAGCAAATCGAGGTTGATGAGCGGACGAATATATGCCTGGTGGTGGTCGGCGGTGCCGAGGTTCTCGATCGCGCCGCCAAACAACCCCCACTGCACCCCGGCCTTGACCATCAACGTCAGGTCGAACTGGGCGAGCATCTCGATGCCGGTGACCGCCATGCCGGGGTCGCCGGTGCCGCCGTTCTCGGTGCGGAATCCCGCCGCGGGGATACCAGTTGGTACGAGTTGTTTCAGTTGTCCTAGGACTCGTTCCCGGGCCTGGCTCATGCTCAGTGAGTGGTCGTAGGCCAGATCAAGTTTCGCGAGTTCGGTTCGGCCCTGTTCGCGGACGTGGCCCCATTTGCCGTCGATTGCTTGTCGAAGTTCGTCGCCCAGGCTCATGTGCTCACGCTACTTGCCGAAACTGACCTGAACCACCGCTGTTAGAATTTTGCTCGTCAAATAACTAAATCCCGCAGAGTCAGGGGAAGCCGGTGTGAATCCGGCGCTGACCCGCAACCGTAATGCCGATTCGTCGACTAAGCCGGAGCACCTGCCTGTTGGGAACCCATCGCACGCTGTCGAGGAATACAGCGGGTGGCGCTTCGGCCCCTCCCGCCTTGCAGCGGGAAGGAACACCATGAAGTCACCCTTGCGTCAACGCGCCCTGGCCGTCTTGGCCGGCAGTGCTGTTGCCCTATCAACGGCCGCGATCATCGCACCCGCCGCGAACGCTGCCACCAACTCCTACGCCTACTCGGCCTCTCGCTGGCTCGAAGATCAGTTGAACACCGAAGGGTTGATTCACAACCCGAACTACGGTGGCTTCGACGACTACGGCCTGTCGCTGGACGTGTTCTTCGTTCTGAACGACCTTGGCGTTCGCGGCGCCACCCAGACGAAGATCGTCAACGCCGTAAAAGCCAATGCCGACAACTACATTGCTTCGAATTGGGGCGGCATTGAGACGTTCTACCCAGGTGCAGCCGGAAAGCTCGCGCTCGCGGTAAAGGCAAACGGCGGTGACCCGGCAAACGTCAACGGGACCAACTTGATCACCAAGATCGAGCAGGAGACCGATGACACGACCGGTGAATCAACAAACACCTACGGACTTTTCGGTCAGACTTTCGCCACTCGCGCATTGCTGGCTGGAGATAGTGCCGAAGCGGCCAAATCGGTCGAGTTCGTGGCCAGCAAGCAGTGCGAGAACGGCTCGTTCAAGCAGAACCTCGCGGCTGCCTGCACTGCGGTGATCGAAGTCGACACGACGGTTGTCGCCGCCCGGACTTTGATCGAGGCCAAGGACGCCGGAATCACTGGACTGGAAGATGAAATCGCGAAGGCAACCGCCGCGTTGCTGGCTGCCCAACAGAGCGACGGTTCGTTCATCGGCAACGACGTCTCGAACAGCAACTCGACCGGTTTGGCTGCGGCCTACCTTGCCCAGGTTGGCAAGACGGGTGCTGCCGGCTCGGCGGCGGGCTGGCTCGTGAAGCACCAGGTGACCGACGCAGTGGCCGAGGCCGGCCCGTTGGCTTCGGAAACTGGCGCGATCGCCTATGACGCAACGGCACTAACTGCAGGCCTAGCTGGTGGCATCACCGATGCGACTCGGGACCAGTGGATCCGCGCTACCACCGGCGCCGTTGTTGGCGTGAACGCTCAACTTCCGGCCTCGACTGTTGCCCTTTCGGGCCAGCAGCAGTTCACCGCAGCCGGGTCGACGGTCAAGGTGACCGCAACCGGTTTGACCGCGGGAGAGAAGTTCACGGCCAAGTTCGCCGGTGGCGCTCAGGTTGCCGGTACGGTTCCGGCCACTGGCCCGCTTTCGGTGACGCTGACGGCGCCGGCTGGCACCGCAGTTCGCCAGATCGTCGTGGCTGGTGCGCGCGCAAATCGCGTCGGTTCGGTCAGCACGACCGTCCTCGGTGCGGCAAAGGTGAAGGTTTCGGTCGCCAAGGCCAAGGTCAAGCGCGGCAAGTCCCAGAAGGTCACCATCAAGGGTCTGGCCGCTGGCGAGCCGGTGAAGGTCTACCTGCGCGGCAAGCAGATCAAGACCGGCAAGGCCAACAAGTCGGGCACGTTCAAGACCTCGATCAAGGTCGGCAAAAAGACCGGCAACGCCAAGATCACCGTCAAGGGCGCGTTCGCGAACCGCAAGGGCGCGAAGACGTTCACGGTAGTGAAGTGACTTTGCGATCACTGCGCCTGCTGGTGGCGGTCCTGCTGGGGACCGTCGCCAGCGTGGTCGGGCTCAGCTCCCCGGCAACTGCGGCGGGCTGTGCGGCCGGCACGGGGGTAACCGTCGTCGTCGGCAACGGAGTCCGCTGCGACCCGAACGACAGCGGCAAAGCGCACGAGAACTTTGCCGCGGCCGGTCACTCGCTGAGCTATGCGAGTCGGTCGCCGGGATTCGTTTGCCGAGTCGACGGGGCGCCGGCCAGTGACCCGTGCACAGTCGCCTCTCCTGCTGATGCGTACTGGGGCTTGTTCTGGTCCGACGGCAAGTCCGGAAAGTGGGTCTACTCGAGTTTGGGAGTTACTTCACTGGACGTTCCCAAGGGCGGTTGGGTGGCGTTCGTCTTCCAGAACTCCGACTCGAAGACGTGGCCCTCGATGAAGCCGATCGCGCAGCAGCCAGTTGCGCCGAAGCCAACGGCGAAGCCCACTACAAAACCGACGCCGAAACCGAAGGCGACACCCTCGGCGTCGGCCGCAACTCCTAGCACTGGGGCCAGCCCGTCTCCTGGGGCCACGGCTCCGACAGCTTCTGCCTCAGCGTCACCCTCGGCCAGCGAGTCGGTGTCCACCGATGCCACTGCGGCGGTCGGCCAAACGACTGTCGATCCGGTCAAAACTGCTGCCGAATCGAACAGTGGCGCCGGTGTTTGGCTCGCGGTGCTTGCCGTATTCGCGGTTCTGGGGGCGGCCTCGTTCGTCATTGTTCGCCGTCGCAAGGCTTGAATAGAATCACGATTTGAACACCGAAGCCCCGGCTCGAACCGAGTCAACGCCCGCTAAGCGCACCCGGATGCGTCGTGAGATGCATCCGGGTGCGTGGTGGCTGTGGGCGCTGGGGCTGGCGGCCGGGGCATCGTTTGCCCTCAACCCGTTTCTAATTCTGCTGCTGATCGCGATCGCGGCACTGGTCGTTGGGGCTTGTCGCGGCGATGCGCCGTGGGCATTGTCGTTTCGGTACTACCTGTACTTCGGCCTGTTGATCGTGGTCATGCGGGTGGTGTTTCGGGTCTTGTTCGGCGGTGGTGCGATGCCCGGCGACCAGATTTTGTTCCACTTGCCCGAGATCCCGCTACCCGAAGTCGCCCGCGGAATTCAGCTGCTCGGCGATGTCACCGTCAACGAGGTGCTGCTGGGCCTCTACGACGGCCTTCGGCTAGCCGCGCTGATCATCTGCGTTGGTGCGGCAAACTCCTTGGCCAACCCCAAACGACTCCTGGCCGCCGCGCCTCCAGCGCTCTATGAGGTGGGGGCGGCCTTGGTTGTCGCGGTCTCGGTTTTTCCGCAATTGGCCGAAAGCGTTCGGCGGGTGAACCGGGCTCGCAGACTTCGTGGGGACGCCAGCAAAGGCACCGGGGCGATGCATCGAATAGTCATCCCGGTGCTCGAGGACGCACTGGACCGGTCGATGACCTTGGCGGCCAGCATGGATGCACGCGGCTACGGCCGGTCCGGCGACGCTTCGCGGGGGTCGAGGTTCATCACCGGTTCGTTGATGCTGCTTGGCCTGTTCGCGCTCAGCGTCGGATCCTACGGCTACCTTGACGGCACCGCGCCGCGAGTTTTGGCCTGGCCGATGCTCGCTGGCGGGATAGTTCTCGCCGTGCTCGCATTGCGGTCGGCCGGGAAGCGAGTCCAACGAACCCGCTATCGGCAGGGTCGTTGGCAGTTGGCCGAGTACCTGACGGCGGCCTCGGGCATCGCCGTAGCCATCGGGTTCAAAGTCATGTCCGGGCAGCAGATTCAGGTGTTCTTCCCCGACGTGCCAGGTCTGCCGCCAGTTAGCATGGCGTCACTGCTGATCGCGGCAATTGGTGTGCTGCCAGTGTTTGTTGCCCCGCAAGCCCCACTCGCTCACGATCCAAGGAACGGTGAGGCCAATGATCAAGCTTGACGAGATCACGTTCTGGTACGACGGAGAAGCCGAGCCGACGCTGGCCGACGTGAACCTGCAACTTGACGAGGGCGAACTTGCGCTCGTCGCCGGTCGCACCGGTTCAGGCAAGTCGACTTTGTTGGGACTGTTCAACGGGTTGGTGCCACATTTCACTGGCGGGACCTTGGCTGGCGACGTATTGCTCGACGGCGAGTCGATTATTGGTCGGCCACCTCGCGAACTCGTCCATCTCGTTGGCTACGTCGCCCAAGATCCACTTTCGGGGTTCGTCGCGGACGTCGTTGAAGAAGAACTTGCCTACGGCATGGAGCAGTTGGGCTTGGAGCCGCAGACGATGCGCCGCCGCGTCGAGGAAACACTCGATCTGCTGGGCATCGCTCACTTACGCAACCGGGCGATCCGGTCGCTGTCTGGCGGCCAGCAACAGCGGGTGGCGATCGGTGCGGTGCTGACCATGCATCCTCGAGTGCTCGTGCTCGATGAACCGACTTCGGCGCTCGACCCCACGGCAGCCGAGGATGTACTAGCCACGATCGCTCGCTTGGTCGACGACTTGGCGCTGACTGTCGTGCTGGCTGAGCACCGGATGGAACGTGTCGTTCCGTTCGCTGATCGCCTCGTAATCGTGGAAGAACATCGGGTGCGAAGTGGTGACCCGGCCGAACTGATTGCGACTTCGCCGGTTGCGCCACCGCTGATCCAGTTGGGCAAACTAGCGGGCTGGTCGCCGCTGCCGTTGAGCGTGCGCGAGGCGCGACGCAAGGCCAAAAACTTCATCCTTGAAAATCCGCCAGCTGTCAGCGAGAAGACTTACCCGCCGGCACTTGCCGCCAAGAAAATCAACGTGCACTACGGCCAGTTCGTCGCCGTCAAAGACGTCGACCTGACCGTCGGCAAGGGCGAGATTCTGGCCTTGATGGGTCGAAACGGTTCCGGCAAGTCGTCGCTCCTGTGGGCGATCCAAGGCACCGGCGACCGGGCTTCGGGAACCGTGAACGTAGACGGCGCGGACCCGGCGAAGCTGCGACCAAACGAGGCCCGGATGCTCGTGGGATTGGTGCCGCAAACGGCAGCAGACCTGCTATACCTCGAGACAGTTGATCGTGAATGCGCCGCCGCCGACAGTCAGGCCGGCGCCGAGGCCGGCACCTGCCGCAAAATCTTGGATCGTCTCGCACCGGGCATAGACGGCGACCGGCACCCACGCGACCTGTCCGAGGGGCAGAAGTTGGCCCTGGTGCTGGCGGTGGTGTTGAGTGCCGAGCCGCACGTAGTGGCCCTAGACGAGCCAACTCGCGGCCTGGACTATCCGGGCAAAGTCGCCTTGGCCGAGATCTTGGGTGAACTGGCCGCGACCGGACACGGCGTAATCATTTCCAGTCACGATGTCGAGTTTGTGGCCAGCGTCGCCGACTCAATAATGGTGATGGCCGAAGGCGAGGTAGTTTCGTCCGGCCGGGCCCAAGCAGTATTGGCCGAGTCGCCAGCGTTCGCGCCTCAGGTTTCAAAGGTGCTCGGTAGCAAGTGGCTGACGGTTGCTCAAGTTGGAGACGCGCTGCGCCGCGGTGGCGCCCAGTGAAGAAAACAGAGCGATCGACGGCCGTCCCACTGACGTTTCGTTCGGCGGCAGTGTTGGCTGCGGCGTCGCTGGCCGGGCTGGTCATGCTCTGCTGGCCGCTCATCGTGACCCCAACGCCGGGGCAGACCCGAGTGGATCAACCGTTCATTTTCATGGCGCTCATGCCAGTGGTGGTGCTGGTCGTCGTCGCCGAGCTTTCCGAAGGCGGCCTAGATTCCAAGGCGCTCGCCATGCTCGGCGTGCTCAGCGCGATCAACGCGGCGGTTCGGCCTCTGGGTGCCGGTGTCGCGGGGATTGAACTGGTCTTCTTTCTGCTCATCCTCGGCGGTCGCGTTTTTGGGGCCGGGTTCGGTTTTGTGCTCGGTTGCACGAGCCTTTTTGCTTCCGCGCTGCTGACTTCAGGCGTTGGTCCGTGGCTGCCGTTCCAGATGTTGTGTGCGGCCTGGGTCGGCATGGGAGCCGGACTGCTGCCACGTCGCGTAAGCCCAAAATTGGAAATCACGATGTTGGTTGTATACGCGATCTTCGCCTCGTACGCGTTCGGTTTCTTGATGAATCTGTCTTCGTGGCCGTTCACCCTCGGCATCGCGATCCCCGGCGCCACCGACTCCCTGGCGATGGTTCCGGGAGATCCAGTCCTGGAGAATCTGCACCGGTTCGTCGTGTTCACGCTGCTGACCTCAACCTGGGGCTGGGACACTGGCCGCGCCATTACCAATACGCTGTTGATCGTCTTTCTCGGACCGGCCGTCCTGGCCACCTTGCGTCGCGCCGCCCGGCGGGCGCGGTATCTACCGAAGGAATCCTGATGAAAAACCTGCTCATTCGACTCGTCGGCCTGTTTATCTTTGCGGCCGCGGTCCTGCTTGCGCCCGCGGCGGCCTCTGCCCACGAAACCTGCGAATCGGCAGAGGACGTCCCCGTGGTGCTGGAGTTTGGTTCACTCGGTGGCAAAGACAAGATCGTCTGCGCGCAGCACGCTGCAGGGAAAACCGCGCTGGAGGGCCTTGAAAGCACTGGGACGGACGTCGTCCAGACCACGGGCACGATGCCGATGGTCTGCCGGATCGACGGCCAGCCAACTAAAGACAAAGAACTTTGCACCGACAAGTTGACCGGTGCCGGCTATTGGGCGTTCATGGTCGCCAAGGAAGGAAAGCCGTGGGGTTATGCCTCGACCGGCATGGGCGAATACAAACTCGCTGAGGGTGACTTTGTGGCCTTGGTCTACCACCTCATGGCGGATGGTCAAGACGTTCCGGTGAAGGCCGAGGCAAACGCGCAGACCCGTGCAGACGCAGTCGTAGCTGACAGCGACCACGACGGTAAGCAGGTAGTTGAGGTTGAAGTTGATTCGACCGGGGTTGCGGTATCGGGTTCGGTGATCGTGCTGATCGCGTTGGCCGCGATCCTCGGTGCAGCGGCAATCGTAATTTTCCGCCGCCGGAAATGAGCTGCTGAAAAACGGCCAAACTCGTTCGGCGGTCATAGGGTTGCCTTGTGAAAACTCTCATCACTGGCGGAGTGCGTTCGGGCAAGTCGTTTTTGGCCGAGTCGCTCGTCGTGGCGGCCGAAATGGTCACTTATATTGCGCCCGGTCCCACCGGTGACGACGAACTCGATCCCGAGTGGTCGGCGCGAGTTTCGGCTCATCAGGAACGCCGACCAGAGCACTGGGCAACAGTGGAGTCGGCCGATCTTGGCAATGCCATTTTGGCTGCCGAAGGCACCTTGCTGATCGATTGCCTAGGTACTTGGGTCACCGCGATGATTGGTGAACTCGACGGCTGGGACAAAACTCTTGACGACTGGGAGCCAGAGTTTTGGACTCGCGTCGAGCACGCGGTGTTGGCGATGAACCAACATCGTGAAGACGTCGTAGTGGTCACCAACGAGGTTGGCTGGTCGATCGTTCCCGAGTACCGGTCGGGTCGGCTGTTTCGGGACCTGCTGGGCAAGGTCAATCAGCGGTTCGCGCTCGACTGCGACGAGGTGCTGTTAGTGGTCGCCGGGCGGGCGATTAGCCTCTAAGTCGGGCTGCAGGGCCAAAGTCAGAGTGCCGCGACGGAAAGCACCAGTAGGGCCGCGAACGCCACCTCGACGCATGCGCCTACGGCATCGCCGATGATTCCGCCGAGGCGGTTGGTGACGTGACCAATTAGCAGCAGAACCGCCAATGCGGTGACCGCGACAACCGCGGGCCCGGCGAAAACGTTCGAACCCAGCAGCGACAAAACTGCGGTAAAGGCGCCGGCGATCAGTAACCATTGGGCGAGCGCAGCGGCGACCGGAACTGACTCGGCGAACGTGCGGCCCAGTCCGTCGTCTCTGGCCGGACGTACGCCGCGACGAAGGCCAACGCTGGCTGCGGCTCGAGCCGCGCACCAGCACAGCGCGACTAGTGCCGGTCCCCACGTGGTGGCCGCGAGCGCGCCAACGCTGCCGGCCTGGACCAGCAAGGTCAGCACTAAGGCGGTGGCGCCGGCCGGACCAACGTCTCCGGTTCGAGCGATCGCCAGGGCACGGTCACGGTCGTAGGAGGCACTAAGCGCATCGACGGTGTCGGCCAGGCCGTCGAGGTGAAAGGCGCGGTTACCGAGCGCGCCGGCGGCAACTGCTAGCGCGCCGGTAACGATATTGGGTAGTGCGGCGAGGTGGCCCAGCCACGCGACGACGCCAACCAGCACGCCGATCGGCAAGACTGCGATAGGCGCGATCAGCAACGCGATTCGCGCCGTGTCGCGGTCAACTCGCTGCGGCGCTTTGATCGCTATCGCGGTGAACGTCCCGACCGAAAGTCGGATGCCGTCGCGTACGACGTTCTGCGAAACTGTCGTCACAAGATTTCGTCCAAGCGGGCGATCTGGGTCAACAGCAGGGCAGCAGATCGCACGAGCGGGACCGCAGCCACCGCCCCCGATCCTTCGCCCAGTCGCATCCCAAGATCGAGCAGCGGGATCAGGCCGAGGTCGGCTAGGGCCAAACTTTGCGCCGGCTCAGTTGAGCGGTGACCGGCCCACAACCAGTTCACGGTCCCGGGGCGAAGGCGTTCGGCGACCAACGCCGCCGCCACGGAGACGACCCCGTCGAGCAGCACCGGACAACCGGCCTCGGCCGCCGTTGTGAGGTAGCCGACTTGGGCGGCAATGTCGGGGCTGCCAAGTGCAGTGAGCAGTTCTACCGGGTCGCCGTGGCGGGGTTTTGTGCGAGTCAGCGCGGTCGCGATCACCTCAGTTTTGGTTGCCAGGGTTGAGTCGTCGATTCCGGTGCCGCGACCGGTTACTTCGTCGGCCGCCAAGCCGAGGCAGGCGGCAATTAGTGCGGCCGCAATCGTGGTGTCGCCGATGCCCATGTCCCCGGCGATCAGCAGGTCGGCGCCGGCGGACAGTTCCTCGTTAGCGATAGTCGCGCCAGCGGTGAGCGACTGCTGCGTCTGCTCGGCAGTCATCGCGTCAGCTAGGTGGATCGGTTCAGTGCCGGAGCGCACCTTGAACGCCGTAACGCTCGGGCCGAAGTCGCTCAAGTCCGCGTTGACGCCCAAGTCGAGCGCTCGAACATGGACGTCATGCTGGCGGGCCAGCACCGAAACTCCGGCGACTTGTTTGACGAATGCGCTCACCATCGCGGCGGTAACTTCGGCCGGGTAGGCCGAAACTCCGTGCGCGGCCACCCCGTGGTCGCCGGCAAACACGACTGCGCGCACTCGACTCGGCGGTGCGGCGTTGGCATCGCCGCGAACCGACGCCCACCACAGGGCCGTTTGACCAAGTTGACCTAGCGCGCCGCCGGGTATTGCTAGGGCGGCCAATCGGTCAGCGGCGTCTGCGTGGGCTTGAACAGAAGGCGGTTTGATCACTGCGCCATTGTCGCTTACTTGCGTGCGCGCCAAGTGTTCGAGTTGCGATTCGCTACGCCACTTGTCAGATTTCAGATACCATCGGTATGCGAGTGCGGATCGCGAAAGGAAAATTCACCGTGTCACAGCTCAGAGCAACCCGAGCCGAACGTCAGTTGCAAACGCGCGACAGCCTCATCGAAGTCGCACGAACGATGTTCCTCCAAGACGGCTACGCGGCGACATCGTTGGACAAGGTCGCGGTCGAAGCAGGCTTCTCCAAAGGCGCGGTCTATTCGAATTTTGGCGGCAAAGAGGAACTTTGCATGGCCGTCCTAGACGCTATTCACGCCGAAAAAATGCGACTGGTCCTTGAAGTTTTCACCAATGACAAGTCAATCGAGACCCGGGTCGAATCGTTCGTCGAATGGGCTCGCTTAGGCATGGGCGATCCGCAATGGACGACTCTTGAAGTCGAGTTTGCGACCGTGGCGCGGCACAACCCGTGGGTCGCGACCGAATTGGTAAAGCGGCACCGCGAGATTCGCCGACTAATTTCGCAGTTGATCTCCTCGACCGTTGACGAAGCCGGTCTAGAAACGACTATTCCGGTCGATCAGGTTGCAACCGCGCTGTTGGCACTGGGTGCCGGACTCGCGGGCATGAACTCATTGGACCCGAAGATCGAAATGAACGTGTTCAGCCAGGTTTTGGTGAACCTGGTTCGGCCACGTCGAAATGTGGCCGAACCAGCGGTGGCTCAGTAGCCGCCGTTGTCCTTGAACCGCTGAATGCTGGCTGCAATTTCGGCTTCAGCCTCAGCGCGACCGACCCAGTCGGAACCCTCTTCGACCGACTTGCCCGGTTCGAGGTCCTTGTAGGACTCAAAGAAGTGTTGAATCTCGCTCAAGTCGAAATCGGAGACGTCACCCACGTCTTGGGTGTGCTCGTGGCGAGGATCCTGCGCCGGAACGCACAGGATCTTGTCGTCGCCGCCGGCCTCATCAGTCATCCGGAACATGCCGATCGCGCGGCACTCGATCACGCAACCTGGGAACGTCGGGAACGGCAAGATGACTAGCGCGTCAAGCGGATCGCCGTCATTGCCCAGGGTGTTGTCGATGAAGCCGTAGTCGGCCGGGTACTGCATCGAAGTGAACAGTGTGCGGTCCAGGCGAATGCGGTGGGTCTTATGGTCGAGCTCATACTTGTTGCGCTCGCCCTTGGGGATCTCCACGGTGACGTCGAAAAACACGGTTCCTCCGGCTGTACTGGTTTTGGTTCTGTCTATTCTGGCCCACGTGACACTAGGACATAGCCGCAGGGGCGACAAATCTCACATGCCGTGGGTGTTGCCGACCTTGGTGTTGGTCACTCTGGCCGCGGTCGCGCTGTTGTACGTACGAGGTGACCTCAATTCAGTTTTGTGTGACGGGCCCTGTCCGGCCGAGTTCGTAACTGCGCCAGAAGGCATCGTCGAGTTGACTGTCGCGGCCGACCGTCCGATAGCTGAATCGGCCGAACCAATCGATGCCAAGGCGGTACAAGCAGCCGTGGCCGACTCGCTGGATTCGGCCGCTCTCGGCCCGCGGGTTGGTTTCGTGGCCCTTGACGCCCGTGACGGAAAAAAGCTGGCACAAAGTGGGTCTGGCGCGCTCACGCCGGCCTCGACCACCAAAGTCCTCACCGCCTTCGCCGCCCTTGCCGAACTCGGCCC
This sequence comes from Aeromicrobium sp., assembly GCA_035401705.1. Lineage (GTDB taxonomy): Bacteria > Actinomycetota > Actinomycetes > Propionibacteriales > Nocardioidaceae > Aeromicrobium. Next base: position 33,538 of record DAONBX010000009.1, read on the forward strand.
GGAAACTCAGTTCGCCACGACTGCGGTGTTGCAAGGCAATCAGGTCGTGCTCGTTGGCGGCGGCGATCCTTATCTCACGGCAAAGCAAGTCAAAGCCACGACGGTCAAAAAAGCCAGCCTCGCCAGACTGGCTAAGTTGGCGGCAGCCAAACTTGGTGACTCGCCGGTGACGCTGGGCTACGACGTTTCGTTTTTTACCGGACCTGCGGTCAGCAGCGGCTGGGAATCGACCTATGTCAGTTCACAGATCGTCGCGCCGGTGTCGCCGCTCTGGATTGATCGAGGCCGGGTCGGGCTAGGTCGGTCCAGCGACCCAGCAGCAGCCGCAGCGGCCGCCTTCGCCGTCGAACTTCGGGCCGCCGGCGTCAAAGTCACCGGGGCGCCAGTGCCGGCCGAGGCGGCCGAATCGGCAGAGGTCATTGCTCGGGTCAAGAGCGCACCGGTCACCAGAATCCTCGACCGCATGTTGGTTGATTCGGACAACGAGGTCGCCGAAGTGATGCTGCGCCAGGCCGCGATCGGTGCCGGCAAACCGGGCTCGTTCGAGAGCGGAACCGAGACGGTCAAGCTCGCGTTGAAGTCAGCTGGGGTGTCAACCTCAGGTCTCGAACTGCATGACGGCAGCGGACTTTCACGAAAAAACCGAATTGACCCGCGGACCTTGGCCGAGGCTCTTGTTTCGGCCCAAAACGCGGCGGCGACTTCGCCGCTGATCAGCGCGTTGCCAGTTGGCGGTTTCAACGGCACGATGGAGAACCGTTTCGGCCAGGCGACTTCGGCTCGCGGCTTGGTGCACGCCAAGACTGGAACGCTCACCGGCGTGCACGCGTTGACCGGGATCGCGACCTTGCCAGGTGGTCGACCAATCGCCTTCGCGATCCTCGCCGACAAGACCGAAGGGCTGAACCCGCTACAGACTCAAGCGGCAATCGATCGGGTCGCTGCCGACCTGGTGGGTTGCGCATGTCGCGTCACGAACTGAGTCGGCCGTCTAGGCTGCTCAGGTGACCCAGTCGCTGATTGATCTGCTGCCCGCCGAACCTTCAGCGGACGAGGACGCTGCTCACGAGGCGATCATGGAGTGGGTCAAGGGCCGCGGCCTGGCGCTCTACCCGGCCCAAGACGAAGCGATTCTCGAATGCGTTTCGGGCTCAAACGTGGTGCTGGCAACTCCTACGGGCTCGGGCAAGAGCCTAGTGGCCACCGCCGCGATGGCAGCGGCCTTGGCGCGTGGGGACTGCAGTGTCTACACCGCGCCGATCAAGGCGCTCGTGAGCGAAAAGTTCTTCGACCTTTGTGAACTATTTGGCGCCGACAACGTCGGCATGGTCACCGGCGACGCGGCGGTAAACGCGGACGCGCCGATCATCGCCGCGACCGCCGAAATTTTGGCCAACATGGCGCTGCGCGAAGGCGCAGCCGCCGATATTGGTCTGGTCGTGATGGACGAGTTCCACTTCTACGCTGATCCCGATCGTGGTTGGGCCTGGCAGGTGCCGCTGATCGAATTGCCTAAGGCGCAGTTCCTGCTGATGTCAGCGACTCTTGGCGACACCACCAAACTTCAAGCCGACCTGGCGCGGCGCACCGGCCGCGAAACCGTTGCCGTCACTTCGGCCGACCGGCCGGTTCCGTTGGTGAGCGAATATGTGACCTCGCCGGTTCACGAGACCCTCGAAGAACTCGTGGCGACGAACCAGACGCCGGTCTACGTCGTGCATTTCTCCCAGGCCGCCGCGCTCGAACGCGCCCAAGCCCTAGCCAGCGCGAAGGTCGCCACTCGCCAAGAGCGTGACGAGATCGCCGCCGCCTTGGGCGACTTCCGCTTCTCCTCGGCTTTCGGCAAGACTCTGTCGCGGCTGATCCGGATGGGGATCGGCGTCCACCACGCGGGCATGTTGCCGCGCTATCGCCGACTCGTCGAAACCCTCACCCAGCAGGGCCTGTTGAAAGTGATTTGCGGTACCGACACGCTCGGCGTTGGCATCAACGTGCCGATCCGGACCGTCGTTTTCAGCGGGCTGAGCAAATACGACGGCACCCGACAGCGGCACCTGCAGGTGCGCGAGTTTCAGCAGATCGCCGGCCGGGCCGGTCGGGCCGGGTTCGACACCATCGGCCACGTCGTGGTCGAGGCGCCCGAACACGAAATCGAGAACGCTCGGCTAGTCCGCAAAGCCGGCGACGACCCGAAGAAACTCAAACGCGTGCAACGAAAGAAGCCGCCGGAGGGTTTCGTTTCGTGGACCGAAGCTACGTTCGATCGGCTAGTTTCCGGCACGCCTGAAGCGTTGGTTTCTCGGCTGCGGGTAAGCCACGCGATGGTGCTCGACGTAATCACTCGCCCCGGCGATGCGCGGACCGCGCTGGAGTACTTGATCGGCGAAAGCGGTGAGACGCCCGACTCGCAGGAACGGCTGCTAACCCAGGTCGACCACATCATCGAGGCGCTGCTGGCCGGCGAGGTGGTTGAACGCCTAGACCCGCCAGATGAGCAGGGGCGCACACTGCGGCTTACCGTCGACCTGCAAGCAAACTTCGCCCTGAACCAGCCGCTATCGCCGTTCGCGGTTGCAGCGTTCGACCTGCTGGATCGTGAATCACCCAGTTACGCCCTCGACGTGGTTTCGGTGGTCGAGTCGACACTGGACGACCCTCGACCAATCATCAGTGCACAACGTTTCCGCGCCCGCGGCGAAGCGGTCGCCGAAATGAAAATGGATGGGATTGAATACGACGACCGGATGGAGTTGCTCGAAGAGGTCGAGCACCCCAAGCCGCTCGAAGAACTGCTCACCGCGGCTTATGAGCTCTATCGCGGCGGCCACCCGTGGGTCGCCGATCACGAGCTGCGACCCAAATCGGTGGTCCGCGAGATGTGGGAGCGGGCGATGACGTTTTCGGAACTGGTGGCCGATTACCGGTTGGCGCGGTCCGAAGGTTTGGTGCTGCGCTACCTCTCGGACGTCTACAAGACGCTGGTTCGCACCGTGCCCACGTCGATTCGGACCGAGGAACTCACCGACTTGACCGAGTGGCTGGGCGAACTGGTTCGCCAAACCGATTCGAGTCTGCTCGACGAGTGGGAAGCGTTGATCAAACCAGGTGACGACCCGGCCGACGTCCGGCCGCAGGCAGTCGGCTCCGATTCGCCTCGCCCACTCACCGCGAACGCTCGAGCCTTCGGTGTCCTGGTGCGCAACGCGATGTTCCGACGAGTGGAGTTGGCTGCGTTTGGCCGCTGGAGCGAACTTGGCGAACTTGATGGCGATCAAGGCTGGGACGCAGTCAAGTGGCACGAAGTCATCAGCGAGTACCGCGACGAATACGACGAACTTGGTACCGGCCCGGCCGCACGCGGACCGGCGCTCTTTATGGTCGAGGAGCGCACCGACGAGCACTGGCTGGTGCGCCAGATTTTTGAGGACCCGAACGGCGATCGCGATTGGGGCATCAGTGCCGAGGTCGACTTGGCTGCTTCAAACGCAGCCGGCGAACCGGTCGTTCGCGTCCAGTCGGTTGGCCCGAGGCAAGGCTGGGGGTCGTAGGTTGGACGCCATGATCGACTGGAACGTCGCACAATCGACCGCGCGCCGCCTGATGGGGCCGGGCCCCGACCTGAGCAGTGCCGAGGTCGCCGACGTGGTGGCCGACCTGCGCGAGGCCTCACTCGTGGCCGAAGGGCCGGTGCGTGAGTTCACCGGACTGACGCCTGCTCACCGGACGCCAGTGCTGGTGGTGGATCGGGCCAGGTGGGCCGACGCGAACCTAGACTCGTTCAAATTCCTGGTGGCGCCGATCGACGCCAAAATCGCTGCCGAAGGCAAGTTGCCTACGGGCATTTCGCGATCCGTCGGCCGCCGAATGACCGGGGTCGAGATGGGCGCGATCGTGGCCTTCCTCGGCGGCAAGGTGCTCGGTCAGTTCGACCCGTTCAGCGAGGGCGAATCCGGCCCCGGGCGGCTGCTGCTGGTCGCGCCGAACATCGTCCACGTCGAACGTGAACTAGAAGTCGATCCGACTGATTTTCGCCGCTGGGTTTGCCTGCACGAGGAGACCCACCGGGCACAGTTCACGGCGGTCCCGTGGATGCGCGAGCACATGCTGTCGCAGATCGCCACCTTGACTGATGCCACCGATATCGGCGGCGGCGCCGTCACCGAAATGATGTCCGAGGCGCTGCCCGAACTCGTTCGGATCGTGCGCGGCGATTCAGACAAGTCGCTGGCAGACCTGTTCCAGAACGAGCAACAGCGAGAAGTCGTGGCGCAGTTGACCGGGATCATGTCGCTGCTTGAAGGGCACGCCGACGTGGTGATGGACGACATTGGTCCAGAGGTGGTGCCGACTGTGGCCGAGATCCGCCGCAAGTTCACCAAGCGTCGCGGCGGCGGATCACCGCTTTCGAAGGCGCTGCGTCGACTTTTGGGCTTCGAGGCGAAGATGCGCCAATACAGCGACGGAGCGACTTTTGTGCGTGCGGTGACCGATCAGGTCGGCAAGGAAGGCTTCGACGCGGTTTGGGCCGGACCGGCAAACCTGCCGAGCCGTGACGAAATTCTCGACCCGAAGTCTTGGGTCACTCGCGTTCACGGTTGAGTCTGTGGTTCGTCTCGACCCGGTTGTCGCCAAGGCCAGGAACCTGGTCGAACCGCACCTTTCTACTCCGGTCGTGGTGGCGGTTTCTGGCGGCGCCGATTCGCTGGCCTTAGCCGCGGCAGTTGGCTTCTTCGTGCGCCGTCGCGGCGCGGATGCTCGCGCGGTTGTCGTCGATCACGGCCTTCAAGCAGGCTCTGCCGAGGTGGCCGCCAGGGCCGCCGAACAATGCGCGGCGCTCGGCCTGCCAGCGGTTGTTCGCCAAGTTTCGGTCGAAGATCTTGGGACCGGCCCCGAGGACGCTGCCCGGGCGGCGCGGTATCGGGCCTTGCACGAGGAGGCGGGGGACTCTGCGATTCTGCTGGCCCACACCCTCGACGACCAGGCCGAGACGGTCCTGTTGGGGCTCGGTCGAGGTTCTGGGCCGCGCGCGATCGACGGGATGCGGCCAATCAGCGGGCGACTACACCGGCCGTTCTTGAGTCTGCGTCGAGCCGAGACCGAACACATTTGTCGCTGGCACGACCTCGACTGGTGGAGCGATCCCCACAACGACGACCCCGCGTATCGGCGAGTGCGGGTGCGGCGCGAGCTGTTGCCCATGCTCGAGGACGTACTCGGCGGCGGGGTCGCCGAAGCGCTGGCCCGCACGGCCGACCTCGTTCGCCTCGACGCTGACCTGCTCGACCGAATCGCTCTGGCGACGTTGGCCGGCGCCGGCGGCATCGACGACGTGGTGAGTTTCGCCGAGGTCGAGCAGCCGATCCGGTTGCGGGTCTGGCGCAGACTCGCGATCGCTGCTGGCGCGAATGCGGGTGAACTCAGCCACGGCCACACGCTGGCCCTAGACAGCTTGCTCGCCGCACGTGGCGGCACCCAGATCGAACTGCCGGGTCACGTCACCGCGGTGCGCGAAGCCCACGCCGTCCACTTCCACGAGAGCCCAAGTTCGCGCTCCGATTGACGTTTCGTCACCAAAACGCGGCGTGGCGCAGGCCAAACGTCAGTCGCTTGGGGCAACCGACTACATTTCGCGGCCTCGAATGTGGCACGCTGACCCAGTGGACACTGAGCATGTTGAAGCCGATCTTGACCTGACCCAGCCGCTCTTCACCGAGGAGCAAATCCAGACCCGATTGGCCGAAATGGCCCGCCAAATCGAGGCCGATTATGAGGGGCGAGACCTGCTCTTGGTCGGGGTCCTCAAAGGCGCGGTCATGGTGATGGCCGACCTGTCGCGCTCACTCAACCGCCACGTCGAGATCGACTGGATGGCGATCTCGTCCTATGCGGGAACCAAATCTTCCGGTGTCGTGCGGATCCTCAAAGACTTGGACACCGACTTGAACGGTCGCCACGTCCTGGTCGTCGAAGACATCATCGACACCGGCCTGACTCTTTCGTGGCTGGTGGCGAACCTGCGCTCGCGCGGTCCAGCAACAGTTGAGATTGCCACCTTGTTGCGTAAGCCAGAAGCGCTCGAAATGCCGGTCGAAGTCAAGTACGTTGGCTTCGATATTCCTAATGCTTTCGTGGTCGGCTACGGCCTGGATTTCAACGAGTCCTACCGAAATTTGCGCAGTATCGGCACACTGTCACCACACATGTATTCCTGAGCGGACCGGACGGAACACCCCTGCATGAACTTCAAGAACATCTTCAAATCGCCTTGGCTTTGGATCCTGCTGATCTCAGCAGTGGTCATCGGCGTGCTCGTCTTCTCGGGCAACGCCGACGGCTACAAAGAAGTCAAGACCGCCACGATGGTCAGTTACTTCAACGACGCCAAGATCAAGAAGGCCACCTTCACTGAAGGTGAGCAGGAGATCAAGGCGACGCTGACCGACGGCAAAACCAAGGTCAAGGCGACGTGGTTGGGCGATCAGAGCAACACCTTGGTCACGCAGGCCCAAAAACTCGTCGACGACGGCAAGATGGACTCCTACAACGTCAAGGTGCCAAAGCAGAACACCCTGCTGTCGATGCTGTTCAGCCTGTTGCCGTTCGTCATCTTCATCCTGATTTTCCTGTGGCTGATGAACTCGATGCAGGGCGGCGGCGGCCGAGTTATGCAGTTCGCCAAGTCCAAGGCCAAGCTGATGAACAAGGACACTCCGCAAACGACGTTTGCCGATGTGGCTGGTTGTGACGAGGCGATCGAAGAGCTCGGCGAAATCAAGGAGTTCTTGCAGGAGCCAGCCAAGTTCCAGGCGGTCGGCGCGAAGATCCCCAAGGGCGTGCTGCTCTACGGTCCTCCGGGCACCGGCAAGACCCTGCTCGCGCGCGCAGTCGCCGGCGAGGCGGGAGTCCCGTTCTATTCAATCTCCGGTTCTGACTTCGTTGAAATGTTCGTCGGTGTCGGCGCCAGCCGAGTCCGCGACCTGTTCGAACAGGCCAAAGAGAACGCCCCCGCGATCGTGTTCATCGACGAGATCGACGCAGTCGGTCGCCACCGCGGCACCGGCATGGGCGGCGGGCACGACGAACGCGAACAGACCCTAAACCAGTTGCTCGTCGAGATGGACGGCTTCGACGTTCGCGGCGGCGTGATCCTGATCGCGGCGACCAACCGGCCCGACGTGCTCGACCCTGCCTTGCTGCGGCCCGGCCGCTTCGATCGCCAGATCGGCGTCGAAGCCCCCGACCTGGCCGGCCGTACCCAAATCCTCAAGGTTCATGCTCGCGGTAAGCCGCTCGCCGAGGGCGTCGATCTAGAAGCAGTCGCCCGGCGCACCCCCGGATTCAGCGGCGCCGACTTGGCGAACGTGCTCAACGAGGCGGCGCTGCTGGCCGCCCGAAACAACGAGACCACGATTGATAACTCCGCGCTTGACGAGGCCATCGACCGCGTCATTTCCGGGCCGCAAAAGCGCACCCGCCTGATGAACGAGCACGAACGCCTCGTCACCGCGTATCACGAAGGTGGCCACGCACTCGTGGCGGCAGCGCTGCCGCAAAGCGACCCCGTACACAAGATCACCATCTTGCCGCGCGGTCGCGCCCTTGGTTACACGATGGTCCTGCCCGATGAGGACAAGTACAGCCAGACGCGCGCTGAACTGCTCGACAAACTCGCCTACATGCTCGGTGGCCGCGCCGCCGAGGAGTTGGTGTTCCACAACCCGACAACCGGTGCCGGCAACGACATCGAGAAGGCGACTAACCTCGCTCGGGCGATGGTCACCCAGTACGGCATGAGCGAACGAATCGGGGCAGTCCGTTTCGGCGAAGACAACAGCCAACCGTTCCTCGGTCGCGATCTTGGCCATACTCGCAACTATTCGGAGTCGGTCGCGTCGACAATTGACGAAGAGATCTCGAGCCTGATTGCCTATGCCCATCAAGAGGCCTTCGACGTTCTGGTCGACAACCGGGACGTTTTGGATGCGCTCGTGCGTGAACTGATGGAGAAGGAAACCCTCGACAAGGCCCAAGTGGCAGCAATCTTCGAACCGTTGCGCCGACGCGAAATCCGACCGGCCTGGACCGGTTCAGACACCCGGGTCCCATCTCATTTGCCGCCTATCCAGGCTCCGCCACGCGCATCGGCCGAGACTGAACCCGCCGGTGAGTCGACCGTGATCGCCCCTGACAGCGAGCCGGACGTGCCGGCTGCGGATCAGCAACTGCCAGGTGAGTCCCCGAGCAACTGAGGAGCCCGCATGCCTATCGACCAAGCCCGCGCCGAGGCAGCAGTTCGAGAGCTTCTTGCCGCGGTCGGCGAGGACCCCGACCGCGACGGTCTGCAACAGACGCCCGCGCGGGTCGCTCGCGCCTACGGTGAACTGCTTGGCGGCTACGACCAAGACGCAACCGAGGTTTTGTCGGCCGTGTTCGAGGTCGGCCACCGCGAACTCGTGCTTGTCAAAGACATCGAAGTCTGGAGCATGTGCGAACACCACATGGTGCCGTTCTTCGGCGTCGCGCACATCGGCTATATCCCCGGGCTAAGCGGCCACGTCACCGGCTTGTCGAAGTTGGCTCGCCTAGTAGACGTCTATGCGCGCCGCTTGCAGGTGCAGGAACGACTGACCACCCAAATCGCCGAGGCGATGGTCGAGGTGCTCGGGCCCGAAGGCGTGATCGTGGTGATCGAGGCCGAGCACTTGTGCATGACGATGCGTGGGGTGTCCAAGGCCGGCGCACGCACGATTACCAGCGCGGTTCGTGGACAACTTCTCGATCCGGCTACTCGGGCCGAAGCGATGAACTTGATCACCGGTTGACCTGCCAAGGATCAGCAATGGGAATACTGCCCGGACTGCCGCAGAATCGCTGTTTGGTGATGGGCGTCGTAAACGTCACCCCCGATTCCTTCTCCGACGGCGGACGCTGGTTCGATCCGGGCGTCGCCGCCGAACACGGACTTGAACTCGTGCGCGCCGGCGCCGACCTCGTCGATGTTGGCGGGGAGTCCACGCGGCCAGGCGCCCAGCCGGTAGATCGGGCTGAAGAGTTGCGCCGAGTGGTGCCGGTCGTTCGCCGGTTGGCCGACGCCGGCGTTCGCGTGTCAGTCGACACGATGTGGGCTGAAACCGCCGAGCAGGCGTTGTCGGCAGGCGCTGCGATCGTCAATGACGTTTCGGGCGGCCGCGCCGACCCCGCGATGGTACCGCTGGTGGCCGAAGCTGAGATCCCGTTCGTGGTGATGCACTGGCGCGCTCACTCGCCCAAGATGCAAGAGCACACGAACTATGACGACGTGGTGGCCGACGTGCTCGCCGAGTTGACCGCCCAGCGCGACCTAGTGGCCGCGGCTGGCGTTGACCCAACGAAAATCGTCCTCGACCCCGGTCTCGGGTTCAGCAAGACCGGCGAACAAAACTGGGAGCTTTTGGCCAACCTCGACCGGTTTGTCGACCTCGGCCACCGCCTGCTGGTTGCGGCCAGTCGAAAAGGCTTCCTCGGGGCGCTGCTGGCCGACGAGGTCGGTCCGCGCCCGGCAGACGACCGTGACGATGCGACGGTGGCACTGTCCACGCTGGCGGCCGCCGCCGGCGCGTGGTGCGTCCGGGTTCACGAGCCTCGGGCGAGCGCCGACGCCGTTCGAGTCGTTGCGAAACTTCAAGCGACCACAGCCAGTGAATGACGTTCGCGCGGCCCACCGCGCCCTCTATGACGCCGTCGAGAGCGGCGACCTAGACCTGATGTCATCACTTTGGGTTGATGACGTTGGCACGACTTGCGTTCACCCTGGTGCAGCCCCGCTGCACGGGACCGGCCCGATTTTGCGTTCCTGGACGGTGCTGATGGCCGGAGTTTCCTATATTCAGTTCTTCCTGACCGATGTTGAAGTCACGCTCTTGCCGCCGGAAAATCCCACAACGGCGATCGTGGTCTGCACCGAGAACATCCTCTCGGCCGCCGATTCGATTGCGGAGTTCAACGGCGGCAAAGCGATCTGCACGGCCGTGCTGGTCAAACACCGCGGCCAATGGCGATACTGGGCTCGTCACGCCTCACCACTTCTTGGACCGGAGGACGAATGAGCGAGCAGAACTTGGGCGACCGGATCGAGTTGCGGGGCCTGTCAGCGGTCGGCTATCACGGAGTTTTCGAACACGAACGGCGTGAAGGGCAGACATTCATTGTGGACCTCGATTTGTCGGTAGACCTTGAACCGGCCGCAACCTCGGGCGACCTTTTTCGCACTGTTCACTACGGAGAACTCGCCGAGCAGGTCGTCGCGCAGATCACCAGCGACCCGGTGGACCTGATCGAGACACTCGCCCTCCGTATAGTGAACGTGTGTCTGGGCCATGAACCCGTCCGTTGGGCAAGAGTGACGGTTCACAAACCTCAGGCACCGATCGAGGTGGCGTTCACCGACGTTGCCGTGACGATGGAGCGGAGCAAACAGTGACTGAAGCACCAACCCCGTACGAACTAGACGCCGACACCATGACTGGTGGAATGCGTCCTATCCGGCAGGCTGTGCTGTCAATCGGCTCGAACCTCGGGGACCGCGCTGGTCGACTCCAAGGAGCCGTTTCGGCGCTGGAGGACACCCCTGAGGTCACCGTGGTCGCGATCTCCTCGGTCTATGAAACTGATCCCTTTGGTGACGTCCCCGAAGGCTCGGGCAAGTTCCTCAACGCCGTGGTGCTGATCGACACGACGCTGACGGTTCACACCCTGCTGGACCGCGCGATGGCGATCGAGGACGCATTCGATCGCACCCGCAGTGAGCCTGGCGCCCCGCGCACCCTCGACGTTGACATCATCGTCGTTGGCGATCGAATTGCTGACGACGAGCGACTGACTTTGCCGCACCCATTGGCCAGCGAGCGCGGTTTCGTACTCGTGCCGTGGCTTGAGATTGATACCGAGGGCGAGATCCCCGGTCGCGGATTCGTCGTCGACCTGATTTCGGGAGTGGATGTTTCTGGCGTCGTCAAGCGTGACGACATCGAGATCATGCTCTGATGGAAGTTCTTCTGAACTGATGCTCCCCGCACGGCGTAGTTCGCCGCTCTACCTAGTCCTAGTTCTCGGGGTGGGTTTGATCGTCGGGCGACTCCTGCCGGAAATGATTGCTCGGGTTGACGGCGTTTCGCCACCAGTCCCGGGATGGACCGCAGCGGTCTTCTTGGCCTGCGGCGCGTTTGCCGTGGGCGTCTTGGCGTGGGTCACTTGGCGAAACCTGCACAAGCACAAACGTCAGTACTCGGCCGAGCACGCAATTCGACTGTTGGCATTGGCTAAGTCCGCGGTCCTTGTTGGTGGCGTATTCGCTGGCGGTTACGCCGGGTACGCGTTGGCCTTCGTCGGTGCAACCTCTGATTTGGGTCAGTTGCGGCTTTGGCGCTCGATCGCGGCGGCCGTTGCCGCAGTGTTGCTGTTGCTTGCGGCGCTGGCCCTCGAGTGGTCCTGTCGCCTCCCCACAGACGGCGGCGAAGAAGAAACCTCCGAGGCGCTCCCTGCCTGAACTGCGCTCAACTAGTCGCGTCGAGCTCGTGCAGCAAAGCGAGGAATCGCGCGGCCGGATCACGTCGCTCGGGCCCGCCAAGAAAATAGTCGGCCCGGCTGTGACGAAGTTCAGCCAACGGATCGTCGCCCAGTAGCTGATCCAGTTGCTCCGATAACCCTGTCAGGTCGCGTGGCACCGCATAGGCTCCCACTGCCGACGGGTGGGCTGCCCGAAAAGCCTCGACGTCGTCGTACTGCGCCGCATACATCAGGTAGGGCTTGTCGCTGGCCATGAAGTCAACGACGATGCTCGACACGTCCGAAACCACCGCGTCGACCGCGTTGAATAGTTCGGGGATCGACACCAGACGCGGTTCTAGCCCGTAGCGGTGGGCGCGCCCGGTCGCCTTAGCGTCCTCGGCTAGGCGTTCATCTATCCAAGCGATCGTGTCCTCGGCGTCGGGGTGTTGAATCCGGGCGAAGTGCCGGCGGAACGCGATCGTGCAGCCTCGAGAGAGCAACTCCTCAATGAGAGTGCGGGCCACCGGCAGCGACGAAACGTTCGCGGACGGGTCCTGGTGCCAAAGCGTCGGCGCGTAAAGGACAGTCGCAGGTGTGGGGATCGGGTCCGAAACCTGAACTATCCCCTCAGTCTGTGGTCGGCCGATAACTCGGACTCGGTCGCCCAGCTCGACGCCGGCGGCGTCGAACCGATCGAGAGCGGCCTGGCCGGCCACCGCGACCAGATCAAAATCAAGGACTCGATCCGAAGCACTGAGCGGCTTGTCGCTATCGCCGTGACCAAGGAAAACGTGGGTGACATCTGGTCGGGCGTCAAGATAGCGGCGATTGGCGCCGCCGCCATGTGGGTAGAAGGCAGACTTTACTGAGGCCGGCAAGTCACCGGCGACGACCGCGAAGTCCGGGTAGTGGGTGCGGATCTTGTCGAACTGGTCGTCGCTAGGAACGGTGACACACCATGGGATTTTTGCCTGCTCGAACCACGGTGACCACATGCCTACGTGCAGGCCGGACTTGCCCGCGTAGCAAATTGCTAGCCGTGGGGCGTGCTCGTCGATTGCCGTAAACGTTCGCCGCACGCGGGAACGGTGGCGGGCCAGGACGACAGTAAGCCCGCCAACCCCAAGAGTGGCCGCGCCGGCGACTGCGGCCGTCGCTGGCGGCGCAAATACTGCGACTAGAACCAGGATCAGCACCGCCGCGCCGCACCCACCTGCCACGGTGCGCAAGCGCACGGGGGACCGAACTGCGGCCAGCTCGCCAGCGCCAGCGAATCCCGCGGCCCGCGGGGCGCTAAGCCGGGCTGAACCGAGGTTATGGCCGATGGTCAGGGCCAGGGTGGCGAGCGGGAGCAGTAGCCACCACAGCGCGTCGGTCATGTCCGCCACCTTAGCCGCGAGGACTGGGTGTTCAGGTGTCGGTAGCATCGCGATGTGATGACGCGTTGGTGGACCAAGTCGCGCCCGGCAAGCGATCCGGTGCTGTCGATCGTGGTTCCGGTGTACGAAGTGCGCGACTATCTCGACGCTTGTCTGGATTCGCTAGTAGCGCAGGACGTTGCCGAGGTGGAGATCATCGTGGTCGATGACGGATCGACCGACGGGAGCGCCCGGATCGCTCGCCGCCATGCTCGCCGGGACCCGCGGATTCGGGTGGTCTCGCGACCAAACGGCGGACTGAGTGCGGCCCGCAATACCGGCATTGCCGCGGCGCGGGCCCCCTTTCTGACTTTCGTTGACTCTGACGACCTAGTAACGCCGAGCGGGTTCGCGGCGGCCCTCAAAGCACTTTCGGACTCCGGTTCTGACTTCGCGATGCTGCCGTACCGTCGATTCCGCGACCCGCTAGCGCCGATGCCGTACGCCCCGTGGATCGCAGATCTCTATCGGACCGGCGAACGAACGCTTTCGGCCCACGAACATCCGGAGTTGCTGGTCCACGCGACGGCATGGTCGAAGGTCTACCGCCGCTCCTTCTGGGACGCGGCAGGCTTGAGGTTCACCGAGGGCATCCTCTACGAAGATCAAGACGTCACGGCGCGCGCGTTCGTCGCAGCCAACCAGATCGACCTTGTGCCCGAGCCGGCCTACCTTTGGCGCCGCGCCCGGCCGGGATCGATCACGAACGAGGCCAGCGCCAAGTCGATCGCGGCGTTCCTTGATGCCGCCCGGGTCAGCCTCGATGTGCTCAAGGTCGTGCCGGGCGCCCGGTCGGCGCGCGCTTCTCAGTTGCTTTGCAACGACCTGCCGCGCTACCTCGCGTTCGTGGACGGTATGGAAGATCCGACCGGCGTGGACAGGCTGTTCGACGAGGTCGTCGCTGCACTTGGCGAGCCGGACCTGGACTTGGACGCGGCGCCGGTGGGCGCCCGGGTGGTCTACGCCCTGTTGCTCGCCGGGCGGCGGGCCGATGCGGTGGATTTCATCGCCAGCGGCGGTCTGGACTCGGCCGCGCAGCGCGCTGACGAAGTGGACGGGGCCCCGGCACTGTTGACGAGCATGGCAACCGACCCTGACGTTCCTGCTAGCGTGCGGGTGCTCACCGCGGCCAACACGCCCCTTGACGTGAGGGTCACCCGGCTCGACTTGGCTCGCGGCGAGGTCACCGTGCTGGCATGGCTTAGGCACCTGGATCGGCCGCTCGATCGGCTTCGCGCGTGGTGGGTGGTTGACGGCGTCAGGGGCGAGGAGTTGTCGGTACGCAAAGTTGACGAATTCGTCGGTCATCGAATCCGGACAACTCGTGAAGCCAATGAGCGCAGTTCGTGGGAGGTTTCAGGACCGCTCCCAGCGTCCGGCGCCGTGGCCTTCCTAGAGTTTGAGGGAAAGCTCGGCGATCGCCGTAGTTCGACACGCGTCGAACTGATTGACGCCTCTGGATCGGCCGGAATCGTCCAACATTCGGGGCCGTGGAGTTGGGATCCGGCAAGTGCACGACTGGTCTGGGCTCACTTGCCGCAACGGACGGTGGGAACTGGCGCGGCCAGCGAAGTCACTGACGGGCGGGTGCTCGTCGCGGGTTCGTGGCGCAACCTGCCGGGCGAAGTCGGCGATCACGTTGTCGCCCAAGCCGTCACCGACGAACTTGCGTTGCGCCTGCCGATCGACCTGCCGGACGGCTGGCTCGGCCTGCGCAACGGAACCCTAGTCTGGAAACGTCTTGCCGCCGGCCCGCGGGAGCGGCTCACCTACTGGTGGAGCCGCGACCACGCTGATTGACGGTGAATGCACTGCTGCCGAATCGGTCGGACTAACCGTACTGATTTGCTGGTAGCGACTAATAGATCGACTGAGAGGTGTCCGATGCGGGTTCGTGACTTCGTGAAGCGCTGGCGCCGCCGAGTCGACCCGGCGGCTCTCGCGGCGACGCCCACGGGCCTAATCAAGCGCGCCCGCCAGGTACACCGCCTTGACGCCGAGGGCTGGACGGCTCTCGTCGCCGATGCGACCCGCGCCACGGCCGGCTGGGGGCGAAACCAGTGGTTGGAACTAGCGGCACTCGACCGGGTCGTGCTGCACCTTGCCGCTAACGGAGACCGGCTTGGCGCCGAACGAGTCGCCGAGAACCGGACCGTCCACGGAACCACCTTCGGAATCGACCGCGACCTTCGCCGCATCGACCTGGGTCTCGAACTTGACCTGCCGGATTGGCTGCTCGCCGCCCAACCTCAAGATTTCGTAGCCCGCACGTTGATCGAGGCCGCCGGTGTTTCGCCGGTCGTGGTGGCCGGAACGTCTTTCATCTCCGGGGTCTCATTTGCTGCTGACGTAGACCAGGTGTCGGTTTGGCTGGTCGGTCCGGCGGGGGAGTCCGAGGTGCCCGTGACGATGCGCCCGGACCCGGCCGCCGACGCTGAGACTGGCGAGCGCTGGGCCGATCAGACCCAGGCGTCTTGGTGGACTCGACTGGACCTAGACCGCAGCACGGAGGTCAAACTCAAGATCGTCGTCACTTTTGGCGAGATCTCGCGAACTGTCGAAGTCAAGATTCCGGCGCGACCCCAAACCGGGTTCGAGGTGAGTGTGACGCCCGGCGAGGACGGTCTCGTGTTGGCCGGCTCGGTCGGCCAAGTTGCAGTGGCGACTTCGACGCAGGCGTGGGCCGAGGGGGAATTGCCGCTTCGACTGGGGGCCCGCGTCGCCCAGTTCGGCGCCGAGACTGTCGTGCCCACCGGTCGATATGGTGTGTTGGCAGAGCCCGGACTCGACCTAGCCGACCCGACTCAACTCATCCGCCCGTTGGCAGAGCGCGCCATTGAACTGGACGGCGTTCTAGTCACGCTGCGCGGCTGGTCACCGCAGGAGCCCGAAGTTTCTTTGGTCGTCCGCAACCCCATCACAGTTGCTGAACGCGGCCGCCGCGGCCAGCGACTCCTGCTTCAAGAGATCCGAGACGCCGCTGGGCCGTTGCGCGAACGGGCCGTAGCAATGTGTTTCGGCGGTCGCCGCGCCGGTGACAGCGTCTACCCGGTCGTTCGCGAACTGTTGGCCCGAGGAATCCCAGTCGACGTGTGCGTGTCCGACTACTCGGTGCCGGTGCCCGAGGGGGCCCAACCCGTCTTGCTGCACTCGCGAGCGTGGCACGAGGCATTCACCCACGCCAAGTACCTCGTCAACAACGCCGAGTTCCCGCACTATGTCCGTTTCCGCGAGGGCCAGCGCTACCTTCAGGCTTGGCACGGGACCCCGCTCAAGCGCATTGCGAACGACATTGTGAAGCCGCAGTTGAGTGCCGGATACACCGCGGCAATGGGCCGTGAGGTTCAAGCGTGGGAGGCGCTGCTGGCCCAAAACGAGTTCGCTGCTGTGGTCTTACCTAAGGCGTTCGGCTTCGAGCGGCGCACCATCGTTGAAGGCTATCCGCGAAACGACGCCCTAGTAGCCGACCCGGGACTGCGCGAACGAACGAGAGTGGCGCTTGGGTTAGGCAACGAACTGGTCGTGCTTTATGCCCCAACTTGGCGCGATTCGGCGCGCGATGCCGACGGTCGCCGCGCTTTCGTTTCGCATCTGGATACGAGCCGACTGCACGCCGAACTGGGCGCAACTGTGTTGGTGCGCAGCCACAGCAATACTGCTGCTGCGCGCGGATCGATCAAGGCCGACGGGGTAGTCGACGTCACCGCCCACCCCGACATCACCGCGCTTATGGCGGCGGCCGACGTGCTGGTGACCGACTATTCGTCGGTGATGTTCGATTTCGCCGTGACCGAGCGTCCACAAGTATTCCTAGTGCCCGACGTCGAGCAGTACCGCGATGTGGACCGGGGGTTCTATCTCGATCTGGATCAAATCGCACCAGGCCCGTTAGTCACGACGACCGACGAACTGATCGAGGCTTTGCGTGACCCAGGAGCCGGCTACGCCGCTCCGCGGTCAGCCTTTCGACACGAGTTCGCACCGAAGGATGACGGACACGCCGCGCGCCGTGTCGTCGACGCGTGGCTGGGGCCAGCAACCCACTGACGCTACGTCGGTCGAGTCCGCCTCCGGTGTTTCGGCAACTCCCTTGCCGCCGGGTGCGTATAGCATCAGCGCCTACGGGACGTTCTGGTTGAAGCAACGCAGAAGGTGAGGATCGGATGGGCAAGTTTCGGTCGTTGGCTCGGCGGGTGCTCGGCATCGCGACCGGACAGCCAGAACCGATCGAACTGCTGGCCCACGATCTAGCCGACCTCGTTCGCCGTCTGCCCAACGACCTCGACGGTCAGATTGAAGCCGAACTGGTTGAGCAGGTGCCTAGCCTGCTTGCGCAGGTTGACGCGACCGAATACCTCGAACAAGTTCCTTCCTTCGCCAAGGTTGCCTTCCACCACATTCGGCAGAACGATCTCCAAGCGCTTCATTCGGCAGTAAACCGGGGACTGCTGGATTTGAAGCAGCATTCGGCCGCTCTTGATGAGGGGCGACCGGTGGTTCACCTGCCCGGGTGGGAAGACCCTGAAATCGCGCGCGACAACTTCGTACTGTCCCTCAGTCAGACACAGCTAGTCACCGAAGTGGTGCGGATCCGCATCATCGGAGACCAGGTGGAGGCGGTTATCCGGGCCGGGTTCGCCAATATCGACGCCGATGGTGCCGTGCCAAAACTCAAAGTGCTGACCGCGGGAGTAACGGCCAAGCTGGTCGGCGAAACCTCTGGTCACCGTGGCGGCGCGGCGACTTGGCGAGAGACTTTTGACCGCAGCACTTGGTCGGTAGTGGTCCCGCTGGCGAAACTCGGGCCAGAGCAGGCGCTTGAACTTGAACTTGAGGCGACCTTGGCTGGCCGGGTCGCGGCGGGGCGAGTGGCTTTGGTCTCTCCGCCGGAGCCGACGGGCCCAGCAATCGACCGAATCACGATCGAGCGGCACGTTTTGTTGATTGAAGGTCGCGGGCTGTCCAGCGCGCCGACCTTGATGTCGGCGACCACGAGAGTCGAAGCGAAGGACTTCACTCATCTCGGTACGCGATTTCGGGTCGAGATCCCCACCACGGCGGACCGTTGGCACCAAGGCGAGCTCCCGCTGCCAATCGGCGACTACCAAGTTGTTGCCGACGGTGTGCCGGTGCCGCTGGCGGCTGATCTGGTCAATTGGCCGACGGACTTCGTCGGTGAATCGCTAGTCGGACACACCACGACCGATGGGCTGCGGCTGATCAAGCCGCGCCGGCGCGACGAAAACACGAAGTACGGCCAGCGAGCGCTGCGTGAGGCGTATGCCCAAACGGTCTCGACCTTGCAGGATGCGGCGTTATTCCAATGCCACTGGGCTGAAGTGGCAACGGACAGCCAAACGGCGATCCACCGTGAACTCCACCGGCGAAACCCGAGGATGAAGCTCTACTGGGGTGTCGTGGATCATTCGGTGGCGGTGCCGGCAGGTGGAACTGCGTTGGTGGCTGGCACCCGAGAGTGGTACGCCGCGCTGGCGAGCGCTAAATACCTAGTGAAAAACACCGAAGTTGGCGCGTACACGGTTTTGCGGCCCGGACAGGTCTATTTGCAGACGTTCCACGGCCAACCGTTCAAACAGATGGGTCTGGTTGAACTGGCGCGAACGATGGCGCCGTGGCGGGCAGAGTTCGAAGCTACCGAGCGGCGTTCGACGTTCTGGGACGTGATTTGCCTGCCCTATCCCGAAGCGGCGAAGTTTTATCAGGACGCTTACCGCTGGAGCGGCCCGGCATTCGACCGCGGGCTTCCTCGAACCGATAGTTTGCTCGCCGATGACGCGGACAGAGTTCGTCACGTGACTCGCGAAAAACTCGGGATCGCGCCGAACCAGATCGCGGTGCTACACGCGACTACGGCGGCCAACCCGAAGCAGCTAGATGTGGCCCAGCTCGCCGAATCGCTCGGTGAAGAGTTTGTAATCGTTCAACGCAACCACCGTTCACTTGCCCGGTCGCGGAGTCGATTCGACCACGGCGACGGTGTTGTTGATGTGACCGACTACCCAGAAATCAACGACCTGATTTTGGCCTCCGATATCGCGATCTTGGACCATTCGTCACTGCGCTTTGACTACGCGGTCACCAACAAACCAATGATCTTTTTCTTACCCGATCAAGAGCACCACGGTCGCGAGTCGAGTGGCTTCTTGTTCAGTTTTGCTCAGTCGGCTCCCGGTCCGCTGGTGGAACAGGCCGACAAGCTGCCAAGTCTGCTTCGTGATCGATCGTGGGTGGGCGAGTACGAGTCCGATTACGTCGCCTTCAACGAACGCTTCAACAAGTACCACGACGGCCATGCCGCAGAGCGGGTAGTAGACGGTTTGCTGGGCTGGGGCCGGTGACCTGCTTTGTCGACGAGTCCAGCGTGCTGGCGCCGCTGGGACGAAGAAACTGCAAGTTACGGTGGTGCTCGGGGTTGCGTTCGGAAATTTGACCGACTGGAACCATCAAGATCACTCTGATTGACTGGTAATACCGGCCACCAAAAGGCTTGCCGGGGGGTAAATTACGCAAGTGACTGATGTGACGACATCAGGTTTTTGACTAGGAGGCGGCCCGCGTGGGCGTACGCGACAGGATGAAGCGGTGGCGCGAGCCCGCCGACGGCCCAGACGGCGACGAGGCTCAAGGCCCGACGCCAGCGAAGTTGGCCAAGCGCGTCCGAGTAGCGCACCGACTCAACGACGCCCAGTGGCAGCAGTTGGTAACTGAAGTTTCTGCAGTCACCGCGAACTGGACCCGTGACCAGTGGTGGTCGCTGGGTGTTCGCGACCGCGTCGCCCTTTCTAGGGCCGCTGAGGGAGCTCGTGAAGACGTTGAACTCCTCGCTGAGACTAGGACCGTCTACGGTCCGACCTTCAAAATCGATCGCGACCTTCGACGGATCGACCTCGGCTTGGAGGTCGAAGTCCCCGGCTGGCTGATGGTCGCCCAACCTGATGACCTCGTTGCTCGACTGATGCTTGAAGTCGCGGGTTCCTCACCATGCATCGTGGCCGGTACCTCATTCATTTCCGGCATTCCTTTCCGCGACGGTGCCGACTCAGTGAAACTTGAGGCGGTTACCGCAACGGACCGCATCGAAGTGCCAGTAACAATGCGACCTGACGAGGTCGCAGACGCTGAATCGGGCGAGCGCTGGGTTGACGAGACTGCCGCCTCTTGGTGGGCGAGTATCGATTTGGACCGCTCCGAGGAGTTCACTCTCGTGGTCACGATCGATTCGGCTGAAATCACCCGAGTTGTTGAAACTGTCATCCCGGCACGTGACCCGGCTGCGGTTGGGGTTTCGGCCAGCGCCTTTGGTGACGGGATCGAACTTTCGGCCGGTTTTGGTGCGTTGCAGGTCGCGTCGAGCACCGCGGACTGGGCAAACGGTTGGCCACCGGTGAAACTTCCGCCGAAGATCAGCCGGTTCGGCGACTCTCTCACTTTGCCAACGGGCCGATATGTCGTGTCCGGCGAGACGCCGGTCGAACTTGGCGATCCGGACCAACTCAAACTCACGCTCCAGGAGCGAGCGATTGAGATGGACGGAACGTTGGCGACCCTGCGCGGGTGGTCTCCGGGCGAGGCTGACGTCTCGATTGCGGTTCGCAATCCGATCCCGGTCGCTGATCGTGGCCGTCGTCGCCAGCGGATGATGTTGCAGGAGATTCGAGATCAGGCGGGACCACTTCGCGAGCGAGCCCTAGCAATGTGCTTTGGCGGCGCCGACTCCGCCGACAGTGTCGGCCCAGTTGTTCGCGAATTGTTGAGCCGCGGCATCCCGGTTGATTTTTGCGTAACCGACTATTCGGTTCCGGTGCCCGAAGGCGCTAATCCGATTTTGCTGCACTCACGCGAATGGCACGACGCCTTTACGCACGCGCGGTACCTAGTCAACAACGCGGAGTTCCCGCACTACGTCAAGTTCCGCGACGGCCAACGCTATCTGCAAACGTGGCACGGCACTCCGGTGAAGCGAGTGGCGAACGACATCGCCAACCCGAAGTTCAGTGCCGGCTATGCGGCCGCGCTGCGCCGGGAGGTCGCCGCTTGGGAAGCCTTGGTGGCGCAGAACATTTTTGCCGGACTCGTCCTGCCGCAGGCTTTTGGTTTTGAGCGCCGCACGATCGTCGAGGGGTACCCGCGAAACGACAGGTTGGCCAACGACCTGCAATTGCGCAACCGCACGCGTGCGGCGCTTGGTCTTGGTACCGAACTCGCGGTTCTCTACGCGCCTTCGTGGCGCGACAGCACCAAGGAAGTCGGCGAAGCCCGAGAACTCGAATCGGTATTCGAGGCCAGCCGCGTCCATGAGGAACTCGGTGCGACTGTGCTGTTGCGCGGTCAGGCAAATATTTCGGTAGCCAAAGTGCAGTCGGGCCAACGCGGAGTCGTTGACGTGACTTCCTACCCGGATCTGCCTGGCTTGATGGCAGCTGCCGACATCCTCATTACTGACCACTCCGCTGCAATGTTCGATTTCTCAGTGACCGGCCGGCCGCAGGTATTCCTGATTCCTCAAGCCGATGAAAACAGTGACAACGATCGGGGCTTCTACCTCGACCTTGCCAATGTCGCTCCGGGTCCGGTTGTGACGACGATGGACGAGTTGATCGAGGCGCTGCGAGACCCAGGTGCCGGGTTCGAATTGAAGCGGGTGGAATTTAAGAAGCAGTTCGCAGCTCAAGACGATGGCGGTGCCGCGCACCGGGTGGTCGACTCTTGGCTCGGCCCGGTCGGCTCGGACTACTGAACGCCTCAGCCGCCGGCTAGACCAAGCAGGTACTTGCCGTAGCCGCTCTTGACGAGCGGTTTGGCAAGGTGAATCAGTTGTTCGCGACTGAGCCAACCTTGACGCCAAGCGATCTCTTCGGGGCACGAAACCTTGAGACCCTGGCGCTTTTCGATCGTTCGCACGAACGCGGTCGCATCGGCGAGGTCGTCAAAGGTTCCGGTGTCGAGCCAGGCAGTTCCACGCGGCAGCACCTCAACTTGGAGCGTGCCTTCGTCTAGGTAACTGCGGTTCAGGTCGGTGATTTCGAGTTCGCCACGAGGCGAGGGCTTCAACGCTCGGGCGCGGTCGACCACGCTGTTGTCGTAGAAGTAGAGGCCGGGAACGGCATAGTTGCTGCGCGGATTGGCCGGTTTTTCTTCCAGCGAAATGGCTCGACCGCCGGCATCGAACTCGACCACGCCGTAGGCGCTCGGGTCGGCGACCTGGTAACCGAACACGGCCGCGCCAACGGTGTGATCGAAGCGCTGCAGGCCGGTCCCGAGGCCAGCGCCGTAGAACAGGTTGTCGCCCAGCACCAGTGCCGCGCCGTTGTCGCCGATGTGGTCCGCACCGATGAGGAACGCTTGGGCGAGCCCGTCTGGGCTCGGTTGTTGGGCGTAGGTCAGGTTGATGCCAAACCGTGAACCGTCGCCGAGCAGTCGACTGAACGCTTCGGCGTCTTGCGGCGTGGTGATGATCAAGATGTCGCGGATGCCGGTCGACATGAGCGTCGACAAAGGGTAGTAGATCATCGGTTTGTCGTAGACCGGGACGAGTTGCTTACTCACGCCCAGAGTGATCGGGTGAAGGCGAGATCCGGTCCCGCCGGCCAAGATGATGCCGCGCATGACCAGCACCCTACTTGGCCGCAGTTGCTGACCGGTGCCGATTCGGCCGGTACGCTCTCGCCCATGCGACGAATGCTTGTAACCGGGGGCGCCGGCTTCATCGGCTCGAACTTTGTTCGACAGGTTGTCGACCGGACCGCCGACCAGGTGACCGTACTGGACAAACTGACCTACGCCGGGAACCGAGAGTCGCTCGCCGGGTTGCCCGCAGAGCGAGTTTCACTCGTGGTCGGTGACATCACCGATGCGGAGTTGGTCAGTTCCTTGGTCGCCGAACACGACGTGGTGGTGCACTTTGCCGCCGAATCGCATAACGACAACTCGCTGCAAGGGCCACGGCCTTTTCTGGACACGAACATCGTCGGCACGTACACCCTGCTGGAGGCGGTGCGCGCGCACGACGTGCGGTTCCACCACGTTTCGACCGACGAGGTCTACGGCGACCTCGAACTCGACGATCCCGAGCGGTTCAGCGAGTCGACCCCGTACAACCCGTCCAGCCCATACTCGGCGACCAAGGCCGGTTCGGACATGTTGGTGCGGGCATGGGTGCGCTCGTTTGGCGTGCGGGCAACGATCTCGAACTGCTCGAACAACTACGGCCCGTACCAGCACGTCGAGAAGTTCATTCCGCGCCAGATCACTGGCTTGATCGACGAGGTTCGCCCGAAGCTTTATGGCGAAGGGTTGAACGTCCGCGACTGGATCCACGTCGACGACCACAACAGTGCGGTCCTGCTGATCATTGCGGGTGGCCAGATCGGCCAGACGTACCTGATCGGCGCCGATGGCGAGAAATCGAACCGCGAGGTGGTCGAGGAGTTGCTCGCCGCCTTTGGGCGCCCAAAAAATGACTTCGAGCACGTGACCGATCGGGCCGGGCACGACCTGCGATACGCGATCGACTCGACGAAACTGCGCACCGAGTTGGGCTGGGAGCCCAAGTTCGCCGACTTCTCCGCCGGTCTGGCCGACACGGTTCGCTGGTACCGCGAAAACGAGCAGTGGTGGCGCCCGGCCAAGGCCGCCACCGAAGCCGCCTACACGAAACTGGGCCAGTGATGCGAGTCGAGTCGACCCCGATTCCGGGGCTGCTGACGGTCGAGTTGGACGTGAATACCGACTCGCGCGGGTGGTTCAAGGAGAACTGGCAGCGCGAAAAGATGGTTGCGGCCGGGCTGCCTGACTTCGGGCCGATCCAACAGAATGTCTCGTTCAATTCCGAGGTCGGCACAATCCGCGGAATCCACGCCGAACCGTGGGACAAATACGTTTCGATCGTCAGCGGGCGGGCGTTCTGCGCCTGGGTAGACCTGCGCGCCGGCGACACTTTCGGGGAAACGTTCTGGACCGAACTCGATCCGAGCAAAGCGATGTTCGTGCCCCGCGGCGTCGCGAACTCTTTCCAAGTACTTGAGGCCGGAACGACCTATTCCTACCTCGTGAACGACCACTGGCAGGCCGACGCGACCTACGCGAATGTGAGCCTGTTCGACCCGGCGTTGGCAATTCCTTGGCCATTGCCGCCGGCAAACGTGTCTGAAAAAGACCAAGCGCATTTGCCGTTGGCGCAGGTGCAACCGATGGCACCTCGGCGCACGGTGGTGATTGGTGCTGGCGGCCAGTTGGGCACGGCGCTTCGTGAAGTGTTGCCGACGGCGGATTTTTACGACTTCCCCGAGGTCGACCTGACTCGCCCCGAAACTCTCGAAACCATCGACTGGTCCGGGGTCGGCACATTGATCAACGCGGCCGCCTACACGAACGTCGACGGCGCCGAAACGCCCGAGGGTCGAAAACTCTGTTGGGCGGTGAACGTCGGTGGCGTCTCGGCGCTGGCGAAGATCGCGATCGAACGCGGCTTGAGGTTCGTGAATGTCTCCACCGACTACGTCTTTGACGGGACGGCCCAGGTTCACGAGGTTGACGAGCCGGTTTCACCGCTCGGCGTTTATGGCCAGTCCAAGGCTGCCGGCGAAGCGATCACCGCCACGGTGCCAAAGCACTATCTGGTTCGTACCAGTTGGGTCGTCGGCGAAGGCGCCAACTTCGTGGCCACGATGCAGCGATTAGCTCGAGACGGAGTGAACCCTGAAGTCGTCGACGACCAGTTCGGCCGACTCACTGCGGCAAGCGACCTAGCCAAGGGGATAGTCGAGTTGCTCGACCAGTCGGCACCGTTTGGAATCCACCACATCACCGGGCGTGGACCGGTCGAATCGTGGGCAGACATCGCCCGGCGAGTGTTCAGCGAGGCCGGCCGCGACCCGGCCGACGTGACTGGCATTTCAACCCAGCAGTACGCCGCCTCGCGCCCGGCCGACCAGCCGAGTGCGCCGCGCCCGAAGTTCTCGACCTTGCGCTTGGCGGACTGAGCCGTCATGGCCCGCCAGCTAACCCCGCTCGAACCGGAGAAGTTCGAGGCGATTTGCGCGCGGCTAGATGACGGGTCGGCCGACCGGGCCGATCTCAAAGCCGCCACCAAACACTTGTTGGCTCTACTTCAACAGCGTGCGCCGGGGCACAGCGTGGAGGTGCGGATTCCGCCGTTCGCCGCGATTCAGTGCATCGCCGGCGCCAGTCATACTCGGGGAACTCCGCCTGCCGTGGTCGAAACTGACCCCGAGACGTGGATTGCGCTAGGTAGGGGGAAGGTGGCTTGGGCGCAGGCGTCCGTTCGCGCCAGTGGGGAACGCTCGGACCTGTCTGCGCTGCTTCCGCTGGTGTGACCGCTAGGGTTTTCGGTATGCGTTTGCGGAACTTCTTTGTCCTTGCCCTGTTGATCCCGGTCTTGGCTGCCTGTGGTGGCAGCAACGACGGCGATAACACGGAGGCGAAAAGCTCGACCCCGACAGTCGCCGAAGGCGAGTGCGCCTATCAGGCTGATGGAACTGCGTCCAAGGAAGCGAAGCTTCCACCTGCAAAACCGATTTCGGCCAGCAAACTCACGGTGGAGACGAACCGCGGCAAGATCGGTCTGACTCTGTTGCCCGAGTCCGCCCCGTGCACCGTCAACTCGTTCGTTTCGCTTGCCCAGCAGGGCTACTTCGATGGCACCAAGTGTCACCGTCTGGTGCCTGGGTTCGTGCTGCAATGTGGTGACCCGAGTGCGACCGGCACCGGCGGGCCCGGTTACCGCTTCGACGACGAGTTGACCGGCGAGGAGACGTACCCGGCGGGCACCTTGGCAATGGCCAACGCCGGTCCTGACACGAACGGTTCGCAGTTCTTCATCGTGCTGGCCGACTCGCAGTTGCCGGCGGCGTACACCGTTTTCGGTTCGGTAGATGCCGATGGGCTGGCGGTTGCCCGCGAGATCGAGAAGGACGGCAACGGCGCTGACGGGGTGGCTCCAGCCAAGGACGTCGTCATCAAATCAGTCTCCTGAACTCGCCCTAACCCAGCAGATAGGCGACGTAGAAACCAGCAGCGGTCGCAATCCCGACCCACCAGCCGCCGTCCCGGTAGGCCTCAGGCAGCAGGGTGTCGGCGAGTACGGCGATCGTCGCGCCGCCGGCGAACGCCTGAACAATGGCGATCGCGCTCGGGCTCATCTGATCGGCACCTGCATGCGCCGCGACCGTGACCGCTACCAAGATCAACGCGACCACACTCCAGAGCACTAGCGCGCGAGTCTGACCGAACTTTGGATCGTCGCGCAGGGTGGCGGCGCTGCCGATTGCCTCAGGCACGTTTCCAATCGCGATCGCGACCAGTAGGACTAGGCCGCCGCCGGCCGAAATCGAAACTCCCATCGCGATGTTTTCGGGGATCCCGTCCAGAACGGCACCCAACATGAGTGACACGCCAACGGCAGACGCGCCCAAGCGGGTGTCCAGCAAATGGTTTGCCACCACGTACGTGGCTGCGCCGAGCATCAGCGCCAACCCTGCGCCTTGGGCGGGTAGGACAGCAAAGGCAGGCCCAAACAACTCCTCTGACGCGGCCGCGATCATTGTGCCGCCGCCGAACGCCATCAGGGCCGCTAAGGCCGCTTTCGGCAGCGCAAAGCGCATGCCGATCCAAGCCCCAAGGACAAGCGGAACGGCCGAACCTAGTCCAAAAAGCAGCGCAGTTCCCATGCGGGCAAACTACCGTGGCTTGACCATCTACACTGGTGTAGTGCCCCGCGGAGATGGTCGCCTTACCCACGACATCGATCCCCATGACGTTGGCCCGCAAGATGCTTGCGGAGTCTTCGGCGTGTGGGCTCCTGGTGAAGAAGTAGCGAAACTGACCTATTTCGGTCTTTACGCGCTGCAACACCGAGGACAAGAGTCAGCCGGAATTGCGGTGAGCAACGGTCGGCAGATCCTCGTCTACAAAGACATGGGCCTGGTGTCGCAGGTATTTGACGAGTCGACGCTCGAGTCGCTCGTCGGCGAAATTGCAATCGGCCACGCGCGCTATTCGACCACCGGTGCGAGCGTCTGGCAGAACGCGCAGCCGACGTTCCGCCCGACCGCTCAAGGGTCGGTGGCACTAGGACACAACGGCAACCTGACCAACACGCACGAGTTGGCCGAACTGTTGGCCGAACGCCTGGCGGGTGACCCGAAGGCTGCCAAGGGCGAGTCCGCCACTTCCGACACGGCCGTGATGGCGTCGCTGCTGGCTTCCTACCCGGACCGGACGGTCGAGGACGCCGCAATGGAGGTCCTGCCCAAACTCAAGGGTGCCTTCAGCCTCGTTTTCATGGACGAATCGACGTTGTACGCCGCTCGGGACCCGCAGGGGATTCGGCCGCTGGTGCTCGGCCGGCTAGAGCGCGGTTGGGTGATCGCCAGCGAAACGGCAGCCCTGGACATCGTCGGCGCGTCCTACATCCGCGAGATTGAACCGGGCGAGTTCGTCGCCGTCGACGAGAACGGTCTGCGCAGCAGCCACTTCGCCGAACCCGCGCCAAAGGGCTGCATCTTCGAGTACGTCTATTTGGCTCGCCCTGACACCACCATCAACGACCAGCGAGTATTCAGCGTTCGAGAACGGATCGGCCGGCTCTTGGCCAAGACCGCGCCAGTTGAAGCCGACCTCGTCATTCCGGTGCCGGAGTCGGGCACGCCCGCGGCGATCGGCTACGCCGAGGAAAGCGGCATCCCGTTCGGCCACGGCTTGGTGAAGAACTCCTATGTGGGCCGAACCTTCATTCAGCCTTCGCAGACCATTCGTCAGTTGGGCATTCGCCTTAAGTTGAATCCGCTGCGCGACGTCATCGCCGGCAAGCGCCTCGTGGTGGTCGACGACTCGATCGTTCGCGGCAACACTCAGCGCGCCCTCGTGCGGATGCTGCGGGAGTTTGGTGCGGCCGAAGTGCATGTGCGTATCTCCAGCCCACCGGTGAAGTGGCCTTGTTTCTACGGCATCGATTTCGCTTCGCGGGCCGAACTAATCGCCAACGGCACCAGCGTCGATGAGATTCGTCGGTCCATTGGCGCCGACAGCCTGTCTTACGTCGAACTCGACGACCTCGTCGCTGCCACGAATGTGCCCAAAGACAACCTGTGCCGGGCCTGTTTCGACGGCATTTACCCCGTGCCGCTCCCCGAAGACGACTTGATCGGCAAGCATCTTCTGGAAATTCCAGAGACCAACATCGAACCGCTAAAGGTGATCCAGTGACCTCGTACGCCTCCGCCGGAGTTTCGATCGAGGAGGGCGACCGCGCGGTCGAACTCATGAAAAAGTGGGTTGCCAAGGCAACTCGTCCTGAAGTCGTTGGCGGGATTGGCGGCTTCGCCGGACTGTTCGATGCTTCGGCGTTGAAGAACTACAACCGTCCGCTGTTGGCCACTTCGGCCGACGGCGTGGGCACCAAAGTCCAGATAGCTCAGCGGATGGACGTACACGACACGATCGGCTTCGACCTGGTAGGCATGCTCGTTGACGATCTCGTGGTGTGCGGCGCCGAACCGCTCTTCATGACTGACTACATCGCGACCGGAAAGGTCGTTCCCGAACGGATCGCCGACATCGTCAAGGGCATCGCAGCCGCTTGCGCCGAGACCGGCACTGCGCTGCTTGGCGGCGAGACGGCTGAGCATCCGGGGCTGCTTGGTCCTGACGAATACGACATCGCCGGTTCGACGACCGGCGTGGTCGAGGCCGACCGACTGCTTGGTGCCGATTTGGTTCGCGAGGGCGATGTCGTAGTGGCGATGGCCTCTTCGGGGTTGCACTCGAACGGCTATTCGCTGGTTCGCAAGGTTTTCTTCGACATCGCCGGCTGGGAGCTGGACCGCGAGGTCGCCGAGTTCGGCAAGACTCTCGGTGAGGAACTGCTCACCCCGACTCGGCTCTACACCAAGCCGTGTCTGGCGTTGGCTGACGCAGTTGAGGTACACGCGATGTCGCACGTCACCGGCGGCGGTTTGGCGGCGAACCTTGAGCGGGTCGTGCCAGCAGGCGTTTCGGTCAGGCTCGACCGTTCCTCGTGGACTCCGCCGGCCGTTTTCTCGGTCGTTGGCGAGGTCGGCCAGGTAAGTCAACAGCACCTCGACCAGGCGCTCAACATGGGCGTTGGCATGGTCGCAGTCGTTGCGGCCGAAGCCGCCGATGCGGCCGTGGCTTTCTTGACAGCTCAGGGTGTCGATTCTTGGGTCATTGGTGAGGTCGGCGCGGCCGATAAATTTGGTCCGAGTGGGTCAGTAACCCTTAGCTGACGCTGATTTTTCACGGTGTATCCGCCGCGGCCACACGCCGAGGCGGGGCCAAGTGATGCATTCTGGGAACCTTTCGGTACGCTGGGTGGCACGATATACGACTACTTAGTGCGAGGGGGTCGAGCCTTATGGGCCGCGGCCGTGCCAAAGCGAAGCAGACCAAGGTCGCTCGCGATCTCAAATACCGGTCTTTCGACACCGATTTCGGTGATCTCGAAAGGGAGCTCCATGGTGAGTCCGGTGAGCCGATTCCAGATCAGTACGCTGATCTTGCGAAACAGTTAGAGGACCCTGCTGCCAGTTGACGCTGGCAGTTGCACTCAGCTAATCGATCAGGGCAGACGGATTTGTGCCAGTCGCCCGATCTGATCCATTCGCTGTTCAGCCTGACGATCTGCGGCTTCGGCCGTCGTGATCGACTCGGTCGCCGCTCGTTCTAGAACGGCCAAGGTCGTATCAAAGATCGACAGCGCCCGGTTCTTTGCGCGTTCGAAGTTGAACCCGTCAGGTTCGAGTTCGTCGGCCACTTGGATCACGCCACCGGAGTTCACGCAATAGTCCGGCGCATAAACAATGCCGCGGTCGGTGAGCAGCTTGCCGATCCCGTCATTGGCCAGTTGGTTGTTCGCCGCGCCGGCGACCACCTTCGCGGTCAGGGTCTGCAACGACGTTTCATTGAGGGCGCCGCCGAGCGCGCAGGGCGCATACACGTCGAGGTCAGCTGCGATGAGGGCCTCGGTCGAGGGGGCTACTTCGACGTTCGCGCCACTAGCGCGCAGTCGGTCGATCGCCTCGGTGTCAACGTCGGTGATTACTACTTGAGCGTCTTCGTCGAGCAAGTGCCGCACTAGGTGTTTGCCGACTTTTCCGACGCCGGCAACGCCGACTCGTTTGCCCGCTAGGTCCGCGGTACCCCAGGTGAACTGTGCTGCTGCTCGCATCCCTTGGTGGACGCCGAAGGCGGTGAGGACGCTGGAGTCTCCCGCCCCGCCGTGTTCGACGGTACGGCCGGTGACGTAGTCGCATTCGCGGGCGATGACGTCCATGTCGGGGCTGAAGGTGCCAACGTCGCAGGCGGTGTAGTAGCGGCCCGCCAGCGACTGCACGAAGCGGCCGTAGGCGCGCAGCATCGCCTCGTTCTTGTCCTTCTTCGGGTCGCCGATGATGACTGCTTTGCCGCCACCTAGATCAAGTCCGGCGAGGGCGTTTTTGTAGGCCATGCCGCGACTAAGATTCAGCACGTCGGCTAGGGCGGCGGCTTCGCTGGCGTAGGGATAGAACCGAGTGCCGCCAAGACCGGGGCCCAATGCAGTCGAGTAGAGCCCGATGATTGCCTTTAAGCCGGATGCTTGGTCGTGGCAGAAAACAACTTGTTCGTGTCCGCTGCCAAAGCAGCTGAGTTCGCTGGAGGTGTCAGTCATGGTTCCTTCTTCCTAGGCTCGGCAAGGTTGTCGCCGCGGCCCGAATCGGTGTAGCGGCCGGGGGTGTTGGCCACTTCTGCTGATGCTACTCGCGTTTGCTGGTTCGGGCATTTACTGAGGTTGACGTTTTGTCACCGCGCGGCCACGGCCTAACGGCGTGGATGTTTTCAGAAAGAAGAGCGAACAACCTATTTACTTCGAACGTATGTTCGATTAGACTCGGGTTATGAATTCCGATCCGCGGCTCGCCGAATCGTGGCTGAGTGGCGCCCCCGAGTCGCTTGATGCGGTGCGGGCCGCGGATCTGGATTCACTTACCGCCGAAGAGTTGGTTCGGTTCGCTGCTCACGGTCAGGCGATTGTTCGAGCAGCTCAGGCGATGTGTCTTGCGTTGACTTCTGCTGGTGCGCGCAAAGACGCGCACAAGGCGGCTGGCGCTGGGTCGATGGCGTCGCTCGTCGCTACGGAGGCTGGGCTTTCTCGTAGGGGTGCGGCGAAGCATCTGAAACTCGCTGCGCAACTTGATGAGGCGCCGGTGTTGGCCGGTTAGCTCTCTAAACCTGGGATGAGTACCGACAAGGCCGAAGTGGTCGCCAAAGCCCTCGCTGATCTGCCGGTTGATCTTTCGGCGGCTGAACGTTCCGCGGTCGAAACCGATTTGGCTGAGGCCGCGCCAGGCATGCTGCTTGAGCAGCTCCAACACAAAGCAAAACGCGCGGTTGAGGTCGTTGATCGTGAACGCGCCGACCGGATCGAAAACCAAGAGTTGGTTCGTCAAGAAGAAGCCGCGGTCCAGTCGGCCGAGTTCTGGATGACCCGACCCGACGAACAAGGCATGGTCAAAGGCGGGTTCATAGTGGACGCGTTGACCGCCGACATGCTCCGCTCGGCTCTGGAAGCGAAAACCAGTCCACGGCGCCGCAACTCGACTCTTGATACCGATACTGGTGAACTGACTTTCGAAGACGCGACCCTCGATACGCCGCCGTCTTATAAGGAACGCGCCGGGAACGCATTCGCCGACCTGCTGCGGCACCTGCCGACCGGCGAGTTCGGCAACCACGGCGGCGTCGCCGCCACCCTGATGATCACGATTAGTGAAGACTCGCTGCGGGGCCGCTGCGACACTGCCGGCGTAACCGAACACGGGACACGGGTTTCGGCCAAGCAGCTACGGCAACTCGCTTGTGGCGCCGGCGTCTTGCCAGCAGTGCTCGGCACCGAATCGCAAGTCCTAGACCTTGGGCGCACCCAGCGACTCCACAGCCCAGCCCAACGACGAGCCCTCGCCCACCGCGATCTTGGTTGTGCGTTCCCGGACTGTGACCGCCCGCCCGGCTGGACCGAAACCCACCACATCAGATCTTGGCTCCACGACGGACCAACCGACCTGGACAACGGCGTCCTCCTCTGCGGCCACCACCACCGACAAATCCATCACTCGGGTTGGCGAATCAAACTCAACCCGAGAGACAAGCGACCAGACTTCTACCCACCAGGCAAACAAACACCCGTCAGAAACACCAGATACCGGCCACTGGTCGCTTGAAAGCTCGATCGGAATGAATCTAAGAATGTTCCATGGGAGGCGTGTTGCCTGTGCTGCCTATGAATCTGCCCTAATTGCTCGGTAGGCTTTAGTTGTCGCCGAAGGCGTAAACCGAGAGGAACATCGCAATGGGTAAGAGCAAGACTGAAAAGAAGCTCGAGTCGAAGGTCCAAGACCTGAAGACTCAACTCAAGAAGGCGACGAAGTCCGCCGAGGCCGAGCTCAAGAAGGCGCGAAAGAATGCCGAGAAGGACACGGCTAGGCAGGTAGAAAAGGCTTCCAAGGCCGCAGCCAAGGAAGTGGCAAAGCTCAAGGCAGAGTTGGCCAACGTATTGGCTTCGTCTGCCAAGCAGATTGATGAATTGACTGCCACCGTTTCCAAACTCAAGTTTGAAATTAGCGAAGCGGCAAAGAGCGGGCTGAAGTCCCCAGTTGCGGCCCCAGCCAAGAAGACGGCCGAATCGGCGCCACTGACACCGGCGACGGGATCAACCGCAGCCAAGAAGGCTCCAGTCAAGCGGGCTCCGGCTAAGGCCGCGCCGGTAGCGAAGAAGGCTCCGGTCAAGCGGGCTCCAGCCAAGACGGCGCCTGTTGCGAAGAAGGCTCCGGTCAAGAAGGCAGCTGTTGCGAAGAAGGCTCCGGTCAAGAAGGCAGCTGTTGCGAAGAAGGCTCCGGTCAAGAAGGCAGCTGTTGCGAAGAAGGCTCCGGTCAAGAAGGCAGCTGTTGCGAAGAAGGCTCCGGTCAAGAAGGCAGCTGTTGCGAAGAAGGCTCCGGT
>DAONBX010000010.1:0-64069 GCA_035401705.1 Aeromicrobium sp.
CCGCGGCCAAGTCTCGAAACAGCCATGGCCGCCCGAGGCACCCACGACCCACGACTACGCCATCGCAGCCAGTCTGCTCGACCATCGCGAGCGCATCGCCGGCTTCCCAGATGTCACCGTTGCCCAAAACCGGAATGGTGACGGCCGACTTCAGTTCACCGATTGCCGACCAGTCGGCTTGGCCGCTGTAGTGCTGAGCCGCCGTCCGACCGTGCAGGGCGATCGCAGCACAACCGGTGTCTTCGGCGATCCGGCCCGCATCCAAGAACGTCAGATGGTCGTCGTCGATACCCTTGCGAGTCTTGATTGTCACCGGCACGTCGTATGGCGCGGCCGCCTTCACTGCTGCGGCGAGGATTTCGCCGAGCAGCGTCGCCTTCCATGGCAACGCCGATCCGCCGCCCTTTCGGGTGATTTTCGGTACCGGGCAACCGAAGTTGAGGTCTACGTGATTCACCCCGTGCTCGTCGCACAGGATCGAAACCGCCTCGCCGATGGTCTGCGGGTCGATGCCGTAAAGCTGGACGGACTTAACCTTCTCGCCTTCGGCGAAACTCAGCATCGACAGGCTTGTTCTGTCCCGCTCGACGAGTCCGCGGCTAGTGATCATTTCGCAGACGTAGAGTCCGGCGCCCTGTTCGGCGCACAGTCGCCGAAACGCCACGTTCGTGACACCGGCCATTGGCGCAAGTACGACCGGAACGTCCACTCTTACGTTCCCAAGAGTCAAGCCGTCGGTCAGGGCAACCATCGAACCGCAGTGGCCTCTTCATTTGGCTGGAAGTCGACCGACTTCACGAAGGACTTTGCCGGGACCAAAAATAGGAGGCAGCCCTCTGCCGAGGCGCCCGCCGGAATCACCGAAGTTAGTTTCGGAGCGCGGCAGGGCTTGAACCTAGCCGGAGCCGTGCTCGGCGGAACCTGAGTGTTCCCCGAAACGCGCAACCACCATGGCAGGCCTTCGCCGCTATCGACTGCGGCCGGACCGCGGTTACCGATCACGACTTGGACGTAATAGGCGTCTTTGTCATCGGGCACGGAGTACATCTCTAGGTCTCCTGGCCCCGCGGGAGCGACGGACTTGACCTGTAGAGACAGGGCCGCGGTTGGCTTGCCTTCAGGGAAGGCAACCAAGGCGGTTGCACCGTACTTCAGTTCAGTGCCGGGCTGAGTAATTTGTCCGCCACCAGGTACGTCGAACTCGACCTTCGCCGGTCCGTCGTCAGACTTTGAGCAGGCGGCCAAGGCCAAGACTGCGGTCATGGCCACAAGAACCTTGCTTGCCGGACCCATCAGCAGCCAACCAATCGGCTGGCCAAATAGCCGGTGACCTGATCGAGGGCGATCCGCTCCTGCGACATCGAGTCGCGTTCACGAATCGTGACGGCCTGATCGTCGAGCGTGTCGAAGTCCACGGTGATGCAGTACGGCGTACCAATTTCGTCTTGGCGCCGGTAGCGCTTGCCGATCGCTTGCGCGTCGTCGAACTCGATGTTCCAGTTCTTTCGCAACTCCGCGGCCAGGTCGCGCGCCTTCGGCGACAAGTCCTCGTTGCGCGACAGCGGCAGCACCGCAGCCTTCACCGGTGAAAGCCGCGGATCCAACTTGAGCACGGTGCGCTTGTCGACTCCGCCCTTGGTGTTGGGCGCCTCGTCTTCGGAGTAGGCGTCGACCAAGAAAGCCATCAACGAGCGGTTAACGCCGGCCGCCGGTTCGATTACGTAGGGAGTCCAACGCTCGTTGTTCGCCTGATCGAAGTACGACAGATCTTGACCGGAGTGTTCGCTGTGCGTGGTCAGGTCGAAGTCGGTGCGGTTGGCGACGCCCTCGAGTTCGCCGAATTGCGAGCCAGCAAAACCAAACCGGTATTCGATGTCGACGGTCCGCTTCGAATAGTGCGAAAGCTTTTCTTGGGCGTGTTCGTAAAGGCGCAGGTTGTCTGGATTGACGCCCAAATCGATGTACCACTGAAGTCGAGTGTCGATCCAGTATTGGTGCCATTGCTCGTCTTCACCAGGCTTGACGAAGAACTCCATCTCCATCTGCTCGAACTCGCGCGTGCGGAAAATAAAGTTGCCCGGCGTGATCTCGTTGCGGAAACTCTTGCCGATTTGGCCGATGCCAAAAGGAGGCTTCTTGCGCGAGGAGGTCATCACTTGAGAGAAGTTGACGAAGATGCCTTGCGCGGTTTCGGGACGTAGGTAGTGCAGTCCCTCTTCTGACTCGACCGGACCGAGGAAGGTCTTGAGTAGTCCGTTGAACATCCGCGGTTCGGTCCACTCGCCCCGGGTGCCGCAATTGGCGCAAACCAGCAGCGACATCTCGACCACGTCAGGGTCGTCGAGTTTGTGCTTTTCGGCGTAGGCCTCTTGCAGGTGGTCTTGGCGGTAGCGCTTGTGGCACTGCAGGCATTCGACCAGTGGGTCAACAAAAGCGGCCAAGTGTCCGGAGGCCTGCCAGACCGAAGTTGGCAAAATCACCGATGAGTCTAGGCCGACTACGTCGTCGCGGCTTTGCACCATCGACTTCCACCACTGGCGTTTGACGTTGTCCTTCAACTCGACACCGAGCGGGCCGTAATCCCACGCGGAACGGGTGCCGCCGTAGATTTCGCCACATTGATAGACGAAGCCGCGGCGCTTACAAAGGTTGATGACGTTATCTAGGACGGAAG
Source organism: Aeromicrobium sp. (assembly GCA_035401705.1). Classification (GTDB taxonomy): domain Bacteria; phylum Actinomycetota; class Actinomycetes; order Propionibacteriales; family Nocardioidaceae; genus Aeromicrobium. Next base: position 2,675 of record DAONBX010000010.1, read on the forward strand.
CCATTTTATTTCCTATTCCGGCTGGGTGTCGGGAGGTCAAATAGCCACAATACTCGGTTTGGTCTGCGGCTAGCGTCACCGGACGACTTGACAACCGTTCTCAAGTTAGTTGAGAATGATTGTCATGAAGATTAAGCGCCCCGCCGTCTGGCTCGCCGCCATCATTGCTGCCGCCTCGCTAACGTCCTGCTCGACCACGGATAACGCTGACGGCAACAGCAAACCGACCGTCATCGCGTCGTTCTATCCAGCCCAATTCTTGGCCGAACGTATCGGCGGCTCGACGGTTCAACTCTCGACGCTGACCTCCCCCGGTGTCGAAGCCCACGATCTTGAACTCACCGCAAAACAAGTCGTAGCCCTGAGCGAAGCGGACGTAGTCGTCTATTTGTCCGACTTCCAGTCAGCGGTCGATCATGCGATTGAAGAAACCACTAATGAAACTCTCACCCTGGTCGACATCGGCGCAGGCGTTGAGCGTGAACACGAAGAACATGACCATGAAGACGACGGCCACGATCATGACGGCGATCCGCACATTTGGCTTGCGCCGGAGAATATGATCACCGCAGCCGAGTCCGTACGCGATGCGCTGATCGAGGCAAACCCCGACGAAAAATCGCTCTATGAGGCGAACGCAGCGCGGCTCGTGACTGAACTCGAAGAGTTGGATAACGCTTTTGAAGTCGGCCTTGAAGACGCCCAGTGCGAACGACGCGAGTTCATCACTTCACACGCCGCCTTCGGGCACCTTGCCCAGGCCTATGACCTGACTCAGATTCCGATCAGCGGAATCGATCCGCAAAGCGAACCAAGTGTGGCCGCCCTCGCCGAAATCACCGACCTAGTCACTGCCGAGGGTTTCACCACCGTCTTCACCGAGCCACTGTCCTCGCCCGCCTTGGCCAAAACCATCGCCCGCCAAACCGGCGCAAAGACCGCCGTACTCGATCCGATCGAGGGCCTAACCGATGAAACCGCTGATGAGGACTATCTTTCCCTCATGGGACAGAACTTGGCTGCGTTGACGGCGGCGAACGGCTGCAAATGACAAAACCGGTAGTTGATGCGCGCGCAGTAACCGTTGCCCTAGATGGGACAGCGGTGCTGCGCGGTATCGATTTGGTGGTCAACGCCGGTGAATTTGTCGCGATTTTGGGAGCTAACGGCTCCGGCAAATCGACGCTAGTTAGGGCGTTGGTCGGCCTAGTCCCCCACGGTGGCTCGATCAGACTGTTCGGTACCGAATTGAGTCACTTTCGCGATCATCATCGCCTCGGTTATATGGCCCAGCGCCCAGACATTTCCTCGGGCGTGCCAGCGACAGTCACCGAAGTCGTCCTCAGCGGCGCACTGTCGAGACGGCCATTCTTGGGCTGGCCCAGTCGCACCGACCGGGCCGCCGGCGCCGACCTAATCACTCGGGTCGGCATGGAACGGCACGCCCACCGGCCGATCGCGAACCTCTCAGGCGGGCAACAGCAGCGCGTCCACATCGCTCGAGCGTTGATTACCGAACCGGACCTGGTCGTGATGGATGAGCCGACTGCTGGTGTAGATGCCGAAAGCGCCGCGGTCTTTGCCGACCTGCTGGCCGAACTGCGCGAACGTGGAACCGCCATCGTGATGGTGGCTCACGAACTCGGCCCGCTCGGCGTTCTCGTTGATCGCGCAGTCCATATTGTTGACGGACTAGTCGAATACGACGGTCCCGCCACCGGCCCGGGCACCCACGATCACGCCCATGACCACAGCCATACGAGTGAGCCGAGCAGGCCCAACCCGGTACCTATCGAGGGGCCGCTGCCATGAGCGTCCTTTCGTACCAATTCATGCAATACGCGCTCATCGCCGCGATCATCACCGGTCTGAGCGCTCCGGCCATCGGCACTTTCATCGTGCAGCGCCGACTCGCACTACTGGGTGATGGGCTAGGCCACGTAGCCCTAACCGGGGTCGCTTTGGGTCTGCTAACTGGCGTGGCCCCACTGACGACAGCAATCATCGTCGCCATCGGCGGCGCGATTTTGATCGAAGTCCTGCGTGCATACGGGCGAACCAGCGGCGACCTCGCCTTAGCGATGCTTTTTTATGGCGGCATTGCCGGGGGTGTTCTGCTCACTAATCTGGCCGGTGAATCGGCCGCAACCTTGAACCAGTACCTATTCGGCTCGATCATCACCATGAGCAGAGCTGATCTGACAATTGTCGTTGCCCTTGGCGTCGTGGTCGTGGCTCTTTCACTGATTTTTCGCCCGCAGTTTTTCGCCGTGTGCCAAGACGAGGCGCACGCCAAGGTGATGGGGATTCGGGTTCAACTCTTCGGCATCCTGATCGCCGTGTTGGCGGCCGTCACCATCACGGTGGCGATGCGCACAGTCGGTTTGCTGTTGGTTTCGGCGCTCATGGTCGTGCCCGTTGCCGCAGCCCAACAGTTGTCGCGAAGTTTCAAGTCAACCCACTTTGCCGCCATGGCAATCGGCTTGTTCGCTGCCGTGACCGGCCTGCTCACCAGTTATCAGATCGACGCCCAACCGGGGCCGACGATCGTCATCATCGCGCTGGTCGTTTTCGTTCTCGCGGCGCTGACTCGTGCGCTGCTTCGCCCAACTTCCACCCAGGAGGCCAAGAATGGTTGAGGCTCCCCGAAGCACCCGCCAACGCCGGGCGGTAAGCGCCCTAATCGCCGATCTGGACGGTTTCAGTTCGGCACAACAAATCCACGCTCGACTCGTGGCCGAAGGTGAGACCGTCGGGCTTTCGACTGTCTATCGCACGCTCCAAGCACTAGCCGACAGCGGCGAAGTTGATGCCCTGCGGGCCGACGACGGTGAGACGCTTTATCGAAACTGCAGTCGCGGCCACCACCATCACCTAGTCTGCCGCTCCTGCGCCCGCACGGTAGAAGTCGAAGGCCCAGTAGTCGAACAATGGGCCGACCGAATTGCGGCCGAGAACGACTTCACCGACGTCTCGCACACGCTTGAAATTTTCGGCACCTGTGGCAGTTGCCGGACCGGAGTTGGCAGTTGATCGTCGTGCGGCCAGCACCGGACCTGACGGTGGCTGAACTATATGAAGTCTGGCGTATCCGCGATGTCGTATTCGCCGTCGAACAGCGCTGCGACGAGGCTGACGTAGACGACGTAGATTTGCGTGACGATTGCACGCATCTTTGGATCGCTGAGCAGACCGGTCGGTTCAAGACGTACCTGCGCACGTATCTCAGTGATGGGGTTCGGCGAGTTGGCCGGGTCGCGACCGCAAAGGATGCGCGTGGCCAGGGACTAGCTGGTGAACTGCTTTGCGAAGTGCTCCGGCTTTGGGGCGAAGACGAAATCGCCTTGAACGCCCAAGCCCACCTACGCGACTGGTACGCCGGTTTTGGCTTTGCAGTCAGCGGCCCGAACTTCGTCGAAGCCGGCATCGATCATGTGCCGATGCGGCGCCCCGCTAGTTGATCTCTTCGACCTGATGGGCTCGGAGTCCAAAAGTGAGCGCATCAACCAGCGCCTCGAATGAGGCTTCGATCATGTTCGGGCCGACCCCGACCGTAACCCATGAGCTCTTGCCATCGGTGGTCTCGATCAGCACGCGAGTAACCGCGTCCGTGCCGTGCCCTTGGTCCAAGATCCGGATCCTAAAGTCGATCAGGTGGAACTGGGCAACATCTGGGTAGATCTGTTCGATCGCTTGGCGGAGCGCATGATCTAGGGCGTTGACTGGGCCATTGCCTTCACCGACAACTGCCAGCCGAGTGCCGCCGGCAACAACCTTGACGATTGCTTCAGCGTCACTCTCGCTGGCAATCACTCGCCAACTTTCGACATCGAAATACTGTGGTCGGCTGCCGGTGACTTCCTCGATCAGCAGCAATTCAAACGACGCATCGGCCGCCTCGAAGGTGTAGCCCTCCTGCTCCATCGACTTGACCTTGTCGGTGATGCGGGTGAGCCGCTCGGCATCGCCGGACAAGTCGAAGCCAAGTTCGCGGCCCTTGAGTTCGATCGTGGCGCGACCGGCCATCTCTGAAACGAGCAGTCGCATGTCGTTGCCGACCAATGCCGGATCCATGTGCTGGTACAGATCTGGATCGACGCGGATCGCGCTGGCGTGCAGTCCGGCTTTGTGCGCGAACGCTGAAACGCCGGTGTACGGCTGACGTGCGACCGGCGGGTAGTTGGTGATCTCACTGATCGCATGGGAGATCCTGGTGGCGTCGGCCAACGAATCGGTCGGCATTACTTCCATGCCCAGTTTGAACTCCAAGTTGGCCACCGTGGTGACCAAGTCAGCATTTCCGGTGCGCTCGCCGTAGCCGTTGATGCATCCCTGCAGATGAGTCGCGCCGGCCCGGACGGCTTCGATCGAGTTGGCGACCGCGCAACCGGTGTCGTTATGGGCGTGGATTCCTAGGCGCGCGCCGGTCTCGGCCAGCACGTCAGCGACGATCTCACCCACCTGATGTGGCAGCATCCCGCCGTTGGTGTCACACAGCACCGCTACTTCCGCGCCAGCGTCTACCGCCGCGCGAACAACCTCAAGGGAGTAGTCGCGATTGTCGAGGTAGCCGTTGAAGAAATGCTCGCAGTCGACAAAAACGCGCTGACCTTCTTCGCGTAGGTGGGAAACCGAGTCGCGCACCATGGCGAGGTTCTCGGCCAAGGTGGTGCGAAGTGCCTTCTCAACATGCTGGTCGTGACTTTTGGCCACCAACGTGACCACCGATGCGCCCGACTCGCGCAAGGCGGCGATGAGCGGATCGTCAGCGGCGGCAACGTTTGCCCGGCGAGTTGCCCCGAAAGCAGCCAAGGTGGCATGGCGCAAATCTAGTTCTTTGGCCGCGAGCGCAAAAAACTCGGTGTCCTTCGGGTTAGAGCCTGGCCAACCCCCCTCGATATAGCCGACACCGAGATCGTCGAGGTGGCGAGCAATAGCAAGTTTGTCCTGCACCGAGAGGTTCAGACCCTCCTGCTGTGCCCCGTCTCGCATCGTCGTGTCGTAGACGTGGAAGTCAGCCGGGTCATGCTTGCCGAAATTGATGCTCATAAGGGATTCAGCCTACACTCCGCCAGACCTATCACCGGCCTTGGGACCGAGGTGTGCCAGCGTCTCGGGCCGCAAGATTTTTTCCAACTCGTCTTTGGGCAGTAGGCCCTTTTCGAGCACCAGTTCGGCCACCCCGCGACCGGTAGCAAGAGCTTCCTTGGCCAACTCAGTCGCCACCTCGTAGCCCAGGTACGGGTTCAGTGCCGTGACCAGCCCAACCGAACGAGCCACCTCGGCCGACATATGTTCAACGTTTGCGGTGATCCCCTTTACACAAAACTCGGTCAGCGAAATGATCGACATTCGCAATCGGTACAACCCGGCGGCCAGCGAATAGCAAATCACCGGTTCAAACGCGTTCAACTGCAACTGCCCCGCCTCAGCGGCCATTGAAACCGTCACATCCAGCCCGATGATCTGGAACGCCACTTGGTTGACGACTTCGGGGATCACCGGATTTACCTTGCCGGGCATGATGCTCGAACCGGCCTGTCGCGCCGGCAAGTTAATTTCGCCAAAGCCGGCGCGCGGGCCGGAGGAAAGTAGTCTCAGATCGTTGCAGATCTTCGAGAGTTTGACCGCTACCCGCTTGAGCACGCCTGACATCTGCACGAACGAACCGCAGTCTTGAGTTGCCTCGATCAAGTCGATCGCGGTCCTTAGCGGCAGATCGGAGATTCGTGACAAGTGTGCGCAGGCCCTCGGTACGTAGCCTTCGGGCGCGTTGAGTTGGGTCCCGATTGCGGTCGCACCGAGATTGATTACGTGCAGCAGGTCCAACGCCTCATCCAGTCGCTTTCGATCGTCGGCGATCATCAGCGCGTAGGTGCGAAACTCTTGGCCTAGCGTCATCGGCACGGCGTCCTGAAGTTGGGTACGCCCCATCTTCAGCACATCGTGAAATTCTTCGGCCTTGGCTTCGAAAGCGAGTTGCAAACCGACCATCGCCTCGATCAGGTCGTTGGTCGCCAGCACGAGGGAGATTTTCACCGCGGTGGGATACACGTCATTGGTCGACTGGCTGAGGTTCACCTGTTCGTTCGGATGAACCACAGAATAGTCGCCCAACTCGTAACCAAGAATCTCCAAGGCCCGGTTTGCGATTACTTCGTTCGCGTTCATGTTGGTCGAGGTGCCAGCGCCGCCTTGAATCACGTCCACGACGAATTGGTCACGCAGGCTCCCGGATCGGATTTCCTGACATGCCGAAACGATCGCCTCATAGGGCTCATCGGGCAACAGGCCCAATTCGTGATTCGTTTCCGCGGCGGCCTCTTTGACCATGGCCAACGCCTCGGGCAGGTAGGGAATGATCGCGATCGGCACATCGGTGATCGGGAAGTTCTCCAGTGCCCGCATGGTGTGGACACCCCAATAGACATCCGCTGGGACTTCACACTCGCCAAGCAGATCGTGCTCGATTCGTACCGCCGGTGAATCAGTGCTCATCGGGCCATCAAACCACCGTCAGCGCAGTTCAGCACCAACAGTCGCCGCAGCAGTAACGATCTTTTCGCGAGCCGCCTTGATCTCAGAATCGGTGAGCGTGTGATCGACTGCTCGCAGCCGCACCGCCAACGCCAGCGACTTGCGCCCGATGCCAACCTGATCACCGGCGTAGACGTCGAAAAGTCGCACCGACTCAAGCAGTTCAGTCGAGCCGTCGATGGCTGAAACTAGGTCGCCGGCTGGCAACTGGGCATCAACTACGAACGCGAAGTCTTCCTTGGCGACCGGGTAGGCCGAAAAGTTCGGCTTTCGACCGATCGGTGGGGCGGCAGCGATCAACGCGTCGAGATCGAGTTCGGCGGCAGCAACCCGTCCCGGTAGGCCGTACTCTTGGGCGACCTTCGGGTGGATCTCGCCGGCGTGACCGATTACCTGGTCGCCGACCCTGATCTGCGCGCACCGGCCAGGGTGGAAGGGCGCGATTGACGCCTTCTCGATCGTTACCTTCACTTGGAGCCTGCTGGCCACCAATCGCACCAAAGCCAGCGCGTCAGTCCAAGCGGCCGGCCGACCTGCGCCGGCCCAGCCCGAACGCTGCCGCTCCCCCACCAAAACCATGCCCAAATGGCGCGGCTGGTTTGGCAGGGCAGCGTCGAGTGCCGCCAGTTCGGCTGTTGTTGGCCGCTGCTGCACGCCGTAAATTGGCGCTTCGCCGCCACCTGACTTGGTGAAGACCCGGCCTATTTCACTGAGTTGGACGCTGTCATGACCGCGCCCAATGTTCAGCGAGGCAGCGCGTAACAGGCCGATTAGGAGTGTCGGAGTTAGCCCCGGCTCCTGAGCCGACAAGGGATTGGCGAGCAAAACTAGGTCGTTTCGCGGGTCATCGGCTTCGATGCCGAGTTTCGCCAGGTCGGCGGTACCGACGAACGGCAGCGTCGAAACTTCGACTAATCCGGCGCCGGCGACTACCTGTCCAACCCGACGGCGCAACTGCTGCTCGCGAGTGAGCCCGCGTCCGCCAGTAGGGGTGGGAAGAATCGACGGCACATTCTCATAACCAGCCGACCGTAAAGCCTCTTCAACGAAGTCATACGGATCGTTGAGATCGAATCGCCACGACGGCGGGGTGACGGTGAACTCGTCACCCGTGCGGGTGACCTGGCAGCCGCTTCGCGCGTACACATCTTGAGCGAACTCGGCCGAAATCTCGACCCCGCTGATTCGGGCCGGCAGGTCGGCGCCGAACGAGACCGGCTTTGGTTCGCCCGGTTGCCCGACCACAGTCGCCCCAGCTTCGAGAGTTCCGCCAGCGAGTTCCACTAGCAATTGGGCCACTCTTGTTGCCGCCCGAAGTGGAAGTTTCGGATCTACCCCGCGCTCGAACCGCTTGGCCGCTTCGGTTGGTAGGCGGTGCCGTTTCTGCGCCCGAAAGATCGTGACCGGATCAAAGTGAGCTGCTTCGATGACGACGTCGGTGCTGGTCGAATCGATCTCGACGCTGCCGCCGCCCATCACGCCAGCGATGCCGATCGGCCCGCTGCCATCGGCGATGACCAAGTCTTCGGTCGTTAGGTTGCGGACTGTTTCGTCGAGCGTGGTGATTTTTTCGCCTGCGGTGGCGCGTCGGACCACAATGTCGCCGCTTAGTTTGGCTCGGTCGTAGCAGTGGTTCGGTTGGCCGAGTTCGAGCATGACGTAGTTGCTGATGTCGACCGCCAACGAGATCGGGCGCATGCCCGCGTCGGTGATTCTCGTGGCCATCCATTGAGGGGTCGAAGCCGTCGGGTCGATGCCCGTGACCACTAGCGTGGTGAACACGGGGCAAGCGTCCGGGTCCTCGACTCGAACCGGGTACGCGGCAGTGTCGGTGCTCGGTGGTACCAGATCAGCCGGATCGGTGAAGTCAATGCCGAAAGCCAACGCCGTGTCGCGGGCAACTCCACGAAGGCTCCACGCATAGCCGCGATCGGGGTTCACCTCAAGGTCGAGGGTCTGATTGTCCAAACCGAGCAACGAAATCGCGTCGTCGCCAGGGGCTGTCGAGTCTGGTGGCAAGACAATGATTCCGTCGCCATCGCCAGCCAAACCCAGTTCGGCAGTCGAACAAATCATCCCGTCCGAAACGTGACCATAGGTCTTTCGCGAACCGATCTCAAAACCTAAGACCGGCAGGAACGTCCCCGGCAGCGAAACGACAACTAGATCGCCGACAACGAAATTGTGGGCGCCGCAGATGATGCCGCGAGATGGCTCATCTTCGCCTGGCGCGTCCGGGACGGACGGCTCGTTGAACTCGGGACCGACGTCAACTCGACACCAGTTGATCGTTTTACCGTTCTTCTGCTCTTCGGGAGAGATCGCAAGCACCCGACCGACCCGCAATGGACCAGAAAAGCCGCCGCCGACAATTTCCTCGAGCTTCAGGTCGTACATCGTCAACCGGTCGGCGAGTTGTTCGGTCGTGACCGACTCGGGCAGTTCGACCAGCGAACGCAACCATTCAACAGGAACGCGCATCTTAGAGACCAACTCCGAAAGGTTCAGTGAATCGCACATCGCCGTCCCACAAGTCACGCAGGTCAGCGATGTCGTAACGGCTAGTGATTGTGCGGTCCAAACCCATCCCGAAGGCGAAGCCCGAGTACTCGTTCGGGTCAACGCCACAAGCGATCAGGACACGCGGATTGACCACTCCGCAGCCGCCCCACTCAACCCAGCCTTCTCCCCCGCAGGTGCGACAACTCGCGACCTCCGCCGGATCGTTCTGGCAGACGTAGCAGAGCAAGTCCACTTCGGCAGACGGCTCAGTGAACGGGAAATAGGACGGCCGAAAACGGGTCGTCAAGCCCGGGCCATAAATGGCTTGAGCGAAGTGATCCAGCGTGCCCTTCAGGTGGGCCATCGACAGTCCCCGGTCGATCGCCAGACCCTCAACCTGGTGGAACACTGGCATGTGGGTGGCGTCAGCCTCGTCGGTGCGATAAACCCGACCCGGACAAACCACGTAGATCGGCGGCTCTTGGGTGAGCATAGTTCTGGCTTGCACCGGCGAAGTGTGCGTACGCAGCACCATCGCGGCGCGTTCAGGACTGAGCCAGAAAGTGTCTTGCATGGTGCGGGCCGGGTGGTCGGGACCGAGGTTGAGCGCGTCGAAGTTCAGCCACTCGGCTTCGACTTCTGGACCTTCGGCCACTTCCCAACCCATCGAAACGAAAATGTCCGCGACTAGCTCTTGGATCGTAGTTATCGGGTGGCGCGAGCCAACTGGTTCAACGTCAGTCGGCAACGTTACGTCGACGACCTCTTCGTTGAGCCGTTGCTCAAACTCGATCGCCTCAACCTCTTCAAGGCGCGCCGCCAATGCCTGGTTCACTGCGCCACGTGCCTGGCCGATCCGCTTGCCAGCATCTTTTTTGGCCGCCGGCGGCAACGCGCCGATCTCGCGGTTGGCTAAAGCCAGCCCGGACCGATCGCCGGCGTGGTCGCTTCGGACCTGTTTGAGTTCGGCTATGGTGTTGGCCGCGGCGATGGCCGCTAGGGCTTCGTCACGCATGCGTTCGACCTCATCGGCGCGCAGTGGCGTCACCTCGACCGGGTCATAGTCAGAATTGGGCGCAGACACGCCTGCCAGTCTATCGGCGAGGTCAGTCGGTGAGAGTGTCCGGCTCATTGACTGGCAGCCACACCTTAATCAGCGCGCCGCCTTCGCTGGCATCTTCAATGTCGATGATCCCGCCGTGCTGATCAACGACTCCGCGAACAATGAACATGCCCAGCCCGCTGCCGGCCCCTGGGCCTGAGCGCCAGAACCGGCTGAAAACCCGCACGCGCAGATCCTCATCAATACCTGGACCCTGATCGGTTATTGATACTTCGACGCCCTGTTTACCTCGGCGATAGAGCTCGCGAACGCTTAGTTCGCGCAGTCCTTCGCCGTGCCGAACGGCGTTCTCGACGATGTTGGTCAACACTTGGGTAAGCCGATCCGAGTCACCCCAAATTACCGGGACCGGACCTTCGACCTGCGCCGTCGGCGGCGTCTCGCTGGTGGAGAAAACCGACTCCAGAACTCGCGAAGCAACCTGATCGAGTTGAACGGGCTCGGTCCGAAGAGAAAGCCGACCCGCATCGATCCTGGCGGCATCGAGCAGTTCGGTGACCAACCGACTCAACCGGTCCGCGTCAGCATCGATTGTCTGCAGCATGAACAAGCGTTGATCTTCGGTGAAAGCATCCCAGCGTCTTAGCAGCGTGGCCGAAAACCCTTTTATTCCAGTCAACGGTGACCGCAACTCGTGGGCGACCATCGCCACCATGTCAGACTTTTCACGGTCAAGTTGTTGGCGTACACGAGCGTTTCGAATGCAGACGACCACGTCCACGATTTCGCCGGCAGGCCGATCCCGGTTCAGCATCGCGGTGACCAAATATTCGGTTCCGTGCGGGGAATACCAAGCCTGCTCGCTGATTCGCTTTCTGATTGCTAGGCCGTCGAATGGCCGGTTGAAATCGAGCCACGAGTTCCCGTTCAAGTCGTCCAGCGGCAGAACTCGCGACAGTGGCAACCCAACGAGTTCGGTCGAGGTCGCTCCGTGGCGCCCGCGCACCCAGTGGTTCGCCAAGGTCACGATTCCGTTGGCGTCCGCGACGATTACCCCGTCAGGAAAGTTCTCGTAGTGCACGCGTTGAGCCTAGTGCTGCTCCCGCGCCGACGCATACAGGCACACCGCCGCCGCGGTCGCCAGATTCAGGCTTTCGGCCCGGCCAATTAGCGGAATCGAGACGACCTCATCAACTGCATCGGTTACGGCGCGATCGAGGCCATGGGCTTCGTTACCAAAAACCCAGACCACCGGACTGCTCAAATCGGCGGTGAACAGATTCACGTCTCCAGCGGCGTCAGCGGCGAGCAGTCTCGCGCCGGACTCGCGCAGTTTTGCCAGCGAACCGAACAAATCGCGATCAACGACAACCGGCAAATGAAAGTGCGATCCTACGGCGGCCCTAACGGCTTTGGGATTCTGTGGGTCTACGCAGTCGCCGAGGAAATAGACGGCGGCGGCGCCGGCCGCATCGGCGGCCCGAATCAGTGAACCGGCATTGCCCGGATCACGGATATCTACGGCGGCCGCGACGAAACCATTCCCCGGCCAGGTGTAGTCGTCAAACCAGCGCAGCAAACTATGACAACGCGCGACCATCCCTTGGGGGGTGACTGAGTCCGCGATCGCGGCCACAACGTCGTCGGTTACCACGTGCCACTGGTCTGCTCTTGCTGCTAACTCTTCGTACCGATCGGTCGCATCGACGGTCGCGAACACTTCAATGACCGATCCGGGTTCGCCGCGAGGAACCGTGAGCGCCTCGCGAACGGCTTGGGGTCCTTCAGCGAGAAACTCGCCTGTTTTCTCGCGAAAAGAACGCGTGGCGAGCCGCCGAGCGGTCTTTACCCGGCCAGATTGGACGGTCAGATCGCTGGGGCTCGCCACGCGTTTAGAGTTTCTAACTCAGACGGCCGAGTCAGCCTTGGGGGCGTTGACATCGGCTGGCAGGTTTGCCTTCGCGACCTCAACGAGGGCGCTGAAAGCTGCCGGGTCGTTGACGGCCAGATCGGCGAGGATCTTGCGATCCACTTCAACCTCAGCGGCCTTCAAGCCCTGGATGAACCGGTTGTAGGTCATACCCTCGGCGCGAACCGCAGCGTTGATGCGCTGGATCCAGAGACGACGGAAGTCGCCCTTCTTTGCCTTGCGGTCGTTGTACGAGTAGACCAGCGAGTGGGTGACCTGCTCTTTAGCCTTGCGGTATAGGCGCGAGCGCTGGCCACGGTAGCCGGAGGCGCGCTCGAGGATTTCGCGGCGCTTCTTTTGCGCGTTCACTGAACGCTTGACGCGTGCCACAGTATTGCTCCTTTACGAATTCGGGGAAAGTCGGGCGCTCAGAGACCGAGCAGCTTCTTGACCTGCTTGGTGTCAGCCTTCGAGACCTCGGTCGTGCCGGCGAGGCGGCGCTTCCGGGACGAGGACTTGACCTCCAAGAGGTGACGACGGTTGGTCTGCTCACGGCGAAGTTTGCCCTTGCCAGTGATCTTGATGCGCTTCTTCATGCCCGAGTGGGGCTTGAACTTCGGCACGATTAGGCCTCCATGTCTGGATCGAGGTTTTCGGAGCGACGACGGGGCTTCTTAGCCGTCGCTGTCTTGCTGTGTTCTTCGCGATGTGCCTTTTCGGCCTTAGCCTCGGCTTCACGATCTGCTTCGCGCTGGGCGGTGGCTTCGGCTTTAGCGGCCTTGACCTCTGCTTGCGCTTCAGACTTCTTCTTGTGCGGTCCCAGAACCATCGTCATATTTCGACCGTCCTGACGGGCGTTCGATTCGATGAATCCGAGGTCCTCAACGTCAGCCGCAAGTTTCTGCAGCAAGCGGTAACCAAGTTCTGGACGATGCTGCTCGCGACCACGGAACATGATGGTGATCTTGACCTTGTCGCCGGCCGAAAGGAACCGGACGATGTGACCCTTTTTGGTGTCGTAGTCGTGCTGGTCGATCTTCGGACGAAGCTTCATCTCTTTGATGACGGTGTTCGTCTGGTTACGACGAGACTCGCGGGCCTTCTGGGCAGTTTCATACTTGAACTTGCCGTAGTCCATGAGTCGACACACCGGCGGTCGCTCACCTGGGGCAACTTCGACGAGATCGAGGTCTGACTCGGCGGCAAGACGAAGCGCATCGTCGATACGGACGATGCCTACTTGTTCGCCGCCTGGTCCGACAAGCCGGACTTCCGGGACGCGGATGCGCTCGTTGACGCGCAGCTCTGTGCTGATAGATCCTCCTGATGGTAAATGGTGGAGGAAACAAAAAAGTGACCTCCGTCGAAGCGGAAGTCACTACACGCAAAACACCCGCCGAATGATCGGCGGTGCAGTGACCCCAAGGCCCAAAAGCCAAGCAGGTGGGAGTGAACTCCACTTCGAGATAAAAGTTTAGCAGCCCCTAAGCGCTTGGTTCAACCCAGGCGGTGCCGCTGTCGGTTCGGACCAGGAGGTGTTCGGCAGCAACGTGCTCTAAGTCTGGGCTCTCGACCACTTGGAAGGTTGGCTGTCCAAGATCGAGCACGAGCGCCGAAGCGCCATCGGCGATCGCGGATCTGGCCGCGTCTCGGCCATAAACCGGCACCGGCCGAGAGGTCGGATTCCAGCTCGCCATCGCCGCTTGGGAACTGAACGCCAGCAGCGCCGTGCGGCCGTCAGCACCCGTCAGCAGCACCGCGGCCATATCGGAATTCTTGTCGCTGCCGTCAGTGGCCAACTCCCCCAGCACCGCAACGACCGGCACAAAAACTCGAGCTGAGCCAATCGTCGCCAAAAACGAGGACTCGTCGGTCAAATTCAGGTTCGGATCGAGCAGGCCATCGTCGTCTGGAAAAGCAGGCTCAGCCAACGAGCGGCCTCCCCCGAAGGTTCCGTCGTCGCGGCTCACTTGACGTGACCTGCCAGCCATTGGACCGCGTTCGTGGCCGATCGGCCCTCGCTGCCCTGAATCGCGAACAGGATGAAACGACGATCGTCCTTGGTGACCAACGTCGGCCAGGGGGCGCCCGGATTCATCGAAATTCCGGCAACTTCATCCCACGACAACTTGTGTCGTCGTAGACCATTCACCCAACGTATTTGCTCGTCATCAGCAGTTACCTGGCTCATCGAGATGATTAGCGCGAACAATCCGACGACGCCAACCAGCGCCCAAATCGTGGCGTTCTGCGACGTGGTGAACCTAGCCGACTCCGGCAACTGCGAGCCGATGACGGCTGTGAGAATCGTCAAAATTGCGACCCCTGCCCACATCACCGCGATGATTCCAGTCGGGCGGAACCGACGACGTTCCCCGGCCATCAGATTCGGCACGACAAAATATCGGTGACCAAAATGCCGCGAGCACCCGCTGCGTACAAGTCGTCCATCACGCGCTGGGTGGCCACACGCGGCACCATCGCCCGAACGGCTGCCCAGCCTTCGCGATGTAGCGGCGAAACTGTCGGCGATTCGATGCCGGGGGTTAGTTCTACTGCTCGCTCCACGTCTTCGAGGCGAATGTCGTAATCCATCATGACGTAGGCGCGCGCGACCAGAACGCTTTGCAGACGGCGTTGAAAAACACTGAACCCAGTCGGCTCGGCTGCTCCGCTTCGGGTGATCAGCACGCCCTCGGACTGCAGGATCGGCTCGCCAAAAACCGCCAACCCGGCCTGACGCAACGTAGTGCCGGTCTCTACGACGTCAGCAATCGCATCAGCGACACCGAGCCGAATGGAGGTTTCGACTGCGCCGTCGAGTCGGACGACTTGGGACTCGATACCTAGCGAACTCAAGTAGGTACGCACGATTCCTGGGTAGGAGGTGGCGATCCGTTTGCCCGCCAACTGCTCAACCGCGGACATTTCGCCCTCGGCAGCGGCAAAGCGAAAAGTCGAGGCCGCAAAACCCAACGTCATCGACTCGTCGGCTTTCGCACCCGAATCGAGCAACAGGTCCCGGCCGGTGATTCCGGCGTCTAGCGTGCCTTCGCCGACATAGATCGCAATGTCGCGCGGGCGCAAATAGAAGAATTCGACATCGTTTTCGGCGTCAACCGTGACGAGGTCTTTGGAGTTACGACGTTGGCGGTACCCGGCCTCGGCCAGCATCGCGGCCGCAGCCTCAGATAGGGCGCCCTTGTTCGGGACGGCAACCTTGAGCATCAGATTCCTTACAGGTGTGAGTAGACGTCGTCAAGACTGATGCCAGCGGCAATCATCATCACCTGCGCGTGGTACAGCAGCTGGCTGATCTCCTCGGCCGCACGCGCAGGTCCCTCGTGCTCGGCAGCCATCCACGATTCGGCGGCTTCCTCGACGAGCTTCTTGCCAATCGCGTGTACTCCGCCGTCGAGTTCGGCAACCGTGCGCGAACCCTCAGGGCGGGTGGCGGCCTTTTCGGAAAGTTCCGCGAATAAGCCATCGAACGTCTTCATCAAGGTCATCCTATCGGCGCAGTGCGATCGACTTGAGCGTCGCCCACGTGGCGAGGGCCGCCTCGGCGGCTTCGGCGCCCTTGTCTTCAACTGAATCTGGCAATCCCGCCCGGTCCAATGCTTGGGTTTCGTCGTCGCAAGTCAGCAAACCGAAACCGACCGGAACGCCGGTATCAAGCGCGACGCGAGACAGGCCATCAGTGGCGGCGGCACTCACATATTCAAAGTGTGGGGTGCCGCCACGGATGATCACGCCAAGGGCAATCACCGCGTCATAATCGGCACGCGCACAGGCTTGGGCGATTATCGGCAACTCGAAAGAGCCAGCCGCGCGGATGAGGTCGACCTCGGTTACGCCCGCGGCGGTCAACGTCCGCTGCGAGCCGGCGATCAGTCCCTCCATCACCTCGGTGTGCCAACTGGAGGCAACAATCGCGACCTTCGCGCCCGCAGCGTCAACCGACAGCGACGGTGCACCGTGTCCGGCCATCTCAGTTCTCCTCTTCCAACTTCAGGTCCGGCAGATCGTGACCCATCCGAGCCGCTTTCGTCTGCAAGTACCGCAGGTTGTCACTCGTTGGTGCGATCACGACCGGCAGCCGCTGAGCAACCTTCACGCCGTACTGCTCCAACTGGTTTGCCTTGTCCGGATTATTGGTCAACAAGCGAACCGACACGACGCCGAGGTTGCGCAAAATCTGCGCACCGGCGGCGTAGTCACGCTCATCCTCGCCAAACCCGAGGGCGAGATTGGCATCGACCGTGTCGTGACCCAAATCTTGGAGTTCGTAGGCCTGAAGTTTGTGTAGCAGGCCAATTCCGCGGCCCTCGTGACCACGCAGATAGACCACAATCCCCGAGCCGTCCTTGGTCACCTCGGCCATCGAGGCTTCCAGTTGCGGGCCACAATCGCAGCGCCGCGAACCAAAAACGTCACCGGTTAGGCATTCCGAATGCAGCCGAACCATTACCTCTTCGGTTCCCGGATCGCCATAAACGAGCGCGACATGTTCTGCACCTTCGACTCGATCGCGAAAACCGAACGCCTTGAACTCGCCGAACTCGGTCGGTAGGCGGGTCTCGGCCAAGCGCTCCACCTGAGTTTCATGGAGCCGCAAATGGATCTGTAAGTCTTCGATAGAGACGAGCGCCAGATCGTGTTCGTCAGCGAACTCGCGCAGCTCGGGCGCCCGCTTTAGCGTGCCGTCATCGTTCATCACTTCGCCGATGACACCGGCGGGCGTCAGGCCCGCTAGGCGGGCGAAGTCCACGGCTGCTTCGGTGTGGCCGGCGCGTTCAAGAACACCGGCAGGCTTGGCCCGAAGCGGCACAATGTGGCCTGGCTGAACCAACTCGAACGGTTCGGTGGCCGAATCGGCCAGGACCCGGCAAGTCCGAGCCCGGTCAGCCGCCGAAATGCCGGTGGTAATCCCGTCACGAGCGTCGATCGAGATCGTGTAGGCCGTGCGCATCATTTCGCGGTTATGCGGAGTCATCAACGGGATCGAAAGCCGGTCGAGAATCTCACCGGTGATCGGCGCGCAAATCAGTCCGCTTGAGTAGCGCACGAGGAAAGCCATCAGCTCAGGAGTTGACTTGGAGGCGGCGAAGATGATGTCGCCTTCGTTCTCGCGACTCTCGTCATCGACGACGACGATTGCTTTTCCGGCCGCGATATCGGCGATCGCCCGCTCTATGCTGTCTAGCCGGACGCCGGGATACTGATCGCTCATGTTTGCGATCCTTTCTCGAGCAACCGCTCGACGTACTTGGCAATCACGTCAACCTCTAAGTTGACGCGGTCTCCGGGGTTTCGGGCGCCAAGCACAGTGTCGGCGATCGTGGTGGGGATGAGTGAAACGCTGAACCAGTCGTCGGCGGCTGCAACGACGGTCAGCGACGTGCCGTCGACGGTGATCGAGCCCTTTTCCACCAGGTAGCGACTCAACTTCTGCGGCAAGGTGAACCGAAAAACTTCCCAGTGTTCGCTGGGGGTCCGGTCCAAGACGGTCGCGGTGCCATCGACATGGCCTTGGACAATGTGCCCGCCCATTCGCGCGCCGGCGGCCATTGCCCGCTCCAGGTTGACTTCGTCGCCAGTTTTCAGATCGCCCAAACTGGTGCGTTCTAGGCTCTCGCGCATCACATCGGCGCTAAACGAATCGGCGGTTGGGTCGATGACCGTTAAGCAGCAGCCATTCACCGCGATCGAGTCACCGTGCTTGGCGTCGCTGGTGACCAACGGGCCACGGATCGTCAAGCGAACCGAATCGCCAAGGTCATTCAGCGAAAGCACGGTCCCACGTTCTTCAATCAATCCGGTGAACATCAGTGTTCGCCTCCGGTTCCCATGTCTTCGCGAGGTGCGCGACCAGGCGTGCCGATGATCCGAATGTCAGGACCGATCATGGTCAGATCGTTCAAGTCGATTGGTCGAATGTCGGCGAGGGTGGTCGCCTCGCCCTCAAGCGCAGCGCGGCCCGAACCGAGCATCGCAACCGCGTGATAGCCGATAACGCGGTGGATCAGGCCTTCACCCCAAAAGGCTCCCGCAAGCCTCGGACCACCTTCGAGCCAGACGTGATGGATGCCTTCGGCGTGGAGCAGACTGAGTACCTCGTGCGGGTCGCGGGACCTAATTTGACGAGTCGGCGCGGTTCGGTCAAAGACTCGGTAATAGTCCGGAATATTGGATTCGCCAACTATTACCCGCAGCGGCTGCTGGTCAAACGGCAACGGGAGATCGTTTTCGTCGCGCACCGTCAACCTTGGGTCGTCGGCCAACACCGAGTACGTACCCGCAACGATCGCATCGCATTCGGCCCGAAATTGCTGAACGTCACGGCGGGCGGCCTCACTGGTAATCCATTTGCTTGAGCCGTCTGGCGCGGCGCTCAGTCCGTCCAAGGTGGCCGCGTATTTCCAAGTCACGAACGGGCGCGGGTGGCGATAGCGAAATGCCCACGGTTCGATCAGTGCGTCAGTTTGTTCGACGCAGACGCCGCCTTCAACGTCGATGCCGGCGGCCGAAAGAGCAGCCGCTCCCCCAGCACCTGCTGCCGGGTCAGTCGACCCGAAAACAACTCGGCTGACGCCGGCGTCGATCAGTGCGGTTGTACATGGTCCGGTACGGCCGGTGTGATTGCACGGTTCGAGGGTGACCACAGCTGTCGCGCCACGGGCGCGCTCACCAGCTTGGGAGAGCGCATCGACCTCCGCGTGTGGTGTACCCGCCCCCCGATGGGTGCCAACGGCCAACTGTGTACCGTCGGCGTCCAGCAGGACACAGCCGACCCGAGGATTAGGCAGGGTGCGGCCAGCGGTTGCGGCGGCTTCAAGAGCGCGCGCCATCGCGTCGATCTCAATCTGGTTGGCCACCGAAGAAGTCTACTTGCTCAGTGGCAAGCGGTTACGGCCGTCTGGCGAAGCCGGTCAACCATGTCGCCTGGGTCGGCGGCGCTGTAGACGGCTGAACCAGCCACAAAGGTGTCCGCGCCCGCCTCAGCGCAGCGTTCAATAGTTTCCAGAGAGACGCCGCCATCAACCTGTAGCCAAATGTCGCCGCCAACCTTATCGAGCAAGGCACGAGTGCGGCGAATTTTAGGCAGACACATGTCGAGGAACTTCTGGCCGCCAAAACCTGGCTCAACGGTCATGATCAACACCATGTCCAGTTCAGGCAACAAATCTTCGTAGGGTTCGATCGCAGTGGCCGGTTTGAGCGCCATCGAGGCGCGCGCGCCCTTCGCGCGCAGCTCTCGAGCCAAACGCACTGGCGCCTTGGCCGCCTCGATATGGAAAGTCACGCTAGAGGCACCGGCCTCGACGAACTGCGGTGCCCAGCGATCGGGATCCTCAATCATCAGGTGAGCATCAATGGGTTGGGACGCGGCCTTTGCCAGCGCCTCAATTACCGGTGCGCCAAGCGTCAGGTTCGGCACAAAGTGGTTGTCCATCACGTCCATGTGCAAGAAGTCCGCCGTTGGGATCCGCGCGGCCTCGGCGGCCAGATTGGCGAAATCAGCGTTGAGCAAGCTAGGCGTGATGCGCATGAGGCGAGGGTATCGCTCAGGAGCGACGCAAGATCGCCAGGTACATCGCGTCCGTGCCGTCTAGGTGCGGCCACCAGCGGTATTCAGCCTCCAACGCCAGTTCGGGTCGCTCAGAAAGAACGGCATCGACAACCTCGCGCGTTTCGGCCAGCAGCGGCGAGCAAGTTGCATAGCCGACCACGCCGCCAACTCTGACTAAGTCTGCCGCGTTAGTTAATAGTTGGGTCTGCAGCGCAACAAGTTCTGGCACGTCTTGGGGTTTGCGGCGCCAACGTGCTTCTGGTCGCCGACGCAAGGCGCCCAGTCCGGTACAAGGCGCGTCGAGTAGAACCCGGTCGAAAGACTCATCTTCCCAAGGTCCTTCTCGACCATCGTGCACGGTCACCTGAAAGTTTTTCAGCGCCCGGACGGACTGACGGACTAATTCGGCTCGGTGAGGTTGCACTTCGTTTGCGACCAGAGTCGCGCCGCGTTGGGCGGCCAGTGCACCCAGGAGGGCAGCCTTTCCGCCTGGGCCGGCGGCCAGATCTAGCCAGTTTGTGTCGTAACCAGCGACTTTCGCTTGAGCCAAGGTGATGGCAACCAGCTGGGAGCCTTCGTCCTGAACCGCGGCCCGGCCATCGCGAACCGCCGGGATATTGCCGGGGTCGCCACTGTCGAGAATCTTGGCGTAGGGGCTAAGTAGGCCCGGCTCGCCGGGAAGTTCGCTTGGGTCGACTAGGCCAGGTCGCGCAACTAAGGTCACCTTTGGCGTGGCGTTGTCGGCCGCCAGCAGAGCTTCCAACTGTTCTGAGCCGACCGACTTTTCCAGCTCAGTTATCACCCATTCGGGATGCGAATAGCGCACCGAGAGTTCTTGGACACGGCTCAGGCCAGGAGTTAGTTCGGCGAGCCACTCGTCGAGGTCCTTGGCAGCAATCTTGCGCAAAACTGCGTTGGTGAAACCGACCGGACGATGCCCGAGTTTGTACCGGACCAGCCGCACTGTGGTGTCCACCGCAGCGTGGGCGGGCACTCGCATCGCTAAAAGCTGGTGCGTGCCCAGGCGCAAGGCATCGCGCACTGCTGGCGCAACTTTGCTCGTGGCCACCGAATCGATGATGGCGTCATAAGTTCCCTGCCGCCGAATCGTGTTGTGGGTCAGTTCTGTTGCCAACGCAGCGTCTCGGGTCGACAGTCCCTTAAGCATCGTGGGCAGCAACAGGTTTACGTAGGCGTCGCGTTCGCGCGCCGCCACCATCACGTCATAGGCGATTTCGCGGGGGTCGCTCATGAGAAAACCACCTCGGTTGCGCCGCCTAGTCCGCGACCCCAGTCCGGCGCAGACATCGGTTTCTTTGCCGGCGGTTGGACTTGGGTAAGAACTATGTCGGTCGTGCCCGTGCCGACGCGTACTTCTCGCTTAGAAATTGTTGCGACGCCAGGGGCGAGGGTGGATTCGTCGGTGACTCGAACCGGGGCAACCTTGAGCCTCAAGTCGCCTAACTCGGTCCACGCCCCCGGGGCGGGAGTACATCCTCGGATCTGTCGATCGATCGCAAACGAGGGTCGATGCCAGTCGATCCGGCCGTCTTCGGTGGAGAGCTTTTCGGCGTAACTGACCGCGTCTTCAGACTGGGTGACCGCACCAATGTCGCCGTCTTCGATGTGGTCGACCACATCGGCAACCAGCGCCGCACCCTGATCAGAAAGCCGGTCCAATAGGACCCCAGCAGTGTCTTCGTCCTTGATTCTTTCGGTGATCGTTCCTAGGACTGGGCCGGCGTCGAGGGCTTCGACCAAACTGAATACGGTCGCGCCGGTGATCTCGTCGCCGGCCATAATCGACCGCTGCACCGGCGCCGCGCCGCGCCAAGCGGGCAGGACCGAGTAGTGCAAGTTGATCCAGCCGAACTCCAGGGCGTCGAGCACATCTCGACGCAAGATCGCCCCGTAAGCCACGATCACCCCTAGTCGAGCATCCGTATCGACCAGTGTCTGGAGAAATTGCGGATCCGACGTCGAAGCCGGCTTGAAAACCGTGATCCCGTGCGCTTCGGCGGCGACTGCCACTGGCGAAGGCTGGAGCGTTCGTCCGCGACCTACCCTCGCGTCGGGGCGGGTAACCACCGCGACCACTTCGTGGCGGCTGGCGATAAGTGCTTCCAGGGTCGGTACCGCTGTGGCCGGTGTCCCGGCAAAGACGATCTTCACTCGCCGAGTCTATGGGGTTTGCTCAGAAGGCTGCCGGGTCGATCTGGATCCGCACACCGGTCTCTTTGGCGGCACTGCGCTCGGCCGCCAAATCCTTTAGGACTTTCGCGAGCGCCATTCCCTCTCGCCGCGGCACTCGCAGGATCAACCGTTCCTTGCCTTGGTCTGCCGGCACCGGCCCGAGCACGTCGACGAACGACGGCCAATCGCCATTGGCGAGTTGCTCGACTACTTGGGGCGGCCCGTCGATTGCCGCGAGTCGACCAACCGGAGGCAAATGAGTTTGGGCGCGTTCGGCGAGTTCACGAACCGCGACCCCGGCTGGGTCAGCGCGAACCAAACCTTGCAGCGTCGACGGGTCCCCCACCGCCACAGCGCTAGCGCCATAAGCGGCCAAAGCAAGCGCATTGAACCAGCGCCGGTATGACTCTTCGACAACTCGGACATCATCTCGCCCGAGCATCAGCCAAGTGTCAAGCAGGACCACGAGCGCGTAACCGTGCGGCACAGTTGGTTCGGCCCCGGGGGTGGCGAGCACGAGCTGGTTTTCAGCCGCTGGTATTTCGCTGAGGACTTGGTCGCCGCCGGAGGTGACGATCGCACGATCGCTGAAGGCCGCCGCGAATTCCTCGGCGGTACGCAACTGGCCAATCACCGGCGACCGCAAGTTGACCCCCTGGCAGTTCGAACAGCGCCACGGTGAGTCTGGCTTTGCACACCAGCGGCAAACTAGCGGGGCATCTGCCCGCTGCTGGACTAACGGGCCCTCGCAGTCTTTGCACCTTGCCGGCTCGCGGCAGTCGTTACACGAAAGTGCGCTGCGGTAGCCACGCCGCGGCACTTGAATCAGCACCGGCCCCGTCGCGGCCCGAATCGCCTTGAATACGGCTTGCGGCAACCGCACGGGTACGTCACCATGTTCGGTGCCGTCGGTTACCTCAACTCTGGGCCATTCACGCCGACGCGACGGTTGATCGGCCACCAGTTCGCTGCACCAACCGTTGTCGACTAGCGACTGCGCCTCGGCCGTCCGGGCAAAACCGGCGATCAAGACAGCCGAGCCGGTCTGGCTCGCACGAGTCAGCAGGACTTCACGCGTGTGCGGATATGGCGCGCGGGGTTCGGCGAAAAGATCATCACCGTCATCCCATATCGCCACCAGCCCAAGGTTCTTCACCGGCGCGTAGGCCGCAGCTCTGGTGCCTAACACCACCGCTACTTCGCCGCGAGCCACCCGCAGGAAGTTTCGGTAGCGCGCGGCCGGTTTGTCTCCAGCAGACAGGGCGACATGGACGTCCGGGCCGAGTGCTTCGGCAAATACGGTGTCCCAGTGAGCCAGGTCGCGCGCGTCTGGCACGCACACCACAGCACCGCGACCAGAACGGACGACCGCGCTGACCGCTTCAGCAACTGCTCTTGCTGGCTCGTGCCGAGGAAGCGGATTGAAAACCGTCCGCGGCGACTCTCCTGCCAGCAGCGCCTCAACGAACTCGGCACCACGAAAGTAGACGTGCCAAGACGACGAGCCGATGTCTGGCGGCGGATCGGCTGGCGTCTCGTGTGGCCTTGCTTCGGCTCGAGCGCTTCGCGGCGGAACCGCCAGCCGCAGCACGTCGGCGATCGTACCCGCGTAGCGGTCGGCCACCGCTCGACAAAGTCGCGCGACCTCGCCGGTTAGCACCGGTTCGGGCGACACGACTTTGGCTATCGGCGCGAGTTTGCCTTCGTGCTGGCTCGCGTCGATCAGCTCAAGGACGAACCCGTCGACAAGTCGACCGGCAAAACGTACCTTTACCCGAGCCCCTGGCACGACTTCGGCTGTTAGGTCGTCACCGACTAGATAGTCGAAAGGCCGGTCAAGGTGCGACAACGGCGTGTCGACCAGGACCCTGGCGACCCGCGCGGACAAGGCTTCGATCAGCCGCCGATGGCTGCGCGCAAGGCGTCAACACGATCGGTGTTCTCCCACGGCAATCCGTCGCGACCGAAGTGGCCGTAGGCGGCGGTTTCGGCGTAGATCGGACGCAGTAGATCGAGGTCGCGCACGATTGCCGCCGGCCGCAGGTCGAAGACTTCAAGAACGGCTTCGCGGATCTTGTCGACTGGAGCGGTTTCGGTGCCGTAGGTATCAACGTAGAAGCCCACTGGATGGGCAACGCCGATCGCGTAAGCCACCTGAACCTCAGCCTTGGTCGCCAGACCAGCGGCAACGATGTTCTTGGCTACCCAACGCATCGCGTACGCGGCCGAACGGTCAACCTTGCTCGGATCCTTGCCGCTGAATGCGCCGCCGCCGTGGCGGGCGTAGCCGCCGTAAGTGTCAACGATGATTTTTCGGCCAGTCAGTCCCGCATCGCCCATCGGCCCACCGATGACGAACTTGCCGGTCGGGTTGATGTGCGACTTGTAGTCAGACGAATCGATGTCGTACTGATCCAGCACCGCGTCGATCACGTGCTTCTTCAGGTCTTGGGGCAACTGGTTTTCCAAGTCGACGCCGTCTTCGTGCTGAGTCGAGATGACGATGGCCTCAACCCGAACCGGCTTGTCGTTGTCGTCATATTCGATCGTGACTTGGGTCTTGCCGTCCGGGCGCAGGTACGGCAGCGTGCCGTCCTTTCGGACCTTGGTCAGTTGCTCGGAGAGGCGGTGCGCGATCGTGATCGGCAACGGCATCAGTTCGGGCGTCTCGTCGCAGGCGAAGCCGAACATCAGGCCCTGGTCGCCGGCACCCTGTAGGTCAAGTTCGTCGGTTGCTCCACCAACGCGGACTTCCTCGGCCTTGTCAACGCCCTGAGCGATATCGGGCGATTGGGCGTCGAGGGTGACCTGAACCGCGCAGGATTCGCCATCGAAGCCCTTGGTCGAGGAGTCATAGCCGATCTCGAGCACGCGATCGCGAGCAATCCGGGCGATATCAACGTATGCCTCAGTCGTTACTTCACCACCGACGAGAACTAGACCAGTCGTCACGAACGTCTCGGCGGCAACCCGACTCTTGGGGTCTTGCGCCAACAGGGCGTCGAGAATGCTGTCGCTGATCTGGTCAGCAATTTTGTCCGGGTGACCTTCGGTCACGGACTCGGAGGTGAAAAGACGGCTCACTGGGTACCTCTCTGGCTCAATTACGTATGTTCGACTGTAGTCGGGGGTGGGAGTCAAAAACTAAAATGTGTCCACTTTCTGGATGGTCATTCCAGTATTTGGACAACTTCGTCCCAGATCGCATGTGCGATCGTGGACTTGTCGGCGCGAGCGACCAGGTGTTCAGTCCCATCGGCGCGAAGAATCGTTACCTCGTTGTCGGGCCTACCAAATACCTGCTCTGCACCGACATCGTTGACCACTAGCAAGTCGCAGCCCTTACGCGCCAACTTCTGGCGGGCATGGTCGAGAACCGAGCCGTTCTCATCACCGGTCTCGGCGGCGAAACCAGCAATCACCGGGGTTTTGCCGGCCCGAGTTGAAACAAGTTCGCGCAAAATGTCCGGGTTTTCTACCAGCTCAATCGTCGGGGTGGACCCATCGGCGCGCTTTTTAATCTTGGCGCCGGCAACTTCGGAAGGCCGAAAGTCTGCTGGCGCGGCGGCCATAACGACCACGTCGGCTTCCTCGCTGGCCGCGAGCACCGCTTCGCGAAGCTCAGCGGTAGTGACCACTGGCTCTACTTTGACGCCGACTGGAACTTCAATCGTGACATTCGCGGCCACCAAAGTAACTTGGGCACCGCGCGCGAGCGCAGCCTCGGCCAGAGCAACACCTTGCAAGCCAGACGAACGATTGCCTAGATAACGAACCGGGTCCAAGAACTCGCGGGTGCCGCCCGCCGAAACCACGACGTGTCGACCAGCTAGGTCTTGCGTTCGTCCGGTGAGGGTTTTGAGGCAAACTGCGTAGATTTCCTCGGGTTCAGGTAACCGTCCTGGACCGGTGTCGGCGCCAGTTAGTCGGCCAGATGCCGGGTCAATCACCAAAATGCCGCGAGCGCGCAGCGTCGCCACGTTCTCGACCGTTGCACTGTGTTCCCACATTTCGGTGTGCATCGCCGGCGCCATCACGACCGGGCACCGAGCCGTCAATAGCGTGTTGGTCAGCAGATCGTCAGCTAGACCGTGAGCCGCACGAGCGATGGTATTTGCCGTTGCCGGTGCGACCACGACCAAGTCTGCAGTCTGCCCAAGGCGTACGTGCGGAACTTCGTCAATGCGCTCAAATACCTCGGTTTGCACCGGGTGACCTGAAAGCGCCTCCCAAGTCGCCGCACCAACAAATTCGAGTGCGGCGGCCGTCGGGACCACCTGGACGTCATGTCCAGCCTCGGTGAACAGCCGAACTAAAAGCGCTGCTTTGTAGGCAGCGACACCGCCGGTTACGCCAAGGACGATGCGGCTCATCGCGACAGGCTCAGGCCTCGTCGGTGGCCTCGGCCACAGTGCCCTCGGCGGGCAAATCCTCGACCGTCAACAAGTCGGCGTTGATCTCGCGAAGCGCGATCGATAGCGGCTTCTCCTCGACGGCGGTCTCGAGCAACGGGCCGACGTACTCCAGCAGGCCTTCGCCCAACTGGGAGTAGTACGCGTTGATCTGACGGGCGCGCTTGGCGCTGTACAAGACCAGTCGGTACTTGGAGTCTGCCTTCTCGAGCAGGTCATCGATAGGCGGGTTGGTGATGCCTTCGGCAGTAGAACGCGTCGTGGACACTCAGGTTCTCCAGAAGTTTCTAGGTTTCAACCGGCGTCAACTGACGAACCGGAACTAAACAAGTCTACCAACTCTTGACCGGCTTTCTCGACTTCGGTGTTGGTGATCACCACATCGAATTCGGCAACCGCCGCCAATTCCTGTCGTGCCGTGGCCAAGCGCCGCTCGCGTTCGGCCTCGTTCTCGGTCCCGCGGCCGACAAGTCGACTGACCAATTCTTCCCAACTGGGGGGCGCGAGGAACACCATCACCGCGTCGGGAGCATGCTGCTTTACCTGCCTAGCGCCCTGTAGATCGATCTCTAGTAATACCGAATTTCCAGCAGCCAACTGATCCTCGACGGCTTTGCGCGGGGTGCCGTAACGGTTCACCCCATGGACCGTCGCCCACTCCAACAGCCCGTCCGAATCGATTAGGTGATCGAACTCTTTGGCCGACACGAAGTGGTAGTGCTGCCCGTCGACTTCGCCGGGGCGAGGAGCGCGAGTGGTGGCCGAGACCGACATGGTGATTTCGGGGTGGTGGTCACGGACCCAGGCTGCGACGGTCCCCTTACCAACCGCGGTTGGCCCGGCCAACACGATTAGTTTCGCTCCACTCATCCGCGGCGCGCGATCTCGGCGATCAGACCGGCCGACTGGTTCGATCCCAGCCCACGTAACCGGCGGCTCTCGGCGATCTTCAAATCCGCCATGATCTGTTGGGCAGTCAACTTTCCGATGCCTGGAATTGCCTGCAAAAGGTCTAGAACCTTGATTTTTGCAATTGCTTCGTTTGTTTTTGCTTCGGCGAGAACTTCAGCAACTGATGCCCCCGAGTGGCGCAGTCGGTTCTTTACTTCGGCGCGCACGAGCCGGGCAGCCGAAGCCTTGGCCAAAGCTTCGCGTCGCTGTTCATCACTCAGTTCGGGAAGTGCCACTGTTCTAACGTCCTTCGCGTACTCGTTGGTTACTTCTTACTCAAGTCAATGCCACATTCTTCCTGCGCATGGGCCACCACTTTTTCACGATCGGCTTGAGTGTCATTGAAAGCACCGAAAGCCTTGTCTAGGCGATCTATGTCGGCTTGGGAGAGCGCGTTTGCCTGCTCTTCTAACTTTAGTTCTTCAAGTTTGATCCCGGACTTGTCCAACGCAGAAACAACGTCTGTGGTCGCCTTGGAGATCGAGTTCCATTGGGGCGCAATTGCCGCTGGCGCGACCTTCGCTACGCTCGCCGCCGCTGCTGCGTTGGCTTCAAAATTGGCTTGAGTGCGCTTGTCGAATTTGGCGAAAACGTCGGCGTTTTCGTTGATCGCATCACAGTAGGCCCCTCCCCCTGAACAAGCGGTGAGCGAACCAACTGCCAGAACGGAACACAGGAGAAAGGCAATTCGGCGCACCCGGACACAATACTGCGGTATCAGCGTGCCCTCTTCACGCCTCGTCGAGAGTGTGCGCACAATAAACCCCGTGACCGACGATGGGCGATGGATTCGTTCCGCAGAAGCCTTCGACCGCTGGCGTAGCGGCGAACGCGGCGCGATTGACGAACTTGTTCACGAAATGACACCCGTGCTCTGGCATGTTGTTCGTGCCTACCGCCTAGATGAGGACGTCTGCGAAGACATCGTTCAGTTCACTTGGCTGACTCTCGTTCGCAAAGCAGACAGCGTTGAGAATCCGCGTGCGATCGCAGCCTGGTTGATCATCACCGCGCGACGCCAGGCTTGGCGAGTGGCCGCCCGCAAGCGTCGTGAGGACCCAGTCGATGAAGAACTTCTCGCCCCTGTCTTACCCAAGACCGCCAGTGCCGAGTCGGTAGCCGTCGAAACCGACGGAAACCACCGCCTCTGGGCCGCAGTCTCCCGGCTCAATGAACGCTGCCAGCGGCTGCTTCGAGTTATCGCCTTTGACGACCGGCCCGACTATGAGCATCTATCCCAGGAGATGGGCATGCCGATCGGCAGCATTGGCCCCACCCGACGCCGCTGCCTAGAGAAACTCAAGTCGTCTATGTCTGACGAGGGGGCCAAACCATGAGCGAACGCGAACCGATTTTCGATGACCTTCGCCGAATGTTTGAAGCGTTGGACCCGCCGCCAGAACACCTCGAAGAAGCCATGATCGCCGCCGTCGCTGCCGAGGATCTCGATAGTGAATATGCGCTGCTTAGCCTGCTTAGCCGAAACAACGAACTGGTCGGAACGCGTGGCGCCGGCCCGCTGACGGTCGAGTTTGCCTATAACGATGTGACCGTCTTGCTGCGGGTCACTGACGGGCCGAAAGCAAACACGCGTCGCATTGACGGCTGGATTACGCCAAGTGCAGACGGAAACGTCCGTCTTGTTGCTGGCGAGAACGAGGTGCGAGCCACCTTGCGCAGTGGTCGATTCGAGATTGAGTCGATCCCCTGCGGTCTTATCCGAGTTTGGTTCGAGGTAACAGGTCGAGACGACCTCGCCACCCCAACGTTTGAAGTCTGAGGAGAACCATGGCGACCGAATATCCGAACCGGCCGAAACCACCGCTGTTCGAGGCTCAGGACTCTTGGACCAGACCCCGGTCGATCGCCGAACGTGAAGGCCAAGTGCTCGATCCGTCGACTGCTGCGGCCTCGCCAGACCCCGAAGCAAGCACCACCACATATCTGTCGACTCGCCTGCTGGTGTCGACCCTGATCGATACTTCGGCCGCACTCGACCTGCTGCGCCGCGCCGGCGACACGTTCCACTGGGACGTTGGCGAGGACGAGTCGTTTGGCCGGGTGCAAATTGATAGCACCGACCAAGAGCGCGAATCTCGGCTCCTGCGTTACCCATGGGCTACCGGCACGGTCGGTCTGATCCGAGTGATCGTGACTCCTCGCGACGATGCCCGGGCTCGCCCGCCGGATGCGTGGTCGCTGCTACAGACCGCCCGGGCGATGGCGCGCGGCCAAGAGTTGCTGTATGGCATCGGCCTAGACCACGTCGTGACGCTCTACCCCCATGCGAAGTCGAACCCACACGCGAAGTCCAACCCCCACGCGAAGTCGAACCCACACGCGAAGTCCAACGGTGCACTAACTGACGCTTATGCCGAACCGGGCACGGGCGGGCGCCAACCCGTGGCCTTCACCGGCCGGGCTCCGCACCGAACCGAACTGGCCCCCAACGAGCGCGCGCATATTGGCTTCGTTGACACCGGCTGCGGTGAGCATTGGTGGTTAGACCCGAAGTTCGTCCACGATGGAAGTTTTCTTGGCCCAGTCACGCCGATCGGTCTGGTGGGTGAATCCACCGACCCCGAACGAGTCGGCGACGTTGGCGGGCCGCTTGATGGGATGCTCGACGAAGCCTCCGGCCACGGCACTTTCATTGCCGGCCTGCTTCACCAGGGAGCACCAGATGCTGACCTGTGGTGGTGGCGGGTGGCCGAGTCCGACGGCACGATGGCCGAATCTGATTTGCTTGTCGTAATCGCCCGGATAGCGCACCTTTTGCGGCTCGACGAAGCAGCAGGTGGGCTGCGCTTGGACGTGCTCAACCTTTCGTTCGGCTACTACCATGAGACCCCGGTGGACGCGAAGTTCGATCCGACGTTCTACGAGTTGCTCGCCGCGATCGGGCGCACCGGAACCGTGGTGGTTTGTTCGGCTGGAAACGATGCCACCACTCGGCCGATGTTTCCGGCCGCTTGGAGCAACCACGAGGGTGTCGAGCAAATTATTGCCCTTGACCCAATGGCCGCACCGATCGTGGCGGTGGGCGCCCTAAACACCAGCGGGATCACTGATGCGTTGTTTACCAACGCTGGCCCCTGGGTGCGGGCCTACCGGACCGGCACTGCGCTTTTGAGCACTTTCCCGGCGTTCCAAACAGGTCTTGAACCGACGGCCCGACTACGCACGGCCGACGGCAGGCTGCGTGAATCATTTGACCCTGACGACTTTCGCAGCGGCTTCGCGATCTGGAGTGGCTCGTCCTTTGCCGCCCCAGTGTTTGCCGCCGAACTTGCGTGCGCTCTTTCCCAAACACGAGTCAGTCAAGACGACTGGGTGAGCGTGACTGAGCGGGCAACGAGCGCGGTCGAATCTTTGCTCGACATAAAGTGACATGCCTAAAACGAGTCCGGCCGAACTCCATCAGCGCGGTGTAGCAGCAATCAACCGCGGTCATTTTCAGCGCGCCCAGGCCCTGCTAACTCAGGCGCTCGAGCTAGCGGTCGAGCCCGATCTGTTGGCTCGCGTCAATGCGAGTTTGGCCTACACCCAAGCTGAACTCGGCGACCGCCAAGGAGCTCTAGAACGCTGTGCGGCCGCGATGCGAATCGAGGGCCTATCGCCTCGAGCCCGCGCAATCGTGCGGTCGCAACAAGCAGTACTGATGTCTCGCGGCGGCGACCTAGCCGCAGTAATCGGGCTTTTTGACTTGGCGCTTCCTGCGCTTACCCCCGCTTCGACTGAACGCGCAAATGCCCTAGTAAATCGCGGGATCGCACACCTCGAGCTTGGAAAACTCGACTTGGCGAACGATGATTTCGTCGGGGCCACAGCTGACTATTTGGCCGACGACAACCTCGAAGGGGCCGCGTCGGCCGAACACAACAGCGGTTACGTCCACCTGCTGCAAGGTGACCTAGTTGGCGCCTTGGAAATGATGGAACGAGCTGAAACCGGCCTGACGTCGGCCGGACTCCAAGTGCGCACGATCGGCATTCAAGACCGGGCGGAAGTGTTGCTCAGCGCTGGCATGACTCGCGATGCCGTCGAGTTGCTGGAACAGGCCGTCACCAATTTCACCAAATTGCGGCTGCCGCGGATGCGCGCCGAATGCGAAGTGATGCTGGGCAGGGCGCTGTTGTGGCTAGATCCTGCTAAGTCACGAATACTGGCTCGGGCGGCTGCCCGTCGTCTCCGTCGGCATGGAAATGACACCTGGGCGCTGCGGGCAGACACGCTCGAATTGATTGCTGAGAGCACTAGCGGCCGCAACAATCCGAACTGGTTGTCCACCGCCGAAGAACTGTCGGCGCAGTTGCGCACCCATCTACTTGCGCACGAAGCCCAGTTATTAGACCTGAATGCCGCCAGAGTCGCAGTCGCGGTCGGTGACCTGACAGTTGCAAGCGAATTGTTGGTGCGTGGGCGCCCGACCGCGACCGACTCGTTAGCCGAACGGCTACTGGAATGTCGAGCCAAAGCCGACCTAGCGCTCGCGCAGGGGCGTCAGCTCGAAGCCTTGCGCCAACTTCGTTGCGGCCTCGACCTATTGCACGACTGGCAGTCTTCGTTCGGCAGCCTCGACCTGATGAGTTCGGTGGTTGGCCACGGCCGGTCCCTTGCTACCACCGGAATTCAACTAGCGATCGCCGACGGGTCGCCGGAGTTGGTCTTCGAATGGTCCGAGCGCGCCCGAGCACTGACCACTCGAGTGGTTCCGGTGCGTCCGCCACGGGACGAACAACTGGCAGCTGACCTCATCGAAATCCGCACCCTGACTTCGGTAGAGCCAGCGGCCGGTACCAGCGAGGCCGAGCGCCTTGGCGAACTGCGCGAGCGCGTGCGTAAGCGGTCGTGGTTGGGAGCCGGTTCCGGCGAGGTAAACCGGATTGCTTCGGTGGACGAACTTGTCGAGGCACTCGGGCCAGATGTCGCCTTGGTCAGCTATCTATGGGATGGCCAGTCGCGACTAACTGCGATTGTTTTAACCGACCAAGCCCAGCAAGTAGTTGAGCTAGGTGAATCCGAACCGGTCCGGCACCTGATCGCCGGACTGGCCGCAGATTTGGACATGAACGCCAGTGACCTGAGCGTCACGATGGCCCAAGTTATCCGCGAGAGTCTGGACCGGAGGCTGGCCGACATCGCCGCGGCGCTGGTGGACCCGATCCTGAGTCAACTAGGCGACCGTCGCGTGGTGATCACTCAGGCTGGCATTCTGGCCGGAGTGCCGTGGTCGATGCTTGCTGGCTACCGCGGCCGCCCATTGGCGATCGCGTTTACGGCCTCTGGTTGGCTCCAGACGCGCGGCCTCGACTCCCCCGTAACCTTGGGCTTAGTCGCTGGCCCGCAGGTTTCTCGAGCGGTCGAAGAAGTCGAACTCTCGGCGACCTGTTGGACCGAGGCAACGGTGTTGACCGACGCCCGGGCGACCACCGCCGCGGTCCAAGACTTGGCGGCGAAAGTCGATCTCCTGCACATTTCGGCACATGGACGCCATTCGGCGGAGAATCCACTGTTTTCAGGCGTGCTGCTGGCCGACGGTCCGCTGTTTGGCTACGACCTCGACCAACTGACCACGGTGCCTCAAGTCGTGATTTTGTCGGCTTGCGAGGTTGGTCGATCGACCCAACGCTGGGCCGAGGAATCGCTCGGCATGGTCAACGCTTGGCTACACGCCGGCGCGCGCTGCGTAATCGCCTCGCCGGCCGCAGTCGCCGACGACGAAGCCTGTGAAGTGCTCTCGCACGTTCACCGCTTGATGGCCGCCGGTGCGGCACCTGCGGTCGCGTTGGCCGAGGCGACGAGTGATCGCCCGACCTCCTTCCTGGCTTTTGGCGCGGGTTGGTGAGTTAGCCGAGCAGTGAGAGTGAGTCGTTGACTGCGGCTGCGGCCGCCCGAAGTGAAGCCACGTCGGGCCCCTTGGCTAGAACGTCTCGAGACGTCGACGGGATGATCGAACCGGTGACCGTGCCGAACAGTCGGCGCAGGTCATCGACCGTTCCGCCTTGGGCACCGAAACCTGGCACCAAGATTGGCCCGTTGAAGTCAAGCCGCTGGGTATCTAGGTGGGCGACGGTTGCACCGATGACTGCTCCGAACGAACCCATCGGGGTTGCGCCCTCGTTGGCTTGGGAAAGTTCGGCGAGGATCTCGTCGCCGACGGTCAGGCCCGAGTCGACCGTGGCCGCTTGGAACTGCATCGCCTCTGGGTTCGAGGTGAAGGCAAGGACGAAAACCCCAGCGTCATTTTGTTCGGCCGCCGCAAAAAATGGCGTCAGCGAGCCGAAGCCAAGATACGGGCTGACCGTGATCGCATCGGCAGCCATCGGCGAATCGTCGTCAAGGTACGCCTCGGCGTAGGCTGCAGCAGTTGAACCGATGTCGCCGCGCTTGACGTCAAGAATTGTCAAGGTTCCGGTGTGGCGAAGGTCTTGCAGCGTTCGCTCCAAGATCGCCACGCCGGCGGCTCCGAAGCGCTCAAAGAAGGCCGACTGCGGCTTAGCGAAGGCGACCTTCCCGGCGAACGCCTCAACACAGGTCGCGGCGAACTGGTCGAGCCCGTCGATTGAGTCGTCCAGTCCCCACTGCTGGAGTAGGTGCGCGTGCGGATCGATGCCAACGCACAGCGGCCCGTAAGCCGACATCGCCACTGCAGCGCGCGAACCGAACGTCATCGGCTGACCTCAGTTGCCCACGACTGCAGCGACCGAACGCCCAGCGAGCCAGCGATTTCGGCCTCGATGCCTTGGACTGCGGCCGCCAACCCCTGCACCGTGGTGATGCATGGGATGCCCTCTGCCACTGCGGCAGTGCGAATCTCGTAGCCGTCGGTTCGGGCGTTCACGCCGCTGGACAGTCCGTGAGGAGTGTTGATGATCAACTGAACGTCGCGTTCGTGGATCTTCTCTACCACCGTGCTGCCGGCGGTGCCGTCCTCGTGAAGCTTGCGAAGAACTGTCGCTTTGACACCGTTGCGACCAAGAACCTCGGCCGTGCCGCTGGTGGCCAAGATCTCGAAGCCTAGATCGGCCAGCCGCTTTACGGGAAACACCATATGGCGCTTGTCGCGGTTCGCGACCGAGACGAACACCTTGCCCGAGGTCGGCAGACCAGTTGCTGAACCGGCCGCCGACTGGCTTTTGGCGAACGCCGAACCGAAGGTGGAGTCAAAACCCATCACTTCGCCGGTCGAGCGCATTTCTGGGCCAAGAAGCGTGTCGACATATCGACCTTCGAACGTGCGGAACCGGTTGAACGGCATAACCGCTTCTTTAACCGCGATTGGGGCGTTCTCGCGCAGGTGTCCCCCGTCGCCATTGGCCGGCAAAACCCCGGCCGCCCTCAGGTCGGCAATCGATTCGCCCAACATCAGTCGGGCCGCCGCCTTAGCCAACGGCGTGGCGGTCGCCTTGGAGACAAACGGCACGGTGCGCGACGCTCGCGGGTTGGCTTCGAGCACGTAGAGGGTGTCCGAACTGAGCGCGAACTGAATGTTGATCAGGCCACGCACGCCCACACCGCGAGCGATCGCTTCGGTGGACTCGCGGATCCGCTCGATTTCGAGCCGGCCCAAGGTGATCGGCGGCAATGCGCACGCCGAATCGCCAGAGTGAACACCGGCTTCTTCAATGTGCTCCATCACCCCGCCGAGGAACAGTTCTTCGCCGTCGTACAGGGCGTCAACGTCGATCTCGACCGCGTCGTCAAGGAAACGATCTACGAGTACGGGACGATCGTGGGAAACCTCGGTCGCGTTCTGAATGTAGGTCGACAGGGATTCTTCGTCGTAGACGATCTCCATGCCGCGGCCGCCCAGTACATATGACGGGCGAACGAGCACCGGGTAGCCGATTTCGTCGGCGATGCGCTTGGCGCCCTCAAAGGTTGTCGCCATGCCGTGCTTGGGCGCCGGCAGGTTCGCCTCGGCCAAAACTTGGCCGAAGGCGCCGCGTTCTTCGGCTAGGTCGATCGCCTCTGGCTGTGTGCCGACGATCGGCACGCCAGCGGCCTTGAGCCCGGCGGCAAGTCCAAGCGGTGTTTGCCCGCCGAGTTGGACGATCACGCCGGCAACCGGGCCAGCCTGGGTTTCGGCGTGAACGACCTCAAGCACGTCTTCGAGGGTGAGCGGTTCGAAATACAGCCGGTCGCTCGTGTCGTAGTCGGTCGAAACCGTTTCGGGGTTGCAGTTGACCATGATGGTCTCGTAGCCGGCATCGCTGAGCGCCAACGAAGCGTGGACGCAGGAGTAATCGAACTCGATGCCCTGGCCGATCCGGTTCGGACCCGATCCCAAAATCAGTACCGCCGGGCGTTCGCGCGGTTCGATTTCTGTCTCTTCGTCATAGGAGGAGTAGTGGTAGGGCGTCTTGGCCGCGAACTCGGCCGCACAGGTATCTACCGTCTTGAACACTGGCCGAACGCCCAGCGACTGGCGAACACCTCGTACCACGTCTTCGCTTAGGCCACGAATCCGACCAATTTGCGCATCAGAGAAGCCGTGACGCTTGGCGTGACGGAGAAGCTCTGGGGTAAGTCGATCGGCCGCGATCAGTTCGGCGGCAACCTCGTTTAGCAGCGCCAACTGGTCAACGAACCACGGATCGATCTTGGTCGCTTCAAATACTTCGTCTGCCGTTGCGCCCGCTCGTAGGGCGTCCATCACCAGTTTGAGTCGGCCATCGTGCGGGACAGAGGCCCGCATGAGCAGGTCTTCCTTGTCCAGTTCGACCCATTCTTGGCTCCAGGTGAACACCGCATCTGGGCGCTCGAGCGAACGCAGCGCCTTCTGCAGCGCCTCGGTGAAGTTACGACCGATCGCCATCGCCTCACCCACTGACTTCATGTGGGTGGTAAGCGTCGGGTCGGCGGCCGGGAACTTCTCGAACGCGAAACGCGGCACCTTCACCACGACGTAGTCGAGCGTCGGTTCAAAACTCGCCGGGGTTTCGGCGGTGATGTCGTTGTCGATCTCGTCGAGGGTGTAACCGATCGCGACCTTCGCGGCGATCTTGGCGATCGGGAAGCCCGTCGCCTTCGACGCCAGCGCACTCGAACGCGAGACCCGCGGGTTCATTTCGATGACGACGATTCGGCCGTCTTCAGGGTTGACCGCGAACTGGATATTACAGCCGCCAGTGTCGACGCCGACTTCACGGATGACACCAATCGAAATGTCGCGCA
Source organism: Aeromicrobium sp. (assembly GCA_035401705.1). Lineage (GTDB taxonomy): Bacteria > Actinomycetota > Actinomycetes > Propionibacteriales > Nocardioidaceae > Aeromicrobium. The sequence goes on from DAONBX010000010.1 coordinate 38,995, forward strand.
GACGCTGGTATTCCACGTCGGTCAGCGTCAGGGCAGGCGCAACGGTGATCGAGTCGCCGGTGTGCACGCCCATCGGGTCAAGGTTCTCGATCGAGCAGACGATCACCACGTTGTCTGCGGTGTCGCGCATGACCTCGAGCTCGTATTCTTTCCAACCCAGAATCGACTCTTCGAGCAGGACTTCGGTCGTCGGGCTCAGCGCCAGGCCGCTGCCGGCGATCCGCAGCAAGTCTTCGTGGTTGTAGGCCAGGCCCGAACCGGACCCGCCCATCGTGAACGACGGCCGGACCACGACCGGATAGCCACCAAGTTCGTCAACGCCGGCCTCGCATTCGGCCATCGTGTGGCAGATGACCGATCGGGCCACCTCAGCGCCCCACTCGGCGGGCAAGCCTTCGACGATCCGCTTGAAGATCTCGCGGTTCTCGCCCTTTTCGATCGCCTCGATCGAGGCACCGATGAGTTCGACGCCGTACTTCTCCAACACGCCGGCCTCGTCTAGCGCGATCGCCGTGTTGAGGGCAGTCTGACCGCCCAAAGTCGCCAAGATCGCGTCGGGGCGCTCGGCGGCAATCACCTTCTCGACATATTCGGGGGTAATCGGTTCGACGTAGGTCGCATCGGCGAACTCCGGATCAGTCATGATCGTGGCCGGGTTGGAGTTCACCAAAATCACGCGGATGCCCTCGTCACGCAGGACGCGGCAGGCTTGAGTTCCCGAGTAGTCGAACTCACAGGCCTGACCGATGACGATCGGGCCAGAACCGATAACCAAAATCGATGCAATATCACTGCGCTTAGGCACGAGCGGCCTCCATTACTTCTGCGAAACGGTCGAACAGGTAGGCCGCGTCGTGCGGACCAGCAGCTGCCTCTGGGTGGTATTGGACGCTGAAGCCGGGACGCTCCAGCAGAGCGATGCCTTCGACGACGTCGTCGTTGAGGCAAACATGGGTAACTTGGGCAGGACCATAGGCCGTGTCGAACGTGCCTTCCAATGGGGCGTCGACCGCGAAGCCGTGGTTGTGCGCAGTGATTTCCACCCGTCCGGTGGTGCGATCTTGGACTGGCTGGTTCACGCCGCGGTGGCCGTACTTGAGTTTGTAGGTTCCTCGGCCAAGTGCACGGCCAAAAATCTGGTTGCCAAGGCAGATGCCGAAGTATGGAATGCCTCGGTCCAAGACTGCCTGAACGACCGCCACTTGATGGTCGGCGGTGGCCGGGTCGCCCGGGCCATTGGACATGAACACGCCATCGGGGTTGATGGCCACTACGTCTTCGAATGTCGAGTCGGCTGGCAGCACGTGGACTTCTATTCCGCGCTGGGCCATCAACTTGGGCGTCATACCTTTGATCCCAAGGTCGAGCGCCGCGACGGTGAATTTCTTTTCGCCGACTGCCGGCACGACATACGCCTCGGGCGCGGTTACGTCGGCCAGGAAGTTCGAGCCGGTCATCGCCGGCGCCTGCCGCACCTGAGAGAGCAAGGTTTCAGCGTCGAGCACTTCGGTGCTGATCGCGGCTCGCATCGAACCGCGTTCGCGCAAGTGACGGGTCAGCGCCCGCGTGTCGATGTCGCTGATGCCGACAACTTCGTTGTCGACTAACAGGTCGTCGAGGCTGCGGTCGGCTCGCCAGTTCGACGGCAGCCTCGCCGGGTCCCGAACGACGTAGCCGTCGACCCAAACTTGGCGCGATTCAAAATCGGTGGCGTTCGCACCGGTGTTGCCGATGTGTGGGGCCGTCATCACCACTATCTGGCCCCGGTACGAAGGGTCAGTCAACGTCTCTTGGTAACCGGTCATGCCGGTGTTGAATACGATCTCGGCGATCGTCGTTCCAGTCGCACCATAGGAACGCCCATGGAACGTCCGACCATCCTCAAGCACCAGAATTGCGGGCACTGAACTCACTGCAGTTCTCCTTCCAAGACCGTCGGCCGACCGGCCAAGAACGTTGCCACCACACGACCAGGTAGTTCACGGCCGGCGTAGGGGGTGTTTCGCGACAAACTCGCCGTGTCGCTCGGTTCAACCACGCGGGTAGCCGTCGGGTCGTAAAGCACGACATGGGCCGGTTCGCCGACGGCGAGGGGCCGACCATGATTGGCGACGCGGCCGATTCGGGCCGGGTTCGAGCTCAGCTTTTCGGCGACCTGTTCCCAGGTGAGAGCCCCGGTGTCGACCATGGTCTGCTGGACGATCGACAATGCCGTCTCCAAGCCGATCATGCCGAAAGCGGCCGCCTGCCACTCGCACTCTTTGTCCTCCATCGGATGCGGCGCGTGGTCGGTGGCAACGATGTCAATCGTGCCGTCGGCCAGACCCTCACGCACTGCGAGCACATCGTCGGCGCTGCGAAGCGGCGGATTGACTTTGAAGATCGGGTCATAACTGCGCACCAACTCGTCGTCGAGCAACAGATGATGCGGGGTCACCTCGGCGGTGACGTTGATCCCGCGACTCTTGGCCCAGCGCACGATCTCGACTGAACCTCTGGTCGACAGGTGGCACACGTGCAAGCGGCTGCCGACATGCTCAGCCAACAAGACGTCACGAGCGATGATCGCTTCTTCGGCAACTGCCGGCCAGCCGGTGAGCCCGAGTTCGCCCGAGAGTGGGCCCTCGTTCATTTGTGCGCCTTCGGTCAGGCGCGGCTCTTGAGCGTGCTGGGCGATAACGCCGTCGAATGCTTTTACGTATTCCAAAGCCCGACGCATTAGCACCGCATCGGATACGCATTTGCCGTCATCGCTGAATACCCGCACCTTCGCGGCCGAGTCCGCCATCGCGCCAAGTTCGGCGAGGTGTTCGCCCGCCAGTCCAATAGTTACTGCACCGATCGGTTGCACGTCGGCGTAACCGTGCTCTCGACCAAGTCTCCAGACCTGCTCGACCACCCCTGCGGTATCGGCCACCGGTTCGGTGTTCGCCATCGCAAACACGCAGGTGAACCCGCCGCGGGCTGCGGCCTGAGTGCCGGTCAAGACAGTCTCGGCGTCCTCGCGACCAGGCTCGCGCAAGTGGGTGTGCAGGTCGACTAAGCCCGGCAGGGCGATCAACCCAGTCGCATCGACGACGGTGTCGCCGGTCAAATCGCTACCGACCTGGGTGATGACCCCATCCTCGATGCAAATATCAGCAACCTGCTCACCGAGGAGTTTCGCGCCCTTGATGACCGTGCTCATGAATCTTCTCCTTCGGTGGCGCCGCCAAGCAGCAGATAAAGAACAGCCATTCGCACTGCTACCCCGTTGGTGACCTGTTCAACAATCACTGAACGGTCACTGTCGGCCACGTCTGCGTTTATCTCCATGCCGCGATTCATTGGGCCGGGGTGCATCACGATCGCGTGTTGTGGCAGCCGGTTCATCCGGGCAACATCTAGGCCATAGCGCCGACTGTATTCGCGGGCGCTGGGGAAGAATGAGGCGTTCATGCGTTCGCGTTGGACCCGAAGCATCATCACCGCGTCGGCTTTTTCCAAGCTCGCGTCGAAGTCGTAAGACGTCGCCACCGGCCAGGTTTCGACACCAACCGGCAGCAGCGTCGGCGGTGCAACCAAAGTGACATTCGCGCCAAGGGTATCGAGCAGTAACGCGTTAGATCGCGCTACGCGACTGTGCAGGACATCGCCAACGATGGTGATGTCCTTTCCTGCCAGATCGCCCAGATGCGAGCGCATGGTGAACGCATCCAGCAGCGCCTGAGTCGGATGCTCGTGAGTGCCGTCGCCGGCGTTGACCACTGCCCCGTTGCTCCACTTTGAATGAGCGAGCCGATAGGGCGCACCAGAAGCGTGATGGCGGATGACGACCGCGTCAGCGCCCATCGCCTGCAGGGTCAGCGCCGTGTCTTTTAGGCTCTCGCCCTTGCTGGCGCTCGATCCTTTGGCGCTGAAGTTGATCACGTCGGCGCTTAAGCGTTTGGCGGCAGCCTCAAAACTGATTCGCGTTCGAGTCGAATCCTCGAAGAAAAGGTTCACGATCGTGCGGCCGCGCAAAGTCGGCAACTTTTTGATCGGCCGTTTGGCGACACTCAACAGTTCGGCAGCGGTATCTAGGATCAGGGTCGCTTCATCGCGGCTCAAGTCACCGGCGCTGAGTAGATGCTTCATCAGCGGTCCCCCTCGATCTGGACCGAATCCTCGGTGCCGTCAAATTCGGCCAACCGCACCTGGACCTTTTCGGTCTTGGCCGTCGGCAAGTTCTTACCGACGAAATCGGCCCGGATCGGCAACTCGCGGTGACCGCGATCAACCAACACTGCCAACTGGACCGCCTTTGGACGGCCGAGTTCGCTCAGCGCATCGAGCGCGGCACGAATAGTGCGCCCACTCATCAACACGTCGTCAACCAGCACCACTACTCGCCCGTCGATGTCTTCGGGAACGTTCGTCGGTTCGAGTGCCCGCGGCGCCCGCAGCCGCAGATCGTCGCGATACATCGTGACGTCTAGCGCGCCTGGGGTGATTGTCGTGCCTTCGACCTCAGTCATCTTGGCCGCGATCCGTTGGGCGAGCTCAACGCCGCGAGTGGGGATTCCCAAGATTACGACTTGCTCGGCGTCGCGATTCTTCTCGAGGATTTCGTGAGTAATCCGAGTCAACGCGCGCGAGATGTCGGTGGCATCCATGACGATGCTCACAAGCCGACCCCCTTCTCCGCCTCACAGGACGGTGGTTAAAGGATGGTTCCCAGTTAGGCTATCAGTTGGCGTTCTGGGACAAATCAGCGACTTCTCCCCGTGACTTCGATCACTTTGAACTATCCGCTGTAACTTTTGATTTCTGGCGAAATTGCAGCAAATGCGACTGTTTAGACGCCTGTTGCACGAATTGCCATCGGCTGGCTTTCATTGGCTTTTCCTGCTTACAGTCCTTGAGGCCTTTTCTGGGCCCGGCCGCGAACGCGCTGAACTCGCCGACGTTCGACGGATCCATCAATACGAAACCAATCGGCGAGCCGGGGACACCAGCACGGTGTCGCGTGACCGCGACTTGGGGCTAACCACTACACGTGGGGCAAACCTTCATTGCCAGTCCGACAGGTCTCTCCTCGTAGGCGTAGAAGGAGTCACCCCCTATGCGTCGTTTCGCACTATTTCTGTCTGCCTGCCTAATCGCCTCCCTGCTTGGCGTTGCCACGCCCGCAGTTGCCGACGATTCGGCCCCAACTGCCAAACGCACCAAGATCGTCAATACTGCGGCCAAGTACAAGGGAACGCCCTACCGCCGCGGTGGCGCCTCGCCGTCGGGGTTCGACTGCTCCGGCTACGTCCAGTACGTCGTGAAAAAGTCGATCAAGAAGTCACTCCCGCGAGTCGCCGGAGCTCAAATGAAAAAGGGCAAGTCAGTCTCCAAGGGCGCCAAGAAGAAGGGCGATCTAGTCGGTTTCTACAACGGCGGTGGCTACTACCACATTGCGATTTACGCTGGCGGCGGCAAAATCTGGCATGCCCCTCGACCAGGAAAGTCGGTCGAGAAGGTCAAGATTTGGACCAGTGCGTACAAGGTTCGCCGCCTCTGATGAGGTAATGTATGTTTGCTGAGGCTGTCCTAACTGTGGCGGCTAAAAAGGTGAAACATGCTAGGTACTTTTCTGATCGGTCTGCGTGAGGGCTTAGAAGCGGCCCTGGTCGTCGGCATCCTGATCGCCTACGTCAAAAAAATTGGCAGAGACGACGTCGTTCCACGGATCTGGCTCGGCATTGGCTTGGCCATCACTTTGTCCCTGGGCCTCGGCGCGCTACTGACTTTTGGCACCTACGGACTAACTTTCCGTGCCCAAGAAATCATCGGCGGAACGCTGTCGATTCTGGCGGTAGCCCTAGTCACTTGGATGATTTTCTGGATGGCGCGGATGGCGCGCGGATTGAAGAAGGAGCTCGAGCATCAGGTCGAGGTCCGACTCGACGGCCCCGGCTGGGGTTTGGTCGTCGTCGGTTTCGTTGCGGTGGCGCGCGAAGGCCTAGAAACTGCCCTGTTCCTGTGGAGTGCCGTTCGCTCCAGCGGTGACGCTCCCCTAGCTTGGGTCGGCGCCCTGCTCGGCTTGGTCACCGCGGCCTTCCTCGGTTGGCTCATTTACCGCGGCATGATCAGAATCAACCTCGGCTCCTTCTTCAAGTGGACCGGTGCGCTGCTGATCGTCGTGGCCGCCGGCATTCTCGCCTACGGTGTGCACGACTTGCAAGAAGCCGGCGTCCTGCCCGGTCCGTGGGCACCAGCAACTGGACCAGTTGGCCAATGGCTCAGCGGCTGGGCATTCCAGCTCAGCGGCACGATTGATCCGGCAGGGTTCGGGGCAGCAATCGCCAAGGGCACCATCGGTTTTAGCCCCGATATGACCCGCCTTGAAGTGATCGTCTGGGCCATATATCTCGTAACCGTTTCAATCTTCTACTGGCGCGCCACCTCGTCGCGCCCTCGCGCCATAACTTCCGAATCGAAAGTAGCCTCATGAATCCTCGTTCCATTTTGGCCATCGCAGGTGTCGCTGCGCTCGCGTTGAGCGGTTGCGTAAAAAACGCCGATCCGAACGCCACCAACGCGATCAACGTGTCCAGCACTGTCGACGATTGCGAAGTTTCAGCCACCTCGGCCACCAGCGGCAACGTCACCTTTGCGGTGAAGAACGACGGCAAGAAAGTCACCGAGTTTTACCTACTGGCCGAAGATGGACTGAGCATCATCGGCGAGGTGGAAAACATCGCACCTGGCACGTCACGGAACCTAACGGTCCAGGCCCAACCCGGCTCATACTTCACTGAATGCAAGCCCTCGATGGTCGGCGAGGGCGTCGGCCGAAAGACTTTTGAAGTCACTGGCAAGCAAGTCGAAGTTGACGCCAACGAGCAGGAGGCCACTGCGGCGGCCGTTGCGGCGTACACCGCGTACACCAAGGATCAGGTCGGCCGACTAGTTACCGAAGTCGAAAAGTTTGTTGCCGCTTATCAGTCCGGCGACGACGACCTAGCCAGAAAACTCTTCCCGCTCGCTCGGACGAGCTACGAGCGAATCGAGCCAACCGCATCACAGTTCGGTGATCTGGATCCAAAAATCGACTACCGCAAGCCAGGTGCTGAAGCCGAGGGCATCGAGTTCACTGGCTTCCACCGACTCGAGATGGACCTTTGGCTGAAAGAGGCTCGCAAGAATTACCCGGATGAAAAAATCACTGCGCTAACGAAGGCCGAACGCACCAAGTACGGCAATCAGTTGGTAGCCGACGTTAAGGCGTTGAATGAGAAAGTGACTGCCAATGACTTCGTGCTGACTTTGGCTGACATCACCAACGGCGCGATCGGCCTTTTGGATGAGGTGGCCGCTCCCGACGGAAAACTGCCAGGTGAAGAGGACGAGTTCAGCCACACCGACCTCTATGACTTTTATGCGAACGTCGAAGGCGCAAGGGTCGCGTTCGAGTCGGTGCGAAGCATCGCCAACTCCAAGGGCGAAGCTGCCAAGGAACTTGTTGGTGATTTGGACGAACAGTTCGCCGCAATGCTTGCCTTGCTGAGCACCTACGGAAATTACAAAGACGGGTTCGTCTCCTATGACACCGTCAACCAGCAGAAGCGAAATGAACTCGGCGCCCAGCTAAACGCATTGAGCGAGCCGCTTTCCCAACTGACGGACACGGTGCTAAGTGCCAACAAGTAATGACCGTGGCCTGTCGCGTCGTTCAGTCCTGGGACTGATCGGCGCGGCAGGTGCTGCCGGCGCGGTCGGTGTCGCCGGTGCGGTGGCGATTGCTGGCGGCGACGATTCAGACAGCGCGCAAAGCATGGTGGAGTTCAATGGCGCGCACCAGGCTGGAATCACTACCGCTGCCCAAGAACATTTGTATTTCGCTTCCTACGACCTGACTTCGACCGCTGATCGCGAAGACATCAAGGAACTCTTGGCTGAATGGACCGAGGCTGCGGCCCGGCTCACCAAGGGCCAGGAAGTCACCGCCGAAGGCGCCACCGGCGGCGGTCCGCACAAACCGCCGGACGACACTGGCGAAGCCCTCGGGTTAGGCCCGAACAACCTGACGATCACTTTCGGTTTCGGCCCCGGCCTTTTCGATGACCGATTCGGTTTGGCCGCGAAACGCCCAGCCGAGTTAGCTGAGTTGCCGTCATTCGCGTTCGACCTACTTGAGGATCGGTACAGCGGTGGCGACCTGTGCATTCAGGCTTGCGCCGACGACCCACAGGTAGCAGTCCACGCCATTCGGAACCTGACCCGGATTGCCTTTGGTCGCGCGCAAATTCGCTGGGCCCAACTTGGCTACGGCCGCACCTCAACCACGGACAAATCCCAAGAAACCCCGCGAAACCTTTTCGGGTTCAAGGACGGCACCGCCAACATCTTCAACGATGAAAAGGAGGACTTGGCGAAATGGGTTTGGGCCGACGGCGCCAATCAGCCGTGGATGGCCGGCGGCAGTTTCTTGGTGGCCCGAAAAATCATGATGCTGATCGAGTCCTGGGATCGCGTCCGCTTATCCGAGCAGCAGGCGATCTTCGGGCGCGACAAGGGCGAAGGTGCTCCGCTGTCGGGCGGCACCGAATTCACCGAACCCGATTTCGAGATGGCTTCGACCGAACTGGGTGGCCCGGTCATTTCCCTGACTTCGCACGTTCGACTCGCTCACCCTGATGCAAATGCTGGAAAGCGAATCCTGCGCCGCGGCTATAACTTCGTCGAAGGCAACAACAACCTCGGGCAAATCTCCGGTGGTCTGTTTTTCCTATCATTCCAGCGGTCGCCGCAGCAGTTCATCGATGTGCAAAAGTCGCTGGCCGCTGATGCGCTCAACGAATACATCCGCCACGTTGGATCGGCCATATTCGCCGTACCGCCGGGGGTCAAGCCCGGCGAATCAATCGGCGCCGGACTCTTTAGCTAAGCGTCGGCTTGAGCTGGACAATCCGGCTCAACAGACCAGAAACGAACTTGGGTGACTCATCTGTCGAAAGTTCAGCAGCAAGTTCAACAGCTTCGCTGACCGCTACCGCGTCCGGAACGTCGTCAACCCAAAGCACCTCGTAAACGCCAAGACGGAGCAGATTTCGATCCACCGCCGGCATCCGGTCAAGCGCCCACGCGTGCGAGTGCTCGTCGAGGATGGCGTCAATCTTGGCCGCGTTCGCCGCGACCCCCTCGACCAGCGAAACGGTGTACGGGTTGATCGGCGGCTCGTTCAGTTCGAGGCGCTCAGCCAACGTGCCGTCCAAGGCCAGCCCGCGAGCCTCGGACTCGAACATGATGTCCAGCGCGCGCTTGCGGTACTTGCTCCGTGCAGCCATCAGGCCTTCACACGACCGAGGTAGCTGCCATCGCGGGTGTCGACTTTGATTTTCTCGCCGGACTCAAGAAACAGCGGGACCTGGATTTCCTTGCCGGTCTCAAGCTTGGCCGGCTTGGTGCCACCGCTGGAACGGTCGCCCTGCAAGCCCGGATCAGTGTGCGCAACCAACAGTTCGACCGAGGCTGGCAGTTCGACGTAAAGGACTCGGCCTTCGTTCGTGGCTACGGTCGCGTTCTGGTTCTCTAGGAGGTAGTCAGTCGCGTCGCCCATCGATTCTGGGGCGATCTCGATCTGGTCGTACGTCGAAATGTCCATGAAGACGTAGTTGGTGCCGTCGTTGTACAGGTACTGCATATCGCGCTTGTCGACCGTGGCGGTCTCGACCTTGGTGCCAGCGTTGAAAGTCTTGTCGACCAACTTGCCCGATTCGACGTTCTTCATCTTCGTGCGAACGAAGGCCGGACCCTTGCCCGGTTTGACGTGCTGGAACTCCACGATGGACCACAACTGTCCGTCGATGTTCAGAACCATGCCGTTCTTCAAGTCATTCGTGGTTGCCATCAGTGGATCTCCAGAAGTTCTTTCGTCGTATCGGTGAGCACGTCGGGTTCACCGCCGTGTTCGGGGTCTGTGACGAGGACCGTGTCCTCGATGCGCACGCCGCCTGAACCCGGAAGGTAGATTCCCGGTTCCATCGTCAAAACCATGCGGCTAGCAAGTCTACCGGGGTGGGTCGTGCCTAAGAACGGGTCCTCATGGATCTGTAGTCCGACGCCGTGCCCAAGGCCAGTGGTGAACGAGTCCAACCAGCCACTTTCAGCAAGTGATGTGGTGACCGCGTTGAACACGTCGGCAATCAATTCGCCGGCGCGCAGCTGATCAAGACCGGTCTGCTGTGCCTGTCTGACGGCCGCGTGAATCTCAACTTGCCAAGGCTGCGCCTTGCCCAAGACCACGGTGCGAGTGCAGTCGGCGTGGTATCCGTCGGCCAATGCGCCGAAATCGATTTTGAGTAGATCACCAGTGGCAAGCGGCCGGTCGGTTGGCTCATGGTGCGGGATCGCCGTGTTTTCGCCGGCGGCCAAAATCGTGTCGAACGCTTTGTCGTCGGCCCCAAGTTCGAGCATTCGCCACTGCAAGTCACGGGCCACTTCACGCTCGGTGCGCCCAACCAGCGGGCCAGTGAGCAAACCTTCGAGTGCGGCTACCGAAATCTCGCAGGCTCGGCGCAACGCCGCGATCTCGGCTTCATCTTTAACTAACCGAAGTTGCTCAATGAGTCGGCCGCTAGGTTCTGGTCGGTCGAGTTTCTGCCAAGAGTCGACGTCCAGCAGGTGAGTCTCGGCCGCCAAGTCCGACGGGGCCCGCCCGGCAGCAACGCCAATCAGATCGCGAGTGATAACTACCTCGATCTGCCCCAGCCCGGCGGCCACCAATTGCACCGCTGCCTGGTCCTTGTAGCGACCATCGGTCAAAAACACTGGGTCTTTTGCCGCGTGAACCAGCAGCGCGCCGTTGGAACCGGTGAACCCAGTCAAATAGCGGATATTCAACAGATCACTGACGTACATGGCCGCATGTCCGGCCTCGGTTAGCAGTCCTTGTAGTCGAGCGATTCGCGTTGATTCAGTCATCTAGTGCGTCCCAGGCGGCGGCTAGGTCGTCCTCGGCCGGCCCGGCAAGAATCGCTGGTTGGGCTAGGGCGTCGAGAACTACGAACCGTAGTTGTGAGCCACGGGTCTTCTTGTCGATTCTCATTCCGGCGAGCATTTGGTCAAACGTCGCACCGCGGTAAGAAATCGGCAACTCCAACAACTGGAGCGCATTTCGGTGCCGGGCCAAAAGTTCGGCCTCAATGCGGCCCGTGCGATAAGCCAACTCGGCGACGAAAATCATGCCAACGCTGATCGCCTCGCCGTGGCGGATGTTGAAATGCTCGTGGCGTTCGATTGCGTGACCGAGCGTGTGGCCGTAGTTGAGCGCTTCGCGACCAATCGAGCCGCCAGCACCGGTCTCGTGCAGGTCTTCGGCCACGGTCTTGGCCTTGACGCCAATCCCGCGGGCCACCAAGTCGGCGACCAGATCATCGGTCGGGTCGAGCACTCGACCAGGGTTCTGCTCAATATCGGTCAGGATGGTCGAGTCGGAGATAAAACCGCATTTGACCACTTCGGCCATCCCGCTACGAACCTCGCGCGGCGGCAGGTTGGTGAGAGTGGCTAGATCGCACAACACTCCCAGCGGCTCGTGAAAGGCGCCAACCAGGTTCTTGCCGGCAGCCAAGTTGATACCTGTTTTGCCGCCTACTGCGGCGTCAACCATCCCAAGAATCGTCGTGGGCACTGTGATGAACTGGACCCCGCGCAACCAACTTGCCGCCACGAAACCGGCCAAGTCTGTCGTGGCTCCGCCGCCAACCCCGACGATCACATCTGAGCGAGTGAAACCGCCAGCGCCAAGTTCGTCCCAGCAGTGCGCTAAGAATTCGACGGTCTTGGCCTGCTCGCCGTCTGGCGCCTGGATGAAGAGGATTTGACGGTCTGGCAATTGGCTGGCCAACTGCTTGGCAAAATCGCCAACAGGTTTTGCGTGGATGATCGCGACGCGCACCGCATCGTCGGGGACCAGGGCGGCGAACTCATTCACCGCATCGTGCCCGACCAGCACTTCGTAGGGCTGAGCCGTGGCCACCGATACCCGACGGGTCACTTGGTCGGCCCTACCAGTTGCAGTCGCTCAATCACTTGGTCGACAACTTCGGCCGCAGTCAGCTCGTTGGTATCGACTGTGACCGTGGCCAACCGGTTATAGATCGGGCGACGTTGATCCATCAGCGTCTTAAGTTGGCCGCGCACGTTGCCGAGCAATAGCGGGCGGCCGGAGTTCATCCCGACGCGTGCGGCCGCTTGCGCCAAACCCACATCCAAGTGCAGCACTGTTTGATCGACGAGCAGTGCCTGGGTGCCTTCGTCGTGGACCGCTCCCCCGCCAAGCGCGAGCACGCCATCATGTTCAGCGAGCGCCTTGGCAACCGCCGCGGCCTCAAGTTCGCGAAAAACGGGTTCGCCGCGACCGACGAAAATTTCTTGGACGGATTCGCCCTGGTCGGCCTCGACGTCCTGGTCGGTGTCACGAACCGCGACGCCAAGGCGTTCACCGAGCAAATGCGCGACGGTCGTCTTGCCGGCACCGGGCGGGCCAACAACGACGACGATCGGTTTCACCGGTACCTCAAGTTCTCAAGGTAACCGCGGACGTTTCGGCTGGTCTCGCCAACCGAATCGCCACCGAACTTCTCACAGATCGCGTCGGCGACCACCAACGCAACCATCGCCTCGGCAACGATCCCAGCGGCTGGAACTGCACAAACGTCAGAGCGTTGGTGGTGGGCGGTGGTCGCTTCGCCGGTCTGCACATCGATCGTGCGAAGGGCCCGTGGAACCGTCGCGATCGGCTTCATCGCCGCTCGGACGCGCAACTGCTCACCGGTGGTCATGCCGCCCTCGGTACCGCCGGAGCGTCCAGTTACCCGGCGAATGCCGTCGTCGGTTCCGACGATCTCATCGTGGGCGAGCGATCCGCGAGTACGCGCGAGCTCGAACCCGTCGCCGAGTTCGACGCCCTTGATCGCCTGGATGCCCATCAACGCGGCCGCTAGGCGACTATCAAGCCGGCGATCCCACTGCGTATGCGAACCAAGTCCTGGCGGTAGCCCGTCGACGATGACCTCGACGACGCCACCGATGGTGTCGCCGTCTTTGTGCGCAGCGTCGACTTCGGCAACCATCGCCGCCGAGGCGTCAGGATCGAAGCAACGCAGCGGATCGGCGTCGAGTCGTTCTACATCGGCATGGCTGGGCAGCACCCCCGCCGGCGCCTTGACGCTGCCAAGTTCGATGACATGACTGACGATTGTCGCGCCCGTGGTTTGGGCGATGAATTGTGCCGCGATCTCGCCGAGGGCGACCCGGGCGGCAGTTTCACGAGCGCTGGCCCGTTCAAGAATCGGCCGAGCCTCGTCGAAGTCGAACTTCTGCATACCGGCAAGGTCGGCGTGACCGGGACGAGGTCGGGTAAGCGGCGCATTGCGCTTGGAACCCGCGAGCGTTTCAGCATCGACCGGGTCCGCTGACATGACTTGCTGCCACTTGGGCCATTCGCTGTTGCCGATCCGCATCGCGATCGGGCTGCCGAGGGTGCGACCGTGGCGGATGCCGCCGATGATCTCAAGTTCGTCGGCCTCAAATGCCATTCGAGCGCCGCGGCCATAGCCGAGCCGACGGCGCGCGAGCGCGGCCTGGATCTCTTTGCTAGAGACCTCGACCCCAGCCGGCAGGCCATCAAGAGTCGCGACAAGTGCGGGGCCGTGAGATTCTCCGGCCGTCAACCAACGAAGCATGAGGCTGATTCTCTCACCTCAGAGCAGCAGCGCTGCAAAGGCTCCAAGGAGTAGATACGGACCGAAGGCAATCGGGATCTTCTTGCCCAGTTGGCCGCGCACCAAGACGACCCCAGCGACCGCACCAATGATCAGTCCGAAGAAGACGCCGTAGAAAGCGGTGATGAATCCGAGGGGCCCCAAGGCGACACCCAAAACGGCCGATAGCCGAACGTCGCCATATCCCATCGGACCAACGAGACCAGCCAAGAAATAGAACCCGAAAATTGCAAGGTTTCCCCACAGCGCATGCAAGAGAACCGACGGATCACGGAGCACAAGTGCGCCTACCCCCGTGAACAACCAGCTGAGTAAGTAAAGGGGCGCGACGATCAGAAACGGCAGCAGGTGGACTTTCCAGTCGACCCAAGCAAGCACCGGCGTGGCGGCCGCGAGCAGAATCCACACGCCCAACAGTTCCCAGTGTTCGAGCAGCGCACCGGCCACTGCGCCAAGGGCCGCTGCCGGAACCGCCATCTTCCACCAAAGGCCAGGCGCTTTAGCCAGTTCTGCGTACGCGATCTTCGGCGGCATGTCGGGTTCGGGTTCACCCGCGGGCTCAGGCAAATGAGCCAATAGTTTGGGCGAAAAGGCCCCAAGTAGCCCGGCAACGAGGGCGGCCATGGCGGCGATCAGCGCGGTAGTCACCGAAGCAGGCTAACGGCTCGCGAGTTTCGCCGCCGCCGCATCGAGCAGTATTTGTGGATCAATTGGGCTGCCAGTCATGAGCGCCACCTGAAGCACCGCCTGATGGGCCAACAGGTCCAGCCCAGTGACCAGCGGTCGGCCCTCGATTTGGGCTGAGCGCATCAGCGGTGTGGGCCACGGGTCATAGATCGCATCGAATACCACTTGAGCGGCCGAACTGAATTCGTGCTCGCGCCCGGAGATCGCGCTGCTCGGGACGGTAGAAACCAGCAGATCTACCGATTGAGTCACGGCCACGTCCAGTTCGACGACCGACACGTTCAGGCCTAGTTTCTCTATCGCCGTGGCGGTAGTGGCCGCTCGCCGCGGGTCTCTGGCCCGCAGTTCGACCTGCGTCGCGCCGAGGCGCTTACCCGCCAGCGAAAGCGAAGCGGCCGTGGCGCCAGCGCCTAAAATCCGGATCGTCTCTATTGGCGAGTCGTACACGTGACGAAGGGCATTTCCAGCTCCCGGAACATCAGTGTTGTGCGCAGCCCATCCGCCTTCGGTGGCTATCAAAGTGTTCGCCACCCCGAGGGCCCGCACGTCGCTATCTCGCGACGACGCCAACTGGGCGGCCTGACGCTTGAGCGGAGCCGTCACGGAGAAGCCGCGCCAATCGGCGCGGTCCGCGACGAACTCGGCCAACTCACCTTCGGCCACGTCAAAGGCGCCGTACGTCCAGCCAAGATCCAGTGCCTCGTAAGCGGCTCGGTGCATCGCCGGGGACAGTGAATGCGAGATCGGCGAACCGAGTACCGCGCACTTCACGACAACGTCCCTAGCTCAGCCACCGCAGGAGCCAGCGCCGTATTCGGCTTGGCAGTCAGCAGTGTGCTGGCCGTAGCTTTCGTTGTAGACAACCGAACCGTCCTTCTTGGCGAAGAAGTACAACCATGGCCCAACCGCAGGGTTCAACGCTGCTCGAATCGCAGCCGCACCCGGCGAACCAATAGGCCCGGGCGGCAAACCCTGATGTTGATAAGTGTTGTATTCGGACGGGTTCGCCCGTTCCTCGGCGGTCGTCCAAACGTCGCCCTTGCGTTTGCTGATGTACGAGACCGTCGAATCCAACTGCAGCGGCATCGACTGCTGGATCCGGTTGTACAGAACCCTGGCAATTTTGGCGTAATCTTCGGGGTTTTGACCTTCGTACTCCAAAATGCTGGCCATGGTCAGGATCTGCTCACCGGTCATCCCCAGCGCCGGCGCGAGTTCGCCGATTCGTTCGTCTTTGGCGACCTTCAACGTCTGCTTCACCATCCGTGACAGGACCTCTTGGGCAGTCTCGCCGGGTTCAACAAAGTAGGTTTCCGGGTACAGGTAGCCTTCGGGGTTTCCATTGGCGAAATCGGGCAAACCAATCGACTTCGGGTCGTCCAGCGCGGCCTGCAAGTCTTCGGCCTTCAGATCCGTGTTTTTCGAGATGATCTCGACGATCTGGCCGACGCGAGCACCCTCAGGAATCGTAAACTTCGCCTGCACGCGAGCCGAGGGATCAACCAATGCGGTCAGGGCCGCCTCGGCCGACATGTGGGTGCGTAGGCGGTACGTTCCCGGCTGGATTGACTGGGCCCGAACATCGCTTAGGCTCAACTGGTAGAACGCTTCGGCGGACTTGACCACGCCAGCGTCGGCGAGGATTTTCCCGATTTGAGCGCCGTTCGCGCCCGCGGGCACCGTGATCGTGACCGTGCCGGTGCCCTGACCGGTGTAGTCCTCGGGCCCACTGAGTCGATCCATCACTTTCATGGCGATGAAATACCCGCCGCCAAACACAACCAGCAGCGCCAGGAGCACGAGCAATCGGCGCACGCCTGACTTCTTGGGTGGTTCGGGGCTCTCGGCCGAAACACCGCCGAGCAAATCCACGCCGCCATCAGTCATCGCGGTTCACCTTTCACGTGCTCTTTGCGCATCGATCGCCGACTGCAAAATCACTACAGCGGCCGCCTGGTCAATGACCGACCTCGATGACTTCGTGTTGCGGCCGCTGGCATGTAATTGCGACTGGGCCGAGACCGTCGTGAGACGCTCATCGACCAACCTTACCGAAACACCGCCAATTGCCGGTTCAAGCAAGGAAACGAAGTCGCGAACCTTCGCTGCGGCCGGCCCCTCGCGACCAGACAAACCAACTGGAAGGCCCACGACTACTTCAATCGCTTCGTATTCAGAGACCAGTTCGGCCAGCCGACCAATAGCGTCTGGGCCAGCGGAAACAGTTTCAACCGGGGTGGCGATCAGGCCATCGGGATCGCAAACGGCAACCCCGATCCGCGCGTCACCTACGTCAACGCCTAATCGTCGGCCGCGTGTCATCGTTGCAAACTCGACTCGACCGCCGCGAATGCGGCATCGATTCCACCGATGTCGGTGCCGCCACCTTGAGCGACATCGGCCTTTCCGCCGCCACGACCGCCGATCTTCTCGCCGATCAGCGCAACCAGTTGCTGAGCCGAAAGTCCTCGGTCGATCGCGGCCGGATTCAGCGCAACGACCGCAGACGGCTTGTCGCCTGCGGTGCCGATGACTGCGACCACGGCTGGCCGATCGGCGATTCGACCACGAATATCTAGCGCCAATTGGCGAACGTCGCCGCCGCCGACACCTTCGGCGCGGTGGCCGACAAAGGCAACCCCGTCGATGTCTTTGGCCGCTTTGGCCACATCGCCGGCGGCACCTTGAAGTTCAGCAGCCTTCAGCTTGTCGAGTTCCTTCTCGCTGGCTTTGAGCCGCGAAACCAAGTCCTGCACCCGAGTGGTCAGATCCTCGGGCTGAGCCTTGAGCACTTCACTCAACTGGCGCACCAAGTCTCGTTCTTTGGCCAAGTACGCGAAGCCCTCAATACCCACGAGCGCTTCGATACGGCGGTTGCCAGCGCCCACTGAGCCATCGGCAGTGAGCACGACCGTACCGATCTGGCTCGACCGTTCGACGTGGGTGCCACCGCAAAGCTCACGCGACCACGGTCCGCCGATTTCGATAACCCGGACTTCTTCGCCGTAATTTTCACCAAACAGCGCCAACGCGCCGAACTCTTTGGCCTCGGGCAGGGTCATCAGATGCTGACTGACCTGGAGGTCTTCGCGCAGGGCCCGGTTCGAGACGTGCTCAACCTGATGGAACTGGTCTGAGTCCAGCGCACTGTTCCAGCCAAAGTCCAACCGCAGGTAGCCCGGTCGGTTGTACGAACCGGACTGCAGCGCCGTCGGGCCAAGCACCTCGCGCAGCGCGGCGTGAACGACGTGCGTACCTGAGTGCGCTTGGCGCGCGCCGATGCGCCATTGCTGGTCGACCTCGGCCGACAGGTGAGTCGACGTCGTCAATTCGCCTGAGGTGATTCGAACTTGGTGAACGACCAAGCCCTTGATCGGCCGCTGGACGTCGAGCACTTCGGCGCTGCCGCCGTCCCAACGCAGCACCCCCGCGTCCGCGTTTTGACCGCCCGACTCGGCGTAGAAACCTGTTCGGTCCAAGATGACTTCGCCTACTTGGCCTTCGCTCAGCACTGGGACGGTCGCGCCGGCAGTAAGCAATGCCAGGACCTTCGACTCGGTGATCAGGTTGGTGTAGGCCAACCATTCCGTTGGGCCGAAGGTGTCAATCGACTCGCGGTAGACCGTCGTGTCGGCGTGGACGCCCTTTTTTGACTTGGCGTCGGCTTTGGCTCGGGCCTTCTGCTCGGCCATCAGGGCGACAAAGCCCTCCTGGTCCACCGCCAAACCCTGCTCGGCTGCCATTTCGAGGGTCAGGTCGATCGGGAAGCCGTAGGTGTCGTGCAGTTGGAAAGCCTGATCGCCGGCCAAGATCGTGGCGCCCGAGCCTTTGAGTTCTGCGGCAGCGACGTCAAACATCTGGGTTCCCTTGCCGAGGGTTTGGCGGAAGGCGTCCTCTTCGGCGTAGGCGACTTGGCTGATTCGGGCGAAGTCATTTTCCAACTCCGGGTAAGACGCCTTCATCCGCTCAAGGCTCACCGGCAGCAGCTCGGGCAGGGCACGATCCTCAAAGCCCAGCAGTCGCATCGAGCGAACCGCCCGGCGCAGCAGTCGACGAAGCACATAGCCGCGACTCTCGTTGCCTGGCGTTACCCCGTCGCCCATCAACATCAGGCCGCTGCGCACGTGATCGGCGATTACGCGGAAGCGAACATCGTCTTCGGCATTTTCGCCGTAGCGTTTGCCACTGAGTTCAGCCGCTTTCTCAATGACAGGGAAGACTTCGTCGATCTCGTAGAGGTTCTCTTTGCCTTGGAGCAGGTATGCGACGCGCTCTAGGCCCATGCCAGTGTCGATGTTCTGGCTGGGCAACGGCCCGACAACATCGAACTGGTCCTTGGCGCGGACGTTAGTGATCTCCTCTTGCATGAAGACCAGGTTCCAGATTTCTAGGAACCGATCTTCGTCGGCTTCGGGTCCGCCGTCTGGACCGTATTGGGGGCCACGGTCGATGTAGATCTCCGAGCAGGGGCCACCTGGGCCGGGCACGCCCATATGCCAGTAGTTGTCCAGCAACCCGCGGTTTTGGATTCGCTCGTCGGGAAGCCCCGCGACCTTTTTCCAGAGTTCTCGGGCCTCGCTATCAGTGTGCAGAACGGTGACCCAGATTTTGGCCGGATCAAAACCGAGACCGCCGTCATCAACGCTGCCGGTGATCAACGTCCAAGCAAGTTCGATGGCGCGCTCTTTGAAGTAGTCGCCGAAACTGAAGTTGCCATTCATTTGGAAGAACGTGCCGTGGCGGGTGGTCTTGCCAACCTCTTCGATGTCGAGAGTGCGGACACACTTTTGCACGCTCGTGGCACGTTCGAACGGTGGCGTCTCTTGGCCTAGGAAGTATGGCTTGAACGGAACCATGCCCGCATTGACGAACAAAAGGTTCGGGTCGTCGAACAGCAGCGGCGCCGACGGCACGACCGTGTGGCCGGCGTTCTCAAAATGCGTAAGGAATCGGCGCCGGATTTCAGCGGTTTCCATCAGTTTTGGTCCTTGGTGGTGAGTTGGGGAAGGTCTGAGGTGGTTCGGATTTGGTGTTCCTTTGCGGCCATGCCGTCGCGCACTTCGGCGTTGAAGGCCCGCAGTCCCGAGCCGAGGGCCGCGGCTTGGTCGATGAGCCCGGGCATGGAAACTCGGTAGGCCGCACGTCTTGCTTTGGCGCTGGCGTATACGCCAGCGGCGGTCCCGGCGACAAACCAGACGATTCGTGCGCTCATTGCCTCACCATTCCTTGTCCCGGCGGCGAATTCTGGGCTCGTGCGGCTGCTTTCGCTGCGCGCTGGCGGGCCCGCTTTCGCCCTAGGTACTCGCGTCTGATTAGCGCCCTGATCCGGTCGCGACTTTCGGGACGCAGCGCATGGGCCACGCCGGAGACGAAGATCGCCACTCGAACAGATGGCCTGGTCATCGTCGCGGCCACCACTTGGGCCCCCGTCGGCTGAACGATCACGCGACCGTGGACGACCTTGTATTCGGCTTCGTCCAGCGGCTCAGGTCTGGCCAACGACTCGCCGCTTTCAGCAGGCAAATTGTCAATTTCGGCCAGCACTGGGGCCGGGGGTTCTTGGCGGAGTTCGCGAATCTGGGCGACCGCGCGGGTCGCGACAATGGCAGCGGCGACCGAGACGACCGCGAGAATCGCGGCAATCGTGACCAGCACCACTGACAACTCCATGACCTGAAGGTTACCGGTCTCGCAAGATCTGCCGAATACGGGCAAGACGCGCCCTGATGGCCGACTCTGCCCCGTGTTCGCTGGGCAAGTAGTAGTCGACCTTGTCGACCTCGTCGGGAGCATGCTGCTGTTCGACCACCCCACGAGCGTCGGCATGGGCGTACTTGTAGTCGTGGCCGTGACCGATTTTCTTTGCGCCCGCATAGTGCGCGTCGCGTAGGGCCGGCGGCACTGCGCCGGCTTTTCCGGCTCGCACATCGCCCAACGCCGAATCGATCGCGGTGATCACCGAGTTCGACTTCGGTGCAGTAGCTAGGTGGATGACCGCTTGGGCCAGCGTGATCCGTGCCTCCGGAAACCCGATCATGGCGACAGCTTGGGCGGCCGCGACAGAAATCTGCAGGCTCGTCGGGTCGGCCATCCCGATGTCTTCGCTCGCCAAAATCATCAGGCGACGGGCAATAAAACGCGGGTCCTCCCCCGCCTCGACCATCCGGGCGAGGTAGTGCAGGGCCGCGTCGACGTCAGAACCGCGGACCGATTTGATGAACGCGCTCGTCACGTCGTAGTGCTGGTCACCGGCGCGGTCATAGCGAACTGCCGCTCGGTCGACCGCGAGGGCCGCGTCTTCTACGGTGACGACGTCGCGATCTTGGCTCTGGGTTGCCCCGGCGGCGGCCTCCAAATAGGTCAGCGCCCGTCGCGCATCTCCGCCGGCTAGCCGCAATAGGTGGTCGATAGCCTCGGGTTCGACCGTTACTTTGCCGCCAAGACCGCGGTCGCTGGCAATGGCCCGAGTTAGTACTTCGCGAATGTTGTCCTCACTCAGTGGCTGCAAAGTGAGCAGCAGCGAGCGACTCAGCAGCGGCGAAATCACACTGAAGTGCGGGTTCTCGGTGGTGGCCGCGACCAGACTCACCCACCGGTTCTCCACGCCCGGCAACAAGGCGTCCTGTTGGGCCTTACTGAACCGGTGAACCTCGTCGACGAACAGGACGGTTTCTTTGCCGGTATTTGCCAATGCTTGACGAGCGCCGGCGATGATCTCGCGGACTTCTTTGACTCCGGCGCTGACCGCTGACACTTCGACAAACCGGCGATCGGTTTGCAGGCTGATCAGGCTGGCCAAGGTCGTCTTGCCGGTCCCTGGCGGACCCCACAGCAGCACGGTAAGTGGCGCTTCACCTTCGATCATTCGGCGCAATGGCGAACCGAGGGCGAGCAAATGTTCTTGGCCGACGAGTTCGTCCAGCGAACGTGGCCGCATTCGCACCGCAAGTGGAGCACTCGCGTGCTGGTTGCCCGCAAGGGTGCCGCCTGAGTCACGACGTGGGCCGCCTTGATTTGGCAGGTCGAACAGTCCGTCGCTCACCACACAAGACTAGTGGCTTAGACCGCGACGACTCGGTCCAGTCGCGAATGGCGGCGGCGGATTTCCTGATCGATTCGGTTTCGCAGGGTGAACTCGATCGCTGGACAGGAACTGCACGCGCCGGTGAGCGAAACCAACACCGTGTTGTCTTTGACTGAAACCAACTCGACGGCTCCACCGTGCGAGCCGATCACCTCGCCGACTGGTCCGCAAATCACTTCAAGCGCCACCTGTTGCAAGATCGCGTCATCGGCACGTTCGATCTGCCAGCCTTCTGGCTGGCTTAGGGCGGCCGACAGAGCCGTTCGGACCCGCGCGCCAACCACCGGCCACGACAACTCCGGTGACAGCCAAAGCCAAATGGCCGATTCTTCGACAATCGAGGCCCGAAGGACCTGTTCGGCGAACAGCTCGGCCAACGGCGCAGGGAACCTAGTCGGCAGGCCCGGTTCGAGAATGCCTGGCGGCACCACCCACCGAAGTACGTGCGGATCGGTCAGAACCTGCTCGGGGTGCATCGCGATGGCCGAGACCGTCTGGCTGGCACTCATCCGAAGGCGCCGACTACGCGATTTGCGATGAAGGCCGCTACCCATGCCAAGGCAAACATGTAACCGAAGGCGATCGCTGGCCACCGCCACGACCCGGTCTCTCGCCGCAGTACACCGACGGTGGACATGCATTGCAAAGCGAAAGCGAAGAACATCAACAGGGCCGCGATCGTAGCCGGTGAGAACAGCGGTTCTCCCTCATTCGGCCCATCAAGAACCTTCATCTGGCTAAGCGCCAACGCCGGCTCTTCAGGGTTTTCAGCCGCCGCAACCTGACCGAGGGTCGCAACGAAAACTTCGCGAGCAGCAAGCGAGGAAACCAAGCCAATGTTGATTCGCCAGTCGAACCCCAACGGCTCAAACACCGGCTCTACGGCTTTGCCGATCGAGGCTGCAAAGGAGTTGTCCAAGGCATAGGAGCTAACGGCGACTTCGCTGGAGGTGTCGACCCCGTGCGCCTGCATCTCGGCATCGGTGTGTTGCGGAAAGTTCAGCAGCAGCCACAAGATGATCGTCGTGGTCAAGATTATTGACGACACCTTCTTTACGAACGCACCGACGGCCGACCAAACTGCTGCGACTACTGAACGGGCCCGCGGCACCTGATAGGGCGGGATCTCCATGTAGAACGGCAATAACCGTCCGCCGGCGCGAGAGATTTTGGAGGCGACCGCGGCCGCTGACATGGCTGCAACCGCGCCAATCACGTACATGGCGAACAGGATTAGGCCACGCAAGTTGACCGGACCGTATCGTTCGTCGGGCCCGACCAGCAGGCCGATTAGCAGGATGTATACCGGCAACCGGGCCGAGCAGGTGACCAATGGTGCGGCCATCATCGTGGCCAACCGATCGCGTGCCGACGGCAATGAGCGAGTCGCCATGATGCCAGGAATTGCGCAGGCCACCGACGAAAGCAAAGCGACGAACGCCCGGCCTTCTAAACCTGCCTTTGCCATCACCCGATCCATCAGGAAGGCCGCTCGCGCCAAGTAGCCCGAACCTTCAAGCAGTGCGATCAGAATGAAAAGCAAAGCGATTTGCGGGAGGAATACCAGGACGCCGCCGACACCGCCAATCAATGCCTCGCCAACGAAAGACGCGAGCCAGTCAATTGAAATGAGTTGCGCGGCCGCCTCGCCAAGCCACGCAAATATGCCCTCAATCCAACCTTGGATTGGCGCAGCGACGACGAAGATTGTCTGGAAGAACGCGAACATGACCGCAAAAAAGACGGCCGTCCCCCAAACCGGATGCAACAGCACCGCATCAATCCTGCTAGTGCGCGCGTCTGAGTCGGGTTCAACATAGTTGGCTGCGGCCAGCACCGAACTTGCCCAAGCAGCAGTTTCGGCAGCATCCGTTGGGGGTGCGATGACCGGGGCCGGCCAGTCGCGCCACCTGGCCAGTGTCTGCTTCAAATTCGTGACTTGGCCCCGATCGCCGGGTGTAACCGCCACGACTGAAACGCCTAGTGCGTTAGTCAACGCGTGAATGTCGATCCGGCCGCCCCGACGCTGCAAGTCGTCAGTGAAGGTTAACGCGACACAAGTCGGTAGGCCGCGTTGAAGAACTTGGGCCAGCAGCGTTAGTGAGCGGCGCAAGGTGGTCGCGTCAACGACCACGATCACCCCGTCTGGCGTGGCACTTATCTCGCCATTGGCTTCCAGAACGTCTACTACGACGTGTTCATCAGGGCTAATGGCATCGAGGCTATAGGTGCCAGGCAGATCCTCAAGGACGACAAAGTCATCGGCTAGTCGCGCTCGCCCCTCGTATTTCGCGACGGTCACGCCCGGATAGTTCCCAGTTTTGGCCCGCAGGCCAGAAAGGGAGTTAAACAGCGTGGACTTTCCCGAGTTCGGGTTACCGACGAGCGCAAACCGGTCGAGTCCGCGAGTGTCGGTAGTTGACCGGCCGGAAGGCTCGCAGTGCTGGCCGCTCACGATTTCAACTCGACGTTGATGAACTTTGTTTGAGCCGAACGAAGGGCAATCTCGTATCCGCAGATTCGGTAGATCACTGGGTCACCCAACGGGGCCCTGCGCAACACTTCAATCTGCGTGCCTGGCGCAAAACCCAAGTCCGCAAGTCGCCGTGCGACTAGCGGATGAAGCGTTGGATCGAGTTCGGTGACAATCGCGCAGTCTCCGACGCTCAATTCAACTAATCCAGACTTCGTGCCTAACACACAATAAGGGTAACCTCAGTTGGGGTCACCTAACTACTTGGGTGTCACCACAACCGTGCGAGTGGCCGAACCGGAAATTTTCACCTGCAGGATTCGAGTTTTGTTATCCCAGCTCACGACTTCGCCACCGGCCACCTTGGCACCGTTCTCGAAATGTTCGATCGGGAGTTGGAACTCAGTTGGCGCGGTGATGTTCGGGTCGGGGATGAGCGTCAACTCAACCCGGTCGGGCGCAGAATCCCAGTTAATCGGTTTGCCGGCGACGACGCGCGGATAGGCAAAGTTCAGCGCTGGTACAAGGTTTCTGACCGAACCGTCTTCCTCGTATGGGCCCCAACTGCCGTTATCTCGGACCCAATAGGTGGTGCCCGCGCCCATCGAGTGCGCCACCGAAAAGACCCGGTTTACGTAGTCGATCGCACCTGGTGTGGTCGTTTCTAAGCCGAACTCCCCCAGCAAGATCGGCACGTCGCCTAGCCTGTCGCTCACCCGCAAAGTGTTGGCTCGCCAAGCCTCGATCGTCGCGTCGACGAGTTTCTTGTTGCTGCCGACGTACCCACCGCCTAGGTCCATCGGCAGTGGGTAAAGGTGCGGGCAATAGGCGACCCGAGGTCCATCTTGTCGGGGGTCTTCAATTTTGCGAAGTCCGCTCGGGGTGCCCCAGTTGTAGCCGATCGCTTGCGGCTGCACACAAATCCACGAATCTTGATCAACTTGGCGGATCTGCTCGGTCACGCGTTGATAAAGGGAGGTCAGCGGCCCGGCTTCAAACCTCGGCCCCTGAATCGTGCCGCCATAAGGTTCGTTCATCAGATCGTAGGCGACGACCGTCTCGCTCTTGGCGAAGTACTTCGCCACCGCCTGCCAC
>DAONBX010000011.1:0-12084 GCA_035401705.1 Aeromicrobium sp.
CGTTGAACTCGTCGCTCCTGGCAAAGACAGGGTTGCTGCTCTTCATGGTTCCCTCCGGGAATCGTCTGGCCCCACGCGCCGGTGGTGGTGGAGCCGCTGGCTCTAGCGTATCGAACGCCGGGTAGCCACCCAAGGGGTCGGGCCATCAAAACAACTGCTTCTACTGCCGATCCCCACCGTCGGCCGCCGGATCTGTTGCCACCTGGCCAGCAGTCGCCGGTTTTTGCGGGGCGAGCAGGACCGCGGGCACCTTGATGAAAGGAGCAGGCCGCTCTTGTGCCTTCGCCTCTGGCAGCGGCATGGATGGATCGACGGGTGAAGACTCGACCATCGACAACGGGTAGACGTTCCAAGCTTGCGCACCCGTTTCGAGCGTCGTCGAGACCCACACGCCGGGCGTTTGGCAATCGTCCGTTTCCGGTTCAAAGGTCAGGCAGCCACTGTTGTCGGGCGCCGAGGTGCTGAGCGGGTTTCCGTCCTGATCGAACAACTGGACATTCGCCAACTTCTGGCCGTCTTTGTCGTAGGCGAAAATGTTCGTCACCTCATGACCGTCGAGCAGCACCCCAGTTGAGCCGTCGGAGTAACCTCCCTGCCCGCTCGAGTCGAACGCTCGGGCCATTTCAAAATTCGAGGGCAAGGCCCCAAGAGCCACGAAAGTCATTAGCACCGCGAATGCGTTGCCGAACCAGATCGGAACCTGGAGCCACTTGGGCCAGATCCGCTTTCCGACGAAAATGCTGCCGCCGATCATCAGGGCAAGCAGCGCCCACCCCTTTGCCTCGTGAGGCAAGAGGTCTGCGCCACCATGACCGAAGGCCAACTGAAACGTCTGATAGGCCGCCCAACCGCGCACCACCCACCACGCTGGCTGCAGACTCGCAATGAAATCAAGGCTGGCGCTAGTTGCTGGAGATCGGCGAAGGCGAGCCTCAAAGTCCCCGATACCCGAACTGAACTCCGCTGCGATCGCGGCCAGCCGCCCCTTCGCCGGTTGACTCTTGGGCAACCCGGCGGCGAGGCGAAGCTCGTCGGCGTAATCGGTCGCATTCGGCAACTCTCTGGCAAGGTCTTCGGCGAGCGCCTCGGCCAAGTCCGCTTCGAGCCCTTCGGTGAGTTCTTCGACCTCGTCGGCCGGCAAGTCGGCCAGAGCGGCCCGCACGTCGGCGGCGAATTGGTCAATCTGATCAATTGTGGACGTGTTCATGCCGCGGCTCCTTTGAGTAGTTGGTCCATGGTTTGGGCGAAATCGGCCCAGATTTTGCGTTGGTTCGACAGCATTTCGCGGCCCTGCGGGGTGATCCCGTAGTACTTGCGGTGGGGGCCCTCCTCGCTCGGCACGACGTACGAGGTCAGTCCCCCGCCGGAGTAGAGCCGGCGCAAAGTCCCGTAGACCGACGCCTCGCCCACTTCGTCGAGGCCGGCGGCGCGAAGGCGCCTGACCACGTCGTAGCCGTAGCCGTCTTCGTCCTCAACGACGGCAAGCACCGCGACATCGAGTACGCCCTTTAGCAATTGCGTGGCATCCATGGACCAGACAGTACCACGCAATGCGCATTACCGCGCAACGCGAATCACCGGCGATTCGCGTTTTCGGTCAGTGCTTCGACTTTCAGCCAGCAGCGTCAAAAACCAGATGGTGGCGAAGATCGTGCATGGCGTAGGCAGTCATCGACTCGGCGGTAAACCGAGTCGCGATTCCGCGGATAGCAACTTTGTTCGGGTCCTCTATCCGCTCCACTTCGGCGATGAAATCGCCAGCGGCGGCCGCGATCTGGCCGCGAACGTCCTCCGGGTTTTGGCGGGCGTAGTTATCGTCAACAGCCGTCTCGTCCTGATCCCAGTTGATGAATCGGTACTCGTCCAGGGTGCGCGTCTTGCGCAGTCGTTCGTTGAACAACCAGAAAACGTCTCGCACATGGCAGCCGTATTCGGTTGGCGACCAGGTGGTCTCGTTCGGCCGCTGCTTTGCGTTGGGCCGCCCCAGCACGGCTGCCCAACGCACCACCATGTCCGACACGTCAGCATGAACCGAGGCCAGCGAAAAGTCGGCCGGATCGAAACCGCAATCAGTGCACGGGCGCTCCAGCACCCAAGTCCAGTCTTTGGCGTCAGGTTCGATGTCCATAACAGTCACCTTCTCAGAGTCGATAGATTCAACCCATGCCGACCGAGAAAACCGACGCGAGCCCGGCCGCCCAAGATGACTTTCGTCGTGAGGTGGTTTCCTTCACTCGCCGCGGCGGGCGACTAAGCGAACGCCAGCAGCTCGCCTGGGATCAGGTCGGCGACAAGTTCGTTATCGACATCCCGAGGGGACGAACCAGCGCCTCGGTCGCCGACGGTTTCACGATCGACCCAAGCGACTTATTCGGCCGCGAAGCACCGCTAATTCTGGAAATCGGCAGCGGTCGAGGTGAGTCACTAGTTCACGCGGCCGCCGAGAACCCGGACGTAAATTTCCTCGGCCTGGAGGTGTATGTCCCCGGCGTCGCTCAGACACTTATCGGACTGCGCAACGAGTCGCTTACGAATGTGCGCCTCGCGGTCGTGGACGCAGTGCCCACCCTCGAACGGGTCCTGCCTGCCGAGTCGGTTGACGAAGTGCGGCTCTGGTTCCCCGACCCTTGGCACAAGAAACGCCACAACAAACGGCGCCTGGTGGTCGACTCCTTCACCAAGCTCGTTCACCGGGTCCTCAAACCGGGCGGAACGTGGCGGATGGCCACCGACTGGCAGGACTACGCCGATCAAATGCATGAGGTTCTCGCCGCCGCTGAAGGTTTCGATTACAGCGGCGGCTGGGACGAACGATTCGCCGGCCGCCCAATAACCAGATTCGAAACCAAGGGCCTGCGGGTGGGCCGCGAGATACGCGACTTGAGCGCCACTAAGATCGCCCCATGAGCGCCGAAAAAACCAACGCCGAGAAACTGGGCATCACCGAAGGTTCACTCATCTGGCAAGTAGGCGATTCAATCGAGGAACTCGCCCTCATCGACCCCATGCCCGAGGGTGTCGAAACCTACGACGACAAAGTCGACAATTCAGGCGAGGACTGGGTAGACAACACCTGGACCGAGCCAGATTTCGATTTCGAAGAAAGCGAGCCGAGCCGCCCCAGCGAGATCGACACGGCCCTGATCGCGGTGTCGAACGTTGAGGAGTTCCAGACTCGCCTCGACGACACCCTTCCTCGAATGGGCTCGGTCAGGCGAGTATGGGTGCTCTTCCCCGCGGTCGAACTGCCCCAAGAAATACTGCAAGCCGGCGCGAACGAGTACGGCTGGGGAACGCTTGAACCCGTCGCCTTGGACGAAACCTGGTCTGCGGTCGAACTCGTCCAGCCGTAATTACTCGCCAGCAGTATCGGCCGTGGCAGTTGGCGAAGGCGTACTCGTCGAATCGGCGAAGCCGCACTGGCGCTTCTCGGACTCGAACTGTTTGGTGAGCCGATCCTTGCCCGCGGCGTGTGCCTCGGCCACCGTACCCGAATAGATCGTGTTGTCTTTGGACTCAAGGTTCACGGCCGAGACGTCTTCGCACAGGTGGAAAACCTTGCCGGACTTGGTCCAAAAGACCAGATCCTGACCCGTGATCGCAACCACTTCGTTGGTCTCGGAGGTGTACTGCTCTTGCGACGGCGGATCGAAGTCGGCGCCGTACAAGGCCGCGCCGGCCATAATCAGCACGCCGATAGTTCCGGCGATTGCCTTCTGTTTGCCATCTAGGTCTTTGCTCGTCAGCACCAAGATGATCAGCGGCAAGAACGCAACGATCGTGATGATCGCACCGAGTTGGTTCTGAACGAAGAATCGCACCTTGTCAGCCTCAGACGCCGGATCTAGCCGGTTTGCCCGCTTCCAAAGGTAGGAACCTCCCATCGCTAGGGCGCCCACGACCACGAAAATCAGGATTAGCAGCCAGAGTTTGATCGGGTCTTGCCTGAGCACGTAGAAGATGCCGAAAAGCTGTCCGACAATTGCCACTGCCCAAAGACCACCAGCGATAAGTCGCAATTTCAGCGCTTGGCCTTTGGCCTCGGGCGTTGCAGTCCAAGTCGGTCCCGCTGGCGGGTTAGCACTACCGCCGGAGGCGTCAGTCGCGCCGGTGTCGACACGAACTACTTTCTTGCGCGACTTTGAACTCTCGGTCATGGCGGCCCCTAGTGGCTAGTGAATGTTCGCACCAAAACCTACCGGAGTTCGTTTGCTCAGGCGTCTTGCCAGACTGCCGACAGCAGTTCGAACTCAATCCGGTCTAGGTCAGCGAGGTCACGTACCGCGATCGTGAACTGCACTTCGGCCCCATAGTTGACGTCTTTCATCTGGCCAAGTTGGCGCAACCGATTCTCCAGCGCGCCCGCTTCGGCGTGGGCGGCACGAACCAAGACCTGCTGCCAGAGTTCGCGCTCGCGAGCACCGGCCGCATCGAGTGCGGCACCGGCCGCGTCTGCGTAGGCTCGGGTAAGTCCGCCAGTGCCAAGCAAAGTGCCGCCGAACCACCTGGTCACCACCACAACCACGTCTGACAGGTCACGGCCGCTAATCGCATCGAGGATAGGACGGCCCGCCGTGCCCGCGGGTTCGCCATCGTCATTGCTGCGGCGAACGTCACCCACTGGCCCAAGTACGAATGCAGTGCAGTGATGGCGGGCGTCGTGATACCGAGCACCAATTGCGGCGATAAACGCCCGAGCGGCCGCCTCGTCTTCAACTCGACAAACTTGCGCCAGAAACCGCGAGCGCTGCACCACGCTTTCGGCTTCGACCACACCGCCTAAATCGACATCGACCGTTCGGTAGGTGTTCATAAAAACCATTCTGGGCCGATCCGATCACACCCGGTGCTCCCGACGGGAATCGAACCCGCACTGGAACGGGTTTAAGCCGTCTGCCTCTGCCGTTGGGCTACGGGAGCGACCCAAGCCTACGCGTACCGGATCAGAGGCTTCTAGCAGCCGTCCACGCGATCCCGTCGAGAATGTCGTGTTCGCTAATGAGGACTTCGTCGCAAGCCAGCGGCAAATGCTCAAGTACTCGGTCGAGCACTAGCGCGCCACCGCCGATTACATCAGCGCGGCCCGGGTGCAGGTAGGGCAATGCCCGCCGATCGGCAACCGGCAACTGAACCAACGAAAGACAGGCATCGCGAAGTTGGGCGAGTGGGATTCGCGCAAGGTGGATCCGCTCGTGGTCGAACGAGTCCAGGTTCAACGCGTGCGCGGCGATGGTGGTGATCGTGCCGGCCACCCCTACCAACTGTGCCGAAGGCTCAAGCGGCGCCAGGATAGGCACCAGTTGGGCATCCAGGTAGTCCATACAGGCGGCCACCTCGTCGACCGTGGGCGGATCGACGTGCAGGAATCGTTCGGTCATCCGAACTGAACCCAAGTTGAACGAGTGCGCGAACGTCGGTGCGCCGATCCCCTGA
This sequence comes from Aeromicrobium sp., assembly GCA_035401705.1. Classification (GTDB taxonomy): domain Bacteria; phylum Actinomycetota; class Actinomycetes; order Propionibacteriales; family Nocardioidaceae; genus Aeromicrobium. The sequence goes on from DAONBX010000011.1 coordinate 5,434, forward strand.
ACTACCTCAGTAGAACCGCCGCCGAGGTCGACCACGGTGGTGAGTACCTGCGCAGACTCGCCGGTGGCCCCTTCAAACGAGGCTCGCGCTTCGGCCTCACCTGACAAAACTTGCGGGCGGACCCCCAAGATTTGCTCCACCGCGTCACTGAATTCATGAGCATTGGCAGCGTCGCGAACTGCCGAGGTCGCTGCAAAAGACACCACATCGACGCCCACTGCCTCGATCGCGGCAGCGTATTCACGACAAACCGACAAGGTGCGTTCAATCGCCTCAGGCGCGAGCGTCTTGGTCTCGTCGACTCCCTGCCCAAGCCGCACAACCCGCATCTGGCGAAGTTCGTCAACCTTGTGCTTGCCGTCGATTTGGGTGATCAACAACCGGATCGAGTTCGTTCCACAATCGATCGCCGCGACTCTAACTGAGGTCATACGTTCAGGCTAGTGGTCGCAGGTCACTCACCGGCGGCAGGCGGCGCGCAATCGGTGCCGGCCCACCAGTCCCCCAGCAACGCCACCGCCTCGTCGCCAAGCGGGTTCACCCCCGGCCCCTTGGCCAGCGAATGCGCGATCAGCACGTGCAGGCATTTGACCCGCTCGGGCATCCCGCCTGCACTGATCCCGTCGATCTCATCGACGTGGGCGATCGCCTCGCGTTCGGCCAAGTAGCTTTCGTGCGCGGCGCGATAGTCGGCGGCCAAGTCAGCATCGGTGAGGAGACGCTCGCTCATTTCTGCCATCAAACCGGCAGATTCAAGAGTCCCGATCGCGCCGGTAAGCCGCGGGCAAGTCAAGTAGTAGAGCGTCGGGAACGGCGTGCCATCAGGCAGGCGCGGTTCAGTCTTTACCCCGTTCGGGTGGCCGGCAGGGCATCTGGACGAAACTTCGAGGATGGCGCGCGGGCGACGACCAAGTTGTTCGGCGATGGCGGCTTCGTCAACTGGATCGATCACTCGGCATTCTCCTGAGTTGCTGACTTCTCGCGGCCGGCCTCGACGACAGAGCCCCAAAGCCGCTCGACCCACGGCCCCTGAACTTTGGTCGTTGGCTCTTCGAGTTGCGAAACGTCACCCTTAATCTGTCCGTCGGCGCCAATCACCCGGTATCCAACCTCGCCGGGCATAACCCAACCGAAGCGTTCTCTGGCTTGCTGGCGAACATAAGCCGGGTCATCCCAACGCTTCTGTTGATCCTCAAGTTCGGCGATCTTTGCCTTGGTGGCCCTGTTCTTGGCCTCGAGAGCGACGATCTCGGCTCGCTGCTGCCACCAAGCATGAAGTGAGGCCGTATACGAAGCGATCAGCATTACCGCAACAACCAACAGAATTGCAGCTCGTGCTGTCACCTTCGTGCCTGAACTGCGTGTTGGCGCAGCGACCTTCGCAGATTTCGCTGACGTGCCGTTGCGCCGCGGAGTCGAACGAGTATCGCGCCGCCCAGAACTTGGACCACGATTTGAGTTCGACCCGCGCGCCGCCATCGGTCAGGAGAACCTTGGGAAGGCGGCAGCGCCCGCGTAGGAAGCGGCCGACCCGAGGAGTTCTTCGATTCGCAGCAACTGGTTGTACTTGGCGACCCGGTCCGATCGCGCCGGCGCACCGGTCTTGATCTGGCCACAGTTCGTGGCGACAGCCAAGTCGGCGATCGTTACGTCTTCGGTCTCGCCAGAACGGTGACTCATCATGTTGTGGAAGCCAGCGCGGTGCGCCAGGTCGACTGCATCGAGCGTCTCGGACAACGAACCGATTTGATTCACCTTGACGAGCATGGCGTTACCGGACTTCTCGGCGATGCCGCGGCTGAGCCGTTCGACGTTCGTCACGAACAAGTCATCGCCAACAAGTTGCACCTTGTCGCCAGCGGCAGCAGTGAACGCCTGCCAACCAGCCCAGTCCTCTTCGTCGAGCGGGTCCTCGATCGAGACGATCGGGTAGGAATCGACTAGGTCCGTGTAGTAGTCGATCATTTCGGCGGCCGACCTACTCGCGCCTTCGAAGGTGTAAGTACCGCCCGAGGCGAATTCACTGGCGGCCACGTCCATCGCCAAGGCGACATCGCTACCGACTTTGAGTCCGGCCTTTTCGATCGCGATCGTGATCAGGTCGAGTGCCTCGCGGTTGCTCTTGAGGTTCGGGGCGAATCCGCCCTCGTCGCCAAGTCCGGTCGACAGTCCGCGTTCTTGGAGCACGGCCTTCAACGCGTGGTAAACCTCGGTGCCTTGGCGCAACGCCTCGGCGAACGAGTCCGCACCGATCGGCGCGATCATGAATTCTTGGACGTCGACGTTGGAGTCGGCGTGAGCGCCACCGTTGAGGATGTTCATCATCGGCACCGGCAGCACGTGGGCGTTCGGTCCACCGACATAGCGGAACAGCGGCAGTCCGGCCGATTCGGCGGCGGCCTGAGCAACCGCAAGCGAAACGCCCAAGATGGCGTTTGCGCCGAACTTAGCCTTGTTGTCGGTGCCGTCCAGATCGATCATCATCTCGTCGATGGCGCGCTGGTCGTCTGCTTCGAAGCCAACTAGTGCCGCGGCGATGTCAGTGTTGACCGCCTCGACCGCCTTGAGGACGCCCTTTCCGCCGTAGCGCGCTCCCCCGTCGCGCAGCTCAACCGCCTCAAATTGGCCGGTCGAAGCGCCGGACGGAACCGCAGCGCGTCCCAAAGTGCCGTCATCGAGGAGAACCTCGACCTCAACGGTCGGGTTACCCCGAGAGTCCAGAATTTCGCGTGCAGCAACGTCGTCGATGATGGCCACAGCCACTCCTCGGTACAAGTCTTGGGACAGTTAATTCGAGCAGTAGACAGCCTAACGCTGGCGCCTTAGCCGAGGGATCTGGCACGCCGAACTAGCCAGATTTGGAGTCGACGTGGCTAGAAATCGCCGCCCGCAATTGCGCTTCGGGATCCAGCCCAGCAGCTTCGGCCTCGGCAACTAGCCGAAGCATCCGCGAACCGATGTCTTCGCCTTCAACCGGCGAGTCCAGCCGTCGTAGCACCTTGGCCGCGGCCAACAATGCGGGCAATTCAGCCCGGACATCCGACGACGAAGGTCGACGAGTTTTTGATTCGGCCTTCAACCGCTGCCAGTTCTCGTCAATTTCGGCAACGGACGAAACCGTGACGTCGCCAAATACATGGGGGTTTCGATGGATCAGTTTCTCGGTGATCGCGCGCACAACATCAGCGATCGCCCAACCCTCACCGTCGGATTCAGCGATCGCCGAATGGAAGACCACCTGCATCAGCAGGTCGCCCAATTCGTCAGCCAAATGTTCGCCATCTTGACCGTCGATCGCTTCGGCGACCTCGTACGCCTCTTCAATGACGTACCGCCGAAGCGATTGGTGAGTCTGCTGCTGAGTCCAAAGGCATTCGGTACGCAACTGAGCCATCACCGCCACTAGCCGGTCAAACTCAGCGCTCATGAAGATTCAGTCGTTCAGGCGGTGCACTGCAACGGCTTGGGCAGCTCCTCGGCCGAAACGCCGTCAAGAAGCAACGAAGAGACCGACAAGGAACCGGTTTCAGCGACTGGTTGCACGTCGTCGTCTAGCCCAAACCGTGGGTCAATCGAGACGTCTGCCTTGGCGGCGGCCTGAGTTAGCAACTCAAACCCGGCCTGCGGAAGCGCGGTTTCATCTTCGACTTTTACGCCTGCGTCCTTGGCGACTTCGGTCGCGATCGCGCTGATCCGCTGATTTCGTTCGATCAGCGCCAACACCGCTTCGGCGTCACTGCCAAAAAGTTCGGTAATTTGGGCCAGGTCTTCCGCTGGCATTTCGGGAATCGCAACTTTGTAGTTCTCTTCCGCGGCGATTGAATCGGCGACGCTCGCCACCACCAAATCGGAAACGGCCTGGCGGCGAATCATCGAATTGTCGATCGCAGTAGTCCCTGACTGCGCTGCATTCAACAACGAAATCAAGCAGTACGACTCGGCGTACTCGTTGACCTCAGCCATCGAAATTCGGTCGCCCTCAACGACCGCGGCGGAGCCGGGATGAACTGGCCCGCAAGCCGCAAGAAGCAAGGCTGCAACCCCAAAAACGACAAGACGCGATTTCGACATGTTGAACAGCGTACTCGGCCAACCGATTCACGCGGGCGCAAGAGGTCGCTACCATCAGCGCATGGGAATTGCGTCTCGACCAGTCAGGGGGCGGGCAGGTGCCTCCGGCAGAATCGATGACTGAGAATCCATCGCTGACAATTGCAGTGTTGACCTACCTGCGACCCGAAGACATCGGTGAATCGATCCCGGCGCTGCTTGATCAAGTGAACCGGTATGCGGGCCAAGCTCAAGTCCTCGTAGTCGACAATGACGCCGCCGGTTCAGCAAAAGAGATGGTTGAAAAGTTCAATACTCCAAGCCTGCAATATGTCATCGAGCCGACCCCTGGCATCGCGGCGGCGCGAAACCGAGCAATCAGCGAAGTCGGAACTGACCTACTGATTTTTATAGATGACGATGAGCGCCCGACCTCCGACTGGCTCTCACACTTGGTATCGACTTTTTCGGCCTTCCCTGGACTCTTCGGCGTAGTCGGGCGGGTGAAATCAGAATTTGCCAAGACTCCCGACCCATGGTTGCTCGCCGGCCGATTCTTTGAGCGCCGAGATCTGCCGACGGGCACGCAGGTGGACATCGTGGCGACCAACAACTTGCTTTTGGATCAGCGGCGGCTCCGCCAATGCGGACTCAGCTTCGACGAGTCGTTTGGGCTTACCGGCGGTTCAGACACGATGTTCAGTCACGAAGCCAAACAGTTGGGCCTCGACTTTAGGTTCTGCCACGAAGCACTCGTGTATGACGCGGTGCCGGCCGAAAGGATGACTCGCGATTGGGTGCTTCGCCGGTCGTACCGACTGGGGAACAGTTGGTCGCGCACCAACCTTGCGGCCGAGTCGAGCCCGATCGCGCGCGGCCTGCTGCGGCTCAAACTCACGGTCGGCGGCCTAGCCCGCCTCGGTGCCGGCGCGGCATTCGCCGTGTTCGGGAAAGTTACTCGATCTCAAACCTGGCATGCGAAGGGATGTCGGATCCTCACCCGAGGCGCCGGAATCACCGCCGGCGCCTGGGGCCACGCCTATGCCGAATACGCGCGTCCGAGTTCTCGCTGAAATGGACGTTTCAACCCGCGATGGTGGCGACGGCCCGAGCAACCCAGTCGAGCAGTTCGCGGTTGCGTAGCGGCTTGCCGCCGATTCCGGGCTCGCGCGGCGCCGGGATGAGCAGCACCGCTGCCGCCTCTTTGTACAGCGACTTCGGGTAAATCCGGTTGATCCGAAGTTTCGCCGACTCCTTCAACGCGACCGGAGCAAATCGGATGTTGCTTCCGGCCGAAGTCACCTCGCTGATGCCGGCGGCGCGAACCGCTACCCGCAGGACTGCGATCTCGGTGAGCGCCTCGACCGACTCAGGCAGCGGCCCATACCGATCCAGCAACTCAGCGCGCAGTTGCTCCACATCGTCGACTTGGCGCACATCAGCCAACCGTTTGTACATCTCCAGTCGCAGTCGTTCGCTGGGCACATAGGCATGCGGCAGATGCGCCTCAATCGGAAGTTCTAGTTTGACCTCACGCTCTGGTGGGCCATCACCACGGAACTCGGCGACCGCCTCGCCAACGAGTCGGATGTAAAGGTCGAAACCGACATCGGCGATGTGGCCGGACTGTTCACCGCCCAGCAGGTTGCCGGCACCGCGAATCTCGAGGTCTTTCATCGCCACGGCCATACCGCCGCCGAGTTCAGAATGTTGAGCGATCGTCGTCAGCCGATCGTGCGCCGTCTCGGTCAGCGGCTTCTCTGGTGGGTAAAGGAAGTACGCGTATGCCCGTTCGCGACTTCGGCCAACACGTCCACGCAACTGGTGCAACTGCGACAGGCCGAGCATGTCTGCGCGCTCGATGATCATCGTGTTCGCGTTCGAGACGTCCAGTCCCGATTCGACGATCGTCGTGCAGACCAGCACGTCAAAGCGTTTCTCCCAGAAGTCGACCATCACCTCCTCGAGTCGCTGTTCGCCCATCTGGCCGTGGGCAACCGCCACGCGCGCCTCAGGCACTAACTCGCGGATCCGGGCTGCCGCTTTCTCCATACTTTGGACTCGGTTGTGCAGATAGAAAACTTGCCCTTCGCGCAACAGTTCGCGGCGAATCGCAGCGGTAACCTGCAGGTCGTCGTAGGGGCCGACGAACGAGAGCACCGGATGGCGTTCTTCCGGCGGCGTGGCGATCGTGCTCATCTCGCGGATGCCGGTTACTGCCATTTCCAAGGTTCGCGGGATCGGGGTGGCCGACATGCTCAACACGTCTACCGCCGCGCGCAAGTGCTTGAGCGCTTCCTTGTGTTCGACGCCAAACCGCTGTTCCTCATCAACAATCACCAGACCCAAGTCTTTGATCTTGATCCCCGGTTGGAGTAGGCGATGGGTGCCGATCACTAGGTCGACTTCACCGTTGGCTAGCGCGGCCAGCGTCTCTTTGGATTCCTTGTCGGTCTGGAATCTGGACAGCGGCCGGATTACGACCGGGAACTGCCCGAACCGTTCAGCGAAGGTGGCGTAGTGCTGCTGCACCAGCAGCGTCGTCGGTACCAACAAGATGACCTGTTTGCCGTCCTGGATCGCTTTGAACGCAGCCCGAAC
>DAONBX010000011.1:12184-62899 GCA_035401705.1 Aeromicrobium sp.
CTCGGCGCGTATTCAAGTACCAAGTATTCGCGCTCCGCGCCGTGAACGACTCGTTTGACGAGTTCGACGTAGCGAGCGACACCATTTTGTTCATGCACGACCGGATCGCCGGGAGAAAGCTCCAACGGGTCGACCTGCCGACGCCGGCGCGACGGCATCGATCGGGTAGTGCGTTCGACCGAACGCTGACCGACTAGATCGTCTTGGGTCAGCACCGCGAGGGCGAGTTCGGCCGAGACGAATCCGTGCCGCAACTCGGCGCAAGCCACCTGGACGACTCCCGCGGGCGCAGCCGCCAACTCGACCGGACCGGTCAGCAGTTTGGCCGGCACGTCGTTTTCGGTTAGCCACTCGACCGAACGCTGTGCCGGGCCGTGCGCGGCCGAGGTCAAAACCACCTTGCTTCCGCCGACAAGCAAGGCCTTGATGTCGGCGAGCGCCGCGACAAGGTCACCGCGGTATTCGGGCGCCGATTCGGCCGAAACGATTTGGCTCTCGGCCAGCGCAAACCCGGAAAACTCGACCCAGGACAGTTCACGCTCGGCTATCTGCTGACGGACTTCCTCGAGTTCACGAAAACCTGCCGCACCGATGTCGATCGGCCCCTCACCGCCGCCGGCGGCCGCCGCCCAGGAAGCGGCCAAAAACTCGTCGCTGGTGGCGAACAAGTCGGCCGCTCTAGCTTGGATCCTCTCCGGATCGGTCACCACAACGGTCGAACCTGGCGGAAGCAAGTCAACAAAAAGTTCCATTTCGCCGACGAGTACTGGCGCCAAGGATTCCATCCCCTCGACCGCGTGCCCCTGCGAAAGTTTAGTGAACAGTTCAGCAAGACTCGGGTGCGCCTTTGCCAGTTCGGCCGCGCGCTCGCGCACCTGGGGAGTCAACAGGAGTTCGCGACATGGCGGCGCCCACAGTCGATCGACGGGCTCAAGCGTGCGCTGGTCGGCCACCGCGAACTGCCGCACATCCTCGACCGTGTCGCCCCAAAACTCGACCCGGATTGGGTGATCTTCGGTCGGGGGGAAAACGTCGACGATTCCGCCACGAACGGCGAACTCACCTCGGCGTTCGACCAGATCAACGCGCGAATAGGCCGCCGCAGCCAACCGTTGGACGACTAGGTCCAACTCGACTTCTTGGCCCGCCAGCACTTCAACCGGTTCAATGTCGGCTAGGCCTTTGACCTGTGGTTGCATCATCGAGCGCACCGGGGCCACGACGATTCGGGGGCGATTTTCGCCACCGTGAACCACTTGGCGCAGGACGGCCAAGCGTCGCCCGACCGTGTCCGAGCGGGGGGAAAGACGCTCGTGGGGCAGGGTTTCCCAGGCTGGGAACTCCGCCACTTTTTCCGGCCCAATGAGCGCACCAATCGCGGCCACTAAGTCTTCGGCAGCTCGGGCAGTAGCAGTCACCACGACCACGGTCGAGCCCGGCGATTCGAGCGCGGCGGCGCCAAATGGATAAAGCGCTGGCGGCATGCTCAATGACGCTTCGCTGGCGCCAGAACGAACTGCTTCGACAAGTGCGGCGATATGCGTTTCGGCGGCGACTGCGGCCGTCAAGTTTGGTTGAACCATGACCCACCCAGCCTACGGGCGAGGCCGCAACTGCTCGGTCAACGCCCCCGCCTGACTAACTAGTCGACCTTTTTAGGCAGGTTCACTCGGTTGTCGTCGATCCATTCGGCAACCTTGTCTTTCTTAAACGCCTTCCACATGCCAGCGGCGCGATCGTGATCGATATAGACCACACTCTGGGCGCCCTCCATGCCAGTGCCAGCGATGGGGATGGTGGTGAAGCGCACTTGGGAGCCCTTCAGAGTGCTCAGCGAGAGCGCCAACGAACGGATTTGCGAACTCGACCAATCTTCGTCGACCGTGAGGTTGGAGAAGATCGCATTTAGCACGTTGTAAAGCCGGATCGGGTTTGTCCGCGTCTGGACCGTAAGAGTCTGGCTCATCAATGAGCGCATAAAGTGCTGCTGCCGCTTCACCCGGTCAAAATCTCCGCCAGCAAGACCCGCTCGCTGTCGCACATAAGTCAGCGCTTCTGCGCCATCCATTTGATAGGTGCCGGCTTTCCAATGCTTCTTGCGGTAGGCGTCGTAGGTGTCTTCGGGAATGGTGATCTCAACGCCGCCGAGCGTGTCGGTGAGTCGCTTGAACCCTTCCCAATCGATCACGGCGACGTGGTCGATTCGCACATTAGACAAGTTCTCGACTGTTTCAACTGCCAACGCGGTTCCACCCCAAGAAAAGGCCGCATTGATTTTCGCTTTGCCGTGCCCTGGAATATCAACCCAGGAGTCGCGAGGAATGGAAACCAAGGAAACGTTTGACCGGTCTGCGTTCACCCGCACCAGCATCATCGTGTCGCTGCGTTGACCAGCGATCGAACCATCGGCTCGCTTGTCGCTGCCCAACAGCAGAATCGTCTTCGTTTTTGAGTCGTCTGGATCAGGCCGCCCGCTCGCGTCGGTCGGCATCGCACCTGGCAGTCGGTCGACCTTGGAGACCAGCTTCTGCTGACCGACCAAGACCGCCACCAGCACTGCGGCTAGGAGTGCCACCAAGACGATCAAGATAACTCGGCGACGACGCCGCGGTGGTGGACTCGCGGCGTCGGTCGTGGGATCGTCTACAGGCACAACGTAATCGTACGCGCGCCTTAGCGACCAAACGCCCAGTTCCAGAGCATTTGAAACAGGAGTGACTAAAGATGCAGTTCGGTCCGCAACCGATCACCTTCGTGGTCGTGGTGTTTGAGGCCGAACTCGATCTACTTTTGCTGCAGGCGAGGTCATTTTCCCGTCACTGCGACCCCAACCTGGTCGGCCAGATACTCATCTTCGACCAGTCGAAACCGGCCATGTCCGCTAAGTGGCAGCGCCGGATTGCTAAAGCATTTGGCTCGTTGGCCGATCGCGTACGAATCCTTGCGGCCCAAGGTGGGACTGACGGTTGGACCCAGCAGCAGATCCTAAAACTCGCCGCCGCCGGCGAGGTCCAATCCGACTACTACGTCGCGCTCGATGCCAAGACCCACCTGACTGGGCCGCTTTCCAGACCGGTGCTATTTGCCGAAGATGGCCGCGCACATTTGCGCCGCTACAGCTACCTCGGACATCCGATGGAGGCACGCGTTCGAACGACGCTGAACTGGTTGGGCCTTGATCCTAAGTTGATTGATTCGGACTTGCCCGCAACCACCACGCCGTTCGTTTTTGTAACCGCCGAAACGAAAGCGTTGGTTAAGTCGGTAAGTGACGAAACTGGCAAGCCGTTTGCTGAGGCATTTCGCGACGAAGGACTGATCGAATTCCCGCTCTATTCCTTATGGCTCAAGAAGCAGGGACGCCTCGACTCGCTGTACGACCACGAGCCGATCGAATGCTCGACCGTTTGGCCGAGATTCACCACCGCACCACAGCTACGAGAAGTTTTAGTACGAGCCGATCCCGAGCCAGTATTTGCCGCCGTTCATCGGTCTGCGGTCGCCCGGCTTAGCGCACCGGCGATGATTTTTCTAGCCCGCTGGTGGAAGAAACAGGGCCTGTTTGAACACACCAGCTCGGCACTCTGGTTCCTAACTCGGATGCGAATTCGGATCTCGATTTGGCGCCTGCGACGGATCAAACCCGGCTCCGATGGTTGAACAACAGTGAACAAAACCATTAGGCTCAGACGACCACTCGGGAGGATTAGGGATGCAGCCGATGTCTTTCGCTGAGGGGCTCACCGCCCTGCGCGCGGCCCAAAAGCCGAACCGGGGTACGGCCGCCTATTCGCGTCGAATCAACCGGCCGGCCGGGCGAATAGTTTCCGCAGCAGTCAACACCGTTGGCATGACCCCAAATCAGGCGACTGCCATTAGTGCGACGCTGTCAGCAACCGCGATTGCGTTGATCGTGCTGGTTGAGCCGACGGTCATTTCGGGAATCGCCATCGCGGTGCTACTGGCCGGTGGCTACGTTATGGACTCCGTCGATGGTCAACTCGCGCGGCTACGTGGCCAAGGCTCCAAGTCAGGCGAGTGGCTCGACCACACCGTCGACAGTTTCAAAACCGCATCGTTGCATCTGGCCGTCCTCATTAGTTGGTTCCGCTGGCCAGCCCACGAAGACGACCGGTGGCTTTTGGTGCCGATCGGGTTCGCCATCGTCGGCGTCGTGACCTTCTTCGGCCTGATGTTGATGCCCACGTTGCGGCCGAAGCAAGCCGTCGAACCGACCGACGATGGCTCCGAGAATCCGCTTCGCCAGTTCGCCCTGTTGCCGACTGATTACGGCTTTCAATGCTGGCTCTTCGTCCTGCTGGGTTGGCCATTGGCGTTCAGTTGGGCCTACACCGTGGTATTCGTCTGCTGCAGTGCCGCACTCGCGCTAGCGATGCGCAAATGGTGGCGCGAACTGCGCGCCCTCGATTCGCAGGAGAGTTAATGCGAATAGCGATGATCGGCACTCGGGGCGTCCCGGCGCGCTACGGTGGATTCGAGACCGCGATCGAGGAAATCGGCAAAAGGCTTAGCGCCGAAGGCCACGAAGTTGTCGTCTACTGCCGCGGCGGCGAAGACAAAATGGACCGCTATCTCGGAATGGAACTGCATCACCTGCCGGCGATCGAGTCGAAAGTTCTTGAAACCCTTTCGCATACATTCTTGTCGGTATTGCACGTGCTCTTCAGCCGGCGAAAGCCAGACGTGGCCTTTGTTTTCAACGCCGCAAATGCGGTCTTCGTGCCGCTACTTTGGCTGCGGCGAATCCCCACTGCAGTACACGTCGACGGACTCGAATGGCGGCGCGCGAAATGGGGCAAGCGGGGGCGGCAGTACTACCGAATGGCCGAGTCGCTGTCCGTGCGCTGGGCCGACGCCCTCATCGCCGACGCCGACGGAATCGCCGAGTATTACGAGACTGAGTTCGGCGCGCCCACCGAACTGATCGCCTATGGCGCACCGATCCAAGAGTCCCCAGCAAGTGATCTGCTGGCCCAGATGGGCCTGTCACCGCAGTCTTACCACCTTGTCGTCGCGCGGTTCGAACCGGAGAATCACGTCCTCGAAATCGTTCGCGGCTATGTAGCCTCCCAGTCGAAGTTGCCGCTGATCGTGGTCGGTTCAGCCCCTTATTCCGACGACTACACCGCCGCGGTCGAGGCCGTTGGCAGAGACGACAGGGTTCAACTAGTCGGCGGGGTCTGGGACCAGGACCTGCTAGACCAGCTTTACGCGAACGCGGCCAGTTACCTGCACGGCCATTCGGTCGGCGGGACCAACCCTTCGCTGCTGCGCGCGATGGGTGCGGGCACCACAGTCATTGCTTGGGACGTCTCGTTCAACCGCGGCGTTCTCGGTGGAGGCGGTCGCTTTTTCGACACTGACGCCGGACTTGTCGAAGAGTTGGCACAGGTGGAAACTGAACTGGCCACGAATCGGGCCGCGTGGCAGGCGCGGGCAAGCCAACTCCAGGACCGCGCCCGAACCAAATACGACTGGGATGATGTCGCCAACTCTTACGGGCAACTGGCCCACGGGCTGGCAAAGCGATCAGTGTCGCGGCCAAAACTCTCGGGGCGAAGGCGATGAGGGGCCCGCTCCAGATCGCCGTGGCTCACCCATCGGCCGAGTTGTATGGCTCAGATCTGCAACTTGTTGAAACAGTCGCCGGCTTCATCGATGCCGGACACCACGTTCAGGTGACCTTGCCCAACTCGGGCCCCCTTGCGGCCAAGTTGACCAACGTCGGGGCAACCGTTGATGTGTTGGACTTCCCGGTGCTGCGAAAGTCGGAATTGAACCCGCGCGGACTGCTGTCACTGGTCGCCACCTCGGTTCGCACCTTCCCCAAAGTTTGGGTCCGACTCAACCGAACCGATCTCGTCTGGGTCAACACACTTACGATTCCGCTTTGGCTTGCCGTAGCCCGGCTGCGCGGGAAAAAGGTTTTCTGCCACGTCCACGAGGCCGAAGACGAAGGCCACCGACTGGTCCGAACCGGGTTGGCGCTTCCTCTAGCGCTCGCAACTTGGATCATTTGCAACAGCGCAGCCGCCAAGCAGAGCATTACCTCGGTCTTGCCGCTGCTGGCGCGAAAGACTCAAGTGATCCACAACGGCGTAGAAGGTCCGCCACAGCCGTTGCCACCGCCTAGGGACCGCCAACCAAACGAACCCGTCGAGATCGCGCTGGTCGGGCGACTCTCACCGCGCAAAGGAACCGACGTCGCGCTAGCTGCGGTGGCCAAACTCCGTTCGCAGGACCGCGACGTGCGGCTCAAGCTGTACGGCGACACGTTTAGCGGCTACGAGTGGTTCGCCGACCAGTTGCGGGCCCGCAGCGCCGAGCCTGATTTGGCCGGCGCGATCGAGTTCGCCGGTTTCGTTCATCCGACTTGGGGCGCGCTAACCGGTGCCGACGTCGTACTTGTCCCCTCTCGGGTTGAGCCGTTTGGCAACACCGCAGTCGAGGCGCTTTTGGCCCAACGCCCGCTGGTGGCCTCACGAACCCAAGGGCTTCGTGAAATCGTGAGCGACGGGGTTACCGGCTTGCAGGCCGAGCCCGGCGACGCAGATTCGCTCGCAGCCGCGATTGCTCGATTCATCGATGACCCGCAGGAGGCCGCCGCCATCGCAGCGGCGGGCCGCCGGGCAGCGCTCGAGCGTTTTACTCCGCAGGTGTATCGCTCAGCGATTCTGGCTGCGGTGTCGACACATCTTGGGTCGCTTCGCGGTCCGAAGGGACGAAGGCAAGTGCCGCCAAGGTAGCGCCGATCGATGCGAACAGCGGGCTGAACGCCACGTTCCAAAAGAGCATCAGCGCAAGGAAAACGACCAGCGCCGACGCGTTCTCGGCTCGCATTTGAACAAGTAGACCCTTGATCATTACCGCGACGATCAAAACCGCCAACGCTAGGCCCGCGAGTCCCATATGCGCCCAGAAGTCACCGCCCAGCGAGTGCAGTTCGAAGCGCCCACCGAGCATGTATCGCTCGACGTAGCCGTTGAACGGGTTGTATCCGATTGCGACCATTCCCTCTTTGGCGACAAGGATCTGCGGCAGCGTCGGTGGGCTACCCAGCCCAAACCCCATCGGGTACTCACGGAACAAAGCCCAAGTCGCCGCTAACTCAGGCCGCCCACCCAAAAGCAACGAGCCTGAGCTCTGTTCCTGGGCGATGGTTCTCGCGGCAGCTGCGGTGCCGAGGCCACCAGCGGCGGCCAGCGTACTGGCGAGGCGATAGACGCCAGCCGAAGCCACCACCAATCCGGCAGTGGCCAAAAACAGCGACCGCCCAGCTACTGCCTGAGCGATCTTTTGCCACCACAAGATCACAATCGTCAACAAGATTACCGCGAAGAAAGAGCGCGAATCAAAAGTGAGTGCTAACAAGCCGATAACTGCGAGCGCCGCAAACTGCACCCACCAAACGCCGATCAGCATCGCGATCGCGAGTACCGCAATTGTCAGCGGGACGCCGTAGCCGAACTTGAACGGATTGGCGATCACGTCGGGGTTACTTCGCGAAACGGACAAAAGCAAACTAGCTGAGAGCAACAATGCGCTCAGCGCGGTGCCGATAATTGTCCGACACCACCACAGCACCCCCGCGCCCAGAAAGATCGACCAATAGTTGATCGACGTCGCAATGGCGAGCGAGGAGTCAAATCCCAACCGCAAACTCGATGCCCAAGTCAAAAACAAGCCGAAAACGGTCGCACCAAGAAAACAAATTGTCACCGTCCGAGCGCCTTCGAACCGAGGCACAACACTTAGCCACAGCGGAACCAAGAGAGCACCGAGCACCAATGAGGTTGTCAAGCCCATTGGCAAAGGCAGCCGCAGACCCACACCGAAGGCGGCAACTGCCGCCACAAGCACCTCAGCCGATGATCGAGTGATCATCGGCTGAGGTGCGCTAGTTGCGGTCATTGCCTAAGCGTAGAGCGAACCGCCCCCGCGTTGACCGCTTAGTTGCCTGCCCGGGCAGTGAACTCGTCGATCGAGAACACCTGCGGGCCGTTGGTAGTCGAGCCAGATACGTAGAAGTAGTAACCAAACGAACCGGCAACCTGCAATGCAGGCGTGCTATCGGTGCGCTCCATTGACCACGCAGTCGGCTCAGGCGTTCCGTCCTTGTAGACCCGGATCTTGAGGTTCGTCGAGCTGAGGCCAAGTGCCTGAACCCGAACCTTCAGCACCTCACCTGAGGTGTAGGTCAGGCCCGGAACGATCGCCGAACCCAAGGTCGTGTTTGCGCCGCTGACTGTTCGGACCAAGTCCACGCGGACCCGACCATCTGCCAAGGCGACAACCTTGGCGCGGTAGGTGTTGTTTGCATCCACTCGACGAATGATCGCGTCTAGGAAGATGCCGCCGCCGGTGACTGGCTTGTCCAACGTGTAATCGAACGTCACATCAGCTTCACGCAACACGGTAGCGCCGAGGTAAACATCGCGGCCACCACCAGCAGGCAGGCTAACCCGGCCGGCGGAGCCGTTCACCGAGAACGCCGCTGCACCGGACGGAATCGTCCACGCGCCGCCAAGGTCAGCATTGCCCCAACCGTTCGCCACAGTCCTGCCGAACACATCACGCAGGACTTCCTGACCTGGATCTGGCACATCAATAACTACCGGCTTGGTGATCGAATGGGTTGCCCCAGCATCATCGGTCACCGTCAACTTCACCTGGTAGGTGCCGTCCTCAGCCGGGTAATCGTTCGACGCAGTAACGCCGGTACCGGTATTCCCGTCACCGAAGTCCCACGCGTACGACACGATCGAGCCATCGGTATCAGTGGAGGCACCAGCGTTGAAGTTCGCGGTCGTGCCAGACACCGAAGCCGAGAAGGCTGCCACCGGCGGCACGTTCGGCGCCAAAGCAACAGTGATCGTCTCGGTGACCTCATGGGTCTGACCGGCCGTATCGGTGACCTTGAGGCTCACCTGATAGTCGCCAGGCGCACCGTAGGTGTGCGATGGGTTCTTCGCCGAACTCGTGGCACCATCACCGAACTTCCACGCATGGCTGACCACGGCGTCGTCATCGGTTGCTGTTGACGTGAAGTCAACTGCGAGCGCGTTCTTAACCACCGTGAAACTTGCCGCTGGTGGCGAGTCGGGGTCTACCAGATGCGAGACCGTACTCGTGCCGCCCTCGTTGTCGGTCACCTTCAAGGTGACGGTGCGTGGCGCACCGGTCGAGTAGGTGTGGGACGGGTTCGCTGAAGTGCTGGTCGAGCCATCACCAAAGTTCCATTCGTAGGCCGCGATCGTGCCGTCCGAATCGGTCGAGGTTGACGTGAAGTCAACCTTCAAACCGTCTACTTGGTGAGTGAACTGCGCCGTTGGTGCCGCATTCGGTACGGCGACGACAACCAGATGGCTCACGGTGTGCGAAGCGCCGCTGTTATCGGTAACTGTCAGCGAGACGCCGTAAGTACCCGAGTTGGCGTAGACGTGCGTCGGGTTTGCCGACGTGCTCGTCGTCCCATCACCGAATGTCCAGGCGTAGGAGGCGATCGTGCCGTCAACGTCAGATGAGGCAGACGAATCGAAGGCTACCGATGCGCCGGCTGGCAACGCGGTAAAGCTCGCCACTGGGGCAACGTTCGGCAACGTCCGGCCACTTGCCAGGAAGTGCGACCTGACTTCGGCGGGCGAAAGCTGGGTCGAGTAGACCGCTGCCTCATCGACGGTGCCGGCGAAGTACGACTGGGAGTTTCCGCCCCAGGTGTTGTCGCCGCCCAACTTCCAGTAACCCGTGTAGTTCTGGGCTGTGGTGTTTGGATCCGAAGCGTTGAGCACGCCGTCGACGTAAAGCTTCGTTCCATCAGGGCCCAGAGTCGAAACTAGCTGGTGCCATTGGCCGTCATTTAGCGCGTTGGTGGAGTCGATCGTCACCGCCTGGCCCGGGTACACACCGAACCGAACTTTGCCGTTGTCGAGCATGTAAAGCTGTCGGTCGTAGTTACTCGAGGTCGACCCGTTGGAGCTTGACCCGAAGCCGAAGATTCGACCGCCGCCACTGGCTGTGGTGTTGATCCATACTTCTTGAGAGAACACCTGCGGATTGCTAAAGGACTGGGCCGAGACGATGTTGCCGCCTGCCTTGGCACCGATGCCGAACAGCCCGCCAGCGACGGGACGGGCGAGCAACACGCCGCCGTTGGCCGATACTGCACCTGGCCGGTTCTGGGTGTAGGTACCGATGTAAGTTCCGTTGGCGCCATTGATCGATGAATCAGCAGCGTTGGTGCCGCTGGTCTCACCGAGTCGCCAGTAGAACTGCGGATCCGCGCCGTAAACCGAGGCACCATACGTGTCGGCTGGCGCCTGCGCAACGTTCGTCGCTCGGCCACTAGCGGTCCAATGCCGATCGACCTCGTTGGCAGTCAGCGCCTTCGGGTAGATGGCGACGTCATCGATGACACCGTTGAAGTACTTATTGCCACTCCAAGCGCGGTCGCCACCAACTCGCCAGTATCCCCAGTACTGCTGAGCGATGCCAGCCGCGGAGTTCATGCCAATTCGCTTGCCATCTAGGTAGAGCGCCATCTTGCCTTCATCGAAGGTGCCAACGGCGTGATGCCACTGGTTGTCGCGCATGTTGCCGCTACCGGCGAGCTTGACCTGACTCGATCCGTTGTAGATACCAAAGGTCAGCTTTCCGCTGCTATCGAGGTAGAGGTAACGGTCGTTCTTGCTCGTGTCGCCGGAAGCTTTGTCACCGAAGTTGACGATGCCGCCGGTGCTGGAGGTCTTGAACCAAGCTTCCACGGAGAACTTCTGCGGACCCCAAATGAGCGTCGGCGAAACAGTCACGCTCGACGCGTTGCCCTTGAAGGTGGTGGCGGCGTTGTTGGACCCGTCCAGCATTGCGCCTGCGGTTCCGCGGGTAACACCCGAACCTGGGTCCGTATCGTCGATGCCGGCCCAGTCGATTACCTGACCGGATGTTTCAGAGAGTCGCCAGAACTTGGTCGCGCCGTCTTCAAGAACGCGATTTGCGTAGTTGCCGACCGTGCCGGCTCCGCCTACGGTGACGGGGATCCAGCCGGAACTGACTTGGTTACCAGAAGAGTCGCGTACGCGAAGTAGGTACTGCGTCGAGCTTCCTTGCGCAAGTCCAGTGTCGGTGACTCCCATGGGCTGAACTTCCCAGAAACGTGCCGTCTGGGTTCCTTCCCAGATCTTGTTTCCAGTGTCGCCCCGGAATACCTGATAGGTCAGGGTCGCGTTGTCACGGTCGTAGGTGCCTGGCCAGGAAATCCGCACCGTGCCGGCTGCGACGCTGCGCACCTTTACCTTTAGGTCTGCGCCGCCGACTCGCGGACCTTGCTTCTGGGGAGCAATGGACTTCTTAGCGAAGCGGACGATGCCCTGTTGGCCTTGGCCATTTACTCGCAGGAATTCGCCGCCGTAAACGACATAGTCACCGTTGGTCTCAACGTCCCAAGGAGCCTGATTCTGACCGGTGTAAGTTCCCGGCGCGAAATCGGGGAAGAAGTTGAGCAGGCTGGGGCTGGGCTGACCTGGGTGGTCTTTGTAGCCATAGATATCGGCCTTAGAGGTTCCGGTAGCGAACTTCGTCATCGCAGTGCCGTGGTGGAAGGACCACGGCTCGGTCTGCGGGAAACCGCCGGTACCGAGGTTGCCGCAGAAGTGCTTGTGTGACGCTTGGTAGATAACGTTCGCCGACGGAACGATGTCGTAAGTATCGCCGTGGCAATCGTCAATCCACTTTAGGTTGCCGTTCCAGTCGACCATGAAGGAACCTTCAACGTTTCCGCCGCCACCGAAGTGGTAGCCAGAACCGTAGAACCCGTCGGCGTCGGCCTTCAACGCGAGAATGGCCGAGTCTTTGCCAGCGTCGCGGATCTCGCTGTTTGCGGCCAACGGGAGAGACTGGCCGGTTTCACCATTTAGCAGGGCCAGTCCGTAGCCCGGGCTCGAGGAACCGTTTACGGAGGTAAAGGCGCCGCCAATGACTACCTTCTGGTTGTCTGGACTGGAGATGATCGCCTGAACGTTTCCGTCCGGAATGGTCGGGTTGAACGGCAGGACTGTTGAAGTACCCGGCACGAAGGAAGCGGCTCGCACGCGCGATGCCGAGCCCAAGGTGGAGAACATGCCGCCGACGTAAATCGCCGAAGAAGTCGCCTCAATCGATGTGACGGTGGAGTTTGCGCCCGGCGTTCCGCCAGCGATCTCACCGGTGGCCGGGTCAAGCGAAACGATCCGGTAGCGGTTTTGGCCGTTCACCTTGGAGAAGGAGCCACCGGCGTAGAGGCGGGTGCCGTCTGGCGAAATGGAAAGCGACCGAACTGCGCCGTCGAACTGCGGAGCGAAACTGTCGATCAGCTCGCCAGTGGTGAGGTTGTAGGCCAACATGTTGGCGCGCGGAACCAAGTTCGTGCCGGCGGCAGAGCCTGCCGGTCGCGCATTCTTGAACTCTCCAGCGACGTATACGGTGTTGCCGACTATCTCTTGGTCCCAGACGACACCGTCGATCTGGACGGTGGGCAGCGCGTCAGCAGTCACCGTGGTCGGCAACGACGGATCGCTGGGATCGATATCGGCTTGGGCGGGTGCCGCCAGCAAGACTGACGAGACTAGTGCAGCACCCGAGACGACTATTGCGCCGAAGCGCCAAGATTTACTGACCATGATTCTTTTCTCCAACACCCGAGTGATCTATTGGTTCCCGAGAGCGAATAGACCACTCCCCCATACCCCGACTAGTTCATGGTGACAGCGTTTTTGGGATACAAATACCAAATTTCACGAAGTAGTGACTCGTGTGACTCGTGTTGCAAAAGAGTTCGCGATTAGCTCACATTTCCCGACAAGATGACCGGTTTTGCCTTTGGGGACCAGTTGAACTCGACCGAAACGTTGTCGCGCTCGGCCACCGGAATGTTGAAGATGTAGACGCCCTTGGCCGTCTTCCCCGAAGCCAAGGAACCGCCGAATGGCTTCCCGCCAGGCCCGGAAATCGAGACCGCTGGAATCTTCTCGGGACCGTAATAGGCATTCACCACTACGGTCGCCAAATTGAGCGCTTCGGACCCTGCTGTCGTTTCGACCGTGAAGCGCAACGCTGGCGCAGAAATCTCGCCAGGCAGTTCACCTTGGCTCTGAACCTTTTCGATCTTGACTATCTTGGCCGTCGCGCCATCGCTTAACTTCACCGGCGAATCAAGGTCAGGATTTTTCCCAACAGGCTTCGCCGTGACTTGCGTCGGTGGCGCCGTAGTAGGTGTCGACTTTGGCGTCGGGCCCGAGGTTTGGTTGCTGGCCGCGGTGGGCTCAGGCTTGGCCTCTTTGTCACCTGAAGAAGAGTTCAGCGCCCACACCAAGATCAGACCAAGCACCGCCGCGACAGCAGCAGCCATCATGATCTGTCCACGTGACCAACTCATCGCACGATCCTCACTAAAGTCCCGATTGGATTACCGAGCGTACCCTCGAAACACAGCGGCACTAGATTTTGCTCGTCTACACTCGGGATTCCTCAACCCGAATCACCACATCGCAGAACGGAGACCACGACGTGAAGCTGGCCGACTATGTCAGTGCGATACGCCAACGGTGGGTCGCGATCTTGCTGGCGACCCTATTGGGCGGAATTGCTGGCTTTGCAATCGCAAAGTCGACTGCACCGACCTACCAGTCGACGAGCGAAGTCTTTGTCGGCGTCAGCAGCAGCTCCTCGGTATCGGACCTGGCGCAGGGCTCAGCGTTCACTCAAAATGTGGTTCAGTCATACGCCCAAATAGCATCTTCGCCGATTGTGTTGAATCCGGTGATCGAAGAACTCGGACTCGACTCATCGGCCAAGGATCTGGCACGGTCCCTCGAGGTGAACACCCCGCTCAATACGTTCACAATCCAGATGATCGTCACCTCCTCAGACAGAGTCCTTGCCGCCGAAATCGCCAATGCGATCGCCGACCAATTGCCACTTACGATCAAAGACCTGATGCCGTTGAAGGACGACTCGCAGGCCATCAAGATCACCCAAACCTCCGAAGCCTTGCCAGCGAACTGGCCGATCAGTCCGAACACCAAGTTTTCAACGGCGATCGGACTCGGAATCGGTCTGCTATTGGGCTTGGCCTACGCCGTCTTGCGCTCGGTACTGAACGTTCGCCTTACTGATTCGGACGACTTGGCCCACGTGGCAAACCTTCCCGTTCTTGGCTCCATTCCGTCCTTTCGCAATAAGGACGAGAACGCCGAAGACCCGGCCCGCACTGAAGCGTTCCGTCGGCTGCGAGCAAACCTCGATTTCGTCTGGTCTAGGAACAGTTATCACCGCACGACGTTGATCACTTCGGCACTGCCTCAAGACGGCAAGACCACAACCGCGATCAACTTGGCTCAAGCGATCGCCGAACATGGCGATCGGGTAATTTTGATTGATGCGGATCTTCGTCGTCCGCGACTGCACAAGGTGAGCGGGCTGGAGCAAGCGATCGGCTTGACGACCGCATTGATCGGCCGAGCAACCGTTACCGAAGCGATCCAGAAGTGGCCCGCACGCGGCATCGATGTGATGACGAGCGGCGAAATCCCACCCAATGCGGTGCAATTGCTCGACTCGGCGGCAATGAGCGACGTGCTCATGCAACTCAAGGCTTCCTATGACCACGTCATTATCGATGCCCCGCCGTTGCTTTCAGTTATCGATGCGGCCGTCATGTCCCGAATTGTCGACGGCACCATCTTCGTTGCTTCAGCACGCCGAACGAAACGTTCCCATGTGCGCGACGCGGTTGAAGCGTTGGAGGTCGCCGGCCAGAAACCGCTCGGCGCGGTGTTGAACCGGGCGCCAGAAGTTGCCCGAGCATACGGCTCGTACACCTCTGACCCGCGGACCCAGAAAATGAGTCAAGCGAAGAACGAGGACAGCAACTGATGAAGGTGCTCTTGGTCTGCACGGGGAACATCTGCAGGTCACCAGCAGCCCACCTATTACTTGCCCAAACCAACGCGTTTGGGCCAACGGCCACTTTCAGTAGCGCTGGGACGCAGGCGGTCGTGGGTCACGGTCTCGAACAGCACATGGCCGAGGCATTCGCGCCCTTGGACATCGACTCTTCGGGGTTTTCGGCCCGGCTGCTGACTGCCGAGATGATCGGGGATGCTGACCTGATCTTGACTGCTACGCGAGAACACCGGTCCAAGGTCGTCGCGCTCGCCCCACATGCCTTTGGCCGCGCCTTCACCTTGGCCGAGTATGCGGCACTAGTTGAACTTCTAGGGACCACTGACGTCCCAACCTTGGCGGCCAAGCGAAGCCTCGTCGCGACGCAGGGTGGCCTAGACATCGCTGACCCCTACCGCCGAGGCGGTGCCGCGAATATCCGAGCGGCACGTCAAATTGCCTCGGCCGTCGAACGAATCGCCGCTCTGGCGCCAGGCCAGCTCAGCGACCAGTTGACTGGACCAAGGGCTAACCGGATTCTGCTTTCGGTCCCGGAGCCACGTCCGACGACGAATCCGTACGTCAGCCAACTGATTGAGCAACTCCGAACCGAGCCTGGCCTGACTGTCGACACTTTCACTTGGATACGCGGACTGTTTGGCAAATATGACGTATTTCATGTGCACTGGCCTGACGCCACGATGACCGGCGGTTCACCGTTTCGCACCCGAATCCGCCAACTCCTATTTGGCCGCGTCGTTCGACGATTTGCCAAATCGAACCGGGCCGTCGTGCGGACCGTGCACAACACCAGCCCTCATGAGTCCGTTGCACCGGCCCGCGAGCGCGCCTTGCAAGCCCTTGACCGCTCGACCGCATTGCAGATAATCCTCAACCCGACGACTTCCCCGTTGTCCGGGGCGGCAGTCCGACTTATCCCCCACAGCGACTATCGGCACTGGTACGGCAAATATCCGGTCCAACCCATCGAGCCGAACCGACTCGGCTTCTTTGGCCTGATACGCGAATACAAAAACGTTGCCGATCTAGTGACTGCCTTTGGCGAGCTGGACGGTGACTACCGGCTTTCGATTGGCGGTCGGGCCGACCCGGCCGAATTGGGGTCAGCCCTTCAGACGCAAGCGGACGCTGACCCGAGGGTCGAGTTGGCTTTGCGGCATTTGTCCGACGCCGAACTTGTTGACCTGATAACTCGCTCGGCTTTGATCGTGTTGCCCTACCGCGACCTGCACAACTCCGGCAGTGCGCTGGCTGCGCTCTCGCTCGACCGCCCCGTTTTGGTTCCGCGCAACGGTGCCACCGACGCATTGGCCGAAGAGGTCGGCCTGGAGTGGGTACAGCAGTTCGAAGGCGAGTTGACTGCGACGGCGCTTGCCAAAGCGCTTGTTGCGGTTGAGGCGACTCGCGGCAGTTCGCCCAACTTGAGCAATCGCTCCTGGCAATTGGCTGGGCGCCAACACCTCAACGCCTACAACGAAGCTCTGCTAGCCGACCGAAACGGCGCGTGACGATGGACTTCGAGGGGGTAGGAATCGTTCTGGTCAACTACGGTTCGGTCGATCAGATCAGCGAAAGCTTCAACCACCCCGAACGATTCCCCGGAGCCAATGTCGTGGTGGTCGACAACTTCACTACCGAGGCCGAACGCTCGTCAGTGCTCGCTCGCGCGATCGAGAATCAGTGGCTGGCCCTCACACCCGAGACGAATACGGGATTTGGTGCCGGTTGCAACCTAGGCGTCGAGGCTGCTCGACGGGCCGGGTGCGATCGGATCCTGCTGATAAATCCCGACGCCGACATCGACACAGTGTCCGCGAGTCTGCTCCTAGACGCTGTCGATGACGATCCCATGACACTCGCGGGCCCTCGAATTTTGAAACCTGACGGCTCACTCTGGTCCGCCGGGATGGATCTGGACCTCGACACTGGCGACATGCGACCGTGGCGCGTTCGCGACGAGTATCCAAATTCGGCGACTATGCCGTGGCTCAGTGGCGCCTGCTTGATGTTGTCAATTGAACTTTTCGATGCGGTCGGTGGATTCGACGAGTCGTATTTTCTCTACTGGGAGGATGTTGACCTCTGCGCCCGGGTGATCGCTGCCGGCGGAAACCTCCAGGTTGTTGATGGTGCAGTCGCCACCCACGCCGTCGGCGGCACCCAAGGCCAAGGCAAATCCGAAACGTACTACTACTACAACATCGTCAACCGCGCCCGATTTGCCGTTGGGCACCTTGAACCCGCTGACCGACAGCGCTGGCGCCGGTCGGCACCGAAGTCCGCCTGGCGAATCGTTCGCCGAGGCGGCCGGCGGCAGTTCGTTCGCAGCCTCGCGCCTTGGCGCGCGTGGTGGCGCGGGCTGCGTGACTCTGACTATTTAGCCAACTGACCGCGTCGGTGCGCCAAGTCTCGCCGCGTCCACCAGGCACACGGGACCACTTGGCACACCAAGACCGAGATCGCGGTCGCCAATACCGCGCCACCAGATCCCAGATTCAGCACAAAGAGCCAAGTCAGACCGATGTTTAGCGTCGCCATGGCCAACACTGGGCCCACTTGAAAGCGGAGTGCTCTCGGGGTCGTCATGTACATCCCGATTGGATAGTTGACCGCCTGCACGAGGACGAGGGCAATGAAACCTGCGGCCAGTACCCAATCGATGTTGAGCAGGTCTTTAGTGATGATCCTGGTCAGTATTGGCAGCGCGAGCACGAGTGCGGCACAGGCAACGGCCGCGGCGACAAAGAACCAAGCGGACAGCGCAAACGGGCTGTCGACGCGGTCTTGACTTCGTGACTTCGCAAAGTATGGCCAAAGGCTCAAGCCGGCCGCGATGATCGCCTGCAGGACCATCCCAAAGATCAGCGAGGCGAACCCATAGTTTGCGAGTTCTTGCGTCGAGGTCAGGTGCGACAGGAAGAGTCGGTCAGTCTGCATCGCGAGCGGGGTCGCAATTGAAATTACCAACGCCGGGCCAGCAGTCCTAGCGATTGGCACTCCCGGGAATTGCTTCGTGCGTGGCACGCGCGCCATTGCCTCGGTCGCCGCCGGGCTGATGAGCCGGGAGCCATAGATCAGGCATAGGACGGCCGTTACTGCCGCAGCCAGGTAGGAAATGACTGGGATCCAGTTAGCGTTTCCAAATCCGAAAACGACCATGGCAATCACCCCGAGAACAAACAGCGGTGAAACTAGGCCAAGAATCGCGATCTGTTGAGCGTTGCGTCCCAACCCCACGAGGATTCGCGAGCCGATTCCTAACGGCAATCCAAGCGCGAATACAACTAGGCAAGCAGTGGCGGCCAGTTCGCCGCCGGGCAGAAGTCCCGCGCCAAGGATGGCTGGCCACACACCAAGGAAGTACAGGCCGATTACCAGAACACTCAAGGCGAGGCCGGCGACGATCAGGACACGAAGCGCCGTCGTGAGGGTAGTGCGGACTCGCTCGTCTTTGGCCGGATCGTCGGACTCGCTGACCGAGTTGAGCACGACTGCGCCGACACCCAAATCCGCGAAAGGAATTAGATTTCGCAGGCCAGCGAGCAGCCCGTATTGAGCGTAGGCGGCGACACCGAAGTTCTGCAGGATCAATCGACTCGAAACGATGCCAAGAAGGCCAGTGCCGCCAAGCACTAGGACTCGCACACCCGCAGCGTTCGTCACGCTTCGCCAAACCGACACGAACGCAGCCTAGTGTCACCTGCCTCACCCAACCACCAAGTCAAGACACCAAGTCGCCCAAGTTTGTTGCCAGAGTTACTGAAGTGACTGATGTTACGAATGCGACTAGTGCGAAAGGAGGGTTTTATGGTGCGTAAGTTGTAGTTGCGAAGTAAGTGACCTATGGTGCAAATGACGCGTTTTCTGCGTCGTTCCACGAAAAAAGAGGTCCCATGCTGTATCCCCGAGTTACCCGAACACTCATCACTGCACTATCGGCCGTACTCAGCGCCGCAGTTCTGCTGCCCGCCACAGCCAATGCCGCAAGCTCGCCCAAGTCCGGATTCACGGCTGTGTCACACAAGTCAGTGCTTTCAACGAAGGTCAAGCCCGGCTCAACAAAGAAGTTCGCCACTAAGACACCTCGGGGTGCCTACGGCGTGTTCCTTGCAGTTCACGTCCCAAAGGTCAGCAAGGGCGGAACTTTGAAGTTCTGCGCTACGAAGAAAACCTGCACGAGAAGCGCTCGCTTGAAGGTAAGCAAGAAGCACCCGACCGCAAAGACAATTTTTGTTCCACTTCATTCCAAGTCGACCGCCATTGTTCGCAGTTCAGCCCGCGCCAAGATCGAGGCTCGAATCATTGGCTACACCACGAGCAGCACCGGGCACCGATCCATGCCCGCCCACTCGCCGGTAATCAATCGTTCTGTTCGAGCCGGCAGCAGCGGATACGTCACTTTGCTCGACGTGCCTGAAGGTGCCGAAGCGGTAACGGTCAATGTCAGAACTTCCGGTTCAAGTTCTACCGGCGACATCTCGATCTGTTCGGTTAGCGACAAGTCATCGGCATGTCAGGCAACGGTTCGGGCCGTTGCGAGCCGCGGCGAGTCAAAGACATCCACCACGGTCGTTCCACTTCGTGGCGCCGAACAGCTTCGCGTCAGCTCCACATCGAACACTGCGGCAAGCGTCTCGATCGTCGGCTACCTACTTTCCAACTGGTTCGCATCACTGAAGCCAAAGCCGACTCCGACGCCGACGCCGACCACGGCCCCCACTGCGGCGCCGACCACGGTTCCGACCACTCAGCCGACCACGGTTCCGACCACTCAGCCGACCACGGTTCCGACCACCGTCCCAACCACCCCGCCGACCACGGTCCCGACCACCCCGCCGACCACGGTCCCGACCACCACACCCACCACAGTCCCGACCACCACACCCACCACAGTCCCGACCACCACACCCACCACGGCCCCGACGACGGCCCCAACCACCGCTCCGACCACGGCGCCCACCCAGGGGCCGACGCTGCCGGGTATCCCCAACGGGACAGTGCTCGAACGGGTCAACGGCAACCAGACCATCACAGTCGATGGAACGGTAATCAAGAACAAGGAAATCTTCGGTACCTTGACGATCAAGGCCAACAACGTGCGGGTTGAGAACACTCGAGTCCGGGTCCAAGTCCAGATTGGCACCGGCGTCGTCACCTCCACCGGCTCAGGCGTCGTGATCAAGAACAGCGAGATCCTGTCCGACCACAACAACACGAGCGTCAACGGGATCATGGGCTACGGGTTCACCCTCGACGGCGTGAATATTCACGACGTCGTCGACCAAGTCCACATCCACGGTGCCGGAAATGTCACGATCAAGAACTCCTGGCTGCACGACAACATCCACTGGGAGCAAGACCCGAACTGGAACAACACGCCAACTCACGACGACAACATTCAGGTTGTTTCGGGCGACAACATCCGGGTCGAGAATTCGGTCCTTGAGGATTCGGTCAACACGGCGATGATGATGGGCCAGGATGCCGGCGCGATCACGAACGTGACCATCTCAGGCAACACGATCGGTGGCGGCGCCTGCTCAATCAACGTGGCACCGAAGACGAAATACCCAGCGATGACCTCGGTTGCGATCTCGAACAACACGTTTATTCGAAATCAGACGAAGCACCTTGGCTGTGCAGTTATCGCGCCTTCGTCTTCACGCCCAACGATGACGGCCAACATTTGGCAGCACGACAACTCTGCGGTGAAGATCACCAACGGTTGAATCTCAACTAGCGAGACGGCCGGCCTTTATCAGGCCGGCCGTTCTTGTTACGCTCTCACTTGGGTTTTGCGCTCGGGCATCGAATCCGTCTCGGAATTAACTGTCAAAACGGGCAATCAGTGGGGGAACACGAGTGCCAAATTCAAAAATGCGCTGGCTGGCGGGGGCCTCAGCCGTATTGCTTACCATGTCGCTTTCGGCGTGCGAACAGAACGAATCGCCGAACGCCCAAGGCCTAACGCGTCCGCAGCAGTCCCCAAAAACAGACCGTAGCCACAGCCAGTCCTTCGGTAAGCCAATACCTACCGCAAGCGCGACGGCAACCGCGCCCGAAAGCCCCACCCCTTCTATTGAGCCGAGTTCGCTCGACTTCGCGCCCGAAACTTCAGCGGCCACGGCACCAGCGGAACCACAAACTGAGGAGAATGCCGAGGCGACGTCAGCGGCCAGCTCCTCCCCCACCCAACCTGTTGTTGACCCGACTGCGGCCCCAACCCCGACGACGCAGCCAACCGGCAAGCCAACTGTCAAACCGACGCCTACGCCAACGGCCGCCACACAGCCGACCAGCGAGCCGACAACGATTGCACCATCGACGCCCGCCTCCCTGCCCACGGCTGTCGCTTCGACTCCTCCCACCGTCAGGCCAAGCCCGACGCCGACTTCGCCGCCCGCCACGGTCCCGGTCCCGACCAACCCAGGTGTTCCGGCCGGTACGGTACTAACCCGAGTCAACGGCGACCTCGTGATTACGACACCGGGGACCGTGGTTAGCAATGCCGAGATTTTCGGCACCGTAACCATCAAAGCCCCGAACGTGACGATCAAGAACTCACGAATTCGAGCTCAGAAGCCCGCCAGCAAGGGCATCGTGAACTCGACCTCGACCGGGGTGGTGATCAAGGATTCTGAGATTTTCTCGGACGATTTGAATCCCGACACCAACGGAATCATGGGACACGGGTTCACTTTGGACGGCGTCGAAATCCATCAGGTGATCGATCAAGTACACATCTTCGGCCCCGGCAACGTGACCATCAAAAACTCGTGGCTACACGACAACTTCCACTTCGTAAATGACCCCAACTGGAACAACGGTCCTTCCCACGACGACAACATTCAGGTCGTTTCCGGGTCGAACATTCGGATCGAAGACTCGGTGATTGAGGATGCGAAAAACGCCGCAATCATGCTCGCTCAAGATGCTGGTGCGATTGCGTCAGTAAAGATCAGCGGAAATGAAATTGGTGGTGGCGCCTGCTCGATCAACATTGCCCCCAAAGAGCGGGGCCCGTTCGTTGGCCTCAGCATCATCAACAACAGTTTCCAAAGCGGCACCCAGCGCCTAGCGAACTGCGCGGTAATCACACCCGCCGCCCAAGCACCGAAAGTTTCCCTGAGCGGCAACATTTGGGATGCAACCAAAGATCCAGTTGGATTCACTCGAGGTTAGTCGGTTCTAGGTTCTCGTTCTGGTTCAGGAGTTGAACGTGCTCTGCGTTTTTACTAGCCCGACTTCGAGTAGGCTCTCGACCGCGTCAGCGGCCTCTTGGACCACGATCTGAGCCTCCACCCGTTCAGTAGCCGTGAAGGGCTTCAGCACGAAGTCGTGCACTTCTTGGCGTCCAACTGGTCGCCCGATGCCGAAGCGAACTCGCAGGAAGTCGCCGGTATCGATCGATTTGCGGATCGATTTGAGTCCGTTGTGTCCGTTGTCGCCGCCGCCTAGTTTGCAGCGTAAGGACCCCAAAGGCAGATCCAGTTCATCGTGAATAACGATCAAGTTTTCGGCGTCGACACCGTAGTACTTGAGCAACGCCGAAACGGCGCCGCCGCTCTCGTTCATGTATGCGCGAGACCGACCAAGCACTACTCGCTGACCGGCCAACTGGCCCGAAACCACGTCTGCCCGCGCGGCCTTCAACGACGAGAACTGGCCGCCCATTCGGGCGGCCAGTTCGTCAGTGACGTGATACCCGACATTGTGTCGAGTGGCGGCATACGTCGGCCCAGGGTTCCCCAGACCGACGATCAACCAGGTCATCAGCCTTCGGTGGACTCCGCCTCGGCCGGCGCAGCCTCAGCGGCATCGCCTGGCGTCGACAAGTCGGCTTCGGCAGCAACCGTGGCGTGGGTGACGTTGACGATCAATGCATC
This sequence comes from Aeromicrobium sp., assembly GCA_035401705.1. Classification (GTDB taxonomy): domain Bacteria; phylum Actinomycetota; class Actinomycetes; order Propionibacteriales; family Nocardioidaceae; genus Aeromicrobium. The sequence continues at coordinate 35,026 of DAONBX010000011.1, forward strand.
TGCGTCAATGCCAAGGGATGCGCCCTTCGGCAGAGCGAGGTCAGAGGCGAGGATCTGCGAACCGGCGTCAAGGCCCTCAACCGAAACCTCGACCTCGGTCGGGATGTGGGTGGCTTCAACTTCAAGCGCAACGGTGGTGTGCTCGGTCGAAACCAAGGTGCCTGGGGCCGCGTCGCCAACCAGGACGACGGCAACCTCGACGGTGACCTTCTCGCCGCGCTTGACGATGAGCAAGTCAACGTGCTCGATGAAGCCCTTGAGCGGGTCGCGCTGGACCTGCTTGGGGATCGACAGGTGCGAATCGCCATCCAAGTCGATCGACAGCAGCGCGTTGGCCGTCTTGAGCGCCATCATCGTTTCGTGGCCTGGCAGGGTCACGTGGATCGGGTCAACACCATGCCCATAGAGGACAGCGGGGATCTTGGCGTCACGACGGATCCGACGGGCAAAGCCCTTGCCGAACTCGGTGCGCTTTTCTGCTGAAATCTTGATTTCGGCCACGGGTCTTTTCTCCTCGGGAAGTTTTGAAGTCTTCGCTCGGCGCTCAACACAGCACTCCTGTGGAGCACCCTGTCGATCACGGCCCGATCCAGCTGGGCCCTCGCCGAGGCAACCGCAAAAGTCTAACCCAGTCCTTGGCGAATCAAGAAACCGAGTCAGTCGCTAGCTTGCGTTACTCAGCAAACAAGCTGGTGACAGAGCCATCTTCGAAAACAGCCGAAACGGCCTGGGCAAGTAACGGGGCGATCGACAGCACCGTCAACTTGTCGAAGTATTTATCTTCTTCTAGCGGCAAAGTATTGGTGACGATTACCTCTGCGGCCACCGAGTCCTTCAACCGGTTTACGGCTTCGCCAGAAAAGACGGCGTGGGTCGACACGATGATCACTTCGGCCGCGCCGTCGTTCATCAACGCCTCGGCCGCCTGGCAAATTGTTCCACCGGTGTCGATCAAGTCGTCGACCAAGATGCAAGTTCGACCTTCGACTTCACCAACGACACGGTTGGCCTTGCTGACATTCGCCTTGGTCACATCACGCGTCTTATGGATGAACGCCAACGGCGCATTGTCGAACTGGCGGGCCCACTGCTCGGCCACCTTGATTCGACCAGCGTCTGGCGAAACCACCGCGAGCGGCTTCTTGCCGTACTTCTTTCGCACGTAGCGAGTCAGGATCGGCATTGCGAGCAGGTGGTCGACCGGGCCATCGAAAAAGCCCTGGATTTGCGCGGTATGCAAGTCGACGGTCATCAGTCGGTCCGCGCCGGCAGCAAGGAACAAGTCGGCCATCAATCTTGCGCTGATCGGCTCGCGGCCTAGGTGCTTCTTGTCTTGGCGGGCGTATCCGTAGAACGGCAGGATCACCGTGATCCGCTTTGCCGAGGCGCGCTTGAGCGCGTCGATCATGATCAACTGCTCCATGATTGCTTCGTTGATCGGCGCCGCATGGCTCTGGATCACGAACGCATCACAACCGCGGACTGATTCGTCGAACCGGACGTAGATTTCGCCGTTCGCGAAGTCGTAGGCCGTGGTCGGCACTAAACCAACATCGAGCAACTCGGCTACTTGCTGCGCCAACTCCGGGTGAGCCCGGCCAGTGAACAACATCATGTTGTTCGTCTGGGTGCGCCTGCTCAAGCTCTTGCTATTCGCCACCGCTGATCTCCTGCGTGGTCTGCTCCGCGGCCGCCGCGGAGGAAGTGCCTGGTCGCTGTTTCGCGACCCATCCCTCGATTGTCCTCTGTCCTGAATCGCTCACCGTGAGTGCCCCCGGCGGTGTGTCTTGACGCACAATCGTGCCCGCCCCGGTGTAGCCGCCATCGCCGATCGTGACCGGCGCGACCAGCACGTTGTCGCAGCCGATCCGCACCTGCTCACCGATGACGGTTCGATGCTTGTTGGTGCCGTCGTAGTTGGCGGTAATCGTGCCGGCACCGACGTTCGAACCAGCGCCTACCTCGGCATCCCCGAGGTACGACAAGTGCGGCACCTTCGCGTTTGGCCCAAGGTGCGTGTTCTTGAGTTCGACGTATGCGCCGGCTTTGGCGCCGGCGTCGATTACGACGCCCGGCCGCAAGTAGGTGAAAGGTCCGACCGTGGCTCCCGCGCCGATCACCGAGTCGGAACCGTGAGTTCGCACCACGGATGCTTCGTCGCCGATCTCAACGTTGCGCAAGGTGGTGTCTGGTCCGATCGTCACGCCCGCGCCGATCGTGGTCGCGCCAAGAAGTTGAGTGCCGGGCAAGATGATCGTGTCCGGCCCGATCGTGACGTCCGAATCGATCCACGTCGTTGCCGGATCGACAATGGTCACGCCTTCGGCCAGGTGGTGGGCCAAAATCCGGTCGTTGAGCACCCGACCAAGCTTGGCTAGTTGGGCGCGATTGTTTACGCCCTCGGTCTGCCAGACGTCTTCGAGCAGGTGTGCGCCAACAGGTCTTCCTTCACTGACCGCTAGGGCGACGACGTCAGTCAGATACAACTCGCCTTGGGCGTTGTCGGTTCGAAGCGCCCTAACCGCCCGATTCAAAAAGCTTCCGTCTACAACCAAGATTCCACTGTTGATCTCACGAGTTTTGAGCTCTTCGTCCGTCGCGTCTTTGTGTTCGCGGATCGCGGTGACGTCGCCACCAGCATCACGCAGAATTCGGCCGTACCCGGTTGGGTCTTCGGCCACAGACGACAGGATCGTGACGGTTCGACCGGCTTGGCGGTGACCTTCGAGCAATTCGGTCAACGTCTGCGCACTCAGCAACGGCACGTCAGCGTAGGTGACTAGGAAGGTGCCGGCATCGGGTTGGTCTAGCGCGTCCAAGGCGACTCGTACTGCGTCTCCGGTGCCAAGCTGAGCCTCTTGGACTGCGACGACTGCTCGCGGGTCAAGCTGCCCTAGTGCTTGCTCTACCTGATCGCGATCGTGGCCAACGACGGCGACAACCTGCTCGGCGCCAACTCCGCGGACCGCCGTCAACGCATGGCCGAGCATCGATCGGCCACCGATTTCATGAAGTACCTTTGCGCGGCGCGATTTCATTCGCGTGCCGGCGCCAGCTGCGAGAACAATCGCGGTGACCTGTTCGCTCACATGACTCCTTCGTCAGTTCCGCTCGCGCTCCCCGGGTAGGAGTCGAACCTACGTCGCTAGTCCTGATTCAAAGTCAGGCGGGCCCTGCCGGCAGACCAACCGGGGAAAGCCATATCAGGTTACCGGAGACGTTTTTGCGAAGGTGCACCGCCGGTTCTCTCGACATCAAGATTCTTGAGCACTACGGTTGAGGAATGGACGAGGTCGATCAGATCGTCGCGGCTTGGCGGCGCGAACGCCCCGATGCCGACGTCAGCGCCATGGAAGTGCTCAGTCGGGTCACCCGCTTAGCCAAGCACCTCGACCGATTGCGAAAACTTGCCTTCGCGACCGCCGAACTCGACTCGTGGGAATGGGACGTCTTGGCCGCATTGCGGCGCACTGGTCGACCCTATGAACTCTCCCCTGGGCAGTTGGTGGCCGCCACGATGGTCACCAGCGGAACGATGACGAACCGAGTTGATCGCCTAGTAGAACGAGGCCTCGTTCTTCGGCGCGCTGACCCAGACGATCGCCGCGGCGTACTCGTCTCGCTGACCCCCGACGGCCTGAACCGCGTCGACACCGCCCTAGACGCACTGCTGGTGCGCGAACATGAGCTCTTGGCCGCGCTTTCGGCCGATGATCGCGCCGCGATCGCGGCGGGGCTGGCCGCGCTGACGAACTCCTTTGGGAACTGACCGGACTCTCAGTCGGCAATTTCGAGCCAACGCGACTCGACTTCTTCGAGTTCAGCGGCCAATGGTCCGCGGTCGGCCGCCAGCTTCATCAACGAATCTGGGTCGGTGGCCGCCTCAACCATCAACTTATCGATCTCGTTGATCGTTTCGGTGAGTTTCTCGATGCGCCGTTCCAGCCGAGACAGCTCTTTTTTAAGTTCGCGCTCCGCTTTGGCGCCGCGTTCGACGGCAGGCGAAGACGGCGCCGGCGATGGGGCCTGCCCCACCACATTGCCTTCACGAATTCGCAGGTATTCGTCGACTCCGCCCGGCAGATGCCGAAGGTGCGAATCGAGTACCGCGTACTGGTGATCGGTCACCCGCTCAAGCAAGTAGCGGTCGTGCGAAACCACCAACAGCGTCCCTGGCCAAGTGTCGAGCAAGTCCTCGATCGCGGCCAACATGTCGGTGTCTAGATCGTTGGTCGGCTCATCAAGGATCAGCACGTTCGGCTCGTCGAGCAGGATGAGCATCAACTGCAGTCGACGCTTCTGGCCCCCAGAGAGGTCTTTGACTGGCGTTGACAACTGCGCCGAAGTGAAACCGAGACGTTCGAGCAGTTGACTTGGGCTCAACTCTTTGCCGTCGGCGATATAACTGGTCCGCTTGCGGGCAACCACCTCGCTGACTCGATCGTCGGCAACGGCCGCCAAGTCGGCCAGGTTCTGGGTCAGCGCGGCGATCTGGACCGTCTTGCCGCGCTTGACCCGACCAGTTGTCGGCGCCACTTCGCCGGTGACCAGCCCCAACAGGGTGCTCTTGCCGGCGCCGTTGGGGCCCAGTATTCCGACCCGCTCCCCCGGCGCGATCCGCCACCGAATGTCTCGCAGGACCGGCGTCGACTCGAAGGTGACCGAAACGTCGATCAGGTCGACGACGTCTTTGCCGAGTCTGGCGGTCGCGAGTTTGGCTAGCGAAACTGAATCGCGAACCGGCGGCTCGCGTTCGATCAGTGCGTTGGCCGCGTCGATTCGAAACTTCGGCTTTGAGGTTCTGGCCGGCGCCCCGCGCCGCAGCCAAGCCAATTCTTTGCGCATTAGGTTCTGTTGGCGATCGTAAGTCGCGGCGGCTTGGCGATCTCGCTCGACGCGTTGCAGCACATAGGCGGCGTAACCGCCCTCAAATGAGTCGACCGTGGCGTCGTGAACTTCCCATGTCAGCGTGCAGACTTCGTCGAGGAACCACCTGTCGTGAGTGACGACGGCGAGCGCCTCGGAGCGACCGATCACATGTTGCGCGAGCCACCTGACGCCCTCAATGTCCAGATGGTTCGTTGGTTCGTCGAGAATCAGCAAATCCCACCGCTGAACCAGTACCTTCGCCAACGCCACTCGCCGGCGTTGACCGCCGCTGAGAGTGCCCACTTCGGCCTCTCGGTTTAGATCACCCAAGAGCCCGGCCAGCACATCACGGATCGCGGGGTCCGAGGCCCACTCGAACTCGGGTCGGTCGCCCACGACGGCATGGATCACCGATTGGGCCGGATCTAGCTCGTCGGTCTGCTCGACGAAACCGATGCGCAAGTCGCGGCGCCAAGTAACTCGACCGGAATCGGGTTCGAGTTTCTTGGCGATTATTTTCAGCAAGGTCGACTTGCCGTCGCCGTTTCGACCCACCACGCCAATGCGATCGCCGTCGCTGATACCTACGGTGACGTCGGCCAGCACCGTGCCGGCCGGAAATGACTGACTAATGCGTTCGGCGACTACCAGTGGCGGCATCAGATGTGCCGCGCGCCGATGACGGGGCCGCGCGACTGGATCACGTCGGCCGCCGAACTTGCGCTGGTGAGCGCCATCGCCAGATCCAGCGAATGAGCTTCCGAAGCGGCCAAGAACAGCGTCGTTGGGCCCGAGCCAGAAATGATTGCGCCAAGCGCACCGGCCTCCAGACCGATCTCAAGCGTCTCTGCCAATTCCGGTCGAAGCGTCAGGGCCGCTTCGGTTAGGTCGTTGGACAAAGACCTCCCAAGGGCCCTCGGGTCGCCCGCACGCAAGGCATTGAGCAGCGCATCTGGCACTTCGGGTTCCTCGACTCCGTGAGGGTTGAGCCGATCGAACTGGGCGTAAACCGCGGCGGTGGACAGGCCCTCGTTCGCGGTCGCAAAAACCCAGTTGTAACTGCCGCGAGCGAGCACCGGACTGACCTTTTCGCCACGGCCGCTACCGATTGCGTTGCCGCCGTGCAACAGGAATGGCACGTCGCTGCCCAGTTCGGCTGCCAACGGCTCCAGGTCGGCGCGAGAAAGCCCCCCGCCCCAAAGTTCGTTCAACCCGACCAGAGTCGCAGCCGCATCGGCCGAGCCGCCAGCCATTCCGCCGGCCACCGGAATTACTTTTCGAATCGAGATGTCGACGCCGCGATCGAGGCCGCCGATTCGGTGGCGCAGCAGTTTCGCCGCCCGGATGGCGATGTTGTCATCGCCGAGTGGAACGGCGGCGCCTTCGGGCAAATCTAGTTCGGTGTGAACCGCCACGTTTAGCTCATCATCGTCGCGGTCGACGAAACTCAGTTCGTCGTGCAAGTCGACCGCCTGGTAGACGGTGGCGAGCTGGTGATACCCGTCAGCGCGCGCTCGGCCGACGCCTAAACACAGATTCACCTTCGCCGGCACTCGCACGGTCACCCTTGACAACACGCCCCCAACCTAGCGGCCCAACTCCGATTAGGGCAGTCCCGGCACCGAGTCGCCTCATCTGGCCACGGCCCAGACCACCTCAGTCATCGTGGCGATCGCGCTGGCGACGTCGCCTGCTCGCACGTCCTCGGCCGGGTGGTGACCGTTTCCGTCGACCGAGCGAATCAACAACATTGCCACGTCGGTGATTGCGGCGAGCGCGCTCGCATCGTGGGCCGAGGTGGCCGCGAGCCGCAGCGGCTCATCCTCGCCAGTGGTCACCAGCGCTTCGCTCAAACAGTCCTGAAGCCAGCCGGAAAGATCTACCGCGGGCGCATCGTGGACTTGGCCCCACGCGGCGCGCAAACCGCGTTCGGCCGCAATCGAGGTGACCGCAGCCGAGATCTGGGCCCACAACTCCTCCAGTTGCTTATCGCTGCGATGGCGGACCTCGACGCTGAAGTCTGCGCGGCCGACGATCACATTCACCCCGCCGGGCAGCACGTTGATTTGGCCGACGGTCGCGGTGCCTTCGCTATTGGTGGCCAGCCGGTCGATCTCGGCAATGGCCAAACTCGCGCCGACTAGCGCGTCTTTTCGATCCCGGTGGGCGGTGCCGCCGCCATGTCGGGCCTCGCCAACGAGATTGACCACGTAGCGACGGACGCTTGCGGTTGACGTGACCACGCCAAGCGACTTACCCGCCGCTTCCAATACCGTCCCGGACTCAACGTGAGCCTCTAGGAAGCCGACGAGGTCTTGGGGTTGACGCGCCGCCTCGCCAATTCGTCGCGGGTCTAGGCCCCACTGCCGGAACGCCTCGAGCACGGTTGCGCCCTGTTGATCTCGCAGGTCCCACCAATCGTCGTCCCATAGTCCGGCCACCGCGCTGCTGCCCAGCATCGGCGTCGCGAACCTGGTGCCCTCGTGGTCGCTGAAACCGACGATCTCCAACGCGAACGGCAGTTCGTGAATTCGGTCCCGTAGGCCTTCGACAACTGCCAGCGCAACGGCCACCCCCAGCATTCCGTCGTAGCTGCCGCCGTCGGGAACCGTGTCGAGGTGTGACCCCAAAACGAGGGCAGGTAGGCCAGGCTCGGCGCCTTCAATTCGGCCCCACTGGTTGCCGGCCGAATCAGTCCACGTCTGCATGCCCAGTTCGCGCAGCCAGCCCTCAACGAGTTCGTTTGCCCCGCGATGCTGTGGCGTCAGGTAAGCCCGCTCAAGTCGACTGGGATGTGCGGAGAACCGGTTCAGGTATTCACACCGCGCCAGGGCTACGGTTGCGGCAATTTCTGCGGTCACGCCGCAACCGTAGAACAGTGATGTTTCAGCCGTGTTGACTGGACGCGCGGAATCAGGCGAACGCGTTCTTTATCGCCTTGCGTGCACCGAACGCGCCAAAGATCAACACGACGCCGTAAATCAGTGCGTAGATGCCGAGCACCAAGACGACCGTAGCCAATCCAGTTTTGGGGAAGGCGAAAAAGAAAACGCCCAACGAAACCGAAATTAGGCCAGAAATCAGCGTCCAGTACCAGCCCGGGTCGCCTTCGGACTTCAGACCGAACGAACCGAAGATGTGCAGCAGCCCAGACACCAGCGCCCAAGCAGCGATTAGCAAGAAGATCGCCACTGCGGCCGATTCCGGGTAGCGCATTGCAATAAAGCCCAAGATGATGCCGATAAAGCCGTTGAACACGATCCAGCCCCATTGTGGGCCACGAAGCGCGAACCCAGCGACGATCGAAATCACGCCGTCGAGGAGGCAGAAGATACCGAAAATAAAGAGTAGGACTTTGAATGTCGAGACCGGCTGGAACAGCGCCAGCAGGCCAAAAACTGTCGCCACGATTCCTCGAGCAAGCAGGAACCAGAAGGTGATCTTCGCGAAGCTGGATATTGAATCTTCAATCGTCGTCATAGCGTCACCCTAGGCCCGCCAGCACCAGCTGAGATTGATGCCCGCCCCCCACGACTCGGCGTGTCGCTGGCGAGACGTCGAGTTCAACGGTCCAAAGCAGCAGCGATTTGGCAGAACTGAGTGACCGACAACTGCTCGCCGCGGGACTTCGGGTCAACGCCAGCAGCACGCAGCGCCTGTTCGGCGGCGTCAGCGCTGCCAGCGAGATTGCTGAGCGCGGCGCGCAAGGTCTTGCGGCGTTGGGCGAAGGCCGCGTCGACTACCCGAAAGGCCTGGACTCGGTCGCCTGCCGGAGGTTCGCGGCGAGTCAGCGAAACCAAAACTGAATCGACGTTGGGGGCCGGCCAGAACACGGACCTGCCTACGTTGCCGGCCAACCGGACGTCGGCATACCAAGCGGCCTTGACGCTCGGCACTCCGTAGGTTCGAGAGCCTGGCCCGGCCGCAAGCCGGTCACCGACCTCGGCCTGGACCATCACTAGCACCCGCTCCAGCGACTCGAACCGCTCCAAGAAATGCAACAGCACCGGAACTGAAACGTTGTAGGGCAAGTTCGCCACCAGCGCCGTCGGCGCAGGGCCCGGCAACTCGGTGACCCGAAGGGCGTCGGCTTGCACGAGAGAGAACTTCTCGGCCGCCGAACCAGCGAACTCGTTGATCGTTGACGGCAAAAGCCCAGCGAGAGTTTCGTCGATCTCCACCGCGGTGACGTGACTGGCACGATCCAATAGCGCCAGCGTCAGTGAGCCCAAGCCAGGACCAATCTCGACGACGACATCTTCTGCCCCGATGCCCGAAACATCGACTATCCGGCGAACCGTATTCGCGTCGATGACGAAGTTTTGGCCGCGCTGCTTGGTCGGGCGAACCCCGGCCGAGCCGGCGAGACGGCGGATATCAGTTGCACCGAGCAACCGAACGCCGTCAGCGCTGTTCAGCGCAAGCCCACCTTCGCCGCACACGACCACTGACCCCAACCGGAACGCTTCTGCAGGATTTTGGCGTGCTTGATCTGAACCGCTTTGCTGTTCTCGTGCGGGTAACCCGTACCGCCCACGCTGCGCCAAGTTGCGAGCGAGAATTGCAGGCCACCGTAGTAGCCGTTGCCCGTGTTGATGCTCCAGTTGCCACCGGATTCGCACTTGGCAATCCGATCCCAAACTCCACCGTCGACGGTGTTTGGATCCTTCGTGCCACGCTTTTGAACCTCGGCGATTGGCTTGCGGATGGAACTGCGCGAGATGACTCGCGTCTCGCGGATCTTGCCATCGGCAAGGATCATCTCCACCTTGGCCCGGTCGGCGCCGTCTTTACCTTCGCGAACGACCTCGGTGTCGCCTTTGTACATGGCTTTGTCGTCGGTGAAAGTCACTTCGTGATCGACGCTGAGCGTCTGCATCTTGGTGACCTTCTCGATCCGAACGACTCGCAGTTTCTGCCCGGCCTTCAGGTAGGAACCCAAGCCAGGCTTGACCTCGTCGATTTTGCCGACAGCAATGTTGGCTTGCTTCAGCAACGACTGGACCGTCGGCGCAGCGGTCTTAAACGACCTGGTCTTGCCGTCCACTCGCAACGTCACCGTCTTCGGGTTGCTGACTACCAGGCTGTTTCCGTCGAGGCCAAGTCGTTCATCGAGGGCCATCGACAAGTGCGCGCCGGCCTGCGGCTTCACTCCGAGTGCGTTGAGGGCGTCAGCGACGTCAACTTCGTGAACCGTGCGCTGGCTGATCTTGCCGTCGACCACCAAGGTCACGGCTTTGGCGTGACGGACCGTAACCAGATCGCCGGCGTCGAGGTCAGTTGCCTTTGCCGGGCTGACGCGGGTCTGGTCGGCCAACGCGACCTTGCTTTCGGCGAGCAATTCGCCGACCGACTCGCTTTGGGTTCGCACCGCTACCACGGTGCCGTCGACATCAAGTTGAACCAACTTGTCGTAGGTCGACGCATTAACAATTCCACCGAGGGCAACCACAAAACCAGTGGTCACCAAGCCCATCAGGACCGTGCTCTTTGCGGTTACTTCAGGTAACAAACGGGGCACAAACTACCTCAATGCTGGGAAACACAACTTATCCACCATGCGTGACGAACGCTTGGATTTCAAATCAAGTGGCTCAAGACACACTAGCCACTCGGGTGGGCCAGCGTCCCCCAAATGCCCGATCTGTGTTCTGGTCGATTGCCTCACACAGGGACTTCAACTCCACGTTTAGCTGCTCAGCGATGAAGCGAACTGTGTTCGGGATGAGGAAGGACGCGTTCGGTTTGCCCCGATCCGGCATCGGCGTCAGGAACGGCGCATCGGTCTCAACGAGGATCCGATCGAGCGGGGTTACCGCCAGCGCTTCGCGCAGGTTTTCGGCGTTCTTGAAGGTGACCGTGCCGGCGAACGACAGGTACGCCCCACGGGCGAGGCACTCGCGGGCAAACGGTGCGTCGCCGCTGAAACAGTGCATGACTACCCGGTCAGGAACGCCCTCGTCGTCAAGCACTCGCAAAACGTCGGCGTGTGCATCCCGGTCGTGAATTACCAAGGTTCGGTCGTGGCGCTTCGCGATCTGAATATGGGCGCGGAAGCTAACTTCTTGGGCCGGGCGGCCGTCTTGGCCAGTGCGGAAGTAGTCCAGACCCGTCTCGCCCACGGCCCGAACGTGCGGGTCGGCCGCCAGTTCGTCGATCTGCGCTAGATCAGCGTCCAGCGTCTGACTGCGGGCCGCGTCGTTGGGGTGCATGGCAACTGCGGCCACGATGCTCGGTTCGGCCGTGGCTGCTGCCACTGCCCAGCGCGAACTTTCTAGGTCGCAACCGACCTGAACTATTCGAGTGACTCCAACGGCGGCCGCCCGATCGAGCGCCTCGCTAAGCGGAATCAGCGATCCGCCCGCCGGGTGATCGAGGTGGCAGTGGTTGTCCACTACCGGCGATGGCAGTGCCGCTGGCGCGTCCGGCCAGCCCTCAGTGAAGGTCACGACTCGGCGAGGTCGATCCGCGGGAACAGCGACGGCACCTTGGTGATCAGGGCGCCCGGCTTCAGCTGCCCCCACTCGGCCACCGCGTCGATCCGCTGAGAGGCGAGCGCACCAAGTTCTGCTTCGGCGCCAAGAGACTGCCACAACGAAGCACTCGCCTTGGGCATCACCGGGTTCAGCGTGACTGCGAGCACCCGAAGGCCCTCAGCGGTCGTGTTCAAGATGGTGCCCAGTCGTTCGCGCTGCGACTCGTCCTTGGCGACCGCCCAAGGCTGCTGCTCGGTGATGTAGAGGTTCAGCGCGTCGACGATCTGCCAGATCGCCGCCAGCGCGTCTTGGGGGGCGAGCCGTTCGATCGCCTCGTCGGCTTGAGCGACCGAGTTGCGCACGGTGGCCACGATCGCGTCCTCAGCCTCAGTTAGTTCGGCCGCGGCCGGCAGTTCGCCGTCGAAGTATTTGCCGATCATCGCCGCCACTCGCGACGCCAAGTTGCCGAACCCGTTGGCCAACTCCGCGTGGTAGCGCGCGCCGATGTCCTCCCACGAAATCGAGCCGTCCGAGCCGAAGGTCAGCGCCCGACTAAAGTAGTAGCGGTACGCGTCCGAGCCGAACGTGTCGACGATCTGCGTCGGGTGGATGCCGTTGGCTTTGCTCTTGCTCATCTTCTGTCCACCGACCAGCAACCAGCCGTGCGCGAACACCCGGTGCGGCACCTGCAGGCCAGCGGCCATCAGCAGCGCCGGCCAGATCACCGCGTGGAAGCGCGCGATGTCTTTGCCGACGAAGTGGATGTCGGCTGGCCATAGTTCTTCGAACTGTTCGTTGTCGACGCCGTAACCGGCGGCGGTCACGTAGTTGAGCAGCGCTTCGATCCACACGTACATGACGTGGGTTTCGTCCCACGGCAACGGGATGCCCCAGTCGAAGGTCGAGCGCGAAATCGACAAGTCCTTCAACCCACCACTGACGAACGAGATGACTTCGTTGCGTGCCGATTCTGGCTGGATGAAATCTGGGCGCTCCTCGTAGAGGGCCAGCAGTTTGTCGGCGTATTTCGACAGCGGAAAGAAGTAGTTGTCTTCGGTGACGTGCTCAAGCCGCGAACCGTCGAGGGTGGAGATCTTGAAACCCTCGTCGTCGCCTTCGCCGTCGGTCACGTACTCGTCGGCGACGAACTCTTCGGAGCCAACGCTGTACCAGCCGGAGAACTCGCCGCGATAGACCTCGCCGCGATCGTGCAGGTCCTGCCAGAACGCTTGCGCGCCGGCCTCGTGGCGCGGCTCGGTCGTGCGGATGAAGTCGTCGTTTGAGGCGTCGATGGTTTGCAGCATCGGCAGCCATTCGTTGGCCACCAGTCGATCGACCCACTCTTGGGGCGAGACGTTGTTTGCTTCTGCTTTGCGCAGGACCTTCTGACCGTGTTCGTCGACGCCGGTAAGGAACCGCACCTGCTCACCGCGTTGACGATGCCAGCGAGCGACCACGTCGGCGATCGTGGTGGTGTAGCCGTGCCCAATATGGGGGGCATCGTTCACGTAGTAGATCGGCGTGGTGACGTAAAAGGTGGAGTCAGGCACGCACCCCAGTCTAGGCGGCCACACCGACCGCTTCAGTGCCGCGGCAGATGCGCGGCGGCGTAGACAACTTTGCGGGCCATCCCGGTCTGTCGAGCGACCTCGGCGATCGCGTCCTTTCGGCTGAGCCCGGCCGCGCATTCTTCCTCAACTAGAGCCGCCAACGCTGGCTCGTCGAGGTCGACTTGGGCAGCGGGTTCGGCGCCGGCGACCACGATCGTGATTTCCCCGCGCACTCGGTCGCCGTCGCCTGACCAGGCGGCCAGTTCGGCCAAGGAGTCGCGAACCACTTCCTCGTGGGTCTTGGTCAATTCGCGACAGACCGCGGCGCGCCTAGTCGGCCCGAAGGCTTCGGCCATCGCCGCCAGCGTCACCGCGGTGCGGTGTGGCGACTCGAAGAAAACCATGGTGCGTTGTTCTTCGGCTAGTGCGCCCAACGCTCGGGACCGTTCGCCGGCTTTTCGCGGCAAGAAACCTTCGAAGCAGAACCGATCGACCCCAAGACCCGAAACCGCCAGCGCAGTCAACACCGCCGACGGGCCAGGCACGGCAGTCACCCGAATGTCTTCGGCAACTGCGGCGGCCACGATCCGGTAGCCGGGATCTGAAACGCTCGGCATGCCCGCGTCGGTGACTAGGACCACGGTTTGCCCGTCTCGCAGGTGCGCGAGCAGATCGAGCGTGCGTTCGGTTTCGTTGCCTTCGAAGTAGGAAACGACTCGCGCGGTGACTTCAATCCCTAAATCGGCGACAAGGCGACGGAACCTGCGAGTGTCCTCGGCCGCGATGACATCAGCATCGACCAGCACCTGCGCCAGTCGGTTTGGGGCATCTTCTGGTCTCCCGATGGGTGTCCCGGCGAGTATCAGCACCCTCCGATCCTGCCACGGCGAACGCTCGGATCGAACGCGCTCAGCCGTAGCCGGTGTAACTCAAAGTTTCAGCCCCTCGCGCTCAGCGCTTCTGATGGCTAAGGTGTCGGGGTGAAGTGGGTGGACAACATCAGCCTTCGGGCCTGGGGATGGATCGTACCGATAGCGATTGCGCTATTGGCTTTTGCGCTGCGTTTGTGGCGCGTTTCGGAACCAAACAAGCTGACCTTTGACGAGACGTATTACGCCAAGGACGCGTGGGGGCTGATCCATTGGGGTTACGCCCGCGACGCGATCGAGGACGCGAACGACAAGATCATCGCGGGAAATACCGACGTCTTCACGACCGACCCGACTTGGATCGTCCATCCTGACGGCGGCAAATGGTTGATCGCCGTTGGCGAATGGACTTTTGGTCTTACTCCCCTCGGTTGGCGATTCTCCGCGGTTGTCGTTGGCTCTTTGATGGTGTTGGTACTGGCTCGGTTGGTCCTTCGACTGACCGGCTCGCTCACCCTTGGCGCCCTCGCTGGCCTGCTGCTGACTCTTGACGGCCTCCATTTCACCTTGTCGCGCATTGCCTTATTGGACATCTTCTTGGCGTTCTGGATGTTGTGTGCGGTCGCCTGTGTTGCCGCAGATCGAGACTGGCTCGAAGCGAAGCTAAAACTCGACGGTCGCTTCCGCGTTTGGCGGCCCTGGCAACTTCTCGCCGGCCTCAGTTTCGGCATGGCGATCGCCACCAAGTGGAGCGGTCTGTACTTGTTGGCCGCCTTTGGTATTGCCGTTGTCGGCTGGGAAATTTGGGCCCGCTACCGGCACGGCTATCTCAAGACTTGGCGCAACTGGATCATCTCCACTTTCGCAGTTGGCCTCCCCGCTTTTGGCTGGCTCGTGCTGGTCGCGTTCGTGATGTACCTGCTCACTTGGACCGGCTGGCTGATTCACCACGACGTCTACGAGGCCCGATTCGGGCACCAATACGGGGCCGACAATCCCCCGTGGGGCGCCTACACCGACTACCCAACCGGCGGTCCATTCGGCGGAATCATCGACGCGTTCCGTTCGCTGTGGCACTTCCACGGCATGACGTGGCGGTTCCACACCGGCGATTACATGTCGAGTAAGACGCATCCTTACCAGTCGAACCCGATCGGTTGGCTAATCCAGTGGCGCCCGACCACGGCCGCCTCCGACTTCGACATGGCAGCTGACCTTTGCAACGCTCCGGCCGGCTCAAAGTGCGTCAGCGAAGTCCTGATGATCGGCAACCCGGCAATTTGGTGGGTCGGTTCGTTGGCCGTTTTCACCGCTTTGATCGCGTGGATCCGCAACCCCACCTGGCGTTGGAGCCTGCCGCTGATCGCGGTGGCGGCCACCTGGATTCCGTGGTTCACTGTTGGCTCTCGCCCGATCTTCAGTTTCTACGCGATCACCACCCTGCCGTTCATGATCGTGGCGTTGTGTCTGGTTTTCGCCGCGTTGCGACGGCGGCTGCCGGCGCGCCTGTGGTGGATAGGCTTGGGCGTTTACACATTCGTCGTGGTGGCCCTGTTCTTCTACTTCTATCCGATCTGGGCGAACTCGGTAATCACCTACGACGCTTGGCATAGCCGAATGTGGTTCACCCGCTGGATTTAGTTTGAGACGATCTGAGTTCTGGCGACATTTACAGGTGTGCAGGCAAGGATTCAGGTCATGAGCGAACCGGCTGGTTCGGGCGATCTGCTCGATGACAGCGTGCTGGTGGCGCGGGCAACTAGCGGCGACCAGCACGCTTTCGGTGCGCTTTTCGATCGCCATATTGAACCGGTCTATTGGCAGGCGTACCAAGTCGTTGGCGACCCAGACGACGCCCAAGACATCGCCCAAGAAACGTTTGTGACCGCTTGGCGTCGGCTCGGGGATATTTCGATCGTCGACCGCTCTGCCTTGCCGTGGCTGCTGGTTACCGCCCGATTCACTGCGCTGAACGCGAGCCGAAAGCGGGGCCGCCTTCGCTCGGTTCACCTCGAGAACGAGCTGGCCGACAGCCACGAAACGCCCAGCGAACAGGTGGAAGCGGCCATGGTTCGCGAAGCAATCGCAGCCGCGGTGGCCCGATTGTCGCCGCTAGATCAACAACTGTTCACCAAGTGCATCGACGGCGAACTGACCTACGAGCAGGCCGCCAGCGAACTTGGCGTCACCCACGGTGCGGTGCGCAATCGGGTTTCGCGACTACGCGCTCGACTGCGCGGCGACCTCCGCCCGATCAACACCCAGGACGGTGAGTGACATGAACGATCAACCAAAGACTCCAGTGCTAGAGGCCGAGCGGATCGAACAGATGCGCCAGCACGTGATGACCCAGATTTCTGCGAGCGCCAAAACCGATAAATCGGCCAAGCGACGACTGCTGCTTCGTGGCGCATTCGCGGGCGCGGTTGCCGCCTCGGTGCTTGGGATTGCCGCCATGGGTTTGAGTGGCGTAAATCTTGGCGGGACCGGCGACATTACGGCCGGTGTACTCAAGGACGAGACGACGTCGTCAGTTGAATCGGCTGGGCGCGACTCGATCGCTAAAGACACCGGCGCCTCACTCGACGAGGCGCCATTTGTCAGTACGACGATCGTCACCGGTTCGGCGAGCGTCCAAGTGAAGAACACCGAAAAGGCGATCAGCCAGCTAACTCGTTTTGCCGCCAAGCACGGCGGCTTCATCGACAACGAGAGCATCTTCGACAACGCCGGCGGCTCGGCCGGCGAGGTGACGGTGCGCGTCCCACAAGATCAAGTCGAGGCGCTCCGGGCCGAACTGAATCGGATCGGCAAAGTGCAATCGGTGGACATCTCGCGGGCTGATGCCTCAGCCCAAGTGGCAGACGTCCAAGCCCGGATCGGGTCATTGACCGCCTCGATCAAACGCCTGCGCCAAATCATCGCCGAATCGGCCACCACAAAGGACCTGCTCGAGGCCGAGCAGCAGTTGTCAGCGCGCCAAAGTGAACTGGAGTCGTTGCAGGCTCAACGGCGAGTCTTGCTCGACCAGACCTCACTGGCCTCGATTCACGTCGGCGTTTCGCAGAGCGAGTCCGCCGCCTCGGTCGAACCGTCTGGGTTCACCGGCGGGTTGACTCGCGGCTGGAATGCATTGGTCGCGGCGACGAACTCGGTGGTGACGTTTGCGGGCATGATCACGCCGTGGCTGCTGCCGATCGTGCTGGCGTTCGGCGTGGTGTTGCTCATTCGGCGGCGCCTGCGCCGGTGAACGGCGACTCATTCCTCCATCAGTCGCGACCGGGTCAAGAATCGCACCCCCTCTGGCGCTTCAAGCGAGAACCCGGCGCCGCGGCCTTTCACCACGTCGATCGTCAGGTGCGTGTGCTTCCAGTACTCGAACTGGGCCTTGGACATCCAGACCGGAACCGCCCGATCCAAGCCGACATCGAGGTCGCCGAGGTGGACATCTGAGTCCCCGGTTCGAAACTCGCCATCGGGGTAACACATCGGGGCACTGCCGTCACAGCAGCCGCCGGACTGGTGGAACATCACCGGTCCGTGCATGCCGGTGAGGCGGCGGATCAACTCCGCCGCCTCCTCGGTGACGGCCACCCGTTCAACCGTCGACTCGTCCATCAGAAGAAGCCGAGCTTGTCCGGGCTGTAGGAGACCAACAGGTTCTTCGTCTGCTGGTAGTGATCGAGCATCATCTTGTGGTTCTCGCGCCCGATCCCGGACTGCTTGTAGCCGCCGAACGCCGCGTGTGCGGGGTATTGGTGGTAGCAGTTCGTCCAGACTCGGCCGGCTTCGATGGTGCGTCCCGACCGGAACGCCTGGGAGCCGTCGCGGGTCCATACGCCCGAGCCGAGGCCATACAACGTGTCGTTGGCGATCTTCATCGCGTCGGCTTCGTCATCGAACGAGGTCAGCGAAACGACCGGGCCGAAAATCTCCTCTTGGAAGATCCGCATCGAGTTGTTTCCCTCGAAGACCGTGGGCTGGATGTAGTAGCCGCCGGCCAGATCGCCGTCGAGTTCGAGCTTGTCGCCGCCGGTGAGCACCTTGGCGCCTTCAGCCTTGCCGATGTCGAGGTAGGACAAGATCTTCTCGAACTGGTCGTTGGATGCCTGCGCGCCCATCATGGTGGTGTCGTCGAGCGGGTTGCCCTGCTTGATCGCCTTGACTCGTTCGATCGCGTCGGGCACGAACTGGTCGTACATGCTGCGCTGAACTAGGGCGCGGCTCGGGCAGGTGCAGACTTCACCTTGGTTGAGCGCGAACATGGTGAAGCCTTCGAGCGCCTTGTCGTAGAACGCGTCGCGCTCGGCGGCTACCGAGTCGAAGAAGATGTTCGGGCTCTTGCCGCCGAGTTCAAGCGTGACCGGGATGATGTTCTCGCTGGCATACTGCATGATCAACCGGCCGGTTGTGGTTTCACCGGTGAAGGCGATCTTGGAGATCCGCGGGTTGGACGCGAGCGGCTTGCCGGCCTCGACGCCGAAACCGTTGACGATGTTGACGACGCCTGCTGGCAGCAGGTCGCCAATGATTTCGAACAACTTCAGGATCGACCACGGCGTCTGCTCGGCCGGCTTGAGCACGACCGCGTTGCCGGCCGCAAGGGCTGGCGCGAGCTTCCACACGGCCATCAGGATCGGGAAGTTCCACGGGATGATCTGGCCGACGACACCGAGCGGCTCGTGGAAGTGGTAGGCGTAGGTTTCGCCGTCAATCTCTGAGATGCCACCTTCTTGAGCCCGGATACAGCCGGCGAAGTAGCGGAAGTGGTCGATCGCGAGCGGCAAGTCGGCGTTGAGGGTTTCTCGGACCGCTTTGCCGTTGTCCCAGGTTTCGGCTACGGCGATATCGGTGAGGTTCGCTTCCATCCGGTCGGCGATCTTGTTGAGAATGTTGGCTCGTTCGGCCGGCGAGGTTTTGCCCCAGGCGGGTGCGGCGGCGTGGGCCGCGTCGAGTGCGGCTTCGATGTCTTCGGCGGTGCCGCGGGCGATCTCGGTGAATGCCTTGCCGTTTACCGGCGACACGTTCTCGAAGTAGTTGCCCTTGACCGGCTCTACCCAGTCGCCCCCGATGAAGTGGCCGTAGCGGCTCTTTACCTCGATCGGCGAATCTGCCGAACCGGGAGGTGAATAAACAGTCATGTTGGTGCTCCTTGAACGTGATGGTGTGGCCATTCGCGTCAGAATGTGACGCCCATCACACACGTTAGGAACTCAAACGTTGCAACTAGGTGGCATCAGCCGAAGTCGCGGTCCAACCGCGCGAGTTGACCGTTGATCAGCGACAGCAGCGGCGAACTTGCCGCCGCAGTTTCGCGTTGGGCCAACCACATCTCGTAGTCGTCCTGCCCCCAGGCCGAGCGCGTCCATGTCGACATCAGGTCGGGTTCTTTGCTGCTGAGTAACGCCGCGCGCATCGACTCGTGCAGGCCGTCGCGCAGTCGCACGATGCCCGGCCCGGTCGAACGCGGCAGCAACGGTCCGCGGTAAAGCCGCATCGCGCCGCGCAGGTCGCCGGCGGCGAGTCGCCCCTCGACCTCAAGCCAGTCGCCGCTGATGTTCGCTTCGAGCCGATACGGGCGCGAAGCCAACAAGTCTTCGCCAAGGAAATGGCGCAACCGTTTTAGTTCGGCGCGCAAGGTCGCGGCCGCCGGGTCTTCCTCATAAAGCAACACCATCAGTTCGTCACCAGAAAGCCCGCGCGGCGCCGACGCCAACAGCAGAACGATCTCGCTGTGTCTGGGCGAAAGTCGGAACTTGGCGTTGCGGCCGCGGCCGTCCGAAAGCGAGATCAGCGACTCGTGCCGGCCCAGCGACTCGACACCGAGTTTGACCCCGACACCGGTGGCGGCGGGTGCCTCCGACGGCAGTTCGCGGGCCAGTTCCGCTTCGGCCAAACGGGCCACCGCCCGCACCAAAGCGAGTGTCTGTGGGACGACGATTTCGTCTCCGCCGGTGATATCTAGGACACCAAGCAGTCGCGAGGTGGCCGGGTCGTGGATGGGGATGGCGGCGCAACTCCAGTCCTTCACCGACTGGCGGAAATGTTCGGCGCGCACGATGCTGACCGGCTTGTCCAGGCGTAGCGCCAGTCCCGGCGCACTCGTCCCCGCGAACCCTTCATCCCAGTTGCTGCCTTCGACAAAACCCATTCGGTCGGCTTTGCGCAGCGTCTGTGGCGTGCCGCAAACCCAAAGCAGTTGGCCGGCCTCGTCCGAGACGGCCATCAGCGCGTTGCAGTCACGAGCGGCTTGGCCGAGCACGTCGTCGAGCAGTGGAAAAACTCGCGACAACGGGTGTGCGGCTCGGTGGTCGCGCAGAGCCGAATCATCGAGGGTGATCGGAGCGCCGATGTCTTCTCGTTCAACTCCGGCAGCCACCGAGCGGTGCCACGAGTCGGCGACCTCGCTGCGCATTTGGTCTGCCATCAACCAAGTAAACATCGGATTCGCACTGGCGACCAGAGGCCGGCGCCTAAGTTCCTTTCAGGCGCGAGCCGACAGGGCGGCACTCAGCGCCAGCAACGCGGTCGAGAGCGCAATCAACGTGGGGATCAGTCCGTCACGCAGCCCTGGCTCTCTACGGCGTTCGAACAAGACGACGCCAAGTGCCATCACCATCGACAACAGCAACGGGGCGAGACTGAGAGCGTCATGGGATTGATAGTTGAGCCGCCAGACGGCCACGTTCGCCGCAATCAGCGATAGCGCCGTTCGCTGCCAACCCAGCCAAGTGCGCTGCCGCGCCAAGCCAATATCTTGGGGGTCGGCGCTTGGCGTGTTCACTTGGCAACAATCAGAGCGGTGGTTGCCACTACTAGTAGCCCGACAACGAGAACTAAGCCAAACCCCAGCGGCGGCAACGGCTCGTTGAGCCGCATCGCGCGTTCAGTTCTGGCCCAGCGGATCCAGCCGGTAGCGGCGCAAAGCACGCTCGCAGCCAGCAACAGAACCGCTAAGAGTCGCTCTTGGCCGGCCGACAGCCCCAGGTCCACAAACTCCAGAGCGACCCCGCCGGCGAGAAAGGCCAGCGCGGTACGAATCCACGCCAGGAAGGTTCGCTCGTTGGCGAGGCTGAACCGATAGTCCGGGTCGGCACCTTGGCCGTAGATCCAGTTCGGGAAACGTCGCACAGTTCATCCTATTGCGCGGATTTGTTGTGGCTGCGATTCCAGTTGTTCTCGTGGCGAGTTCGAGTCATATCGAAAGGCCGACGTTAGGTGTTGGTGCGTACTACGCTTAAACAAATCGGCTGCTGTTTTCGC
Source organism: Aeromicrobium sp. (assembly GCA_035401705.1). Taxonomy (GTDB): domain Bacteria; phylum Actinomycetota; class Actinomycetes; order Propionibacteriales; family Nocardioidaceae; genus Aeromicrobium. Next base: position 56,053 of record DAONBX010000011.1, read on the forward strand.
CGACGGACGAACTGGGTAGGAATTGTCGTGAATCAATCCTCGCTGCTCGACTCGGCGCGAAACGCTTGGGCGCTCTCGCCCTTCGGGTTGGGTTTTGATACCGATCACCTCACCGAATCGGTGCTGCTCTACGACAAGCCACATGCGCGTGTGGAACGAATCGCGCCGACGACGGAGCAAACCGGCAACCCCGTCTTGTTGGTTACCCCGCTGGCGGTGCCAGTTTCCTGTTGGGACTTGCGGCCGGGCCAGAGCATGGCGGCGCATTTGGCGACCGAGGAGCACCGACCGACGTACACGATCGACTACGGCGAGATGACGTTTGCCGACCGGTCGATGGGTTTTGAGCATTGGGTTGACGGCATTTTGCCTGAAGCGGTTCGCCGGATTTCGGCCGAGCACGGCAAGCCAGTTCATCTTGTCGGCTGGTCGCACGGCGGGACGATGTCGCTGCTGCTGGGGGCGCACCTGCCAGAGTTGCCGATCGCGTCGATCACCGCGATCGGCACGCCGACTGACTATCGGCTCAACTTCACCTTTTTGCCGTTCTTCATCGCGCACGAAGCGGTCGGGCTCGCGCCAATTTTCTTGGCGACTCGTCTTGTCGGCGGTACGACCGCGCCGGTGACGCGGCTGGGTTATCGCTGGTTGGCCCCGGTTCGTGAACTGACTAAGCCGTGGGCACTCGCCAGGAACCTGCACCGCCCCGAGGTGCTGGCGAAGATTTCTGCGGTCGACCGATTCATCGACGAAATGCCCGGCTACCCGGGACGGTTCTTCAACCAGGCAATCGGTCGAATCGTGGTCCACCGGGATCTGGCAAACGGGACCGTGCACCTGACCGACGACCTGAAGATCGACATGGACCGACTCGAGGTGCCGACGTTGCTGATCGGCAGCACCACCGACGTCCTAGCGAATGCGGCGTCGGTTGAAGCGGGCGTCGACGCCTACCGAAACGCCGACGTGAAGTTCGTCGAAGTGGCCGGCTTCAGCCACCTGGGCCTGATCGCGTCATCGCGTGCTCGCGAGTTGACTTGGCCGGCCGTCGACGAGCACCTTGCGGCGAACGCGACGGCCTAGCGCGAGGGCGCCTCAGCCCATAATCCCCGATCAAACGCATTGGCGATCTCGTGGCACCTTTCAGTGTCCATCGGATGATGATTGTTTGAGGACATGTGAGAGATGAACTTGGGTAGGTAGTCTCCCCATCGACTGCGGATTCCACGCAACATATCGCCGCCCACTAGCCCTCGGATGTCGATCGCGAGCAGACGGGCACTCCCCAGAGCAACATCCAGATTTTCGGCTAGCAGGACTCCTTGATCGTCGCCATAAAGTCGATCCTCGATATTCAATGAGTTGGCGTACCACCGCATCGCGGTACCCAAGTCGCTTGCATCCTTGAATTCAAACAGCGCGGCCCGGTCCACCCACGCCCCCAACTTCGCAGCGGAATATCCGTGCACCGTAGGGATCCGAATCACTGTTTCCGATTCGAGTGCTAGCGGCAGCGAGTCTTCAAACGCTTGTTGAAGTGCCCATACCCCCACTGGACCGGACCCAACAAAGTCGGTTCGCGATGGTGGATACGCGATTCCAGTGCCAGTTTCCACTTTCCCGAATGGAACTAGGTCGACGGGAGTCCCACCTATCAGATATCGAATTTGAGTAGACCCAGAGCGCGGAAATACCTCAGTCAATTCCTCGTGCATGCGCCAGTCGCTGAGCGATAGCGCCAAATCAAGGTCGTGCGTAGCGCGCAACACATCGGTGTTTCCGAGCGACAAATGGAGAATGTCACGGCAATGTGCACCAACCAGCATGATCGAGTCCACTGGAAATCCTGGAACGGCGTGGACGATCTCGCGCACCACGCTTCGAACCGGATCAAGCACCACGTGTTCGCGCTTAGGAAGTCTCAACATGCTCGGATTTCAATTGCTCAGCAACCTCACGCAACCGAGGGTCACCTGAACTCAACAAGTCGGCATATACGAGCGGCCAAGGCACTCGATTTCCCACATAAGCCGGCGATCCAAGACCTTGTGGCTCTCGCCAGAACTTCCTGCGCACGAAGATGTTCCAATCACCGTCTGTCCTCCATCGGCGCCTGACTGCAATCGCGTGGTCAAACGCAGCCACGTAGAGGGTTCCGGTTGTGGGCTTGAGCAAGTCAGGTACGGCGGTTTCGCCGCCAACTAAAATTTGGCCGCTCAAGGAGATGTCCTCAAGACTGGCAATGTCACCTACGTATCGCTGAATCTCCAGTTGTGGCCCCAACGTGGTTGCATAGGCTGCTGCCCAATGGTCCAACAGTTTCGAGGCCTGCAGGTTGCCTTCATGATCGTCGTATCCCGAAATACGCATAAGTGCCAGAGTGTCGTGAACCAGAGCCGGCGAAACCCCCGCAGCTTCAGCAATTTCACGCATTGATCGGTGGACCAATTCAGGCCACGCCAGTAGCGCAAAAATCACTTGTGCTTTCTTAGCAGCAAAGAGTCCACCGGTAACTCTCGAACCTTTCGAAACAGAATCCGGTCTTGGTTTTCCTTGGACATCGATGTAGACGGCTCCAAAATGAACGGAGGCGTTCCCTGCTTTGTCTACGTATTGCACGTCTGCATTGCGGAAAGCAGTGGCCGTTCGCGGATGAACATAGTCGGCCCAAACCATAGTCGGGAGATCCCTCAAGTTCGGGTGGACTCTGTGCAGGTTCGCCTCGTCTTCAGGCCTAACAACCTCGCCCATGATCACCTCGAACTCCGCTCGAGAATCACCGTGCGCTAAGGCTAGGTTTGCCGAAGCCAAACTCACCTTGAACTCAAGGGGCCGCGAAGTGCTAACCGCAATGCCCCAATGTTCAAACATCTCCCTGATGATCGTGTCGCTATACATTCTGCCTCTATTCAGAATAAGACTATGTTCAGAATAACTGAACAGAATTATAGAAACAACACTCGTCCACAGGTTTTCGGTCGCATCGACCTATGCCAAGCGACCCGCCTAGGGATTCGGGAGGATCTTTGAGACGCCTGGCGGCCCTGACAGGGGACTGCCCCGACTTTGGTTGACACCTTGACCTGACCTGTGAGGATTCGTCCTCGCTTGGAAGGATGTCCGTCATGCCGAAGCCGTACCCCAAGGAGTTCCGCGACGATGTCGTGGACGGGATCCGTCCTGGTATCACCGTCATCCACCTCAACACCGGCGAACTACTCAGCGAACACAACATCGACCCCAGCCGCAACTACTGGCGCAACCAACTAAAAGAGCCCGGCCGATGGCCGGGCTCTAAAACGTGACCTATGACGCGACTCAGGTGAGACCTATGACGCGACTCATCACATGGTGGAAGCAATTGGGCGCTGCGGGAACAGGCGACAGCGGGTTGAAAGGCTTGTTTCCGCGTGGAGTCAAGGGCTCGGCGGGGATACCGAGCCCGGCGGCGAGGACGACGACCCACGGGTCGGCGCTTCAGCCGAACCAAAGAAACGACCTCGAACACGGCTCACGGACGAGGAAGTGGACGCTATGCGAACAGCCCGCGAGCACGGCGCCAGCGTGACCGTACTCGCTGATCGTTACGGCGTGCATCGCGGCACGGTCTGGGCGAAGACAAAGCGAGGGGTCAAAGACCCATTACCTGCTTCTTCTTCGCCTCAAACTCGTCTTGAGACAGAATCCCAGCATCAACGAGATCCTTCAGCTTTCTGATGGACTCGATCTGCTCGTCGAGTGACAACCCTGGTGTTGACGAGCTTGGAGCCACTGGCGTGGCCGGCGCTGCGGTCATCGGGCTGATCGCTTGGGCAAGATTCATGCCGAATAGCATCCCGCCCCCGTCACCGAGTCCGTGATCCTGGACTCCTTGTGCAACCTTCTGTTGTGCGGCGACGTTTGAAGTCTGCTGCGAGATGCCCTCGAACGCCGAGATGTTCATCTTGTTCGCGGAGTACTGCTTGACAAGTTCCCGGGACTCGGGCGAGAACTCGATGCTCTCGATACCGACCTGGACCACGTCAAGCCCGTATCGAGTGATCCACGATCCGAGCGCGGAATTGTCATCGGCGATTACTTCGGCAATGGACCCCGCCTGTGAAGGCAGCTCAGAAATGCGGTGCGTTGCCGAGAGTGAGTTGACTGCAACGAGGAACGCCTGCATGAACTCGGAGGAAATTTGCTGGCGAGCCTCGGCGCTGTCAAAAGCGTAGTAGCGCGCGTTCGCCGGCAAGAAGTTCCGAACGAATGCGACGGCGTCAACGACACGAAGAGAGAAGCTCCCAAATGCCATGAGCTCCAGGTCCGCACCGTAGAACTTGTCGTGATAGACCATCGGCCCGCGTGTGCCGAACTTGAGCCCACGAATTTCGCGCAAATTGACGAAGGCGAGGTACTTCTGGTCCGAGGTCTGCCCGCCGTAGCCAATGCGATCAACAGTCTGGTTCACGATCGATGCGGTGAATCCGTCCCCGCTGAAGATGCTTGGTTGTCCTGCGCGGTATTCGTATCCGCCTGCTTGGGTAACCACATCTTCGATGCCCGCTTGACTGAAGATGAAGGCGGCGGTGTTCTCAGGGACAAAAATCTTTGAACCGTTGGAGATGACATCGACCGAACCCTTGAAGTTCGTCCCGCGTCCATTGTTGGTCTGCTGATAGACGCCCGGCGCAACTACCGTGTACTCGGTGAAGTGTCCGGCGGTGATAATGTCCTTCCACTGATCCGCGAAGGTTCCGCCGAGAGCGCCGGTGAATGCCTGGATTATTCCCACTTGCGATTCCTTCTATTCGGATTTCATAACTGCTGAGCCGAGCCGCAATACTCGCACGTGATCGCCTGCCCCTGGAACCCGGCCACTGGCGCACCACAACCGCGACACTTGCTAGCGACCCTTACAGGTGCCTCCGCTTTTGAGCCGAGCTTGGACTTGAAGACGCCAAGCGTGTCCTTCAGGACGCCAGCCACCATTTCAGCGCCGGGAAGAGCCATGCCCGAGTTTGGCTGCGCCTCTTCACCCGTGACGGCTTGGTTGATCTTGGCAATCCACTCGTTGAGCTTCTTCTTCCCACCTGTCTGAAAGGCAAACTTCCCCTGTCCGTTCAGGAAGTAGACCTCAAGAAGGTCAGAACCATTCGTGGCCTTGCCGATCACGGCCTGCGCCTGCTGGTTGTGCACCTTAATCTGGTTCACCGGGAACGTCAGGACACCCTTCGAGTTTCCAAACATCCCCTTCTTGATCAGCACAAGGTTGAGATTGGTCAGCATCAACTCATCCGTGTACGCCGACCAGAAGCCGCCGTGCATGACGCTCTCATCCTTGAGTAGCACCACTTCATGCGGTTGCAAGTTGTACCTTGCCGCCATCAAATCCTCGTCTCTATCTGCGTAGGCGACCGCTCGGTTCCCATGTCACGCCCCCGTGAGTGACTGCGCCACTCACGGGCCATCCTACTGGCGAGAGCTTGCATGGCCGTCTGCCTCTCATGGCACGGTAAGGTCCGGCTACGACCCTGTTGGTTTACTCGTGATCTTTTCGCTACGGCATTTGGGGCACTGGGCGGGCACGCCAAAGCCAGCCCGCGATACCCAGTGATGACCGCAATCGAGGCAGTCCGCGATGTACGTCTGGGGTGGCTTCGGTGGGCGACCCATGCCTACTCCTTCCAAGGAGACCGGTAGTTTTCCTGCATAGTATGTCACAAAACCTTGCCCTCCGCCCCGTGTGCATGAAGGGGCGCGCTTCCGCAATAGTTAGGCGAGTCCGGCACGCTCAAGGAGGGCCTGGTGAAGGACTCTGGCGTGATGGGCGAGGCTCTTGAACCGCGGCTGATCGGCATCGTACGCGCGGCGGGAACCGTCTTGCACGAGCGCGGTGAGTGTCCAGATCACTGAGACCATGAGGTCGTCATCGGCCAGGACCGCGTCGATACAGTCGCTTCTCGAGTGCGGCACCTCGATGCGACGTTCCCGTACCTCGGTGACGACTTTCTCCACGACCTGCACCTTCACGGCACCGTCGCGATGGGCACGACGATCCTCGTAGGCGGCCTTGCGACAGGCGGGCGAGCAGTAGAGGCGCGGCCTGCCTGTGGACCTCACCTCTCTGAGCTTGGTGCCGCATCTGGCGCAAGTGGTTGGCAGTTCGACTCGGCGCTCGACCCGGACGGTTCGGTCGCGACGACGCTGCTTCGCCTGCTCGCGTTCGCGGCGGCGTTGTGCCTGGTTGGCGTTGATCTCGCTGAGCAGCACGATTACGCGCTTGCGCTCCGCTCGCGCTGTCGGGTCAGGTTCGTCGCGATCGACCGCTGCGAGCTTCTTGAGCACGCGCTTGTTCAAGGTCGGGAGGGCCACGGTGGCTTCGAGTAGCTCGGATTCGTTGCCGGATTCGAGTGCGGCGACCCAGCGCGCGTAGCGGCCGTTGAAGTCGGTCGCTGTGGGGTCGTAGCGTCTGGTGGCCATGTTCTACGGTACGTCGGTTTCGTCACCGACGTAAGTGGCGAATCCTCGATCTGCAAGATGCGTGTGACCTCAAAGTGGTGGCGGGCGAGCGGGCGAAAGTGTGCATCGTGCGGGGGCCTGTGCACCTGTCTGTCATGCGAGGCGAGGATCGGAGTTTGCGGCTGCGTGTGACGCGGCGTGATGAGCCTGGCCTGGCGAAGCTGATCGAGTGGGTGCTCGGCATCGCCGAAGCCCGGCACCGCGCGTGGGTGAACGGTGAGCCGGACCCCTTCGGGCTGCCGCCGCCCGACGATCTGGCGTCTGCGCGCCGTTGAGCTCTTCGGTTTGTCAGGGGTGCGCGAGAGGATCGGTACCAAGAAGCATCCCGGCAAGGAGGCCCCAGCAT
>DAONBX010000012.1:0-61158 GCA_035401705.1 Aeromicrobium sp.
ACATCAAAGACTGGCGCACCTTCGTTCCCCAAACCCCGCCAGAATCCGAAGAGCCACATTCTCCCACTCCGAAGCGCGATCGGTCGCCGCTTACACACAAGCCGTATTGCCGATCAGGCTCCGTCAAAGAGGTCCCGCAGGTGCGGCTGGTTGCCGTCACACACTTCGATCATGAAGAGGTGGACGAGCTCAGCCCGGCGGTCGAGGTAGGCGGCGAAGTCCGGCTGGACGGCAGAGCGCAGTTTCTCACCTGCGGGCTGGTCGTAGGGGCCGGCAGCAGTCCCGTCGCGCGTGTTCGCGTAAGAAGAATTTGGTGGAGCCTAGGGGACTCGAACCCCTAACCCCCTGCTTGCAAAGCAGGTGCGCTACCAATTGCGCCAAGGCCCCGTGAGGGAAATCAAACTTCGTCGCTGTGGGCGGCCCAAGCGCCGTCCTGGTGAGCCGCCTTGCGGCGATTCGCGAACCATGCTGCGCCGAGTGCCGCGGCGGCAAGGGCGATGAGTTTCTTCATCGTTTACCTCCTGTCGGTGGGCCTAGCTGGACTTGAACCAGCGACCTCTTCCTTATCAGGGAAGCGCTCTAACCGAGCTGAGCTATAGGCCCCGGGCAGCAATAGACGAGATTACCGCACGACCTCAACTTGCGGCTAATCGGGTCTATTGCAACAGGATTTACTTGCGTTCGCTGAACGTTACTTCCACGCCGCCGATCAAGCCGGCGGCGAGGTTGTAAAGGTGCGCCGAAATCGTTGCCAGCGCAGTCATGAAGATGACGTTCAGGCTTGAAACCAGCAGCGTCAGGCCGACAACTCGACCGAAACCGAGCTGTTCGGTAATGTCGAAATCTGAAGAACTGTCAGACAGGACACCCGAAACGGTGTCGTTGAAAGCACCCCAAATGCCGGTCATCTGTAGGACCACCCAGAACACCGACACTGCCACAACACTGACGATCATCAGCGAAACCGAGACGACGAAAGCCAACTTGGTGACGCTCCACGGCTCGACGTGACGAACCCGCAGTTTCGTTGCCCTCGCCGTTGTTGCAGCCGGGGTTGCCGCAGCCGGAGCTGGAGCCGCCGCAGCTTGCGCCGTAGTCGGGGCAGTAACTGGCTCAGTGGTCTTGGTGGTTGGCGCCGGTGCCGCAGGTGCGGCCACTGGTGCAACAGGTGTCGGAGTAATTTTCCCAACCGGCGGGCGGGCTACCGGCGGAGCCTGCGGTGCAGGTGGGGTCTTAGCCATCGGTGCGGTGGTTTCAGTGGGCTTTTCCACCGGCTTTTGGACCGGAGGAGTCACCTTGACTGCTGGTTTCGCCGGTGCAGCCGGTGCGGCCGGCGCAGCAGCAGCCTTCTTCGCCGGGGCAGGTGCTGGAGCCTTCTTCGCCGGGGCAGCAGCCGGTTCGTCCTTGATTACTGGAATCACCGCAGTGCTATCGGGAGCAGGCGCCGTCGTGCGGGCGTACTCCTCCTTGCTCAGTGGACGACGGGCGGAAACAGTCGGGGCGGCCTTCTTCGCCGGAGCTTTCTTCGCCACCGCCTTTTTTGCCGGAGCGGCCGGCTTTGGCGTGCCCGGCTTAGCTTGGTCGTTACTCACTATCGTCCCCACTCACGTTCGACTGTTCTGCCTCAGCCTCGTCCGCTTCCTCAACATCGGCCACTTCAGTGTTGCGAGCGATGGTGACGACGCGATCGTTCCCCTTGAACTTCACGAAACTCACCCCCATGGTGCCACGACCCTTAGCCGGAACCCCAGAAACGAGACTTCTGGTGATCTGACCCGACTCGGTGACACTGATGACGTCGTCGCTGTCGTGCAAGATCAGACCGCCGACGAGTGAACCGCGACCGTCGGTGATCTGCATCGCCTTGATGCCCAAGCCGCCGCGATTCTGAACTCGGTATTCGCCGATCTTGGTCTTCTTCGCGAAACCGCCGTCGGTAACCGTGAAGACGTAAAGCTGTTCGGCTTCGTCCTCTGCGGCCTTGGCCTCAGCATCGGCCGGAATCACCGACATCGACAACAGTTCGTCACCCTCGCGGAACTTCATCCCGGTGACACCACCAGTGGCGCGACCCAGCGGGCGCATCGCCTCATCGTTGGCCTGGAAGCGAATCGACTGCGCCTTCTTGCTGATCAACAAGATGTCGTCTTCGGGCGAAACGAGCTCGGCACCAATTAGTTCATCTTCAGGACTGCGGAAGTTGATCGCGATGACGCCGGCCTGGCGCGGACTGTTGTAGTCGCCCAACCGCGTCTTCTTCACCAGACCGTGCTTGGTCGCCAAGACCAGGTACGGCGCCTGCTCGTAGTCGCGGATCGCCAACACTTGCGCGATCTGTTCATCAGGCTGGAAAGCCAACAAGCCGGCAACGTGGCCGCCGCGAGCGTCTCGACCCGCCTCAGGCAAGTGGTAGGCCTTCGCCCGATAGACCCGCCCGGCGGTCGTGAAGAACAAAATCCAATGATGGCTCGTGGTGGAGAACAGGTGCTCGACCACGTCCTCGCCGCGCAATGACGCACCGCGAACACCCTTGCCGCCACGGTTCTGAACCCGGTAAAGATCAGTCTTGGTTCGCTTGGCGTAACCACCCTTGGTGATGGTGATGACGACTTCTTCGTCCGGGATCAAGTCCTCATCGGACAAGTCACCATCGGCGGCGATGATCTGCGTGCGGCGGTCCTCGCCGTACTTTTCAACAATCGCGGTGAGTTCTTCGGAAACGATTTCGCGCTGACGCGCCTCGCTGGCCAAGATCTCCTTGAAGCCGGCAATCGCCAGCTCCAACTCGGCCAACTTGTCCAAAATCTTCTGGCGTTCAAGAGCCGCCAACTTGCGCAACTGCATATCCAAAATCGCGTTGGCTTGCAGTTCGTCGATGTCTAGCAGGGCGATCAAACCCTGACGCGCTTCCTCGACCGTCGGACTGCGGCGAATAAGCGCAATCACTTCGTCGAGTTGATCCAGCGCCTTAGCCAAACCGCGCTGAATATGGGCTTCGGCCTCCGCCTTGCGCAACCGGTACTCGGTGCGGCGCCGGATTACCTCAACCTGGTGGTGGATCCAGTGCGAAATGAAGCCGTCGAGCGTCAACGTGCGCGGCACGTCGTCGACGATCGCGAGCATGTTCGCGCTGAAGTTCGTCTGCAAGTCGGTGTGCTTGTAAAGGTTGTTCAGCACCACCCGAGCAACCGCGTCGCGGCGGATCTCGATCACGATGCGGCGGCCGGCACGATCACTGGACTCGTCGCGCAAGTCGCTGATGCCTTGGACTCGACCAGTCTGGGCAAGTTCGGCGATCTTTCGCATCAACGCGTCCGGGTTCACCTGGTACGGCAACTCGGTGACCACCAGTTGGATGCGGCCCTTGGTGTCCTCTTCAATGTTGACGACCGCGCGCATCGGTACCGAACCGCGACCAGTGCGGTAGACGTCCTCGATCCCCTTAGTGCCAACGATCAGTGCGTTAGTCGGGAAGTCTGGGCCCTTGACCCGCTCGATCAGCGCCTCAAGAAGCTCCTCGCGCGAAGCGTCCGGGTTCGCCAACGCCCAAAGCGCGCCATCGGCGACCTCGCGCAAGTTGTGCGGCGGAATGTTCGTCGCCATACCAACAGCGATACCGGCCGAACCGTTGACCAACAGGTTCGGGATCCGCGCCGGCAGAACCGTCGGCTCTTGGGAACGACCGTCATAGTTCGCTTTGAAGTCGACGGTGTCCTCGTCGATGTCGCGAACCATTTCCATCGCGATCGGCGCGAGCTTGCACTCGGTGTAACGCATCGCGGCGGCCGGATCGTCACCTGGCGAACCGAAGTTACCCTGACCGGCAATCATCGGCATGCTCATCGACCACGGCTGCGCCAACCGCACCAAGGTGTCATAAATCGCGGTGTCGCCGTGCGGGTGGTACTGACCCATCACGTCACCGACGATGCGGCTGCACTTGGAGAAGCCACGATCTGGGCGGTAGCCGCCGTCGAACATCGCGTAAAGCACGCGGCGGTGAACCGGCTTCAGCCCGTCGCGCACGTCGGGCAGCGCCCGGGCAACGATGACGCTCATCGCGTAGTCGATGTACGACCGCTGCATCTCGTCTTGAAGTTCGACCGGTTCGATCCGGTCGCGTTCGATAGGTGTTTCAGTCACGAGTTGAGTCCTTTAAGAATCGTCAGATGTCGAGGAAGCGAACGTCTTTGGCGTTCCGCTGGATGAATGACCGACGTTGTTCAACGTCCTCGCCCATCAGAATCGTGAAAATTTCGTCAGCCTGAAGCGCGTCAGCCAAGGTGACTTGGCGAAGCAGACGACCGTCAGGATCCATCGTGGTTTCCCACAGTTCGCTGGCGTTCATCTCACCAAGACCCTTGTATCGCTGGATCGGGGCTTCCTTAGGCAGTTTGCCGCCAGATTCGATGCCGGCAGCGACAAGCGAGTCGCGTTCGGCGTCCGAATAGGCCAGTTCGTGCGAGCGGTTCGTCCACTTGATCTTGAACAGCGGCGGCTGCGCGAGGAAAACGTGACCCGCGTCGATCAGCGGCTTCATGAACCTGAAAAGCAGCGTCAACAGCAAGGTGGTGATGTGCTGGCCGTCGACGTCAGCATCGGCCATCAGCACGATCTTGTGATAGCGCAGTTTGGCCAAATCGAAGTCGTCATGAACGCCGGTGCCAAGGGCGCTGATGATTGCCTGAACTTCGGTGTTCTGCAAGATCCGGTCGATCCGGGCTTTCTCGACGTTGAGGATCTTTCCGCGCAGCGGCAAAATCGCTTGCGTTGCCGGGTCGCGACCATTTCGGGCCGAGCCGCCAGCGGAGTTGCCCTCCACTACGAAGATTTCGCACTCTTCGGGGTTGCGGCTCGAGCAGTCGACCAGTTTGCCCGGCAGTCCGCCGCCAGAGCCAAAGCCCTTGCGGTTGCGGGCCAAGTCGCGGGCCTTGCGGGCGGCGACTCGCGCCGCGGCCGCGTCGATCGATTTACGAACAATCGACTTTCCTTCGCCGGGGTTGCGTTCAAACCAGGCGCCCAACTCGTCGTTGAGGATCTGCTGGACAAAACCCTTGGCTTCGGTGTTGCCGAGTTTTGTTTTGGTTTGGCCCTCGAACTGCGGTTCGGCCAACTTCACCGAGATGATCGCGGTCAGGCCCTCACGGATGTCATCACCGGTGAGGCGGTCTTCCTTCTTCTTGATGAGGTTGTTCGCCTCGGCGAACCGGTTGACCGTGGTGGTCAGCGCCGCACGGAATCCCTCTTCGTGGGTGCCGCCCTCGTGCGTATTGATCGTGTTGGCGAAGGTGTGGACCGACTCGCTGAAGCTGGCGTTCCATTGCATTGCCAACTCAAGCGACATTCCGTTGGCTTCGTCTTCGCGTTCAAGCGAAATGACGTCACGGTGAATCGGCGCGCGACTGCCGGTATTGATGTGGTTGACGTAGTCGACCAGTCCGCCGTCATAGCGGAAAGTGACTTCGCGCTCGACATCGTCGACGACACCGTCGTTCGGGTCGTCCTCGGACAGGTAGCGTTCGTCGCGAAGAGTCAGTTCTAGACCCTTGTTCAAGAACGCCATCTCGCGGAAACGAGTCTTTAGCGTGTCGTAGTCGTAGTGCGTCGTCTCGAAGATGTCGGCCGAGGCGTAGAACGTATTTGTCGTTCCGGTTTCGTCAGTTTCTTCGTGGCGCACCAACTCGGCATCAGGTACGCCATAGGTGAAGGACTGGGTCCAGCGGTAGCCGTCGCGGCGCACCTCGATGTTGAGTTTCGTCGAGAGCGCGTTCACCACCGAGACGCCAACGCCGTGCAAACCGCCCGAAACCTTGTAACCGCCGCCGCCGAACTTTCCGCCGGCGTGCAATGACGTGAGCACCAAGGTGACCGCGGGGATCTTTTCGATCGGGTGCTCGTCGACCGGGATGCCACGGCCGTCGTCGATCACCTTCACGCCACCGTCGGCCTGCAAGATGACCACAATCTTGGTTGCATACCCAGCCAGGGCCTCGTCCACCGAGTTATCCACAACTTCGTAGACCAAGTGGTGGAGGCCGCGCTCACCGGTCGAACCGATGTACATGCCCGGTCGTTTGCGGACCGCTTCTAAGCCCTCCAGAACCTGGATATTGCTCGCATCATATGAAGTCGGGTTTTCTGGCGCTTGGGTCACTGATCCAGTATACGGGGCCATTCTGTGTCTCTGGTGCTTCGACACCTATTTGTGGACGTTGTATCTGAATTGAGAATTGGCATCTAAACGCGCTTCAAGGCCTCGGGAACAGCCGTTCACGGTCGCACTCAAGGGCCAGTCCAACCGTGTGGCTCCTGTGACTCGTTTTCGGCTTCTGGCATCTTAGGTGGGTGGAATCAGTGGAGCGAACGAATCGAACCGTGGTCGCAAGAGCGATAGTTGTTGGAATCCTGGCCGTAGTTTCATTTGTCCTGCTGCTCAATTTCGCGCTTTGGTCAGCCGCCGGCCAACGGGTTGACGATCGAGCGATGACCGTTGCCTATGCCGGTCTGGACACCAAACTGACAATTTTGAGTTTGTTGGGTTGGGTTTCGGTTTTCGCGATCGCCGCCCTTTCGGGGTTTTGTCTAATTTTGGCCATCGTTCGTCGGCACGCCAGGGCGGCAATCGGTGCGCTCGTAATAATCGGCGGCGCCAACATCACCACCCAGATCCTCAAAAAGGAGATCCTTGAGCGGCCGGACTTCGGTTTGGGAGTTCACAACTCGCTGCCAAGTGGTCACGTCACCGTCGTGGCCGCCGCCACCGCCGCCCTACTACTGGTGATTGGCCCGATGTTGCGCGCAACGATGGCCGGGATCGGCACCTTAGCCACCGCGCTCACCGGACTTTCGACGATTGTCGCCGGTTGGCACCGGCCCGCCGACGTCATTGCCGCGTTGCTAATAGTCCTTGGTTGGTGTGCTTTTGGTGCCTTGGTTTCTGGCGGAAACAGAGTGCGAACCAGTGGAGTCTTGCTGACCTCATTTAGTGGGGCAATCGCCGCGCTCGTCGGCATCGTCCTCATCGGAGTTCGGCCAAGTAACGGCCTTGACGGTTTTTTTGATGCCGCCCTCGTGCTTGGTTCAGTCGCGGCCGCGACGGCGATTTCAGTTTCGATCATGGCTTGGCTCTGCCCGGTGCCAGATCGTCAGCCGTAGGTATCCCTGGGGCCACGGCCCTTGACTGAAAGTCGGCCCTTCCTCCAACTGGGTGCTTGTGGCCCACGGACTTCGACCCGCTGAACCAGACCCTCGCCGAGTTCGTCATTTAGCTTCGCCACCAGACGAGGGGCAAGGAGTTTCAGCTCGGTCGCCCAAGCCGTCGACGAGGTGCGAACTTTGACGACGCCGTCTTGAAAGTCCTCAACTTTGCTATGTTTTGCCACCTCAGGGCCAACAATCAGGGCCCAGTCACTAAAAACTCGCGAAGCCGCGACTTGAGATCCCCAACCCTGCTGGTGGACAAGATTCCCGAGCACCTGGCCGAAATCGACCGGATCCTCTAAATCTTGTCTACCTGAGGTCGGTCTGGGTCCCTTTTTTGGAAGCTTTTTCCTCGCCGGGGCGCCAGTGCCTCGATAGGAGTCAGCAATTTCGCGCGCCAACCGCAACTTGTCATCATCGGCCTCAGTCACCCGGCGTCACCTCCCCGGCGGCCACATAGAAAGTTTGGCCACGCAATTCGTCGGGAACATCGGCCTCAACTGCGGCAGTCACCAGTACCTGTTCGGCGGTGGCAACCCGTTTGGCGAGTCGAATCCGGCGTGCGCTGTCCAGTTCGGCAAAAACATCGTCGAGGATCAGCACCGGATCGTCGCCGTCTTGGCGAAGCAGCGAGAACGAAGCTAACCGCAGCGCCAACGCCAACGACCAAGATTCACCGTGACTGGCATATCCCTTGGCGGGCAACTCGCCGATTGCCAAACCGAGTTCGTCGCGGTGTGGGCCAACCAAACTCACGCCACGCTCCAACTCTTCGCGGCGGCGACCCAAGATTGCGGTTTGGAGCGCGGCCGAAATCTCTGCTGGGTCTCGCAGAAGTTCAATTCCCTCGACTGATGGCTTGTAAGTCAAGGTGACTTGGCGGCGATCGTCGGCAGCCTCGGCCGCGACGTCACGGTAGGCCTCGGTCACGTGCGGACCGAGTTGATCCAGCAGTTCCAGGCGCGCAGCAATCAGTTGGCCGCCGGTCTTGGCCAAGTTCGAATCCCAAATATCGAGCGTTGAAATTTCGACGTTGCTGCGCCTACCTGCGGTTTTTAGCAGCGCGTTTCGTTGTTTCAGCACGCGCTCGTAGTCAGCCTTTACGCCGGCAAGTCGAGGTGACTTCAACACGATCAGGTGATCGAGAAAGCGCCGCCGGTCACTCGGGTCCCCTTTGACCAGGGCCAAATCCTCGGGGGAAAAGAGCACCGTGCGAACGATTCCGATGACGTCTCGAACTCGAGGTAGCGCATTACCGTTCAGCCGGGCACGGTTCGATTTGCCCGGGGTGATCTCCAGTTCTACCAAGGCCTCGCGGTCTTCACGCTGCAATTTGGCCCGAACGATTGCGTGGGCGCAACCTGCTTTCACCAAAGGCGTATCGGAAGAGACCCGATGTGAATCAAGCCCAGCCAAATAGTCGATCGCCTCGACCAGGTTCGTTTTTCCTTGGCCATTTGAGCCAATAAAGGCCACCGGCCCGGCACTTAATTGCAAATCAACACTGGCGTATGACCGAAAATCGATCAACGAGAGCGTTTTGACATGCATGGCATGAGCCTAGTTGAGCCGCAACAGACTCAGCATCGGTTGGTGCTCAACTTCCTAATCGGTCGACTGAACCGCGTGGCCGCCAAATTGCTGACGCATCGCGGCGATCGCCTGCATCGCGGGGGACTCGTCTTGGCGTGAGGTGAACCGAGCGAACAGCGACGCTGCAATTGTTGGCGCCGGCACCGCGTTCTCGATCGCAGCTTCAACGGTCCAACGTCCCTCACCCGAATCCTCGGCGTAGCCGCGAATTTTTGAAAGACCCGGATCGTCCTTCAGTGCGTCGACGAGCAGATCCAACAACCACGAGCGAACCACCGTGCCAACGCGCCAAGAATCAAAGACCTCAGTCACATTCTCGACCAGGTCAGCTTTGCTGAGCAGTTCGAATCCTTCGGCATAGGCCTGCATCATTGCGTATTCGATGCCGTTGTGGACCATCTTGCTGAAGTGTCCTGAGCCGACTCGGCCGGCATGAACGAAACCGTTTTCGGCATCCGGGCGAAGAGCGTCGAATGCTGGCTGAACCTTCGCAATGTCTTCGGTGCTGCCGCCGGCCATCAGTGCGTAGCCGTTTTCCAGTCCCCAAACTCCGCCGCTGACCCCGCAGTCGACAAACCCGATCGACTTTTCGGCCAGCAGTTCGGCGTGGACCTCGTCGTCGGTCCAGCGCGAGTTGCCGCCGTCGACGACTAGATCGCCTTCATCAAGCAGTTCGGCAAGCTCAACGATCGTTGCCTTCGTCGGCTCACCGTGCGGAACCATCACCCAAACCACGCGCGGCGCCGGCAACGCTTGAACCAAATCGGCCAGCGTTGCGACATCGCTAAGTGACTGGTCAAAGTCAAAACCGACCACGTTTAGGCCGCCATTGCGCAGCCGGGTGCGCATGTTGCCGCCCATTTTCCCGAGTCCGACCAAACCAATATCCATGGATTCTCCCGTTCTCGGTGTTGTCTTGGCTTTAGTTTTGCAGGCGGACCGGCATGATCAGGTAGCGGAAAGCGCCGTCTGGTTCTGCTCCAGTTTCGGCCACACCAGACATCGCGGCGGGCTTAGTGTGCTGGGTGAACGCTAGATGGACGACCGGCTCGGTCATCACCGAAAGGCCCTCGAGTAGGTAGGTCGGGTTGAAGCCGATCGAAATGTCGTTTCCGTCGACGGTGGCTTCGATCGATTCGGACGCCGAAGCTTCGTCTCCACTGCCGGCCTCAAGCAGAACCTGACCTTGGGAGAACGACAACCGGATCGGCGTATTGCGCTCGGCGACCAGTGCCATTCGCTTGACTGCATCGACCAAAGTCTGGGTCGACAGGTAGGCGACGGTTTCAGATTGGGCGGTGAACAACTGGCGAACCCGAGGGAAGTCACCCTCCAGTAGGCGAGTCGTCGTGCGGCGTTGACCACCGGCGACCGTTCCTTCAAAACCGATCAGGCCATCTCCGGTGTCGCCTGCCGAAACCGCAATCGTTACGTCGCTGCCGGCCGTTAGTGCCTTCGCGGTGTCAGAGAGAACTCGTGCCGGGACGAGCGCTTGAGCAGAAATATCGGAAACTTCTGGATGCCAATCGAGGTCGCGCAGACTGGCGCGGAATCGGTCGGTGGCCATCAACGAGATCTTCGAGCCTTCGAGCTCGAGTCGAATACCGGTCAGCAATGGCAGCATTTCGTCACGCGAAGCCGCTGCGCTTGCCTGACCAACTGCGGTGGCGAATTCGTCTGATTTGACGGTGCCTGTTGCCGTCGGCATTTCGGGCAGTGTCGGGTATTCATCAACCGGCATGGTTTGCAGGTTGAACTTCGAACTTCCCGAAGTGACCTGAACCTTGGTGCCATCGTGGAATACGTCCACGGGTTTTCCGGCCGGCAGCGCCTTGACGATTTCGGCGAGCAAGCGTCCCGAAAC
Organism: Aeromicrobium sp.; assembly: GCA_035401705.1. Taxonomy (GTDB): domain Bacteria; phylum Actinomycetota; class Actinomycetes; order Propionibacteriales; family Nocardioidaceae; genus Aeromicrobium. Next base: position 10,658 of record DAONBX010000012.1, read on the forward strand.
CAGCGCCTGACCTTCATCGGAAACATCAGCGGCGAGTGTTGCGCGCGTCGAAGTGTCGTAGTCGAAACCAGAGATCAACAATTCGTCGGCCGTGGTTTGAAGCAGCAGTCCGGTAAGCACAGGAACGCTCGGTCGGGTCGGCAGACTGCGGGCAGTCCAACCAACTGCGTCGGCCAGGGTGTCTCGATCGATGCGGAACTTCACGTGCGTACGCCTCTCATTTGTCCTGTTGAATCCTGCCACGGTTCGAGTTTGTTCACAGCCAAGGGGCGAACTGACTTCGTCGTGGATTCGGATGTAGATAAGTCTCGTAGTCGTAGTAGGTCGTGTGGATTCTGTGGATAACAGGTGTTTCAGTTGATTCTGCTGGGTTTAGCCAGTGGATGAAATTGTGCGTCGTTTCTCGGTTGACTTGTGGATGCTTGTGAATGATTCTTTCGTGTTCACATTTCATTCACATTTTTGACTCGTTGATTCACTGTTTTCTTGTCGAATCCACAAGTTCGTCCCCAACTGTGGGAAGCATTTATGCTTGCCTGGCTTGTTGGCGAATCCGAGCAGTAAGTTCGGTGACTTGGTTGTAGACCTCACGCTTCTCGGCCATCAGCTTTCGAATCTTGCGTTCGGCGTGCATAACCGTGGTGTGGTCCTTGCCACCAAAATCCTTGGCAATCTGCGGCAGCGACATTTCGGTCAACTCGCGGCACAGATACATCGCGATCTGGCGTGCCAGCACCAGGTTGCGTGACCGGTTCGTACCGACGATCTCCTCGATAGAGAACTCCGAATAAGCCGCGGTCTGCGCCAGAATCATGCCGCTGGTGATTTCTGGGTCGTCGCCCTCGGCGATCAGGTCCTTCAAAACGATTTGTGCCAGTGAGAGATCGACCGTGGTTCCGTTCAAGTTCGCGAATGCTGTTGCTCGGATTAGCGCACCTTCGAGTTCGCGGATGTTCGTTTGTACTTTGCTGGCGATGAATTCGAGGACGTCATCAGGTGCAGTCAGTTCTTCAGTTGCGGCCTTGCGTCGCAGAATCGCGATTCTCGTTTCGAGGTCCGGCGGCAGCATTTCGGTTTGCAGGCCCCAAGTGAATCGGCTCCGCAGGCGATCCTCAAGCGTTTTGAGTTCAGCCGGCGGTCGATCCGACGTCATCACGATCTGTTTGTTGTCGTTGTGCAAGGCGTTGAACGTGTGGAAGAACTCGGCTTGGGTCGCGTCCTTCTTTTCAATGAACTGGATGTCATCGACCAGGAGCACGTCAACCTCGCGGTATTTGCGGCGAAGTGCTGGGGTTCGGTTCTCACCGATTGCGTTGATGACGTCGTTTACGAACTCCTCGCTGCTGACGTATCGGACGCGAGATGAAGGGTAAAGGTTCAACACATAGTGACCAATGGCGTGCAGCAAGTGAGTCTTACCCAAACCAGAATCGCCGTAGATAACCAGTGGGTTGTACGCCTTTCCCGGCGCTTCGGCGGCTGCGACGGCAGCGGCGTGCGCGAATCGATTCGATGAACCGATGACGAAATTCTCAAACTGATACCTAGGGTTAAGTCGAGCTTCGGCCGCGCTGGTTTCGTTTCGCGGTCCTTGTGCTGCCGCTGACCTGCTTACCCAACTTGGAGTGAGGCTGTCGTCGTCTTCGTCTTCCTCATCACGATATTCTTGTGTATTTGTCGACTTATCTACTTGTGGCTGTTCGGCGACAGTTGGGTAACCCGGTTCAGAACGCTCAATTGTCAGTGCCGGATCGATCGTCACGACCAACCTGGTGTCGACTCCCATTACGTTGGTCAACGCCTGTTCTAACGCAGGACGAACCCGCGATTCGAGTTGAACTCGAGTTAGATCGTTTTTGACCGAAACGATCAATATCCCCTCGTGCATCGAGATTGGTGATGCGCCGTAAACATAGACTTTTGCGCCGGGAGAGAGTGTGGCGATCGACTTCTGCCAGACAGATTCGAGATCTACGTCTTTCACCCCTGCAGCCTTCTTCCCGTCATTTAGTGATTCAAATCCAGTACTCGGACGTACCAAGAGAATCCGGTCGAGATCAACCGGCTGTTATTCACACCGTTGTCCACATACTGTGCATTAACTCGAAAGAAAAGGCGTCAAAACCCGGACTTAGCCTGTGGATATCCCGCGACGCTATCAGCCATGAAAGGTCGGTCACAACCCAGGATCCAATTTTTCTGCGACAGTCGGCGTGTCGAACTGAGAAGATATTGAGTGAACCGGTAAGGGTTGACGGTTGGGTCAGTTTGACCCGGTCAAAACTCGCCCGTACCGTTATGGAGTCGTCTTGTACGACGTCTGCCGTGTGCCCATGAATATTCCCATCGTGGGCGAGCGGTGGTCGCTAGTTGTGATCACGAATCTAAAGAGGACCTGTTGTGAGCAAGCGCACTTATCAGCCAAATAACCGTCGCCGCGCCAAAAAGCATGGCTTCCGTCTCAGGATGCGTACGCGCGCCGGCCGTTCGATCTTGGCCTCGCGTCGCCGTAAGGGCCGCGAGAAACTGTCGGCCTGAGCCTAAGCGGGTAGGCAAATGCTGCCGCGCGTGCACCGCATGCGCGACGGCGAGGTGTTTCGCCAAGTAATCCGTCGCGGTTGCAAAGGCGTTCAACCACACCTTGTCGTTCATCTAGGCGCACCAACCACACCGACGGAGCAAACCTCCGTCGGTTTCGTGGTGTCCAAGAAGGTTGGCCACGCCCACGAGAGAAATCTGGTGAAGCGGCGGTTACGCCATTTGATGTGTGAACGAATGTCGACCGTCCCGGCCGGCAGCATGCTAGTTGTGCGGGCCCTGCCAGGTTCGGCCAGTTCTAGTTCAGTTCAACTGGGCGAAGAATTGGATTTAGCTATCTCGGCCGCAGCGCGCAGGATCCAGCAATGATGCGTTGGCTCATACTCTGGTTCCTGCGAGGCTATCGGTTTTTTATCAGCCCGATGTACGGGCAAGTGTGTAGGTATTACCCAAGTTGTTCGGCATATGCCGTCGACGCAGTTGAGACTCACGGCGCCATAAAGGGCGTATGGCTTTCGGTTCGTCGACTGGCTAGATGCCACCCCTGGGCTGTTGGCGGGTACGACCCGGTACCTAATTCGGCCCGAAACCAAGGAGACTCATGTTCGACTTCATAGGTTCGATCTTCACGGCGATCCTGACGCCGCTGTATTACTTCGTTTCAGGGATCATCCTGGTTTGGCATTGGCTTTTTTCCCAGGTTTTAGATCCTAACTCTGGCTGGACTTGGGCCATGTCGATCGTCGGCTTGACGTTGACGGTCCGGGCGATGTTGATCCCGTTGTTCGTCAAACAGATCAACTCGAGCCGAAACATGCAATTGATTCAGCCGCAGTTGCAGGACCTTCGCAAAAAGTACGGTCACGACCGTGAGCGTTTTGCTCAGGAGCAGATGAAGCTGTTCCAGGAGACTGGAACCAACCCGTTCTCCTCCTGCTTGCCACTGCTACTGCAGATGCCGATTTTTCTCGCACTGTTCCGGGTCATCAACGAGGCTTCGCGAAATGGTGCCGCTGGCGCGCTTGGCTTCCTTTCTGGCGAACAAGCTGCGTCCTTGCAGAACGCGGAGTGGATGGGCGGCAAGATTGCCGACACTTTCGTAAGTAGCGACAACCTCGAAACTAAGATCATCGCGATGTCGATGGTCATCATGATGTGCGCCACGCAGTTCCTGACACAGAAGCAATTGATGGCCAAGAACATGCCGCCGGAGGCACTGAACGGGCCGTTCGCGCAACAGCAGAAACTTTTGCTTTACGTATTGCCCGTCGTGTTCGCAATTTCGGGTGTGGCTTTCCCGCTCGGTGTTTTGATTTACTGGACCACCTCGAACCTTTGGACGATGGGACAGCAGTTCTGGGTTATTCGCAACAACCCAGCGCCTGGCACCCCAGCTTTCGCTGCCAAACAGAAGCGCGACCTGGCAAAAGGCAAAACCGTCCAGGTTGATCCAGTTCAGGCAGCGAAGGACGAAGCAGCCGAGTTGAAAAATACCCGTCAACAGCCCAAGAAGAAGTCGCGCGATCAGCGCAAGAATTCTGGTGGCAGCCCGCAAAAGAATGCCAAGGAATAGAAGGAGTCGGACGAATGAGTGGAACTGATTTGGAGCGCGAGGGTGACATCGCCGCTGACTTTCTCGAAGAACTCCTAGACATCGCTGACTTAGACGGGGACATCGACATCGATGTCGACGGAGATCGCGCCGCCGTTGAGATCATTGGTGGAAACCTAGATCACCTAGTTGGTTCCAATGGGCAGGTCTTGGATGCTCTTCAAGAACTCACTCGCCTTGCGGTTTACCGGCAAACCGGCGAACGCAGTCGGTTGATGCTAGATATTGCTGGACATCGAGCGACTCGAAAGACCGAACTCGTCGCGATCGCAAATGAGGCCATTGAGGCCATCAAGGACGGTGCCGAGCAGGTGGCACTCGACCCGATGACTCCATTTGAGCGGAAAGTCATTCACGACACCGTTGCGGCCGCCGGCCTACGCAGTGAGTCTGAGGGTGCTACTAATTCTCGTCACGTCGTAATCTTGCCGTCAGCGTGACTGTTTCACGTGAAACAGCCTTTGGTGACCGGCTGGATTTAGTAGAGCGCTACGCCGACCTTTTGGCGACAGCCGGCGTTGAGCGCGGTCTAATCGGACCTCGTGAAGTCGATCGACTCTGGGAGCGCCACCTTTTCAATTCCGCTGCTCCCCTAGAACGAGTTCCGGTTAACTCCACGGTGGCAGATGTCGGTTCGGGTGCTGGTTTGCCGGGGTTGGTCTGGGCGATTGCACGCCCTGACCTGAAGGTGACTCTGGTTGAACCGTTGCTGCGCCGGACGACCTTTCTCGAAGAAGTATGCGTCGAGCTTGGGATCTCGAACGTCACAGTGTTTCGTGGGCGTGCTGAAGAAGTATCCGAGACCTTCGATGTAGTGACCGCACGGGCAGTGGCAGGTCTCGAGAAGCTGGCGCGCTGGTGTATGCCGTTGGTAAAGCCTGGTGGCTACCTACTCGCGTTGAAAGGACAGTCGGCCGCCGATGAGATCGAAGCGGCTCGCGCTACACTCGGGCGACTAAAAGCTGGCGAAATCGTGGTTGCCACCTACGGTGAGCAATGGGGACTTGAAGTCCCGACCACGATGGTTGAAATTGAGCGCCGTTAAGGCGAATGTTCCACGTGAAACACGACAGGAGTTCGGGTGACAATTCCGACGGCAGCAGACTTTGCAGAAGAGCAATCAAGCACTTCCAGTCAGACTCCCCTAGCTGATCAAGCAAATGAACACGTTGAACTAGTTGCGAAGCTAGCCAAGGTCGGCGACTACGACCGGCCTACCTCGACCAGAATCTTCGTGGTCGCGAACCAAAAGGGCGGCGTCGGAAAAACGACCACCTCGGTCAATCTGGCGGCGGCCATGTCTGAGCGTGGTCTAAAGGTTCTGTTGATAGACCTAGACCCGCAGGGAAACGCCTCGACAGCGGCCGGCGTGCCCCACGCATCAGGTACGCCAGGAACATACGAAGTGCTGCTCGACGCAATGCAGATTGCTCAGGCGGTTCAGGTAAGCCCAGACCTGCCGAACCTTCGGGTTGTTCCAGCCACAATCGATTTGGCGGGCGCCGAGATTGAACTCGTCGGGCTTGAGCACCGCGAACAGCGTCTAAGAGAAGCGATCGACAAATACCTGAGGACGATCGGTTCAGATGTGGACTACGTGTTCATTGATTGCCCACCTTCGCTCGGTTTGCTCACTGTTAATGCGATGGTTGCTGCCCGCGAGGTGCTGATTCCGATCCAGTGCGAGTACTACGCGCTTGAGGGGTTGAGCCAACTCGTGAACAACATTTCTCTCGTACAGCAGCATCTAAACCCTGAACTGGACATCTCGACGATCTTGCTTACGATGCACGATGCCCGAACGAACCTTTCAGCGAGCGTGGCAGCAGAAGTTCGGGGGCACTTCGATGACCGGGTGCTCTCGACAGCGATCCCACGCTCAGTGCGAATCAGTGAAGCACCAGGTTTTGGTCAGTCGATCATCACTTATGATCCATATTCGACTGGAGCGCTCTCTTATTTCGAAGCAGCTCGTGAAATTGCGGTCCAGGGAGCAAATAAGTCCGACCAAGGAGCAGGCCTGTGAGTAATCCAAGGCAAAATCAACCACGTCCAGGTCTTGGGCGCGGACTTTCAGCGCTTATCCCTACTTCGGCCGCAGCAGCGCAGACCGCTGGACTTACCGAAGTCGAAGGCGCTCAACTGCGCGAGATCCCAGTTGGGCAGATCAAGCCCAACTCACGCCAACCACGCCACGTTTTTGATGAAGAAGCCATGGCCGAGTTGGTTCACTCAATTAAAGAGATCGGTCTTCTCCAACCGATCGTGGTCCGCGAAGTAGGCTCAGAGTCCTACGAATTGATCATGGGTGAGCGCCGCTGGCGTGCGACTCAGAAGGCCGGTCTCGAAAAGATAACTGCAGTTGTTCGAGATACCACCGACGAGGATCTGCTTCGTGACGCACTGCTGGAGAATCTCCATCGCAGTGAACTCAATCCGCTTGAAGAGGCGGCGGCCTACCAGCAACTACTTGAAGATTTTGGCTGTACGCAAGAGGAGTTGTCGGCTCGAATTGGCCGCTCACGTCCGCAAATAGCCAACACGATTCGGCTGTTGAAACTTCCACCTGCGGTACAGCGGCGAGTAGCAGCCGGGGTCTTGTCGGCTGGCCATGCTCGCGCCCTGCTTTCAGTGCCACACCCGGAATTGCAAGATCGATTGGCATCGCGGGTGGTTGCCGAGGGGATTTCTGTTCGCCAACTAGAGGAAATCGTGCGGTTTGGGGATGAAGACTCGACCCCGGCCGCGAGGAAAATGGCGACCAGGCCTACGTCTCCACGAATTGCCGAGCTCTCCCACCGGCTATCTGAACGGTTCGATACCCGAGTAAAGGTTGATTTCGGTAAATCCAAGGGCAAAATTGTCGTCGAATTCGCCACGATTGGGGATTTGGAGCGAATCGTGGACCTGATGGACCCCTCGATCAAGGGCGACAACCGGTCATAAAACAATAAAGCCACTTGTCGACAAATCGACAAGTGGCTTCATTGGCTAGATCAGGAAACGAAATCAGCAAGATCCTTCAAAATCGCCGACTTCGGCTTCACACCGACAATCGACTTTACTAGGTCACCGTTGAGGTAAAGGTTCATCGTCGGTAGGCCGGTTACGCGGTATTGGGCCGGAGTCACCGGGTTCGCATCCGCATCCATCTTCACAATGGTCAGCGCCTCCCCCTTCTCAGCGGCAATCTCTTCGAGGATAGGGGCGAGTTGACGGCAAGGACCGCACCACGCTGCCCAAAAATCAACCAGAACTGGGCCAGTCGCCTTGAGGACCTTCGCCTCGAAGTCAGCATCGGTTACGGCAGTAATCTCAGCCATAGATTTTCTCCTTAGGTCGGTTATTTGGGCTCAAAGAGCCGCAGATTGCAGGGAAACAGTGGATTCAAGGTCAGCCAGGAAACGCTCGGCATCCAATGCCGCCTGGCAGCCAGTGCCCGCTGCGGTGATGGCTTGACGATACGTGTGATCCACGAGGTCGCCAGCAGCAAAAACGCCGCGCAAATTTGTCTGGGTAGAGCCGGCCTGAGTGAGCACATAACCTTCATCGTCCAAATCAACCTGGCCGACCAAGAGTTCAGAACGGGGGTCGTGACCGATAGCGATAAACAAGCCGCTAACCGCAAGGCTGCGCGTCTCGCCGGTGACAGTGTCGCGCAGAACCACGGACTCAAGGGTGTCGGTGCCGACAATCTGATCGACTTGGCTATTCCACGCGAACTCGAGCTTTTCATTGGCGACGGCGCGATCAATCATGATCTTGCTGGCACGCAACTCGTCACGGCGGTGGATCAGCGTCACCTTGTTAGCGAACCGCGTCAGGAACGTAGCTTCCTCGACGGCCGAATCGCCACCACCGACAACCGCGATGTCTTTGCCGCGGAAGAAGAAGCCGTCGCAGGTGGCGCACCAACTGACGCCGCGGCCCGAAAGACGATCCTCGCCATCGATACCCAACTTGCGGTACCCAGAACCGGTAGCCAGAATCACCGCGTGGGCGTAGTAGACGCTGCCATCGGCGAGCGAGACTTCCTTCACCTCGCCGGTCAAGTTGACCGAAGTAACATCGTCGGCGACCAATTCAGCACCGAACCGCTCGGCTTGCCCACGAAGGTTGTCCATCAACTCCGGACCCATGATTCCCTCTGGAAAACCGGGGAAATTTTCCACTTCGGTGGTGTTCATCAGGGCGCCACCGGCGGTGACCGAACCTTCAAACACGAGCGGTTCCAAATTGGCGCGGGCAGCGTAAATCGCGGCGGTATAACCAGACGGACCAGAACCGATAATGATTAGGTTGCGGATGGAATCAGAAGTTGCAGCAGTCATTTGGGCGTACTTTCAGTTGGGCTCACGTACTGCAACGGATTCTAGGCGGTCTTTGTTCCGTAGCCGCGCCCTAGTCCATCAACGACCACGAACGGTCACGCTGCGGATCTCACCACGGAACTGGCCATCGGCGATTTGCGGCACGGACCGAAGCCAGACGGTGACGAAACGGGTACGACTATTTGCCGGCAACCCGACGGCGACATCTGTGCCAGCGCCATTTAACGCGGCGACGTCGCGCAACTGGGAGAGTTTCGTTGGCACGCTTCTTCGCGCTGGTGGCGCAATCAGAATCGAAATGTCGGTGGGAGCCCCGACTAGTTGGAGTCGGACTTGACTAACGTCACGCACTAGGCCCAAGTCGAGAATCACACCAACGCCGTCTTTCAGGCCACCCAAATCTGGTCGGTTGAAGTACACAGCAGTTTGCCACCCGGTAGCAGGATCGGTGTCGAGCAGGTTCTTCGTCTGCTCTGGATTCTCTTTGAGGTCATCGCCTTGAGGATCAAAATCGACGATCCGATCAATCTGAAGAACTCTTACCGGATCGTGGGAAGCTTGACCGAGCAGCGGTTCGGCCTCGCGGCCGAACTCCTTGCCGACTAGGAAAGCCATGATGGAGACCAGCGCTAGCGCAGTCAGCAGACCAATGGTGACGAGGGCTCGGTCACCGCGGGTCATTGACTTCGCTCGAACGAGGTAGCGGTCTAGGCGAGAAGGCGGCTTCGGTTCAAAGGCTTTTGGGCGCCGCCGAGGTGGTTCCAGCCCAGGTGGCGGCCCAGATGGTTCAACTACTGGATCTAAGCGCAACAAGTCCTCAGAGACCACATCGAACTCGCCTACATCCTCGGCCAAGTCAATTGGCCCTTCTGAAATCGCATAGAGTTCACGGGCAATTTCAGCAGCACTGGTGAGCGCATTTCGAGGGTGACGCCACGGCTCAAGAATACGGTCACAGATTGAGTCGACGTCGCGTGAAACACCCGCACGCACCTGCCTGGGGCGCAGAAAGTGTCCGTGTACGGTGGGCGCGGCCCGAAGGCCATCGACGTGTCCACCAGGCCACCTACTGACGAGGCAGGCATATAGGAGTTTCCCGATCGCAGTGACGTCTGCGGCCCGATAGGACTCAAGATCGTCGGCTGAATCAAGATGATCGACCGGCGCCAGCGCAGTTGCTACCCCTAGACCGACAATTCGCACTGCGCCAGATCGTTTCAATAGGACTTGGTGCGGGGTCAGTCGCCGGTGAAATATCTGCGATTCGTGGGCGTGAGCGATTGATTCGGCGACCTCAGCGACGATTGCTGCCGCTCGACGGTTAGGAATCGGAGACTGATCCAGCACATGGCTCAGCGCGGTGGCTTTGGCCCATTCGCGAACGACGACATGCGCGCCGTCCTCATCGTGAAGTAGGTCAAGCACTCGCAAGAACCGGTGGTCAGTTACCTCGGTTGATGTTCTTGCCGCGTCCAGAAAGTTCTCTGCTCGAGGATCGTCCGAGGCTAGAATTTCTACTCGAACATTTCGATGCAGGACTAGGTCGACGGCTCGCCAGTTCTTTGCTCCGAGGGTTTCACTTACCAAATCGGCAAGTTCATACCGGCCAGCCAACACGTCGCCAGAGACGTGCGCGCGCCGCTCGCTCATCACAACTCCTCGACTTCGTGCCCGCCCGATGACTTCATCGTAAGGGCGTTAGCGCCGCAGTACCGACGAGATTACATATCTGAGTTCGGCCAGTCGCAAAAGCCGCGCTCCACCAAAGACGGCAAGTACGCCAAGGAGCGAAATTACGAGCATTTCAGCTAGCGAACCAAACCAACTGTTTGTGCCCGAACTAATCAAGGTTTCCCAAACCCAACGGCTACCAAGCAAAACCGTGGCCGTCAGGACCAGAACCACCCCGAGTCGGGCAACAAAACTGACCATCTCGCGATCGGCAAGTCGACCGATTCGCCGCGAAAGAACGAACACAGAAATAGTCAGGCCGGCGGTATAGGCCAAGCCATAGGCGAAAGCGAGTCGGGTTGACACTTCGATCGGTGCGGCATCGAAGGTGAAAAGAAGTGCTAGGGCCACGTTTACCGAAGCGATAGCGACCTGGATGAAAAATGGCGAGCGAGTGTCCTCCATGGCGTAGAAGCCGCGCAAAACTAGGTAGTGGGTGCTGAACATGACCATCGCGAGCGAGAAGGCCGAAACCGTGGCACCGATGGCGTCCGTGTTGCCTCTGGCAGCGCCAAAACCAGCCAGAACGGCGGCGATTAGCGGCCCAAGGCAGGCCACCGCCACGGCTATTGGGGCAACGAGCATTAGCGTCAGCCGGATTGTCCGGCCTAACTCCAGTCGCAGCCGACCGAGGTTTTGTTCAGCAGCAAGAGCGGCCAGCGTCGGAATCATCGCTGTGGCAAGCGAAACGGTGATCACCCCGTGAGGAACTTGAGTAATCAAAAAGCCGACGTCGTAAACCACTTGGCCGGCACTGGCTACTCGACGTTTGGCTCCCTCAAGGTCAGCGCCGGTGGCAATGCGAAGAATCGAGAAGTAGGCGATTTGATTGACCACGATGAAGGCCAAAGTCCAAGCGCCGAGTTTGACCGTGTGTCCCAAACCCACCCCGCGAAAGTCAAAGCGGGGGCGGTAACGGAAACCTACTTGGCGAAGGTACGGCAGCAACACGAGCGCCTGGATCGCTATCCCGGCAGTCGACCCGAGCCCAAGAAGCAGCGCTTCGGCTGAACTGAACCCGTCAGCGGCCTTTGGTTCGGCGATACCGAAAATGACCGCATAAAGGCCCAGCACACCAATGGCGATCAAGTTGTTGATGATCGGTGCCCACATCATCGGACCGAACCGCTCGCGCGAGTTCAGGATCTGGCCGACCAGCACGAACGCGCCGTAAAAGAAGACCTGCGGCATGCAAAGTATCGTCAGCAACTGGGCTGATTGGCGCTGGACCGTGAACTCGGGAGTGAAAAGTTCTGGTTTGAAGAAGATATGCAGCAGCCACGGGACAGCGATCATCAAAATCACCGTGGCCACACTCAAAACCAGCAAGCCCAAGGTGATTACCCGGTTCGCGTAGGCGTCCCCGCCGTCGGCATCGAGCTTCATCGCGCGCACTAGCTGGGGAACAAGTACCACGTTGAAAACGCCGCCGGCGACCAGAATGTAGAGCGAGTTCGGGATCGAGTTTGCGACGTTGAAAATAGTGCCGTTTAGAGCAGTACCGATGACGGCCAACAGTAGAAGCGACCGGAACATCCCGGTGATTCGCGAAACGATTGTGCCTAGGGCCATCCATGCTGATGCCCGAGCAAGGCGCGCGTCACTCACGGACTCGCCGCCCGCCGAAGAAACGCCTGCCCAAGGTAGCGACCACGCCGATCATCGCGATTCCCATCGCGAGCCAAACGATCAAGCTCACTTTGCTGGAGCGAACATTGAAAACCGCTTCCTCGCCGACTAGTTGACCGTCCACCGAGACCAACCTGGCGCTGACTGTGCTGGAGTTCTGTTCGCCGAGGTCGGCCTCAACCGTGACGGTGTGCCGGTCACCGGCAGCGATCCGCACAGGCGGCGTGTCGGCGATCTTGATGGAGTCGTTTTCGGCCGTGACTTGCAGGCCAACCTTGATCTCGTGCGAGGTTCCGTTCACCACAGTTAGCGGGAAGCCACCGCGGCTACTGCTGAGCGTGATTGCCGACGGACTTTCGATCTTGATTTTGGCGAACGTCGCTTGAAGCTGGTTGATCTGTCCACTGACGAGGGCCGAAGCCTTCTTCAAGTCGGCGCGCCAGCGAACTGAAACAGCGGTCGCGATGGCGCTATCAGTAGTCGACGAGTCGCTGCCGACGACGATCGAATCGAGGTTTCCTGCTAGTTCTGACCAGGTTGCCACGTCTGAAAGGTAGGCAGCAGTCAACGACTTGGTTGCAACCGAACTCGGAACTTTTCCGGTGTATGGCGGCGGAGAGTCGCTCAGCAGTTTCGCGGCGGTCACAGGTTCACTTAGTCCGCCTGACTCGTTGGCAGTCAGGGCCAAGGCGAGGTTTGGACCAGCATTTAGTCCCGGATCCCAAGAAGGGTCAACGAAAGTCAACGCATCAGCTCGGGACTGACTGTTTTCTCGCTTGCTGAACTGGGCCAGGGCCGCGTCGGTGAGGATTCGTTGGCGAAGGGTAGCTGGTGTTTCCTCCCCCGGAGGATCGGCCAAAGCCCCATTGATCACGAGGTTGGTTACCCCACTTGGGGTTTTGACTGTGGCAACGGACCCAGCATCGCCAACCCAATCGGGTACGGTGCTCCGCGAAACCACAACCGGAGTGTTCGCGCGCGAGCGAATGTCGTCCAACACTTGGTTGGTCACCCCGGTGATCGTCGGCCAACTTGCTAACGATCCCGAAATGGCCTGCTCAGTCAAAGTGTTAGTCGTTGCTGCCTTGACTCGGTCCAGCAGCACATTCGAGTGCTCTCGGTGGCGACTGAAGGCGAGTTCGTCTGGTCGGTCATAGCCGACAACCCAAGTCGTTGAGGAATTCGCCAATTCGCGAAAATCCTTCAACCAGACGCTCACGCCTTTAACTTGTTCGTTCGTCAAATCAATCCCCGCAGGAGGATTCTCTTCGTCGGTCAGTTCGCTAAGAAGGTCGAGTAATGCCGGATCGAAAACGATGGTCCGGCCTGCAGGAACCGTGGCAATGGCCGCATCGAGGTAGCGCCGCAACCTGCCGGTGGCGACCGAATTTGCGAGTGCACCGAGTTGGTCCCGACTTAACTCTGAAGTGAGAGTGAATGGCCAAACCAGACCCGCGGGAGTCGGGGATTTAGGTTCTGAAATCAACGGAATGAAGGTTGTGGCGCGCGCGACGGCATCGTTGGAGCGGACGCCGTGATGATCGGTGGCGAGGATCTGAACGCCAACTGGGTAGATGCCTTCGGCGCCGGTCAAACCGAGGGCTTTTACTGGCACCTTTATTTCGAATCGCTTGCTTTGGCCGGGGGTCAGGGAGTCGAGTTCAGCAAAGCGGCCAACCTCGACAACCCGTTCGCCGGTATATGACCGACCTTCCTTGATCGCGTCTTCGAGTTCACTTCTTGAGGTGAAACCCGTCCGCGGCATCACCAGATATGCCTGGACGGAGGTCCAAGTCGTTGAGCCGGTATTTCGGACGACGCCGCCGAGTCGAATCTGCTTTCCAGAAGCCAGATTCGATGGCGAAATTTGGTCTATTTGAGCTGTTAGGGCCGCGGTGTCAGCGGCCGAGGCGGGGGGAGCAAAAAGGAACAATGAAACGACAACCGCGATCGCGGTCCAGATCGGCTTCAAAGTCACCACGTCATCGTAGTGGCCCAAAGCCAGTAGTCAGTGAAGTTGCAGGTTGTCGCAGGCCTCAGCGTGCTGCCCACCAAGCCGAGAGGGCCTCGATCGCTTGCTCTTTGGGCAGTGGTCCTCGGTCCAGTCGAAGATCGAGTAGGAACCGGTAGGCCTCGCCGACTTCTCGGCCCGGACCAACCCCCAGAATCTCCATGATTTCGTTGCCGTCCAGATCTGGCCGAATTGATTTGAGTTCCTCAGCCGCACTTAGTTGGCCGATCCGAGCCTCAAGATCGTCATAGGTGCGCTGGAGCTTGAGCGCCTTGCGCGGATTCCTGGTGGTGCTGTCGGCGCGGGTGAGGATGTGGAGGCGTTCGAGTTGATCGCCGGCGTCGCGCACGTAGCGGCGAACTGCCGAATCGGTCCATTCGCCGGTGCCGTACCCGTGGAACCGCAGGTGTAACTCCACGAGTTTGGTCACGTCGTCGGTCAAATCGTTTGGGTATCGCAGTGCCCGCATCCGCTTGTTCGTAAGTTTTGCGCCGACGACGTCGTGGTGGTGGAACGTGACTGAGCCATCGTTTTGAAACCTGCGGGTTTTCGGCTTGCCGACGTCATGCAGGAGTGCGGCCAACCGAATCGTCAGATCGGGCGCGGTGTCGAGACGGTATTCAAGATCTATCGCCTGTTCAAGGACGGTCAATGAGTGTTCGTAGACGTCTTTGTGGCGATGGTGTTCGTCGCGCTCGAGTTCCAAGGCGGGAAGTTCAGGTAGAACCTGTTCGGCCAATTTGGTTTCGACCAGCACTCGAAGTCCGGCTACTGGATTTTGCGAAAGCAGCAGTTTAGACAGTTCGTCGCGCACCCGTTCGGCCGAAACGATCGAGATCCGGTCGGCCATTTGGGTCATCGCCGCGGTGACGTCAGGCGCGGCGATGAAACCTAGTTGGCCAACGAACCGGGCCGCGCGCATCATTCGCAAGGGGTCGTCGCCAAACGAGATCTCAGGACCGATCGGCGTTCGGATCGTCCGGTCTGCCAGATCGTCGAGCCCACCGTGAATATCGACGAAATCGGCTGTTGGCAGCCGGACAGCCATCGCGTTGACGGTGAAATCTCGCCTGGCTAGGTCATCTTCGAGGCGAGTTCCAAAAGCCACCGTCGGTTTGCGTGAAGCGGGGTCGTATTCGTCTGCGCGGTAGGTGGTTATTTCGAGTTGGTGCTCGCCTTTTCGCAAAGCGATCGTGCCGAACTCGCGACCAACGTCCCAAGTTGCATCTGCCCAATTACCGACGATTTCTTCGATCTGCTCGGGCGTGGCCGAAGTGGTGAAGTCCAGATCAGTCACCGCTCGACCTAAAAGAGCGTCGCGGACCGGACCGCCGACCAGAGCTAACTCTTGTCCAGCGTCGGCAAATAGTGCGCCCACCTGACCGAGGATCGGTTGGGAGCGCAGCAGTTCGTCGAGGCGCCGTCTCTCGTGCGCGGTCAAATCAGCCACAAGGAGTCATTCTACGGGTGAACTGGTGCTGAAGTTTCGCCCGATCGGCGTCAGTAGGTTCCGTTGATGCCCAGCGTGGCCGCGCCGATGATTCCGGCGTTGTTTCGGTGTGCGGCGGCCACGATCGGAGTTTTTAGGTTCAACAGTGGCAAGAACTCCTCGGCCTGCTTGCTGATGCCGCCGCCAACTACGAACAAATCCGGGGAAATCAGTTGCTCGAGGTGGGTGAAGTACTTCTGCAGTCTGCTGGCCCACTGCTGCCAACTAAGTCCTTCGTTCTCGTGGACGCTGGCGGCGCACCACCTTTCCACGTCCCGGTGACCATCGACTTCGAGGTGACCGAATTCAGAATTGGGGATTAGCACCCCGCGGTGGATCAATGCCGAACCAATTCCAGTGCCCAAGGTGATTGCACAAACTAATCCGGATTCGCCGCGGGCCGCCCCATGCTCGTACTCGGCAACCCCGGCGGCGTCGGCGTCGTTTACGACGTGAACTTCGCGGCCGAGGTGCTTGGTAAACACGGCGTCTACGTCGGTGCCTATCCACGTTTTGTCGATATTGGCGGCCGAACCAGCCACGCCACGGCGAACGACGGCCGGAATTGCCACACCGATCTGGCTGACCTGGCTCGCCTGCGGGAAGTGGGAAATGATTTGGCCAACTATGTCGGCGACGGCAAGTGGGGTGGCTGGTTTGGGTGTGGGGATTCGAAATCGATCCGCGGTTAAGTTTCCTGAGTCCAAATCCACCGGCGCGCCCTTGATTCCAGTGCCGCCAACGTCGATCCCGAAGCCGATTCTCACGAGAATCACCCTATTCTTTACTGGTGATCTTGGCGAAACTGAGCAGCAACTAATGGCCGGCGGACTTTTTGCGCTGCTCGATGATGTCGCGGCGCTTGCTCGGTTGGCGGCCGCTTCGGTAGACGACGTAGCCGCCGCGACCGGCAAGGCGAGCGCGAAAGCCGCCGGGGTCATCGTCGACGATGCGGCCGTTACGCCACGCTACGTCGATGGCATAGAGCCGAACCGCGAATTGTCGATCATTGGGCGGATCGCCAAAGGCTCAATCCGCAACAAACTGATCTTCATCTTGCCGGCGCTACTGCTACTGAGCCAGTTTCTGCCGATGTTGTTGACTCCGCTCTTGATGGTCGGCGGCGCCTACCTGAGTTATGAAGGCGCCGAAAAGATCTGGCATGCGTTGAAGCCTGCGCACGAAGTATCGAAAACTCCGGCCTCACAGCGGGGCCCGGAGGCCGAGGCGCAGATCGTCTCAAGCGCAACGCGAACCGATTTCATCTTGTCGGCCGAAATCATGGTGATCGCGCTCAACGAGGTTTCTGAGGAGCCACTGCTTTCACGGGCGATCATTTTGGCGATAGTCGCTTTGCTGATCACCGCACTGGTTTACGGGGTTGTGGCCTTGATCGTTCGGATGGACGACTTTGGGTTGAAGCTAGCCGGTCGAACGTCGAAGTTTTCACAGCAGACCGGATTGTTGCTGGTCAAGGCAATGCCCAAGGTGATGGGTGCCTTGTCGGTGATTGGGGTGGCGGCAATGCTCTGGGTTGGTGGCCACATTCTGCTGGTCGGGTTGGACGACCTTGGCTGGCACACCCTCTACGGTGCGGTCCATGACCTCGAGCATTGGATCGCTGGCGTCATGCCAGTTGCAGACGAGGCATTCGAGTGGCTGGCGAACACGCTCGCCTCAGCAACACTCGGCCTAGTGGTCGGCGCGGTCCTGGTCGCAATCATCTCGGGAATCAACCGGGTTCGCGGCGTCGAATCAGCACACTAGAAGGTCTTTACTGTTCGGTTTTAGACGCGAAAAACCCGCCTCGGGTTAGGAAGGTCCAGTCCAACCGAGGCGGGTTTTTCGATGTTTAGCTGATCAGCGCTCTTCTTCGCCGCGAATGAACGCTTCAAGGCGGCTACGGCCTTCGCCGTCTTCGCGCTGTTCTGGCGGGGACTTCATCAGGTAAGACGAAGCCGACAACAGCGCACCAGAGATGCCGCGATCCTTAGCGATCTTTGCAGCCCGGATGGCGTCGATGATGATGCCAGCGGAGTTCGGCGAATCCCAAACTTCTAGCTTGTACTCGAGGTTCAATGGGGCGTCACCGAAGGCGCGGCCTTCGAGGCGGACGTACGCCCACTTGCGGTCGTCGAGCCAGGCGACGTAGTCGCTGGGGCCAATGTGGACGTTCTTGTCGTCGACCTTTCCGGCCAGCGGGCCGGTGAGGTTCGAGGTGACTGCCTGAGTCTTCGAAACCTTCTTCGACTCTAGGCGTTCGCGCTCAAGCATATTCTTGAAGTCCATGTTGCCGCCGACATTCAACTGGTACGTGCGATCGAGGGTGACACCACGATCTTCGAACAGTTTCGCCATTACGCGGTGGGTGATGGTCGCGCCCACCTGGCTCTTGATGTCGTCGCCGATGATCGGCACGCCGGCATCTTCGAACTTCTTGGCCCAAACCGGATCCGAGGCGATGAACACGGGCAGGGCGTTGACGAAGGCAACACCGGCGTCGATTGCGCACTGAGCGTAGAACTTGTCGGCGTCTTCGGAGCCAACCGGCAGGTAGGAGACGAGTACGTCAGCACCGGTGTCCTTGAGGACCTGAACGACATCAACGGGCTCGGCGTCGGACTCCTCGATGGTCATCCGGTAGTACTTGCCTAGGCCGTCGAGGGTGTGACCTCGTTGAACCGTGATTCCGGTGGGCGGAACATCGGTGATCTTGATCGTGTTGTTTTCGCTGGCGCGAGTTGCCTCGGCCAAATCGAAGCCGACCTTCTTGGCATCAACATCGAACGCAGCGACGAATTCGACGTCGCCGACGTGATAGTCGCCAAACTGGACATGCATCAGGCCAGGAACGGTCTGATCGGCTGGGACGTTCTTGTAGTACTCAACGCCTTCAATAAGTGACGTTGCGCAGTTGCCGACTCCGACAATGGCGACGCGGACCTTCTTCTCCGTGCTCATGGAGACCTCACTCTTCCTTAGCTGTACTGCTGTCGTTTTCCGTGAACGCCTCTGCGCGTTCCCGGTCGATCAGTTCGGTCAACCAACTGATCTCACGCTCGACCGATTCGAGGCCGTGGCGTTGAAGTTCTTTGGTGTAGCTGTCCATCCGTTCGCGTCGCACAACCGATGCGGCGCGGACATTCTCAAGCCGTTCTTCGAGTCGAGACCGTCGCCCTTCAAGGATTCGGACTCGAGTTGGTGAACTGGTGCGCGAAAACAAGGCAAACCGAACTCCGAAACCTTCGTCGTCCCACGCCGCCGGTCCGCCTTCTTCGAGGAGTTCGGCGAAATGTTCTTTTCCTTCGGCTGTCAGTCGGTAAACGATTTTTGGTCGCTTTCCGGCCGGTGCGGCCTCGGTGGTGGCAGTGATGTACCCGGCTCGAGTCAACTGCTTTAGGCAGGGATAGAGCGTGCCGTAGGAAAGCAGACGCGTCCAGCCGAGTAGGGAATTGACGTATTTGCGCAGTTCGTAGCCATGCATCGGGGCATCAGAAAGTAGGCCGAGGACGGCCAACTCCAGTGTTGCTCCCTTGCGGGCCATCGCTGCCTCCTGCACCCCTTATTGCGAATGGCTATATCGGTACGATACATCGAGATTCACTTTGAATCGAACTCAGCGTGATTCGATTAGCCCAATCTCAGGTTTACCGGGCAAACTAGACCGCTGTAGTTGCAGTCATTGAAAGGACTGATTCGTGGCGAAGTCGCGCACGACAAGTAAGAAGCGTCCCCTAGCGCGGTTCTCCCACGCCATTGGCGGCAACGGGTCGTGGCCGGTCAAGACCCTTCGTTGGCTGTTGTTCTTGGGCACCTGCGGACTAGTTGCCGGCGTGTTGGGCGTCCTTGCGCTCTATGTCTTGATTGACATTCCGGACCCGAATGCTGATTTCAAGACTGAGACCACGAACGTTTACTACTCCGACGGAAAAACCAAGATCGGCAGCTTCTCCAAACAGGACCGTCAGAGCCTGACCTATGACGAGATCCCACAGGTCATGAAAGACGCGGTTGTCGCGGCCGAAGACCGGTCATTCTGGGAGAACCGTGGGATCGATTTTCGAGGAATCGTCCGAGCCGCCCGGAACAACGCGACAAGTGGACAAATCACCGGCGGCGGCTCCACGATTACGCAGCAGTACGTCAAAATTCTCTACCTGAATCAAGATCGTTCATACGTCCGCAAGGTAAAAGAAGCGATCTTGTCGGTCAAGATCCACAATCAGTTGACCAAGTCCGAAATCCTTGAGGGCTACCTCAACACCATCTACTACGGCAACGGTGCCTACGGCATTGAAGTCGCATCGCAAACCTATTTCGGGAAACCGGCCGCAGAACTAAACCTTCGGGAGGCGGCATTTTTGGCGACTGTGGTCAACAGCCCGTCTTATTTCGACCCGTTCGTCGACGGCGGCAAAGACCGAATCCTCCCGCGGTACAACTATGTCCTCGAGGGCATGTACAAGGAACAGGCAATAGATTCCAGCGAGTACCTAAAGGCCAAAGGGAACCTGCCAAAATTCCAGAAGCAAAAGGTCAACGACCGATTCGGCGGCACGAAGGGCTATCTGCTTGAGGTTGTGAGGCAGCAGATGCGATCGATTGGTTTCTTGGATTCAGAGATCGACGGTGGTGGACTAAAGATTGTCACGACCTTCGACAAGAATAAGCAGGCCGATGCGGTCGCAGCAGTGAAAGAAATTCGGCCAAAGGGCCTTGATGAACTCCATACGGCGGTCGTTTCGGTTCAGCCTGGCACCGGTGCGGTTCGCGCGCTCTACGGCGGCCCAGACTACGTGAAGAGTCAGTTGAACTGGGCGACGCTCAAGACTCAGCCGGGTTCTACTTTCAAAGCCTTCGCGGTGGTTGCGGCATTGGAAAATGGCTACAGCCTCCAAACGAGACTGAATGGAAATTCGCCGCTCTCGATCGGTGACGACAAGATCGAAAACCAGGGCGACAGCCTCGGGCGTTCATATGGGTACGTGAATCTCGAACAGGCAACCCAGAATTCAGTCAACACGGCCTTCGCTGATCTGACCGATCAGATGGAGGACGGCCCTAACAAGATTTTGGCTGCGGCACGTGAGGCCGGCATTCCAGAGAGCACTCTCGATGAGATCAGCCCGGTGCTCGGCGTTTCACTCGGTTACGCGCCAGTGGCCCCGATCGACATGGCAAATGCGTATGCCACCTTGGCTGCCGATGGCAAGCGGGCCGACTGGTTTGTGATCGAACGAGTCGATCCGCGCCGCGGCGGGAGCCTCTACAAGCACAACGTGGCGACCGTTCAGTCGATTGATGAGAAGGTCGCAGCCGATACTTTGGCCGCGCTGCAGACTGTGGTTCGCTCCGGAACCGGAAAGTCAGGCCGAACCATCTGTCCGACTGCTGGTAAGACCGGTACCGCGACGGCTGGCAGTGGTGCTGACAGCCGAGTGTCTTCTTCGTGGTTCGTCGGCGCGACGCCGAAGTTGGCGACCGCAGTGATGTACAACCGCGGTAAGGGCAACGAGGAACTTGAAGGCTACCTAAACCCGTTCTACGGTGGCACCTACCCGGCAAAGACTTTCCGGGCATACATGGATCAGGCGCTTGCTGGTTCGGAGTGTGGTTCGTTCGCCAAACGCGCGAACATCAAGGCAGAAGAAGGAACCACGATCCGCACTCGGCCCGAAAACTCGAAGCCGAAACCAAAGCCGACGCCGACTCAAACTGTTGAGCCGACCGAGCAGCCGACGGTCCCGCCGACCACGGTCCCAACAGTCCCGCCGACGACCGCACCAACGACCACACCGACAGATTTTCCAACGCCGTAGTTGGGCTAACTGAGATTGATCGAATCGAAGGAGGCGATCGTGTAGCGGACTTGAGCCGCTAGCCGGTCGCCCACCTTCGGTGCTTCAAGGTTTTTGGGCAAAAAGATCATGCTGGCCTGCATATGCGGTGGTTCGACGAACCAAGCTTGAGTTTGGGCAACGAAGAATGGTGACAACGCCCGCCCGCTGGCGGCTAAGACACCTTTGGCGGCTGCTTTGGCGCTGTCCTTCACCGACGACACGGCACGAGGGGCCTCCAAGCCAATGCCGTGACTGGTTCCACCGGCAACGACCACGACCTGGCCGGACTTCTTGATTTTGTCTTGGCGGTAGCCAACTCGGTCGCCGCGTGATATTTCGTGAACGTCTAGAACGGTCGCGGTTACCTCGAAGGTGTCGAGTCGACCTAGCCAAAGTGAAGTGCCGATTCGTGGTCGGATCGTCAACTGCGGGTGCTGAGCTTGAAGAGTGGTCAATTCGGTGTCGGTCAGGTGCGAAACGTAGAACACCTTGGTTTTGAGCCCAGATCCGCCAAGCGCCTCGCACCAACTGTTCGCCTCACCGAGGTTTTGGCCGGCCATCGGCAGATGGCTCGCGAACCCTTCGAGCAGCAACGAGGATTTGGCTAGTTCGGCCGCCGCTTGACCAAGTTGGCCTCGGGGGACTCCATGGCGACGCATTGAAGTTTGGGCTTCGAGTAGAATGCGGGCACCGCAGTCTTGTTCGGCCAGGCCAGCGATGTCTTCGACTCGGCTGAGCGTGTGAATCACTCGCGGGTCAGCGACTTTGAGTGAAAACGGCCGCCACGGGGTCAGGACTTGAATGTCGCCAGGAAATACAGCGAGCAATTCGGCGGCCTCTTCGTAGGTGCCGACCGCGATCATGGGAGCGCCCATTCGCTGCGCTTGACCTGCCAGTCGCGCCCGGCCTAGGCCGTACCCATTTCCCTTGATCACCGGAACCAACCCGGGCTTGGCAAGGTGTACCGAATCTAGGTGCGCCTGCCACGGTTCGGCAGAAATCGAAAGGTCAAACGCCATGGGTCAATCATGGCTGATTGCTTTGGTAGGAGGTTGTGACCTCAGCCGCGCCGTTTCATATATGCGGTAAATCCGGCATAAAGGGCTCGGTTCAGTGGCAAATCCCACTCGCCGAGGTATTCGACAGCTTCGCCGCCGGTGCCGACTTTGAACTGCAACAACCCCGCATGTGGGTCTGCCGGATCGACGGTGTCGGTGATTCCTCGCAAGTCATAGACTTCGGCGCCGCCGGCGAGTGAGTCGCGAATCATCTGCCACTGGATTGCGTTCGAGCCGCGAACTTCGCGCTTGTTCGTGGTCGAGGCGCCGTAGGAGTACCAAGCGTGAGTGCCAACTTGAACCAAAGTGGTCGCGGCGACCAGATCTGATTCATGACGCGCTAGGTAAAGCCGAAGCCGGTTCGGCGCCTCGGCAGTCATGGCGTCCCACATGGTTTCGAAGTAGGAAAGTGGTCGAGGAGTGAAGTGGTCGCGTTCGGCCGTTTCGACGTAAACCCGGTGGAAGTCGGCCAGGTCTTCGCGCGTGCCGAGTGTTACCTCGACGCCAAGCTTGGCGGCCTTTCGGATATTGCGCCGCCAAAGTTGGTTCATGCCGGCGAGAACTTCATCCTCGCTAAGTCCGGCCAAGCGCAATTGGAAGTTGTATTTGGGTTGGCCGGCCGAAAAGCCGCCCTCGGCTGATAGCTCGCGCCAACCGAGGCGCTGGAGTTCACGGCCAACGGCGACTGCTGATTCGTTGGTTTCGTCTGCGGTTAGGCTGGTTAGCGTTTTCACCGAGTCGTCAGCCAAGGCCGCCTTGAGAGTCGCAACGTGCCAGCGCCGGGTGATGATCGCGGGGCCGATGCGGATCCCGAAGGCTCCTTGAGGCTTCAGATAATTAGCCAGCGCCGACATCGCTGCTTCGACATCGCCGGTCCAATCCAATACCGGGCCTTCGGGCAAATAGGCGAGGTATCGCTTTAACTTCGGCACTTGCCGGTAAAGGACTAGGGCAACGCCGATAAGTTCAGTGCCGCCAAACCAGCCGATAGATTCGCCGCGCCACTCACGCTTGACTGCGGCCCACGCCGGAGTCTGCAAGAAACTGGCCGCTCCCACGGCGTCGACAAACGCGAGGTGTTCTTCGGCTGAGATGGTTCGCACTTGCAACTGTCCGCTCACCCCTTGAGGCTATCGCTGATCGTTTGTTAGGTTCACCTAAGTCATTCGTGTTCGTCGGATTGAAGGAACCGCAGTGAAGGCATTTGTTGGAACAGTCATTGGCCGCCGAGAACTTTCACCACATTTGGTGTCGGTGACCCTCGGTGGTCTCGAGGGTTGGCAGAGCACCGGAATCGCCGATGAATATGTGCGACTCTTGCTGCCGCCGAACGATATTGACGAGGTCCAATTGCCGGTCATCGGCGATGACTGGTCGTTTAGCTATCCTGTCGGCGCAACCGAACTGGTGCCGCGCGTCTACACCGTCTCGGACTATCGCCTCGTTGATGCCGACATGAGAATCGATGTTGACGTCGTCCTGCACGATGCTGGTCCGGGAGCGGCTTGGGCGAAGAACTGCCTGCCCGGAGATCAGGTCGGTGTGCTCGAACCGCACGGCCTGTATCGCCCGGACCCACAAGCACGAAAGCAGTTGTTAGTTTGCGATTTGACTGCCGTGCCTGCTGCCGCGCGAATCTTGCGAGAACTGCCCACCGACCATCAGGCGTACGTCCACGTGGTGATCACCGATCCCGCTGATGAGATGCCGTTGCCGACGACGGCCAATTCGTCAGTGACTTGGCAAGTCGTTGACTCCGAACTGCAGGTCGCTGACGCCATGACCGAGGCGGTCCGGGACTTTGCGTTGCCAAAAGATTCGACCGGTTGGTACGTCTGGCTCGCCGGCGAAGCGCACGCAAGCCGGGCGGTGCGAAAGTACCTGCGTCGCGAACTGAACTGGCCACAATCAGCGTTTTACACCTGTGGTTATTGGCAACTGGACGCCGAGCGGTGGAAGGCGCGATACGAGGTGGTCGCCGATGAGGTCAATGCGCTCGCCGCGGCCGCATTCGAGCGGGTCGGCGGTGAAGAAGGCGCCTACTTAGACGAACTCGATCAGATTTATGAGTCCGTTGGGCTCTAGCTGAATTGAGCATTCGGCGAGAGTGCGGCGATGCCTTTTTGATCAGTCGGCGCTGCCCCCATAGGCTCAAGCCCATGGCATCAACTGTTGCGGCCCACACTGTCGACCTGGTCAAGACCTATGGAAAGGGCGACGCCCGCGTCAGCGCCCTGGCCGGCGTGTCAGTCGATATCAATGCCGGCGAGTTCACCGCAATCATGGGGCCTTCGGGCTCGGGCAAAAGCACGCTGATGCATTGCATGGCCGCGCTCGACAAACCGGACTCGGGCCAAGTTGTCATCGGCGAAACCGACCTGTCGACCTTGGACGACAAGAGGCTGACACTAATGCGCCGAACCGAGATCGGCTTCGTCTTCCAAGCGTTCAACTTGGTGCCAACCCTTACGGCCGAAGAAAACATCCTGCTGCCGCTGTCGATTGCCGGAAAGAAGCCAGATCCTGCCTGGTATGCCACGGTGATTGAGGCCGTTGGGTTGGCCGACCGCCTCGGCCACCGGCCAAACGAAATGTCTGGCGGTCAGCAGCAGCGAGTCGCCTGTGCCCGCGCCCTAGTCAGCCGACCGGCGATCGTCTTTGCCGACGAACCAACCGGCAACTTGGATTCGACCTCCGGTGCCGAAGTGCTGGGCTTCTTGCGACGTAGCGTCGATGAGTTCAACCAGACGGTCGTGATGGTCACCCACGATCCAACTGCAGCGAGCTATACCGATCGGGTCCTGTTCTTGGCAGACGGCGTAGTAGTTGACGAACTCCGCGAGCCAACAAGCGAATCGGTGCTCGCAAAGATGAGTTCAATCCAGCGCTCGATCGGCTCTTGAAATGCGACGGGTTACTTGGCGCAACCTGTTTGCGCACAAACTCCGACTGCTCCTTAGCGCGTTCGCCATCGTGCTGGGAATTGCTTTCTTGTCCGGCTCCCTAGTTTTTACCGACACACTCGGCCGCAGTTTTGACCAACTCGCTTACGGGACCGTCACCGACGTGACAGTTCGACCCGCCACCGAAGCAGGCGATGCGGTCTCGATGAACATCAACCGTGATGCGAGGTCGATCCCGGCCGAATATGTGGAAAAGGTTGCAAACCTGCCGCAGGTTAAGCAGGCGCAGGGCGCGATCTCGGGTACTGGGGTCTTCGTAGTCAAGAAGAACAACCGACTACTCGGCGGGACCGGTGCGCCGACGATCGGCCTAAACGCTGGCGTCGGCGAGCCGATCCCTAATGCTGCCGGCGAACAAATGGTCAACTGGCTCAAGGGGACAGAGCCGACCAAAGAAGGCGAGATTGCGCTCGACCAACGTTCAGCCGACAACGCGGGCTACGCGGTGGGCGAGACGGTCAAACTTGCGATGCCCGGTGACCCGCCAATCGTGAAGGCGAAACTCGTTGGCACCTTCGAGTTCGCCTCCGGTGGACTGGCCGGCGCGACCCTGGTGGTCTTTGACGACAAGTCCGCCCAAAAGTACTTCTATGGCGGCGAGGACGTCTTTTCCACGATCGCCGTTCAAGGCCGCGCTGGTGTCAGCCAAGAAGAGTTGGCCAGTGCCGTAGCAAAGGTAATTCCGCCAGGAACCGAAGCGGTAACCGGCGAGAAACTAGGTGCCGAGTCCAAAGACTTGTTCGACCAGTTGCTCGGGTTCATGAACACTTTCTTGCTGGTGTTTGCTGGCATCGCGCTGGTGGTGGGCACCTTCCTAATCGTGAATACCTTCTCGATTCTGGTGGCCCAGCGCAGTCGTGAACTGGCGTTGCTTCGCGCCCTTGGAGCTTCGCGTAAGCAGGTGAGTCGCTCGGTGCTGACCGAAGCGTTCGTGATCGGTCTGATCGGGTCGACGCTCGGACTTGCACTTGGTTTTGGTTTAGCGATGGCGTTGAAGGCGATCTTCAGCAACTTCGGCTTGGACCTTTCGGGGACCGCCCTAGTTTTCGAGCCGAGAACGATTGCTGCCGGCTATTTGGTCGGTGTGCTCGTGACGATGGTGGCCGCGTGGATTCCGGCTAGACGAGCTGCTCGAGTGCCACCGGTAGCTGCAATGCGCGATGACGTCGCCATGCCAGAATCGTCGCTTCGTTGGCGATTGGTGCTGGCAATGCTCCTCGGACTCGTCGGCGCGGCCGCGATGGCTGCTGGTCTTTGGCTGGACGTGCCCAAACCGATCATCTGGGTTGGGGCCGGCATTTTCGGTGTGCTGATGGCGGTGGCATTGGGTAGCCCGGTGGTAGCGATTCCAGTCCTCGCAGTTTTTGGCGTGATCTACCGCGCACTCTTCAAGGCAGTGGGCCAACTGGCCGCCCAGAACGCGCGCCGCAATCCGCGACGCACGGCAGCAACCGCCTCAGCGCTGATGATCGGTCTGGCGCTCGTGACGACGATGTCGATCTTGGGCGCTTCGATCAATCGGTCAATTGACGCCGGCGTAGACCGCGAATTCTCTGCCGACTTCCTTGTTCAGAATGCGACCGCGCAGCCGTTCTCGCCCGAAATCGCGACCCAGTTGGCTGCAGTCAATGGCGTCGAAGCGGTTGCCGCCTCGCAGTTCATTGTGTTGCAGATTGACGACTCGGACGTCTACGCCTCAGCAATCGAGCCAGTCGAATTCGCCAAGGTTTTCAAGTTGGACTTTGTGTCAGGCGTCGCACCTACCGAACGTCGAACGATGGCGGTAAGTGAGAGCACCGCAGAGAAGTTCGACCTAAAAGTCGGTGACGTCGTAGACCTGCCGTTTGTTACTACGACCGAACCCACGACGGTCACCGGGATCTTTGCCGACAGCCAAGTCGTCGGAAACGTCGTGGTGCCAATGCGAACAGTCACCGATGCTGGCTTCCAGCGCGCCGACACCGCACTCGGTGTCAAGATCGCCCCAGAAGCAGGGTTCAAAACGGTGCAGGCCGCGCTCGAGAACGCGGTGGCCGACAACCCGACCGTTGTGGTTCAGGACAAGCAGAGTTTCGCCGAAGCACAGCGCGCCCAAGTGAACACGCTGCTCTATTTGATCTATGCCCTGCTGGCCCTGGCGATCGTGATCGCCGTGCTCGGCATCGTGAACACGCTCGCGCTGAGCGTGATCGAACGCACCCGAGAGATCGGGCTGCTTCGCGCAGTGGGCCTAACGCGGCCACAGCTTCGCCGGATGGTTCGCCTTGAGTCGGTGGCGATCGCCATCTTGGGCGCGGTCTTGGGCATCGGCGCCGGACTCATCTTTGGGTTGGCGCTGCAGAAATCCTTTGCCGATGACGGCATCACCGACCTGGCAATCCCGGCCGGTTCGTTGGCCATTTTTGTCTTGGTGTCTGCAGTCGTCGGCATTTTGGCGGCGGTCCTGCCGGCGAGGCGAGCAGCGAAGCTGGATGTATTGGACGCCATCGCGGGCGAATAGCATCGCCTGATCGGCAAAACCAGATTCGCCTCGAGTCGGGCCACGCTGTTAGACTCCCTAGGTTGCCATTTTTGGCATAACTCCTGTGGCGGAAAGCCCGTCACCGTTTAGTCCGAAGGAGAAACCGCAGTGTCACTGCGTAAATACGAAGTCATGGTCATCCTTGATGGCGATGTCGATGAGCGCTCCGTCGAGAAGAGCCTCACCACCTACCTGACCAACACCGTCGTAAGCGACGGCGGAACGGTTGATGAGATTGATATCTGGGGCAAGCGTCGCTTCGCCTACGAGATCAACAAGAAGTCCGAAGGCATCTACGCCGTCATCGGTCTGTCGGCTGAGCCGGCTTCGGTCAAGGAACTTGACCGCCAGCTGTCACTCAACGAGTCCGTCGTTCGCACGAAGGTCACGCGTCCCGACGTTAAGTGATCTTTTGTGGACGGCGCTAAAAACGTCGTCCCGATAGGTCACACTCGTCGCAGACCACCGCTCGAAAGGCAGATTCATGGCAGGCGAAACAAAGATCACCATCGTTGGCAACCTCACCGGCGATCCCGAATTGAAGTTCACTCCTTCAGGCGCTGCGGTCGCTAACTTCACCGTTGCGTCCACCCCGAGTACCTTCGATCGTCAAACCAGCGAATGGAAGGACGGCGATCCGCTGTTCATCCGTTGCGATGCTTGGCGTCAGTTGGCCGAGAACGTGGCCGGTTCCCTCACCAAGGGAATGCGCGTCGTGGTCACCGGCAACCTGCGGGTTCGCAACTACGAGCGCCAAGACGGCTCTCGCGGTACCAGTGTCGAACTCCAAGTCGATGAGGTCGGGCCTTCGCTGCGCTACGCCACCGCTCAGGTCACCAAGACCTCCGGCGGCGGCGGCCAATCTGGCGGATTCAACCAAGGTGGCGGTTTCGCTGGTGGCGGTCAGTCCGCACCCAGCACCGACAACAGCGCTTGGGGAAATCCAGCACCGCAGGCCGCTCCGGGGGGCAACAGCCCTTGGCCGGGCAACGCCGGCGGTGCGCCTGAAGAGCCACCTTTCTGATCAATCTCACCAACCTAAATTTCCAGGAGCATCATGGCTAAGCCAGTAATCCGGAAGCCGAAGAAGAAGAGCAACCCGCTCGCGGCTGCCGGCGTCACCAGCATCAACTACAAGGACACCGCTTTGTTGCGGAAGTTCATCTCCGACCGGGGCAAGATCCGTGCCCGTCGCGTTACCGGCGTCTCCGTCCAGGAGCAGCGCCTGATTGCCAAGGCAGTCAAGAACGCTCGCGAGATGGCTCTGCTGCCCTACACCACCAGCGGCCGCTGAGTTAAGGAGCAGAAAAAAATGAAGCTCATCCTTACGCACGAGGTCTCGAACCTCGGCCAGCCCGGCGACATCGTCGAGGTCAAGAACGGTTACGGCCGCAACTACTTGCTGCCCCGTAACTTTGCTATCCGTTGGAGCAAGGGTGCTGCCAGCCAGGTCGAGTCGATCAAGGCCGCTCGCGACGCGCGCGCAGTCCACGACCTCGAAGCAGCAACGTCGATCAAGGGCAACCTTGAGGCCAACCCGGTAAACGTCTCGGCTCAGGCCGGTGAAGGTGGTCGTTTGTTCGGCGCCATCACCGTGTCGGACATCGCAGACGCTTTTGCTGGCGTAGGCGCCCAGGTTGATAAGCGCCGCATCGAGGTCGGGAACCCGATCAAGAGCCTCGGTTCGCACACCGTTTCGGTGCGCATTCACCCTGAGGTTGTTGCGACGGTCAAGCTGAACGTCGTCGCTTCCAAGTGAAGTCAACGTCGCCGGGTCCCGCTTTTCGCGGGGCCCGGCGCTTTGCTGTATTAGCCCTAGCCGCGTCCGTGCTGGCTGGATGCGTCGGCTCAAACTCGGATTCCGCCCCCCAAGATCCCAAAGACCTCGGGGTGCCGGCGGCCGATATTCACCCGAGCAAGCAGGTTGCCACTGGTGGCGCTTTGCGCATCGGACTGGAGACTTTCCCGGCCACGTTCAATCCCGTCCACACCGACGGAATTATTAGTACGGCACCGCAGATTCTTGCGCCCACCCTCGGCAGTGCAATCAAAATTGGGCAGAACGGCTCTTGGTCGGTCGACAAGGACTATGCGACCAGCGTGAAAGTCACCAAGGCCGATCCGTTGGTGGTGCGAGTCGAACTGAATCCGTCGGCGTGCTGGCAGGGCGGAACGCCGATTACCGCCGCCGATATGGTTTCTTATGCCGCGGCCATGAAGAGCGATGATTTCGCTGCTGCTGCCGCACCAGTTTTCGACCAGATCAAAACTGTGGTTCCTGATGGGAAATTCGCCTACGAGGTGAAGTTCAAAAAACCCACGGCCGACTGGCCCTCGGCGGTCTATCCACTTTTGCCCGCAGTGGTAACCAAGGACGCCTCGATTTTTAATGAGGCCTTCACTGCCAAAGCTCCGCCCGCAAATGGTCCGTTTCGGGTGGCGAGCATTGAACGCAAAACCGGAACGATCAAGCTCGAACGCAACCCGCGTTGGTGGGGCAAGCCAGCAAAACTAGACGAGATCATTTGGCGAATCGGCCAGTCTCCGGTCCTTGCCAGAGCCTTTCGCGCGCGGGAGCTTGAGGCGGTGCCGGTAACAACAGAGAATCGCACCGACTTTGTGGCGACCTCGCATGTGCGCGCTTCGGCCGGTTCGCAGTGGTCGCAGTTGACGCTCAATGGCGGCGCGGGGCCATTAGGCGATGCGAATGTCCGACGAGCAGTGATGCTTGCGATAGATACGAACGCGATCGTCAAGGAGACCTCCAAGCAGTACGCAGCCCGAACTGAGGCGATGGAGTCGGTTGTCGTCCTGCCGACTCAACGTGGCTTCACCGAAGGTTCTGGCATGAAGCGCGACCTTACAAAGGCTAAGAAGTTGTTGGCCGGTGCCGGCTGGCAGGCAAAAGGCGAATCGACGATCGTGCAGAAGAACGGTAAGCCGCTGTCGTTGCGCCTACCGGTGCCGGCAGGCAACCGTGGTGCGGCTATCCGTGCAGAGTTGATCGTCGAAGACCTCGCCGAGGTTGGCATCGACGTCAAGTTGGAGACCGTGGCCGAAAAAGACTTCTTCAGTCAGGTGGTGATCCCATTGAATTTCGACCTCGTAACCTTCACCTGGGAAACGTCGGCGTACTCGATTGCCTCCACCAAACTCTTGTTCACACCGATCGACAGTCCGCTCAACTTCACCGGTAAAGCCTCCGGCGCTATTGGCAAGGCGTTCGATCAGGCGATCGCGACGTTGACCCAGGACCGATTGGCAAAGCAGATTCAAAACGTTGATGAGGTAGCCCGGGCGCAAGCCTCAATCATGCCGCTGGCGGTTATCCCAAATGTTCAGGCGGTCCGTTCGCGGGTCGTCAACTACGGTCCCACGGCGCTGGCTGACCTTGACTGGACAATCGTCGGATTTGCTAAGAAGCAGGGCTAGTTATGGCAAGAACTCGTCGCCCGGCCATTCAGTGGCCCACGATTTTACGTGAACTGACTGTTGCTGAAGTTGCGGACGTTTCAGCCACCACGAGACGAGTCACCCTAGTCGGTGAGCAGTTAGGTGAGTTTGCTGTCGCTGGCGGGATGGCCGCACCGTTTCAAAGTGAAGGCTTCGACGATCACGTGAAGCTACTGGTGCCGTTGGCTGGCGCCGAGAGGCCGCCCTTGCCGGTTCAGGGACCCGATCGACTCGAGTGGGGTGGTGCCGGTGGCCGCCCGGTGGCGAAGGACTACACCCCGCGATCATTCCGACCCGCTAGTGCAGATGCCCCAGCGGCTTTAGAACTTGATTTCGTTTTGCATGACGGTGGCTTTGCCGCAGGATGGGCCAGAGGAGTCAAACCCGGGGAGTTGGCGTGGATCGTCGGCCCGACTAGGTCGTTGTTGTTGCCAACCGATGTTGACGAATTGATCGTCGCTGGCGACGAGACGGCTTTGCCGGCGATCGCCCGATTGCTGGAGCAGTGGCCAGCAGGGGTAACCGGCAACGTAGTCATCGAGGTGCCCGGTCCAGGCTCCAAGCAGGACTTGGCGACACCGGCTGGCGTGAACGTTGTTTGGGTGCACGGGTCGGCGGCATGGATCGCTGAAGTTGAGGCGCTGAAGCCGTCCGCGCAGACGCGTTTTTGTTGGCTTGCGGGCGAGTCAGGTGCTGTTCGGCGGCTCAGAAAGTTCGCTTCAACCGAATTAGCGATTGCTCGCGACTGCCTAGACGCCACCGGTTACTGGCGAGCTTGACAAACGTTTCTTTTTGGGATCCTGCACTCGCGGCCTAGTGGAAAACAAATTGTGGAAAAAAGTTGCAATCTTTTTTCATTCCACACCTTGTGACTCACGTTTACGCAGGTCAGACGCCATTGTGACGGTCGTCACAATCAACTATCCACAAGTTCCTCCACCGACTGTGCACAATCAACCTCGGCGTTTTCCACAGGAATCTCGAATTTATGCACAACCCCTGTGCGTGCTCATCTCGACCCAGTTGAATCGGACCCGTATGGTCGCAGAGGTGGTTGTTTCGGGACTTCACCGTGACTGATTCTGTCGGGGCACCCTCCTAGAGTTTTACTACCAACACGCCTGTCCCGAGGAGCCTTGTGAGCGTCACCGATTCCTATGAGTCCGAACCAACGCGGTCGGCTGGATCGGCATACACTCCGCCCCAGGACATGGCCGCCGAGCAGAGCGTTCTTGGCGCGATGCTGCTGTCGAAGAATGCGATCGACCCAGCCAACGACTTGCTTGAGGGGCGTGACTTTTACCGTCCAGCCCACGAACTGATCTTTGACGTAATCACCGAACTGTTTAACCGTGGAGAACCGGCCGATGCGGTTACCGTCGGAGCCGAACTTGCGCGCCGTGGCGAGATCGGCCGCATCGGCGGGTCGGCCTATTTGCACGACCTAGTCCAAGGTGTACCGATCGCGGCCAACGTCGACTACTACGCCCAGATCGTTCACGAAAAGGCCGTACTTCGCCGGTTGGTCGAAGTGGGTCAGCAGGTTGCACAACTTGGCCAGTCCGGAACCGGCGAACTCGAAGACATCGTAGATCGCGCTCAAAAGGCCGTGCTCGACGTTGACGGTACGAAAACGAACGATGACTATGCGCCGTTGGCCGATCTCGTCCCAACGACGATTGACGAACTCGAAGAACTACAAAACCGTTCAGGTGAAGTCAAGGGCGTCATGTCCGGGTTCCCCGATCTTGATCGGTTGACCACCGGTTTTCGCGCCGGCCAGATGATCGTGGTCGCCGCTCGCCCCGGTGTCGGAAAGTCGACACTCGGTTTGGACTTTGTCCGGCACGCGTCGATCCGGCAGGGACTCACCTCGGCGGTCTTCAGTTTGGAAATGTCCAGTTCGGAAATCGCGATGCGAATGCTCTCGGCTGAGGCGCGAGTCGGTATCCATCACATGCGTGGCGGCACGATGTCCCAACACGACTGGGAATCCATCGGCAAGGTCATTAGCAATGTTCAAGCCGCGCCGATCATCATCGACGACAGCCCGAACATGACACTGCCCGAAATCCGCTCCAAGGCGCGACGCATCAAGAAGCAACACGGCTTGGACTTCATCGTGCTGGACTACTTGCAGCTGATGACTTCGGGAAAACGCGTCGAAAGCCGCCAGGTAGAAGTTTCTGAATTCAGCCGCCAAATCAAGCTTTTGGCCAAAGAGCTTGAAATTCCGGTCGTCGCGATCAGCCAGTTGAACCGAGGCTCCGAGCAACGCACCGACAAGACTCCTCAGTTATCTGACTTGCGTGAGTCCGGCTCGATCGAACAGGACGCTGACATCGTCATGTTGCTGAACCGGCCTGACCAGAACAGCACCGGCGAACCAGAACGACCCGGCGAAGGCGACATCATCGTGGCGAAGAACCGATCCGGCCCGGTCAACCGAGTCTCGGTCCTGTTCCAGGGTCACTATTCGCGGTTCACGCCATTGGCTCACGACATCGAACCAGAATCCGGCGGGGCCTCGGCTGCCGACTTTGGCTGAACCAACCGACTTCAACCAGGGATTTTAACTAGGCGCACCGGCACTGACCAATAGCCGGCGAACGGTTCGCTTTCGGCCTGGATCGGCTTCGTCGTATCGAATTCGACTCTGCCGGCCGTCAGCAACGTCTGAACAATTACCCGCAATTGCAGAGTCGCTAGACCACGGCCAGGACAAACGTGAACACCGGTGCCATAGACAAGATTTTTGTCACGATTACGGGCCGGGTCGAAGGTATTCGGATCCGTGAAGGCGGCCGGATCAAGATTTGCTTCACGCCAAGACAACACGATCTGGTCGCCGGCATTTATCGGACATCCGGCTAACTGGGTGTCGGCGGTCGCCGTGCGCCGGTTGGAGACGAACGGGTCATTTAGCCGCAATATTTCATCTATGGCCGCGTCCAGTACAGCATCGGTGGCCCTGGTTAGGAACCGTTGATGCTCGCTGTGCTCGGCGAGCCATGCCACCACGACGCCCACACAACGGGCGACCGAAGACAGATCACCGCCGGTCCAGTTGCGTAACACCGAAATCACGTCCGCCTCGGTTAGCGGGCCAACTTCGCCGGTCCGGGCGCCAATGAGTTCACCGGTCACATCGCTGGCCGGCCGGCCCTGGCGTTGTCGAATCAAACCGGCCATCATCGAGTCGAACCTTTCGGCGACTAGTGCCGAAGCCGCTAGATCGCCAGCAATAATCGCCTCACGGTGGTCGCTGACCCAGGCGGTCAACTCCGGTTCCAAGTCACTTGGCCAACCCAGCCAAGCCACCGAGACACCGATCGCGAACTTAATCCCAAGATCAGCGACCGCATCGAACTGGCCAGCCGGGAACTCGGCAATGATGCGGGTGGCCAATTCTCGCAATGCGGGCTCGAGCGCCTGGATCTGGTCCGCGCTGAAAAACTGGTCGAGCAATTCGCGATAGCGAGCATGCTCCTGTCCGTCCAGCCCGTTTGGAATTTGCCTGAACCGCGAAACCGCGTTGGAAAAAAGGGCCGGATTCGTGGCTGCGGCGACAACATCAGCATGTTTAGTCACTACGAGGCGCCCGGCGCCGTCACGTTGGCGACCTGAAAACTCACTCACGTGATGACTCTGCGCCATGAGGGGGTCAGCCGCACCCCAAGATCACGAATCAGGTGGCCAAATTCATAGCGCCGAAACCAGTTCAGTAACTGCTGCGGGTGGCCCGGCAACCGACCAGATCAGGCCATGAGCCTCCACTTGGATACAGGTGCCACCGACACCTGCGAGCAGGGCAGCACCGGGCAGCCAGTCCCAGACCGGAGTGCTGTGTTGGAGCCAGCAGCCGAGCCCGCCACTGGCAACCAGCGCCAAATCCATCGAGCCCGAACCGAGCATCCGAATGGTCGCCGGCAGGTGCGCGGCGCGCGACCAGGCCGCGAAAGCCGGCGAGTCTTCGATAAATGTTGGGTGCGCGTACGTTGCCAGACTTAACTCGGCGACCGGTCGATCCGCCAGTGGCGCCAGGGCCACCCCGTTGCGAGTAGTGCCGAATTCGGGGCCGCCGGCCCACACCGTCCCTGAAGCGTGCTGGGCGACCGCCCCCAGGACCGGCTGATCGTCGACGGCCAAGGCGATCGCCGAACACCAGTAGTCCGAGCCGGCAGCAAAGTTGTAGGTGCCGTCGACCGGGTCGATCACCCAACGTCGGCCGGAGGTTCCTTTCGTGAACGCTCCTTCTTCACCGACGATGCCGTCGGCAGGTCGCAGCGTAGCCAGTTGCTCGACCACGAACTTTTCGGCCGCCAAATCTGCAGCAGTCACCAAATCGGACACGTTGGATTTGGTTCGGGCGGCCAACGCTCCGCTGGCGCGAATCTTGGCCGCGATCCGCGCTGCTTCGGCTACCAAATCGGTGGCGAGTTCGAGGTCAACTGCACTTGGCGTCACGGAACAACCGTAGGCGAAACCCGGCGGAGGTATCGCCAGCGACACTTCGCGTCTCCTCACCCATATCGGTAACAACATGAGGGGGAATCATGAATGAACCGTTGGAGTTTAAGACTCTGGATCGCGAAATTGGTAAACGTGATCGGCTAGCAGAACCGCCCGAATCTGGAATCAGCACGACGCTGTTTCTGCCGGGCGCCGAACCAGTCCCGCAGGTTAGTGAAGTGTCAGTGGTCGAACCGGGGGTGAGACTGGGTCAACGGGATACGTTTCGGATTGACCTGGACTTGCCACGGCGCGAGCTTGGCGTTCACGCGGTTCCGCCGGGGTTGGCTGGAACGAAACTCTCGAAGCGACGCAAACTACTTCGTGAGGAAGACGCACCGGCCGAGGTCGGAGGTTTTCTGCCTGACCATCTGGCTCGGCGCGTGCGTCCCGAAAAGTTAGACCGAAAATTCGCGCGGCGACTCAAGACCGTCGAACCGACCGAGGACGATCCGCGAATCCCGACCACGATCTTCGGCAACGACGACCGTTACTGGTTCAACGACACTGCTTTCCCGTGGTGTACGACCGGTCGGGTAGAAACCTCAAACGGCGGGTGGGCGTCAGGGGCAATGATTGGTCCGAGGCACTTGCTGACCTGCAGCCACGCGATCGGTTGGAATACCCGCCCGGATCCGTATGTAGCGGGCTGGATCAAGTTCATGCCCAGTTACTTCGACGGTTCGACGCCATTTGGTGAAGCGTGGGGAACTCACATTTACTGGCAAGAGCAAGTATTCGGGCCATGGATTGACGGCACCGAATCCCTGCACGACTACGTCGTAGTGGTGTTGGATCGGCCGATTGGCAACCTGACTGGCTGGATGGGTTCGCGTTCATACACCGACGCTTGGGACGGCGGAAACTACTGGAGTCATATTGGCTACCCACAGGACGTATCCGGCGGGACTCGGCCAATTTTCGTCGGCGGCTTCTCGATGGACGGTGACGACAACACGCCAGATTCGGCCCAGGCGCTGTACCACCAAGCCGATGTCATTCCGGGACAGTCCGGTGGCCCGATGTTTGGTTGGTGGCCAGGTGAGCCGTGGCCGAGAGTCGTAGCCGATCAGAGTTGGCAGAACACTGGATCGAACGGGGCTAGCGGCGGCTCGAAAATGGTCGACCTAGTGATTAGGGCCAGAGCTGATTTCCCGTAGGAGAAGTTTCGGCTCGGGCTACTAGGCGGCCCGAGTCGAACTCTGGACTTGCCATTGGTCTTGGGTCCAGCGGCGTCGAGACTGGGCGACCACACTGACCACGACGAGCGCTAGGTAAGAGGCGTACCAGAACCAGTCGTGTGGCACATTCGCGGTGACGGACTTGTCGTCAAATGAACTGCTGTCAATCGCTCCCGTCAACAGCATTAGTCCGGTTACTACGGCCGAGGAACCACCGAGTGCGGACAGCCAGATCAACAAGAAACCAGGCAAGTCAGCAACGATCGCGACAATTCCTAGCAACGCTCCGAAGGCGATGCCGACAAGAGCGATCAGCCAGTTCCAAGAGACATTCATCGCACCCATTAGGGCGGCGCCGGCGGCGAAACCTAGCGACATGGTCGCGAGTAACACCGCAACCCAGTAGTAGAGGTACGACAATGCGGCGAAGACCAAGGCGAATACGAAACCGACGATCCAGCCGCTCGCTTGGGAGAGGAAACCACCATCCCAGATGGCGGCAACGAGTCCGGCGCCGAGGCCAAAGCCGACGAACGCGCCCCAGAAGGTGATCACTATCCGCAGGGCAAAAGCGCCGAAGAAGCAAAAGAGCAGGCCGGCCGCTATTGCGGCGGTGCCGATGACGATGTCGTTCATGTTTTCAACGTAGCCCTCAGGCGAGGCAATTGCCGGGAAGCTCGAACCAGCGAAGTCGTTCAAACTCTTCACTAAGCCCAGTTGGCGCGGTGGCCAAGTCCGGTTCGCTGCGGCACTCGGCCAGTTCGGTCGCTTCGGTCAGGTACTCGGCCAAGGCCGATTCGGGGGCCCGATCATCTAAGTGGGGATAGCGCATTTCGCCGGTCGCCTGGTCGTAGTGGACCTGAGCTAACCGAAGTGGCGGTTCGACGCGCCCGTCGCGGTGATGCCAAAGGCCGGTGGCCGGATCAAAGCGGTAGTCCGGCAGGAACCGGGTGCCGTATTCGGCGATGAACTCGACGGCCTTGATCAAATATTCGACGACCGCATCGGAGACGAAATAGTTGAAGTTCACCCGAACCCAGCCGGGTTTGATCCCTTCGCAGCCGCCACTGATCTCGTTTTCGAACTCGTGTGAGCGTTCGACGTCGATGCCCAGCAGCCGGTGTCCGTACGGGCCGGCGCACGAACAGCCGCCTCGAGCCTGGATCCCGAACAAGTCGTTCAGCAGCGAGACGACGAAGTTGTGGTGCAGGTGCCGACCCGACTGGCCGGCATGAACAACGAAAGAAATGATTGACAGTCGTTCGGACTCCAGATTGCCGAGCATTTCCAGGTTCGGAACTTGGCGCCAAGCCTCGATCACCCGGCCGAGCACTTGGGCTTCACGCCCGTTGATGACCTCGACGCCCACCGACTCCTTTAGTCCGAACACCAAACCCGCCCGGATGGATTCGATGATCGCCGGGGTGCCGCCTTCTTCGCGGTGTTCGGGATCAGCAAGGTAGCGGTGCTCGTCCGGGTTGACGTACGCGACAGTGCCGCCCCCCGGAACCACCGGCACGCGGTTGGTCAGCAGCGACTTGCGGATCGCCAACACACCCGGTGTCCCGGGGCCGCCGATGAACTTGTGCGGGGAGATGAAGACGGCGTCCTTGGTGCAGTCGGCGTGCTGCTGGCAGTCGGGGTCCATCTCGATCTGGACATAAGGCGCGGCGGCCGCGAAGTCCCAGAATGACAAGGCGCCATGTCGGTGCAGCAGGTCGGCGATCGCGTGAGTATCGGTGAGAATGCCGGTCACGTTCGAGGCAGCCGAGAACGAGCCGATCTTCAGCGGCCGATCACGGTAGGAGACCAGTTCACGTTCAAGGGCCTCAAGGTCGACGTGGCCGTCGGGGTCCTCACCGATAGTGACGACATCGCAGATTGATTCGCGCCAACCGAGCTCGTTCGAGTGGTGCTCAAACGGCCCGATAAAAACTACCGGTCGTTCGCCGGCCCGGATCTGGGCCGAGAGTTGGTACGTCGCATCAAGATCCGCGGGGATCCGCAGGTTTAGCAGGCCGATTGTCTTGTCGATCGCGGCAGTCGATCCCGAGCCGCAAAACAGGATCGCGACCTCGTCGCCGGCACCAACACCGCGGCGAATGATTTGGCGAGCATCCTCGCGCAGCCGGGTCGTCTGAAGGCCGGTTCCGCTGGATTCGGTGTGAGTGTTCGCGTATCTGGGCAGTACCTGTTCGCGCAGAAAATCCTCAATGAAACCGAGCGAACGGCCACTGGCGGTGTAGTCGGCATAGGTGACTCGCCGCGGTCCGTACGGTCCGTACATGACTTGGTCGTCACCAATGACTGACTCGCGAATCTGTCGAAGCAGCGCCGGTTCAGTCATGACCCAAACCTAATGGGATAGCCAAAGAATGTCTGGCACCGAAGTCACTGGTAGGTGATGAGATCGGGATGAGGGCGCACTCGCCGCCACGTCTGCTCGGCCGTCAGCATCGGCTTGTCCTCGTCGACGAAGTTCTTCCAGCCCCAAAACACGCCGCTGGGGGCGTCTTTTCGAATCATCTTCCAAGTGGACATTTTGGCCGCCGGCGGACCTTGGCCATCGACGTGAATGATCGTGGCCAACTCAGGCCGACTGGTCACGAGTCGGTTGCGATCCCTGACCATCTGGGTCTGAAATTGGTGAACCACGAAGAGTTTTTGCGGCAGCACGTTTTCGCGTGTCAACTTCGCCAGCCAGCGCGACACCTCGTTGATTTCACTGGTCGACATGTGGCCGATCCGCTGGAGCGGCCTACCGTGCTTGCCGAGCTTCCATTCTGGATCCAATGCCAGACCCACATGAGGCTCGAGCAGAAGTTCGCGGTAGGCCTTGGCTTGAGTTATCGCCTTGCTTCGACCTGGCTGCAGATCGAGAATCACGGTGACTCCGGCCCCTTTGGCCGCGTCAACGAGTGGGCGAAGTTCACTGACCGGGGTGCGGTGCGAGTAATCCTTGCGCTTTCCGGGCCCTGCGCTAGCAATCGTGGTGATGATTTCGAACGCCGGCACAAACGATTCGTCCGGCGCGACGGCCTCATACTTCTTCACCAGCTTTTGCACCCGAGCCACTGACTTCTTCGGGCTCTGTTCCCCGAGAACTCCTAGGGCACTTGTCGACGGGTGGCCATACATCGCTAAATAGTGATGACCCGGCAGCGCCAAGTATCCGCCGGCCGGAACTTTGGCGTGTGTCCTGATCGCCTCAATGGGATAGGCCGCGAGCCCGATTGCGAGCAAGGCCGAATCGCCGGTCGACTCCAGTGCCTTGATCGACTTGGGGTCCGTCCGTGGATCTGGAGAGGTCGGGACAAGGTTGGCGTCGCCGAGTTTTGCCAAGTGAGTTAGTTCGGCGGTGGGCGCTGCGGCAATAGCTACGGTCGCTGGTTTGGCTCGACGAGGATTAGGGCTTCGGTCAATATCGGGGTCGGTCAGGTCGAGCACTCTGGCGCCGAGCCGCTTGGCTTCGGTGCGGCCAGCAGAATCGGCCGGCAGAATCGGTACGGCGTACTTTTTGGCGGCAGCCAGGGCCGCAGTGTCGCCGGGTTTCGCCAGAATGACTGCCGTGGCGGACTCGAACAGGAACTGTGAGGCCGCAACCTGATCGGCGTTCATCGCGGCCACCGCGGTGCCGGACGGAACACTGAGGATGGTGTTTGTCTGCTCGGGTTTTTTGTTACTTGAGTCGCAGCCAACTAGCAACGCACCGCAAAAGATTGCCGCTAGAGCCAGCGCCGAGGACCGTTGGGTCAGCCGAGTCATTTCTCAGACGCTACCTGCTGGTTCAGTGGAGCAATTCGGCAAGGCCGCTATGCTCGCCGCGTGATACTGCAAACGGATGCCAACATCGACGGCCTCGCCGGATTGATGATCGACCTCATGGAAAAGATGGGGTTGGTCGGTGCCGCGATCGCGGTCGGTATGGACAACCTTTTCCCGCCGATCCCCAGCGAGATCGTGCTGCCGATGGCCGGTTTGGCCGCCAGCCAAGGGACGTTCACGCTGGCGGGCGCTCTGTTTGCGACCACAGCCGGTTCGGTGATCGGGGCCTGCATTTTGTATTGGCTTGGTCGACTGTTTGGCCGGGATCGGGCGGCTTGGGTTTTTGTGAAGACGCCGTTGCTCAAGCTCGCTGACCTTGAGGCGGCTGAAACGTGGTTCGCGAAGTATGGCCGCAAGGCCGTCTTTTTTGGCCGGATGGTGCCGATCTTCCGGAGCCTGATTTCACTGCCTGCCGGCGTCGAGAAAATGAACTTCGGCATTTTCTTGCTTCTGACGACCATTGGCAGCTTTGTCTGGAACTCGATTTTCGTTGGGGCGGGTTACACCCTCGGCGAGAACTGGCATGTGATTGAGCCGTACGCCGACTGGTTCCAACGGTTGGTGATCTTGGCCGTTTTGGTTGTTTGCGGCTGGTTCGTCGTAACTCGGGTTCGCGAGCTTCGTGATCCGCGTGAGCGCTGAGCCACCGGCAAAGCCGGCCACCGGCGTGGCACCTACCGGTACGGTGAGCAGGTGACGAATCGCCGCCTGCTGTTGGTAAACGGCCCCAATCTCAACCTGCTCGGGACTCGTGAGCCGCAGGTTTATGGTTCGCAAACGTTGGCCGACGTTGAGCGTTTGGTTGCCGAAACTGCCGCCGTTGAAGACTTTGAGGTGCGCGCAATCCAAAGCAACCACGAAGGGGTCTTGATTGACGCGATCCACGAGGCACGCCATGACTGCGCTGGCATCGTGATCAACCCTGGCGGGCTGACCCACACGTCGGTAGTTCTTCGAGATGCCTTGGCTGCGGTGGCACTGCCGGTTGCCGAGGTGCACATCTCTGACGTGACTACCCGCGAAGCATTCCGCCACTTTTCGTATGTCGCCGATGTTGCGGTCGTGCACGTGATCGGCGAGGGAGTCGACGGTTACCGGATTGGTACCGAGCGTCTTCTCGCCGAAATTTCGCAACGATAGGGTGTTCGACATCAGGCCAGCCGCGGAAGGGAGTTGAATGACTCCTCACGACTTGAACGTGGTCTTGTTGGCCGGCTCCGTTGTGCTGATTTTGGCAGTTCTAGCAGTACGGATTTCGGCAGTTGTTGGCCTGCCTTCGTTGTTGATGTACCTAGGCCTGGGTGTGCTTTTGGGCTACGACGGTGCCGGTGTCGACTTCGTCAACTACGACATGGCGCTCGTGATCGGCCTGTCTGCACTGATTCTGATTTTGGCCGAGGGCGGTCTGACGACCAACTGGAACAACGTAAAACCCACTCTCGGGTTCGGCGTCTTGCTGGCCACGATTGGCACCTCAATCAGTGTCGGCATAGTTGCCGTCGGCGCGCACTACATCTTCGGCTTGGACTGGGAACTTGCCGTGCTGATCGGTGCGGTGCTTTCCCCGACGGACGCCGCCGCGGTCTTCTCGGTGCTTCGTGCGGTGCCGTTGAAGTCTCGGGTTTCGGGCGTGCTCGAGACCGAATCGGGTCTAAACGATGCGCCGATCGTTGTTTTAGTAACCGCGATCAGTGTCGGTTCAATCCACGACTACGGGCCCTTGGGTTTTGTCGCGCTGATTGTTTTTGAACTGGTCGTCGGCAGTTTCATCGGTTTGCTGATCGGTGGTGGTGGAGCGCGACTACTGCGTCGGGTCGCCTTGCCGTCTGCGGGTCTATATCCACTAGTGGTCTTTGCCGTCACAGTGTTTGCATACGCGGTGGCCGCAACCGTTCACTCCAGCGGATTCGCTGCGGTCTATGTTGCCGCCGTGGTGCTCGGCAACACCGAACTGCCCCACCGGTCTGCGACCCGGTCCTTCGTCGAGGGTATTGGCCTGCTCGCCCAAATTGGCCTGTTCGTGATGCTCGGCCTGTTGGTTCACCCCAGCGACATCGACCCGTGGCACCTCTGGGTGGGGATTGGCGTCGGCGCGCTGTTGACGTTTGTGGCTAGACCGGCTTCGGTGGCG
Organism: Aeromicrobium sp.; assembly: GCA_035401705.1. GTDB lineage: Bacteria > Actinomycetota > Actinomycetes > Propionibacteriales > Nocardioidaceae > Aeromicrobium. The sequence continues at coordinate 53,483 of DAONBX010000012.1, forward strand.
ATGTGTGCTTCGTGGTTCCGAGTTGGGCCGCGAGAACAGTTGTTTATCGGTTGGGCCGGCCTGCGTGGAGCGGTGCCGATCGTGTTGGCCACCATCCCGTTAGCTCACGGTCTGGACAGTTCTCTCGACCTGTTCAACATGACCTTTGTGGCGGTGGTCGTCTACACGATCGTCCAGGCCGCGCCACTTGGCAAACTCGCGAAATGGTGCGGGGTGGAGTCCACCCGTGGTCGAGAGGTGGAGATTGATGCGGCCCCGCTTGAACGCATTTCGGCCGACCTTCTACAGATTCACGTTCCCGAGTCGTCCAAGCTTGCCGGGGTTGAGGTCGGGGAGTTGCGGCTGCCGCCGGGCGCTTCGGTGACGATGGTTGTTCGCGACGGCAGCACCATGGTTCCGCATCGAACTACCCGGATTCGGGTGGATGACGAACTGCTACTGGTGACGACTCGAGAACTCCGCGAGACAGTTGAGCGGCGGTTGCGACTGGTGGCCGAGCAAGGCCGCCTGGCTGGCTGGGACACCACTCACGGAGATTGAATCAACCGGTCACGTCGGTCAACCCAAGTCCACATTGGGGATGCAAACTGACACTCGTCTGCTCGCCTCAACCGACTTTGCTGCGTCGGTCTTCAGTCCGCGAAAATTCTGCCCGAGTAGGACTGTGACGCCGTCGTTCAGTTCGAAATCGGGGCTGATGACGTCTACTTTTCCTTTGAACTGCAGGGAAACGAGCTTCACTTTCGGATCGGCCGGATCGGTAGCCAAAATGGTCACGTTTGTTGCTTTGATCGCTCCGGGGTTGTTTCCGGTTGATCCGCCCAAAAAGCCACGCTGCTCTAGGTTGATCTTTACTCGGTTGGCTAGACCGGCGCGATCACTGGTGTTATAGACGTTGACTACGACCAGATTGCTTGTCAAAGGCTTTCCGCGTTCGACGCGAACGACGCGGCAAGTCGGTTCTGCGGGGGCCGCGTCAGGTGCGGAGAAGGCGAGTTTCATCCCCAAACCAGTGCCGACAACGAATACGAAAGCGGCACCTCCAACCACCAGGAGGTCACGTGGCTTGGTCATGGCTGTTTTGCGATCACGTGAATTCTGGCGTGGAGCATGGTGCGTTGCTGCAGTGCAGCGCGAAGCGCGCGGTGAAGGCCGTCTTCTAGGAAGAGTTCGCCTTGCCAACTCACCACATGTGCGAACAGGTCGCCAAAGTAGGTCGAGTCGGTATCTAGCAAAGTGGCGAGGTCGAGGTTGTTCTTCGTGGTTGTCAGATCGTCAAGTCGTACTTGGGTCGGTGCAATGGAGGCCCAATCACTGGGTGTGAGTCCATGCTCCGGGTACGGCCGTCCGTCCCCCACGCGGCGGAAGATCATTCGCCAAGTGTAGTTGGTCAGCGAATACGAACCGCAGGAATGCCGAGGTGAACTTACGGCTGGGCTATCCCAAATGCTCAACCGGGACCTAAACTGCGATGAAGGCGCCGATTTTCGAACGGATCGTTCTATGAAGCAGAGATTTGTGCGAGCGGCATTAGCCGTGGTTTTGGCACTTGGATTCTCAACGCCCGCTGCTTTTGGTGACGATTCAATGCCGTCAGATGAGCCGACGACGGTGCCAACGACTGAGCCGACGACGGTTCCGACGGCTGAGCCGACGACTGAGCCGACGCCAAGTGAGCCCGCTTATGTGGTGAGGCGTCAGGTAATCGGCAAGTCGGTGAAGGGTCGACCGATTGTCGCTTACTTTCGCGGCGATCCAAGTGCCAAGCACGTTGTCTTGGTGCTGGGGCAGATGCACGGTGATGAACGGGCTGGCCCGCGGACTGCTCGACACATTATTGAAAATTTGAGGCCCAGCGCCGGGACGGGCCTTTGGGTCATTTCGACGATGAACCCTGACGGATTTGCGAAGGGGACTAGAACGAATGCGCGCGGCGTCGACTTGAACCGAAATTGGCCTACTAGTGGCTGGAAGCGTGGCGTCAAAGGTTCGAGAACTTATGGCGGGTCGAGGCGCGCTAGCGAGCCTGAAACGCGGGCGCTAATTCGATTCCTTGAACTGTACCGGCCCGACTACATCGCCTCTATTCATCAGCCACTAAATGGCATCGGCAAGTCAGGCAAGGACGTGCGTTTTGAGAAGCGACTGGCCGCCAACTTGGGTTTGAAACGCAAGACTTTCAGTGTGGGAAAGGGCAATAAGGTGGCGCCGACCATGACCAGTTGGTACAACCATCGATTGGGAAGGAGCGGCACCGCAATCACGATCGAGTACTCGCGCAAGCCTTCAAAAACCTTCGTCACCAAGAAGGCCGGCGTAGGGATTCTTCGGGCCGCTCGGGTACGGCGATGACTTCTTCTCGGCGGGTATCTGGCGGCTAGGCGACGAGTGGCCGGTATCTGGTGTTGCGTCTTGGTCGGCTGGCGCCGGGTGGGTAGAAGTCTGGGCGCTTGTCTCTGGGGTTGAGTTCGATTCGCCAACCAGTGTGGTGAACCTGCCGGTGGTGGTGTCCGCAGAGTAGAACCCCGTTGTCCAGGTCGGTTGTTCCGTCGTGGAGCCAGGATTTGATGTGGTGGGTTTCGGTCCAACCTGGCGGCCGGTCACAGTCGGGGAATGCGCAACCAAGGTCGCGGTGGGCGAGGGCCCGTCGTTGGGCCGGCGAGTGGAGTCGTTGGGTGCGCCCAAGGTCGAGGACCTGTGATTCGGTGCCGAGGACGGCTGGCAGGACGCCCGCACCGCAAGCGAGTTGGCGTAACTGCTTGGCCGAAACCCGTGTGCCGTGTTCGGTGACGCCAGCGGTATCGCAGCGACCCCGCAGGGAGTCTTCGGAAACCGTGATCATTAGCGTCGCGGCGACACCGCCGTGGTTGCCGAACTCGCCAGTCGGCAAGTGCCGCAGCAGGTCGGCGAACGCGTTCCCGGCGCGTTCCTTGTAGGACGGCGGCGTATCGAGGGTCGCGTCTTCGAAAGTCAGTTCACCAGTATCGGTGTCGAGATTCTCGCTGCGCCGACGTGGACTGGTTTTCGCTTCTAACGCAGACCGCAACATGTCGGCGGTCAACGCATCCACAGTGAAGCCGCCTTTGACCATCCCAGCCTCATCAGGTCGAGTCATCCAAAACTCGGCCGCCTGGACTGCGGCTTCTTCTTGGCGAACCAGCTCTTGGTTTTCGATCCGGTCGGCCCGTTCACGGTCCACGACCTCAACCGCACGCCTAGCTTTATGTTGGAGCTGCTCCAACAGCATGCCTGGCGCGGCCTCAGCCAAATCAGTTTCGATTGCGGACCGTTCAGCCGCCGACAGGTCGATCGGCAGGTCGTCGAGGGCTTTGGCGACCACGGCAGCCTTTTCGGTACTCATCCCAGGTTTCGACAACTGTTCAGCCAGCAACGGCGACTCATCCAACTGGCGAGCCAATCGAAGATGCCGCGCCGCACCCCGACGAGACAACCCAGCCTCCGCCGCCACCAGCGACGCCATCGACCCCGCCCCAGCAGCCTTGTGCGCATCTTTACGCGCACCCGCAGACGTCAACGCGAGACACATCGCCTGGGCCGCTCGGACGATCGCCTGACCGTGAGCAGCAAACCGAACCAACTCCTCGGCGGTAAGTGAATCCAGATCCGCGGCCCGCACCGCTTCGAGCGACTCGGGGGCGCCGCTCAGCCACGATTCGGCGAGCCGCGGATCTGGTTTCATGACTCAAACTTATTAGAACATGCGTTCGAAGTCAAGTAATAATTCACAGCTCTGCGGGTGGGGTGCCCCATTCGGGATGTGAGGTGATCGGGCCAGAGATTCACCTATTCGAGAATGAAAGGACCCCCCGCGTACCCGAGGGGGACCACTTGCCCTTGGTGGGTTCCTGCCGTTTGTGGGTGCTGTGGAGTTGGGTGATGTGCTACGCGTGGCGGAGTGATGTGCCGCGGGGTTCAGAGAATGAAAGGACCCCTCGCGTACCCGACAGGGACCACTTACCCTTGCTGCATTCCTGCCCTGGGGGAGTTGGGTGATGTGCCGCCACGCGAGGGGCTACCCACCAGCATACGGGCAGAGTTATGGCCGACTGAACTGGACCTACACAAGATCTTCACGATTCGTCCCCGGGTTCTGCGGAGTTGACCTCCTAGGTTGGAGGCATGACAACACGTCGCATCCTGCTGGTCGAGGACGAACCGGTAATCGGGGCCGCGGTGGCCGATCGGCTGATCGCTGAGGGTTACGCGGTCGAGCGTGCTTTTGACGGACCCGGTGCGGTGGCGACGTTCACCAGCACAAGCCCGGACTTGGTTGTGCTCGACGTGATGCTGCCAGGTTTTGATGGCCACGAAGTATGCCGGCGAATTCAGGCGGTTCGGCCGGTGCCGGTGCTGATGTTGACGGCGCGTGACGACGAGGCTGACGTGCTGGTCGGGCTGGCGGTTGGTGCAGACGACTACCTGACGAAGCCGTTTCGGATGCGCGAACTGGTCGCCCGGGTGGCGGCCTTGTTGCGTCGGGTCGAACGTGCGGCCGAACTAGTTGCCGCGCCAGTGAAACTCCAGGATCTCGGCGACCTTCGCCTCGACACCAAAGCTAGGCGGGTCTGGGTTGGCAAAGAGGAAATCCACCTGACCCCAACCGAGTTCGACCTCCTAGCCTGTCTGGCTTCCTCGCCCGGCGAGGTGCTGACCCGCGAACGGTTGCTGGACGACGTATGGGGTTGGGCCGATGCCTCCGGCACGCGCACGGTCGACAGTCACATCAAGGGTTTGCGGGCCAAGATCGGTGCGGAGTTTGTGCGGACGGTCCACGGCGTCGGCTACTCGCTCGAAATAGGAGCGCCAAAATGAGCGCCAACCCGTTGGATCCGGTCAGGTCGGTCAAGGTAAAGCTAGGCCTTCTCGTAGCCGCGAGCGTGACTGCCGCTTCGCTGGTGGCAACGGTCGGTTCGGCCGGAGGGGTGCCGATTTGGTTGAGCATTCCGGTGACGATCGCGCTTGCTTTGGCGATCACTCAACTGCTGGCGGTGGGGATGACTTCGCCGCTGCGCCAGATGACGGCGGCCGCCGACCAGATGGCCAAGGGCGACTATTCGGCCCGGATCGAAACGACTTCGCGTGACGAGATCGGGGAGTTGGCGCGCGCGTTCAACCAGATGGCCACCGACCTCGACCAGGTCGACCGGCAACGCCGCGAACTGATCGCCAACGTGAGTCACGAACTGCGCACTCCGCTGACTGCGCTTTGCGCCGTTTTGGAGAACTTGGCCGACGGTGTCAACGAACCGGATCCACAAATTTTGCGCACCGCACTCGCCCAAGGTGAACGTTTGACGGCGTTGGTCAACGACTTGCTGGACCTGTCTCGGGTTGATGCGGGCGCCGCGCCACTGCTGGCAGAGCGGGTGAGTGTCGTTGACCTGCTGTCGGCTGCGGCAGCCGAGTTCAGCTACGGCGACCGCGATGTCGAAGTTTCGGTGTCGGTTGAACCCGAAGGGTTACTCGTCCAAGCCGATCCGGCGCGACTTAGCCAACTTGTGGCGAACCTGGTCGACAACGCGACTAGGCACAGTCCGGCCGGGGGGCGAGTCCAACTCTTGGCCGTGGGCGGAGTCGACAACTGGACCCTGGAGGTCGTTGACGAAGGCCCCGGCGTCGCACCTACTGACCGCGAACTCGCATTCGAGCGGTTCGGCACCCTCAGGGACGCCGAAGGCGGCGGCGGGACCGGCCTGGGTTTGGCGATCGCCCGCTGGGTGAGCGACCTGCATGGCGGAACCATCGCCTTCGTGGATCCCCTGCCCGGCGCTGGCGGTGCGCGGGTCGAAGTGACTTTGCCGCTGTCTCCGGCCAAAGCTCGAACCGGACAAGACCCGGCCACAGAACTCACGACTGCCGGCGAAACCCGGCCGATACCAAAGGAAGATGTAGTGACTGACCAAAAAATCGGACCGAACTCGGCGAATGAGAATTTGCCGCCAGTACCGACCGGAGTTGAGCGGCCGAAAGTTGTGTCCTTCGCCGACTCAATCTTCGGCTCACTTTGGCCAGATCATGGCGTGCCAGGCCGGCCTCGACTGCTGGTCTGGGCGATCTTGGTCGGGTTGTTTGCCGGGTTCACGCCGGCGCTTTATGACTTGGGTTTGGGCACCTTCATCATCCTGATGGCCGCCGGTCTGATGATGTTTTTCGTGAGCGTGCGGCGCAGCGACCCGTTTGTTCTTGGCTCGGCGTTGCTGTGCACCGCCTTGGCCGCTACCGCCCTGGTGCGAGACGCGGACTGGATTGTCGTGCTCTGCCTAATGGCCGGCGGGGCGGTCGCGGCGGTGGCGATCGCTGATGCTCGTCGAGTTCCAGCGTTTTTGTTTGCGCTGATGGCTTGGCCGCTTGCTGGTTTGCGCGGCCTTCCTTGGCTCGGTCGGACTCTGCAAATATCGACCCGCGCGGGTCAAGGTTTGGCAGTCGCCCGCACAGTCATTTGGTCTCTGCTTGGCCTGATCGTGTTTGGCATGTTGTTTATTTCCGCCGATGCGATTTTCGCGGACTGGTTCGGCGCTCTCGTGCCCGATTTGGGTTCGCTGGAGTTCGTTGAGCGGATTTTCATCGCCGTGGCTATTGCCGCGCTGACGCTCACGGGCGCATACTTCGCCCTGAACCCGCCGAAGGTCGGAACTGTTGGCTTGACTAGGCAGGCGCCGGCCCGCCGGTTCGAGTGGCTGGTGCCGGTGCTGGTGGTCAACGTCGTTTTCGTGGCCTTTCTGGTTGCCCAGGCTGCCGCGATCTTCGGCGGTCGAGAGTATTTCGAACGCACCACGGGCCTGACTTATGCCGAGTACGTCCATCAAGGTTTTGGTCAACTGACGGTCGTGACCGCGTTGACGCTGCTGGTGGTGTGGGCAGCTTCGCGTAAGGCGAGTCGGGAGACGGCCGGCGACCGGGCCTGGCTGCGCGGCTCACTTGGCGCGCTGTGTCTGATGACGTTGGCGGTGCTCGGTTCGGCTTTCAACCGGATGGGCCTTTACCAAGACGCCTACGGTTTCACCTCGCTTCGGCTGTTGGTGGACGTCTTCATGGGCTGGCTTGGCCTTCTCCTGGTGGCGACGTTGGTCGCCGGCGTCGTGCTTCGGGCCGGTTGGCTGCCGCGATTCGGTTTGCTCAGCGGTGCGGTGCTGCTGTTGGGTTTGGCCGCGATCAATCCGGACGCGTGGGTAGCGAACCACAACCTCGATCGCTATGAGGAAACCGGAAAGGTTGATTGGACCTACTTGGCGATGTTGTCCGACGACGCAGTGCCAACGTTGGTGTCGCGTCTCGATGGTGAAACCGAATGCGTACTAACCACGCAGCGGCGCGAACCGGCCACTTTGCTCGAATGGAATCTTGGTCGGATTCGGGCCGAAGAGACCGGCCAGGCGACGCTTGCGTATGAGGTTTACGACCGTGACTGCCAGTCTCAGTAGGCAAATTAGGACATATGTAGGCTTTGGCGCTGATCCCGATTGGTCTGCGGTGGTGACTGCCGCGTAGACTCCGACGCGGAGGATTCGCATAGTGGCCTAGTGCGCTCGCTTGGAAAGCGGGTTGAGTGAAAGCTCTCAGGGGTTCGAATCCCCTATCCTCCGCCATGAGGCGCTTATTCGGCTCTTCGGATTCTGGCGGGGTTTGGGGAACGAAGGTGCGCCAGTCTTTGATGT
>DAONBX010000013.1:0-59728 GCA_035401705.1 Aeromicrobium sp.
GCTCAGGGGATAGAGCACCGCCCTCCGGAGGCGGGAGCGCAGGTTCGAATCCTGCCGGGGGCACCGACTGAAATTGCTCGAAACGAGGGATGACCTAGCGAAAATTGCTAGGGCATTCGTCGTCTTCTGCAGGACTCACCGACCCGCAGAACGGTTCGCAGGGCGGACCATGTTGTAGACCAGTTCGGCTAGATAGTCGGCAGCATTTGCCGCGTCCGCTGCAGTCTCACGAGACGCGACATATCGCTGACCTGAACCGAGTGCACCAGTGATCGCAGCAGCAAGCGCCTCACCATTTGGGTGGTCGCTCAAGCCGATCAGCGAGATGTTTCCCTCGATCCAAACCTGCCGAAGCTCAACAAGTACCGAGTGGAAATGAGCCGGCGTATCGCCGCCAAGAAACAGTTCGGTTAGATCGCGCAACTCCCACGAACACCGTAGGAATTCTTTGACCCCCTCAAGGTAAACCAGCAGCGAATCTGTTTGGCCGGACTTCCTTGCTGCGGTTGATGCCCGCTGCGCAACCTCCCAGAGTCCTTGGCAGTAGTCCTGGTGAAGGGCTAGATAGATCTCCTCTTTGCCGCCTTACTGGTTGTAGAGGCTTCCGGTACTCGAACCAGAATGCGCGACGATGTCGCTAATTGAGGTCTCTTTGAATCCGCCGGACTCGGTGAATGCGGTCCGGGCTCCTCGAAGAAGTGCAGCTCGGGTGGCGAGTGCGCGCCGCGAAATCGCCTTCACGCTTGCAGAAGATCCGGGCGCTTCTATTCGGTCGCTGGGGTCTGGTTTCATCTGCCTCGCCCCCGTCCTTCATCCCGGTCGAACTAACTGCGCAATTCTTGCACCTACTGACCGGGTTCAGCAGGAAATCAGCTCCGGAAAATCTTCGTCCGATTGCGGCCGCCCGCGCCGCCTATGACTAGAGACACTCTCGCCCGAGACTTGTATGATCCGAGATATGTCCGCGACTCCACCGGACGTGCCATTCGAATGCCACGAGGTGCAGATGAGTCCGAACTCCAATACGAAGCCCGAATCCATGACCGGACCGGCCTACCTCAAGCTCGTCGCCATCGGCGCCTTGATCGGTTTGCCGGCGGCCGCTGCGGCACTACTACTGCTGTCGGCAGTCCACAAAGCTGAACATTTCTTTTGGACTTACCTTCCTGAACAGTTAGGCAGCGATGGCCCACCCTGGTACTTCGTTGTCGGCCTACCAGTTGCGGGAGCCGCGTTGGTCGTTCTCGCCCGGCGATTTCTACCCGGCGACGGTGGACACTCACCCACCGCAGGTATCTCTGGCGATCCGACCCCACTTCGCTATGCCCCGGGCGTGGTGCTCGCAGCCTTTGGCACACTCGCATTCGGCGCAATCCTCGGCCCAGAGGCGCCGCTGATCGCCCTCGGTTCGGCGATTGGACTTGGCATCGTTGCGTGGCTGAAACTCGATCGTTCCACCGAGCGGATCCTCGGCACTGCCGGCTCGTTCTCAGCCATCTCGGCGCTTTTTGGCGGTCCACTCGTAGCTGGGATCATGCTGCTTGAATCTGGCTTAGCGGCCGGCTCGGCAATTGTCTTGTTCATCCTTCCGGGGCTTGCTGCAGCAGCAATCGGGTACCTGTTATTTGTTGGACTAGGCTCTTGGACCGGGCTCGAGGCCATCTCACTAAAAGTTCCGGACTTGCCGATCTACGAAGGCACGCGCGTCGTCGACCTGCTCCTCGCGATTGCGATCGGAGTGCTCACAACTCTTGCGGTCCGAGTCGCCACCCGGGTCGCTAAGCAACTCGAAATCCAAGGGCCACGTCGGGTCGGGATGACCTGGACACTATTGGCTGGCGGGCTGGCAGTAGGACTGTTAGCCCAGTGCGCAAGCCTGCTCGGCGCTACCTACGACCAAATCCTGTTTAGTGGCCAAAGCGCGATCGCCGAAACGGTCACCGAAGGCTCAATCGTCATTTTGTTGCTGATCATTGCCGCCAAGGGCGTCGGCTACGCAATCTGTTTGGGTTGCGGCTTTCGTGGCGGAATGGTTTTCCCGGCGATTTTTCTCTCGGTGGCGATGTGTGCAATTTGCGTAAATATTTTCGACGGTTCGATCACTTGGGCAGTTGCCGTGGGCACGGCCGCCGGGATGGCCGCGTCGACTCGACTGATATTTAGCGCGCTCGTTTTTGCGATTCTGCTGACCGGCACTGCCGGCTTTGATGCCGTCCCCGCGACCGTGTTCGCCGCGCTGGCTGCACTGTTGACAAACCTTGCCTTGGATCGTCCAACCGAGGTCACCGAACCGGTCGCCTAAACCGCGCCCAAAAGTGGTCGACTCCAACCGTTGGTCGTACGGTCGAATTAGCTGCCCGAATGAAGGTGGCTTCGACCAATGGAGGACGTATGCCAACACGCACTGCACGCACCGCCTGGGACGGCGGATTCAACGACGGTTCCGGCCAAGTGGAACTGACCTCGTCGGGACTGGGCACCTTCGACATGTCCTTCCCGAAGCGCTCCGCTGACGATGGCGGTGGGGCGACAAACCCCGAAGAATTGATCGCCGCGGCTCACTCGTCTTGCTACACGATGCAACTAACTGCACTTCTTGGCCAGGCCGGTGCCACCGCGATCGCAGTTGAAACCACCGCGGATGTATCCCTTGGCCCCGATCCGGACGGCGGCTTCAAAATCGGACGAATCGCACTGACAGTCCGGGCCGAGGTGGAAGACATCGACGAACAGAGTTTTCTTGAAATTGCCGAACAGGCAAAGGAAACGTGTCCGGTCAGCAAGGCCCTTGACGGAGTGGATGAAGTGACCCTCGACGCTGCCTTGGAAGCAAGTTAGCTGCTGCTGATTCCACCCAGAATGTGTGCCACTGGTCACACGTTCGTCGCAGAATGTTCACCGCCTATCGACTTTGTTTGGACCTACCTGCGGAAGCGACCCCCTGCGCGTTAGGCTTTGTAAAGTTCACCCGTCTGCGCACAACGCACGCACTCCCCCGGAAGAGGCGATTCAGGCCGTGGCCGAGTCCTCACCAAACGTGTCGGCATCCGACGCTTCCCACCGCGATTTCGGCAGCAACGAATGGCTCGTCGAAGACATGTACGACCGCTTCACTGCAGATCCATCTTCAGTAGATGAAAAGTGGGCGGCCTTCTTCCGCGAAGGGGGGTACGGAACAAACGGCTCGGCTGCAGCAGCAGTTAGTAGCCCACCGGCGGTGCCGGCAGCGGCAAAGCCAGCGGCACCAGCCACAGCCTCGCCAACGCCTGCGGCGAAGACACCAGCCAAACCCGCAGCCAAGTCAGCAGCGCCGACGTCTAGTCCCGCTAGTGGCGGCGACGTCGAGAAAGTCGTCCTCAAGGGCGCCGCGGCTCGAACCGCAGCCAACATGGATGCGAGTCTGACCGTCCCGACTGCGACAAGTGTGCGGTCGGTTCCAGTGAAATTGCTGTTCGATCAGCGCGTCGTCATCAACAACCACCTCGCTCGGGCCCGCGGCGGCAAAGTCTCGTTCACCCACCTAATCGGTTTCGCCATCGTCCAAGCGATGAAGGCAATGCCCGAGATGAATACCGGCTTTGAGGTCAACGAGGCTGGCAAGCCAGTTCAGTTGAAGCCCGAGCACATCAACTTTGGGCTAGCAATCGACGTCCAGAAGGCCGACGGGTCGCGCCAGTTGCTCGTACCGAGCATCAAAGCCACCGAGACGATGGATTTTGCGCAGTTCTGGCGCGCCTACGAAACGATCGTCCGTAAGGCTCGCGACGGCAAACTTGAGGTCGTTGACTTCCAAGGCACCACGGTCAGCCTGACCAACCCGGGCGGAATCGGCACGAACCACTCCGTCCCGCGACTGATGGCTGGCCAAGGCGTCATCATCGGCGTCGGTTCGATGGAGTACCCGCCCGAATTCCAAGGTGCGTCCGAGCACACAATCGCTCAGTTGGCGATCTCCAAGATGATGACCCTCACTTCAACCTATGATCACCGGGTCATTCAGGGCGCTCAGTCTGGCGAATTCCTGCGTCGAGTCCACCAGCTTTTGCTCGGCGAGAATGGCTTCTACGACGACATCTTCCGGTCGCTTCGAATCCCATCAGAACCGATTCGGTGGGCGAGCGATATCGCGGTAAGTCGCGACGACGACGTCGATCGCCAGGCCCGGGTACTCGAACTAATTCACGCGTTCCGCGTGCGCGGTCACCTGATGGCCGACATCAACCCGATCGAATACCGGCAGCGGACTCACCAAGATCTAGACATCGCCTCCCACGGTTTGACGTTGTGGGACCTTGACCGCGAATTCCCGGTCGGCTCGTTCGGCGCCGCCGCCGGCAAACGGTTCATGAAACTTCGCGAAATTTTGGGCATCCTGCGCGACTCCTACGTCCGCACTATGGCCACGGAGTACATGCACCTCCAAGAACCGGTCGAACGTGCTTGGTTCCAGGACCGACTTGAGGTCCCCCACACGAAACTGGACCGCCAGGAGCAATTGCGGATCCTGCAAAAGCTTAATCAGGCCGAGGCCTTCGAGACCTTCTTGCAGACCAAATTCGTTGGCCAGAAACGATTCAGCCTAGAAGGTGGCGAAACTGTCGTCGCGCTACTGGATGAGATTTGCGACAACGCGGCCGGCGGCGGACTCGAAGAAGTCTGCATCGGCATGGCGCACCGCGGCCGACTCAACGTGTTGGTGAACATTGCAGGCAAAGAACCCGAACTGGTCTTCCGTGAGTTCGAAGGCAACATCGACCCACGGACCGTTCAGGGTTCTGGCGACGTCAAGTATCACCTCGGCGTCGATGGCGAATTCACCTCGGTCAAGGGCGACAAGATCAAGGTTTCGGTGGCGGCCAACCCGTCGCACCTCGAAGTCGTTGATCCGGTACTCGAGGGCATCGCTCGCGCCAAACAAGACGTCCTCGACCGCGGCGAAGAATTCCCGGTTTTGCCGGTTCTCGTCCACGGTGACGCGGCCTTTGCTGGCCAAGGCGTAGTTGCCGAGACCCTCAACCTCTCGCAACTTCGCGGGTATCGCACCGGCGGCACGATCCACGTGATCGTCAACAACCAGGTCGGTTTCACTACGAGCCCGTCCTCGTCGCGTTCCTCGACCTATTGCACCGACGTGGCCCGGATGGTGCAGGCGCCAATCTTCCACGTGAACGGTGACGATCCGGAAGCTTGCATCCGGGCCGCGCAGTTGGCATACGAGTACCGCGCTACTTTCCACAAGGACATCGTGATTGACCTGATTTGTTACCGCCGTCGCGGTCACAATGAGGGCGACGACCCGAGTTTCACTCAGCCGTTGATGTACGACACGATCGAGCAGAAGAAGTCGGTGCGAAAGCTTTACACCGAGGCGCTCGTAGGTCGCGGCGACATCACCTTAGAGGAAGCCGAACAGGCCCTGCTGGAGTATCAGAAGTTGCTTGAACAGAACTTCACCAGTGTCCGCCAGGCCGAATACGATGCGGCCGAGTACACCCGGACGCCGGACTACCCGGACAAGCCGTTCGATGAGGTGCTCGTCACCTCGGTCACCCCAGAGACCATGAAGGCGGTGGCCGACGCCTACACCGCAGTTCCCGAAGGCTTCACCGTCCATCCGAAGGTGCTCCCGCAGTTGCAACGTCGGGCTGCTTCGATCACCGCTGGACCGATCGACTGGGGCACCGGCGAAATCATCGCCATGGGCTCGTTGCTGCTGGAGGGTCGACCGGTTCGACTGGTCGGCCAAGATTCGCGACGTGGCACGTTTACGACTCGGTTCGCCACTGTCATTGACCGGGTAAACGCCGACGAGTGGACACCGCTTCAACATGTTGGCGAAAACCAGGCCAACTTCCACGTCTACGATTCACTTCTGAGCGAGTACGCCGCCCTCGGCTTCGAGTACGGTTACTCGGTCGCTCGCCCTGAAGCACTCACGGTGTGGGAAGCCCAGTTCGGGGACTTCGTCAACGGCGCCCAGTCGGTGATCGACGAGTACATCAGTTCTGGCGAAACCAAATGGGGCCAAAAGTCCGGTGTCGTGTTGCTGCTGCCGCACGGCTTCGAAGGCCAAGGTCCTGACCACTCCTCAGGACGGATCGAGCGGTTCCTGACCCTCGCGGCAAACGATGAGTTCACGGTGGCTCAGCCGTCGACTCCGGCGTCGTACTTCCACCTGCTGCGTCGGCAGAACCTAGAGGCCGAGCATCGTCCGCTGATCGTCTTCACGCCGAAGTCCATGCTGCGAAATAAGCAGGCGACCAGCCAGCCAACCGACTTCACCAGCGGAACCTTCCGCCCGGTCATTGGCGACGACATCGTCGATGCGGCGAAGGTCGAACGCGTGCTGTTGTGCTCTGGCAAGGTCACTTGGGACTTGATGACCGAGCGTAAGAAGCGCGAAGGCGACTCGCCCACGACCGCAATCGCTCGCCTTGAGCAGTTGTACCCCCGGCCGCTCGAAGAGATCCGTGCCGAGTTGGCGAAGTACCCGAACTTGCGTGAAATTCGTTGGGTTCAGGACGAGCCGGAGAACCAGGGTCCGTGGCCGCATGTGGCCGTGCATCTTCGCGATGCCTTCAACGTGCCGATGACTCATGTGACCCGTGCAGAGTCTTCAGCCCCGTCAACCGGATCGCATGCGGTCCACCTGACGGAGGCCAAGGACTTGATGGACCGAGCCTTCGCCTGATCCGATGTACTTCACCGACCGTGGCATCGAGGAACTGACCAGCCGGCGCGGCGAGGAGGAATTCTCGTTCGCGTGGCTGGCCGAACAATTGACGTTGTTCGTCGACCTCAACCCCGAGTTCGAGACGCCAGTTGAACGGTTGGCGACTTGGCTGGCTCGACTAGACGACGAAGACGACGAATAAGTCGCCTAACTCAAAGCCGCATCAGCGAGTCAGGACTATTTTGCCGAACACGTCACCGGCGGCAATTCGAGCGATTCCGTCGGCGGCCTGTTCCATCGGGATAACCGAGTCGATCAGTGGTTTGGTGCCGGTGAGCGCCATGAACTCGGCTAGGCGACGCAGTTCGTCACGAGTGCCCATGGTCGAGCCGTGAACGCGCATCTGTTGGAAGAAGATTCGCGTGAGTTCGGCGTGAGTTGGCGCGTCGCCAGACGTGGCACCGGAGATAACCAGAGTGCCGCCCGGGCGCATCGACTTGATCGAGTGCGACCAAGTAGCGGCGCCGACGGTTTCGATGACCGCGTCTACCTTGACCGGCAGTCGCTCTTGGGAATCGAACACTTCGTGGGCGCCGATTTCTAGCGCGCGAGCACGTTTAGTTTCGTCGCGACTGGTGGCGTAGACCCGAAAGCCGGCCGCGGCCGCGAGCGAAATCGCGGCAGTCGCAACTCCCCCGCCAGCACCTTGCACCAAAACGGCGTCGCCGGGTTGGAGGTCCGCTTGAGTGAACAGCATCCGGTAGGCGGTCAGCCAAGCCGTTGGCAAGGTGGCTGCCTCGGCCATCGACAACCCCGCAGGCTTGGCGATCACGTTGCGCCGCGGAACGGCCACCCGCTCAGCGAACGTGCCTTGGAAGCGCTCCGACAGCAACGACCGGCGCGGGTCTAGCGTCTCGTCACCGATCCACGTCGGGTCCGAAATCACCGCGTGGACGATGACTTCGTTTCCGTCCTCGTCGAGTCCGGCGGCGTCACAGCCCAGAATCATCGGCAGCGACTCATCGCGCAGGCCAACGCCGCGAAGACTCCACACGTCGTGATGGTTGATTGAGGCGGCTTTGACGGTGACAGTGGTCCAGCCGTCTGGCACTAGTGGTTCTGGGCGTTCGCCCACCACGAGGCCCTTCAACGGGTCCTTGGCGTCGATTGAATCAGCGTAAACAGCAAACATCAGTTGCCTCCCTGAGCGAAGGTAAACATTTCTCTGAGGCTACCGACCAAGGAGCGTTCAGGAGGCAGCGACCTACTTTGACGGCGAAACATAGACGGTCCGAGTTGCGTTCAAGTTCGTGCCAAAAATGGAGACACGCATAGTTACCTGTTCACGCCCCTCGCGCTTCGAGTCCTTGGCGATCGGGATGTCGAACGTGAACTTCTTACTGCCTGCCTTGATCCGTCCTTGTAAAGAGAATCCTTGGCGGTAAAGCGGAAGTTTGGTGGTCAGGACCCCAACCTGTTCACGCCATTGCCTCGGAACGTCAGCGCCGGTCAATCCGGGCACGCTCTTTGGCCCGCGAACAATCTCTCCTTCGACCCAAGCATCTTCGGTCAAAGGCGCGGACAGGCTCACCTGCCATCTTGCGGTCTGCCCTTCCTTGACTGTCTTCTTGACGGCTTTAAATTTGAACTTCGGCAAGGGGTCATCTTCACGGATTGAGAGGCTGCCAATATAGGAATCCATCATCACGCCCGATACTGCCCAAGCGGTCAAGTTGAAATTCGATGGAAAAGCCGAACTGGGCGTCTTGTTTCCGACATATTCGATCGGAATTGTCCCCTTGGTCTGGCCAGGCGCCAAATAGATGGTCTGGCGATCCGAGGTTTGTGCCTTTCCGTAATACAAGGACCTAACCGTAAAGGTACTTCGCACCTGCGCTGGCTCACTAAGAGTGAACGGCACTCTTGCGGTCCTAGGCTGTGAACTATTTCCCTCGGCTACTTCGGCCGAACCCAGTGAAACTAGCGGAAGCCGCTTTGCTGGAATCGCGGCCAAATCCGGCGACACGGCGGCGACGTCCAAAAGCCAAACTCGCCCTGTTGTCGAAACCGAGACAAGTTCGACGGACTTGATCCGACGAAGATCGATAGCAGCACCAGTTGGGTCAATGCTCAGTGCCTGTGCCCAGATACGTGAAATCCCCGCAGCCTGATCGAAGACTTGGATTCTCTCGCCTTCGATAGGCACAAAATCGGCACTCGCGCCGGTGGCGTCAGTCAGTCGAACCTTTACCGCAGCGTTGCCTCTGGCAGGATCTGCGGCCGTACGAAGTTGCATCGTTCGGCCACTAACATCCAACTCCCGATCAAACAGCATTCCGCCGACTTGACCCGCCCGACTCCATGAAAGCTCGAGGGAACTTCGCTCTGGATAGAACTCTCCGCGCAACGGCCAGTGCGGTGAGGCATCAAAAGCCGAAGCGCCACGGCCGCAAACCGAAGCGCGAGGCTTTTCGACATAGACGTTCCAGCAAAAACTGGCAGACATTGTCGAGTCGGTGGTGCCGGTAAGGATCCCAGGGACTCGCATATTCCGACCGCCGCGAATTGCGTGGGTTCGCACTACTGAGTTCCCCGTGGAAGCGACTCGAACGTTTGAACCATCCAGCATCGCCAATGGCCGCGAATCTCGTTGAGTGAAAACTTGTACCGCTGCGGCCACATAAGCGGCGCCAACCGACCGCTGTTTCCCTGCGGAAAGCCGCTGGGGGTGATTCGCCCCGCACTCGGCACTCTCGTCACCGGCCCAGTCGTCCATCGATGGCGCGATACTTCCCGGAGTCCATTCGGAGTTGAAGTAGTTGTGGTTGGCGCCCAGCACCAGAACAGACGATCGCAATGCATTGTCGTCAGTACCAAAACCAGCCGCGATATCGGTATACCGCTGGCCCTGCAAGTCAGATACGTCGCCATCGCAATATGGCAGAACCGTGACCGTAGGCACATACGGAACTGCCTGACCTGCAAAGTCGGTCGGCGCAAGCAGCACAGTTCCAACAATCCGATACGGCGCGGAAAGCGGAGTCACGATCGCCGTTCGGGCGACGCCCTCGCCCCCGCGGCTGTGACCGACTAGGACAACTTGGTTCAAGTCGAGCTTGTGTTCTGTTGCACGCTCTGCCCAGTAGTCCAAATGCGCCCTGACGAGTTTCGCCCGCGCCGACGCTCCACCGTCCTCAATTTCCCCATCTTGGGCATTGATCCCATTGGTGCGGATGGAGACAGTGAAGTAACCCTGCGAGGCGAGGAGTTTCTGTAAGTAGTCATAGCCAAGGTGGCTCGGGACTTCTTTTGCAGGAGCTTTGCAGGGCCAATTCCAGTCATCAGCGGCACCAGTTGTGTAGCAGTAACTGTGCCGGCCGTGCAAGAAAAGAACTACACCTCGAGGCCCGGTGTTCTCGCTAAGTCTTGGCTCTACTACGTGGCCGACGAACTCGACGTCATTGCGAAATCCGGCGACTGGAACGCCGGCTGCTTGGTAATCGCTGCTCTCGACTTCAAATGGACCAGGGGTCGCTGGATCAAAATTGAGCAGTTCGCCCGGCTCGAAGGTCGACGGCTTGGCTCTTGTGCCCGGCGTGCGTGAACCCGACTTGACCTGCGAGATTTTCCTTCCTGACAAGAAAACATCTAGATCGGTCACTTTCGGTGTTGCCGAAGAACGCACCACCGTGGAAACGACGCGTCGATCATGCACCAGCGTGGTTCCAAGGGGAATACCGTTTCGTACAATCTGAGGCCGATCGGTCGAAACCGGAAGCCGTCGTGGTGAACGCCAACTGATTTTCCAAGTGTCGCCCGACAACTTGCTTACGCGCCAGTTGCCGCTGCTCTTGCCCGACAATGACGACGAAGTTTTTTGCTGGTCGGCCGCCTGCGCTGGCACGAGCATCCCAGCGATAAGCAAACTGCCAATAAAGAGCCCCGAAAATGCGGTGCAAATCCGCCGAATTCGACTATTCATCATTGGCCAGGTGACTCCTTGGTTTCGTTCCGCACCAAATCAAAGTAGTTGGTTGATTCGGCAAAGGTATGCGAACGGAGCAATACCGTCAGCGATCTCAATAGGGCCGACGCGCAAGCCCGTCACGGCGAGCAGTTTCAGTGACCGCACGCGAAACGGCCTGGGCCACGCGCGGGTCGAAGGGTGACGGGATGATGAACGACTCGGTCAACTCTTCATCCGAGACCAGGTCTGCGATGGCGCGAGCGGCCGACAACTTCATCGATTCTGAAATTGCAGTGGCCCGAACTTCGAGTGCGCCGCGGAAAATGCCTGGGAAAACGAGCACGTTGTTGAGCTGGTTCGGGAAATCCGAGCGTCCTGTCGCCACCACACGAACATGCTTGTTGGCGATTTCTGGGTGAACCTCGGGGTGGGGGTTGGCCAGTGCAAAGATCGCCGCATCCGGTGCCATCTTCGCCACCGCTTCCTCTGGCACGGTTCCACCCGAAACACCGATGAATACGTCTGCGCCATCGAGTGCGGCTTCGATTGAACCGGGCTTGGCCCAGCCGGCCGTCTCTTCGGCCAGCCATTCCTTGACTTCATTCAGGCCGTCACGACCCGGAACAATCACACCAGCGCGGTCAACGACACTGATCTTTCGCACACCAGCCGAGCGCAGAATCTTGGTGATGGCCACGCCTGCGGCACCGGCACCGGAAATGACAACCTTGATTTCGTCCGGCTCACGCTCAGTGAGTCGCAATACGTTGTAAAGACCGGCCAAAACCACGACAGCGGTGCCGTGCTGGTCGTCGTGGAAAACCGGAATATCGAGACGTTCGATCAGCCGGCGCTCAATTTCAAAGCAACGTGGGCTGGAAATGTCCTCGAGGTTGATCCCGCCGAAAGTTGGTGCAAGACGCACGATCGTTTCGACGATCTCATCAGTGTCGGTCGTGTCGAGCGCTACCGGTATCGCGTCAACGCCGCCGAACTGCTTGAACAAGATCGCTTTGCCCTCCATCACCGGCATGGAAGCCTCAGGTCCGATATCGCCCAATCCCAAGACTGCGGTTCCGTCAGTGATTACCGCGACCGTGTTCGAGACCCAGGTGTAGTCATGGACTAACTCCGGGTCGGCAGCGATCGCCTCACAAACTCGGGCCACCCCTGGGGTGTAGGCGAGTGAAAGGTCTTCGGCGTTGGCCACCGGAACTGTTGCCGCGATCTCCATCTTGCCGCCACGGTGGAGGGCGAATACGGGATCGTCGTGCTCTGAAAGCGTCATGTGTTAAGTCAGGTTCGATCGGTTCGAGGTCAAGAACGGTAAGTACTAAAGAGTCTCAGGCCCTAGCAGCAACAGGTCCGTACCAACGGCGCCGATCGGGCTGCCGGGCGTGGTTTCCTAGCGACTGGAGTCGGGGATTGCCCACCGGCCAGTCTGTCATATCGGGTGGACTCAAACTCAGTCGGCTCCCGTGTTTTCCCGAAGTGCCCAACTACTGCTCTTCGGGCAGATCAGCCAACGCCTGTCTGGCCGACTTGGTTGCCAAGGCGGCCAGCACGGTCAGCGCGCTAACCGCGATGAGCGCCCCCACCAAACGATTGTCGCCGGTCGCTTCGTCTGGAATCCGCAAAGACCACGCCAAGCCAAGTGCAATTAGCTGAGCTACCACTACTGGGCCACGCGCGGACGGATTCGCACCAAGAATCGACCAAGCCGCGTAGCCAAGCCCCAGCGCCATAACCAGCAGGAGCACCCCGATGCCGATGCCGACACCGACGCGGCCTGCAACGAGGCCCGTCAGCGTGCCGATGCCAACGAAAGCCAGGACCGCGGCTTGGAGCACCACAAACGTGGCGGCAACGATCAAGGACCTAGGAGGGGTGTTCAACACGTGGGTCACATTAGTGCCATTTATCCTCAAGCAACTAAGTCACCGGCTGTCAATGTGATGTATCCGATAAACGGACATTGCCGAAATGCTTGTCATGTGGGGAGAACCTTGAAAGACTAGTCCACGCGTTGCGCCATGTGCGCAACACCCCCCGGAACAGATCTAAGGAGTCATCGGTATGGATTGGCGTCATCGTTCGGCCTGCCTGGACGAAGATCCCGAACTGTTCTTCCCCATCGGCAACACCGGCCCAGCCATTTTGCAGATCGAGGAAGCCAAGTTGGTTTGCCGTCGTTGCGACGTGCGCGACCTGTGCCTGCAATGGGCCTTGGAGTCCGGTCAGGATCACGGAGTCTGGGGTGGCCTCAGCGAAGACGAGCGTCGCGCGTTGAAGCGTCGCAACGCTCGCGCCCGAGTACGCACCGCCTGAAACTGGCTTCTGGCCAAGAATTCAGACGTTCAACTCGATCGTCACTGTCGTGCCGCCTGACGGCGGAGTCTCGTAATTCAAATTCCCGGCCAGTTCGCCCTGCACCAAAGTCGAAACGATCGAGAGCCCTAGGCTGCGAGTCGGATCGAAATCGGCTGGTAGACCCCGGCCATCATCGCTGATTCGCATCCGGATCCGATTGCGAATTCGATTCACGGCGATAGTCACGCGACCGCCCTGCGGCCCAAAAGCATGCTCGGCGGCGTTTTGAACGAGTTCGGTCAGCACCATCGCCAGCGGCGTCGCCACCTCGGCCGGCAGCGCACCGAACGAACCGATCCGTTGACCACGGACCGCGCTGCCACCAACTTCGAGCACCGTGCGCAGCAAAGTGTCTGCGATCGCGTCGAACTCAACCGTCTCGTCAAATGATTGACTCAACGTCTCGTGAACCAGCGCGATCGAACCGACACGCTGCTCAGCCTCGACCAACGCCTCTCGCGCCTCGGGGTTCTGAATCCGGCGACTTTGCAGTCGAAGCAGCGCCGCAACAGTCTGCAGATTGTTCTTTACTCGGTGATGGATCTCGCGAATCGTGGCGTTCTTCGACACCAACTGCCGATCACGTAGGCGAAGTTCGGTCACATCACGAAGAAGGATCAGCGAGCCGCTCGACCCGTTGCCGGCGCCCAGCGCAATCACTCGCAACAAAACCGACGCACCAGCACCATCAACTTCGGCCAACACCTCACCCGAACCGAAGGGCACCTTTATCGCTCGGGCCGCTTGCGGACCGGCCACCTCGGCGGTGATCTTGTCTAAGTTGCCAGCGATCAAATCGCCAACGTGGCCAAGTCGGCGATAGGCCGAGAGCGCGTTTGGGCTGGCATAGGTAACTAGTCCGTGGCCATCGGTGCGAATCAGTCCGTCACCGACTCGCAACGTGTCGGCTAACTCCGACCGACTGCCGGCGAACGGAAACTGCCCCCGGCCAACCATCGCAAAAAGTTCGTCGCTGGCCTGGCGATAGGCCGACTCCAACACGCCGACGGCTCGCTGCTCGGCTGCGGCGCTGCGCCGAACGATTACCGCGACCGAAGCTCCTCGATAGACGACCCGAACTGGGGTGTGCTCCACGATCGTGCCATCGGGAAGCTGTTCGTCGGACAGGTCATCAAGACCGGCTGGCAAGAATTTGCCCACTACGTCTTCGGCCAAGGTGGTCGGCCCAGTAGTCGGGCGGATCTGCGCGGCCGCCCACATTCCTTGTGACTCCGCGTCTTCAACCCACAGAACCAGATCACTAAACGACAAGTCGGCCATGATCTGCCAGTCCGCAACAAGCATCTGCAACCAAGAAACCTGCTCACCGGTTAGCAAAGAATGCGAATCAGCGATGTCGTCAAGGGAAGGCACGTATTAGAGACTAAAGCGTCCGCTGCGAAATCGGCTCCAGCTGACCCAACTCACGGGTAACCTGCGTCACATGACTGAAGACCAGAACGCCGGCTTGCCAGAACCCACAGGACCACATGGCGGCCACCACGCCCTAGAAACGGCTAAGGCTCACGGCGCTGAAGCGATGTTTACCCTCTCGGGCGCCCACATCTTCCCGATCTATGACGCGGCCGAACAAAACGATCCGAAGTTCCCGATCATTGACGTGCGGCATGAACCGACTGCCGTATTTGCTGCCGAAGCGATCGGCAAACTCACCCGCAAGCCCGGATTGGCTGTGCTTACCGCCGGACCCGGCGTAACCAACGGCGTCAGCCCGATCGCCCAGGCATACTTTTCCGGCGCACCGCTGGTCGTTTTGGGTGGCCGCGCTCCCGCAGCAACATGGGGTACCGGAACCTTGCAGGAATTGGATCACCCGCCGATTTTTGAGTCAGTGTCGAAGTTCTCGGCCACTGCGGCCACGCTGGCTGACATCGCCCCGGTGATTGACGAGGCCTTCACCTTGGCTGGCTCCTCACACCGCGGCCCGGCCTTCGTTGACATTCCGATGGATGAGTTCTTCAACTCCGGCCCAATCGGTCACGTCTCGAGCGGCAACACCACCGCCGTGATCGAGCCGGACCCCGACTCGATCGCGAAGATTGCCCGCCTGCTGGCCGAAGCCAAGCGTCCGGTGCTGATCTTGGGCTCTGACGTTTGGGCAGATCACGCAGAAGAGGCCGCACTGCGTTTGGTCGAGGAATCGAACGTGCCAGCGATCGCCAACGGCATGGGTCGCGGTGTTATCCCCGGCGGTCACGCGAATCTCGTCACCAAGGCTCGGTCAAAAGCACTTGGCATGGCAGACCTAGTAATCGTGGTTGGCACGCCATTGGATTTCCGCCTCGGCTTTGGTCGTTTTGGCGGCAAAGAGGGCAACCCGCCGGCCACCACCGTGCACATCGCCGATTCGCCCGGCCAACTGTCGGCACACGCCGAATTGGGCGCCTCGGTTGCTGGCGACTTGACGCGCGTTTTCGACGGCATCTTGGCCGGACTGCAGTCGGCCCCGTCCAAGCCGGACTGGTCTACTTGGCTCAGCGAACTCCAAGTCGTCGTCGCCCAGACCATCGAACGCGACCGCACCATCTTGACCTCGGACTCCAATCCGATTCACCCGGCTCGCATCTACGGTGAACTACTCCCCCGATTGGCCGATGACGCGGTCGTCATTGGCGACGGTGGCGACTTCGTCTCGTTTGCTGGCAAGTTCGTTGAACCAGCCAAGCCAGGCGGTTGGCTCGACCCTGGCCCGTACGGTTGCCTTGGTGCCGGTTTGGGCGCAGCAATGGCCGCGCGGATTGCGCGTCCCTCGAGCCAGGTAGTGCTGCTTTATGGCGACGGCGCTGCCGGCATGTCCCTGATGGACGTCGACACCCTCGTTCGCCACAATTTGCCGGTCGTGATGATCGTTGGAAACAACTCCGCTTGGGGCCTTGAGAAAATGCCAATGCAACTGCTCTACGGCTACGACGTAGCGGCCGATCTTGCACCCAACACTCGTTACGATCAAGTCGTTACTGCCCTTGGCGGCGGTGGCGAGTTCGTCACCGACCCGAACCAGATCGGTCCTGCGATTGATCGAGCGTTCGCGTCGGGAGTTCCTTATCTGGTGAACATCGCCACCGACATCAACGCGCAGTACCCGCGCGCAACGATGGGCGTTTGAGCGCGACTGGAAGGGACAGGGGAATGACGTTGACCGTGTCAAAAAACGTTCATGTGGTGGGCGCAGAACACACTGCCGTCGCCGTTGGAAGCGGCGATCTCGAAGTGTTGGGCACCCCCGTATTGATTGCTTGGTTGGAACAGGCGACCTGTGCTGAACTAGAACTTGACCAAGGTCTGACCAGCGTGGGCATTGAGGTACACGTCAATCACGTTGCCCCAAGTGCCATCGGCTCCACGATCACTGCGAACGCGTCAATTACCTTCAATGACGGCCGAAATGTCGACTTCGACGTGTCTGCCTACGACCAGGCAGACACGTTGGTAGCCGATGGCAAAGTGCGCCGAGTGATCGTGAATGCGGAGCGATTTATCTCCCGGCTAACCAGTGTGGGAGACTAGAGAGTCGAGAACTTCGAGGAGGAGACCATGGGTAAGACCGGTCGCAAGCGTCGCGCACGTCGTAAGAAGGGCGCGAACCACGGCAAGCGCCCCAACGCGTGAACCGTCACTGACATAACGAAACCCCATCCAACAGGATGGGGTTTCGTATTTCTAACGCTTATTCCTTCAGGTCGCGCAGCCTCAAAACTGCGTCTCAGTCCGTATCTCGATTTGGATCGAACGGATCTGCAGCAATACTCGTTCGCGAAGCGGCGCTGGTGCCACCTCACTGCAGGAGCGACCGACGATCATCTTTACGACCTGCTCCATCTGGTACTCGGTCAGGCAATCTGCGCACGAGTCCAGGTGCGCTTCGATCTGATCACAACTGGCAGTATCAATCTCTTGGTCGATGAATGCATAAAGGTTCAGCAGCGCTTCTTCGCAATCGGGGCCTTCGCAACTCATGCTTGTTCACCTCCAGCCGTCACCGTGATTCCGCGATCACGCGCGTAGTCCGCAAGCAAATCGCGCAATTGTCGCCTGCCGCGATGCAACCGAGACATGACCGTGCCGATCGGCGTATCCATAATTTCGGCTATTTCCTTGTACGGGAATCCTTCGACGTCAGCCAAGTAGACCGCGTACCTGAAGTCTTCGGGCAGCGACTGCAAAGCGTTCTTTACGTCTGAGTCCGGCAGCCGTTCCAGCGCTTCCATCTCGGCAGACTTCAACCCAGCAGGTGCATGCGATGCCGCAGCAGCGATCTGCCAGTCCTCGATCTCATCGGTAACTTGTTGCGGCTGACGCTGTTTCTTGCGGTAGTTGTTGATGTAACTGTTGGTCAAGATTCGGTACAGCCAAGCCTTGAGGTTCGTGCCCGGCTTGAACTGATGGAAAGCACTGAATGCTTTTGCGTAGGTCTCTTGGACAAGATCCTCAGCGTCATGCGGATTGCGCGTCATCCGCAGCGCGGCCGAATAGAGCTGATCCAAAAATGGCAGTGCCTCTGCTTCGAACCGAGCCTGCCGCTGCGCGACGGTCTCGGTCGAAGGGTCAACCACGGTGTCTTCAGTCATCGCCTCAAAGCCTACTGCGCTTCTGGTTGGTAAACATGCAAGCATTCGCCATCCTCCTCAACTCTTCCAACCTTTTGAGGCAGCCGGCTATTCCACGATCAGCGGTATCGGTTCAATCAGTTCTGGACCGTTGTTGCGGACACTGTTCACTGCGGTCGAAACCGGCCAAGCCGCAAGGACCCCCGGGGTGGCCGACTGAAGTTCGTTCGGCTCATGGGGCCACGGCTCAGGGGCGAGCCACTGATCAACCTGACTCGGCGAAACCAAAAGCGGTGCTCGGTCATGGATTCGGCCGTCGTCGCCCTCGGCCGAGGTCGTCAAAATGGTGAAGGTCAACAACCACTCGCCGGCCGGATCCTTCCAAAACTCGTAAAGCCCAGCCAAGGCCAAACCGTCGGGTGAACCAATGAAGAATGGCTGCTTTGGTGGTGGTTTTTGCCCTGGCGCGCCAACGGGTTGATACCACTCGTAATAGCCGTCCACCGGCACGAGCGCGCGCCGTTTTGCGAACGCTGAACGAAACGATGGTTTTTGGGCGACAGTCTCGCTGCGGGCGTTGATCATCCGGTTGCCGATCGACGGGTCTTTGGCCCAGGAGGGCACCAGCCCCCATTTGGCCGTGACAAGTTCGCGGTGGAACGCGCCTTCGTCCGTGCGGCCGACCACGATGGGAGCAAGTTTCGTGGGGGCAACGTTGTAGTCGGCTCCAGTATCAACGAACAGGTCGCCCAAGGAGGCACCGAAATCGTCAAGGAGCGCTGCAGAGGTTCGTGACGTTGCGTATCTGCCGCACATACGGCAATCGTATGTCCGTACGACCGGAAGGTTCCGCCACACCCGAGATGGTGGCGGAACCCCCCGGATCAGCAGGTGAGTGCGTCCAGCACCCAGGTCACGTCTTGAGCGACCGGCGGAAGCATCTCCATCCACACCCGAGGGGGTGGAGATTCAAACGTCCGTCGCAGCAGGACTGTGACCAGATTTAGCGTCGGTTGGTCAAGGCGATCTCGATCTGCCAAGACTGCGAACCGACGAGGACTAAGTTGGGCGATTACTTCATCGCCTGGGAAAACTGTGCGCAGAGCGTTGCTAACGTCGACAGCGAAAAGCGCTTCTTGAAGCCCATGGTCATTCGATCTCGGCAACTCGACAACCACCAGCGCGTGCCTGTCCGACACGGTCGCATCGTCACGGACAGCAGCTCGGTAGAGGCCATCGAGCCGGTGTCGCAAATGCGGCAACGTCGACAGTTGGGTAAGCGGATCCTCGCAGGAAGTCTCCAGTTGCAGCACTTTTGACGTCTCTGCCCAAGAAACTGCTACCGCCCGAACCATCGCGAACGACGGCTCCAGCCCGCCAAAGGCCCGCTCCACTCGATCAAGAACTTCATGGAGCGGGACCCCTAATGCTGCCGCACTCGCTCCCACCTCGAGTGCGACATCAAGAGCATCCACGCGGCCGGCACGAACAGCATCGTCGAGATCGACGTAGGTCATTCCAAAGGAATCCATCTGCGTGCCTCCTTTCGCAGCAAAGGTCGTGAATGCGGTGAAACTTCACCAATGAGACGCCGCAGGTTTCAATCCATGACGCGACTTGTGAGAAAAAGATGAGCCACAGTAACTAGGCGGTTTCAACCATCAGAACGACAGACACATTCGTTGTTGCCGCCTAGACTGGAGTTGGACCGAAATCGGTTCGAGTCGAAGTGCGCCCGGCACCAGAGCGAAAGGAGAGGCGATGACAATCGACGCCTACTCTTCTTCGCCTCAAGTAGATGACAGTCGCAGCGATGCCGACTTGATCACTGCAGTCCGAGATGGCGACAACGACGCATATGCCGTTTTGTACGAACGTCACCGACCGGCTGCTACTCGCCTCTCGAGCCAATTGTTGCGCGGTTCAGATGCCGACGACTTGGTCTCCGAAGCGTTCACCAAGGTTTTGGTGACGATCCAAAATGGTGGCGGTCCAACCGAGTCCTTCCGCGCTTACCTACTGACCGCGATTCGAAGATTGCATGTCGACCGGATTCGTCACGTCACTCGCGAACGGCCAACCGAAGAACAGTACGAACTAGATGGCCGGGTCGAATTTGTCGATACCGCCGAACTTGGGTTTGAGCGCACCACCACTGCCGAAGCCTTCTCGTCACTGCCAGAGCGTTGGCAAATGGTCCTGTGGCATCTGGATGTTGAGGGCCAAAAACCGGCCGAGATCGCCCCGCTGCTCGGGATGAGCGCCAATAGCGTTTCCGCCTTGGCGTACCGCGCTCGCGAGGGTCTTCGTCAGGCATATCTGCAAAAGCACTTGGCGCCGACGACTACGGCCGAATGCCAGTTTGCGATCGGAAACCTTGGCGCCTTCGTTCGTGGCGGTCTGGCACGACGCGATACCGCCAAGGTTCAGCAACATCTCGACCAGTGCCGCCCGTGTATGGGCCTTTATCTTGAACTTCAAGAGTTCAATACCGGCCTGGCCGGGATCATTGCACCTGCCTTGCTCGGCACCGCAGCCTCGGGATACCTGCAAAGCGTTGGCGCCGGTTTGGGCATTGGCGGTCTTGGTGAGCTTGTTCGGCCGGGTTCAGGCGGTGGAGCCGGCGCAGGCGGCGGATCTGCTTCTGGTTTAGTCGGTGCGTTGAGCACGATGGGGCCCGCCGGGATCGCTGCGGGTGCGGCCGCCAGCGTCGTCGTTTTCGCCGGTGCCGCTGCGCTGCTGAGTGTCGACCTCGACAATCCGAGTACTCAGCAGGCGAATCAATCGAGCACGCCAGTAGCGGGCGCGACGAAGAACCGTTCGGCCAGCCAAAAAACCGACTCACCGACGGTTGGCGAAATCGTTGACCCCAGAGCGTGGATGCCGACACCGGAGCCAACAACTGAACCGACTGAGCCCGTGGACGACATCTACGTGCCGACAATTCCCACCCCAGAACCGACCACGGTGGTCACCACCGAACCCACCACAGAACCCACCACTTCGGTCACCACCGAACCGACTGTCGCCCCAACGACTGAACCGACCGTCGAACCCACCACCGAACCGACGGTCGCCCCAACGACTGAACCGACCGTCGAACCCACTACCGAACCGACGGTCGCCCCAACGACTGAACCGACCGTCGAACCCACCACCGAACCGACTACTGAACCGACCACCGAACCGACTCAGGACCCGCATCCTGATTCGTCTGTGTCTGCAGTCGTGAAGGCCGGGCTTGCGTATGTGGACTTCGCGTTCAAGGCTGGCGCAAGCGCCCAAACCGGTCAGCCAGTGGAAGTTAGAGTCCGGTTCACTAGTGGCTTGTTCGCCAGCGTCGATTGGGTTATCTCCAATAGTCCCGGCTGGAGTTGCGAGACACCCTTTTTGAGCAATGAAATCGTTTGCACCTCGACGGTAAGCCCCCGCGGCACAGTCAATCCGCTGCGCGTATTCACCCCGTTCACGATGAGACCGACTGGCACTTACACCGTTACCAGCGGCAGTTCGGTTACCTCCGGCAACTTTGGCTGAGGTAGCAAAAGACGCCTGCGGCATGATGTACCCATGACGGTTCTCGAGTTGCCGCGTGACTCATGCTTGCTTCAGCCCCAATCCAGGCCAGGAGTCAACTGATGGATTTTCAGGCTCCGGTGCCAATTGGCGCGGTTCACGGTTCGGTTGAACTGCCCGGGTCCAAGTCACAGACGAACCGCGCGTTGGTTTTGGCGGCGCTCGCTGCCGGCCCGTCGACTGTCTCGCGGCCGCTGTTTGCTCGCGACACCGATTTGATGATGGCCGCGTTGGAAGCCCTCGGGGCAAAGATCGAGCGGGGCGGCAGGTCAGTCACGGTTTCCCCGATCCAGTTCGCCGACACCGCTTCGATCGATTGTGGGCTAGCCGGGACTGTCATGAGGTTCGTGCCGCCGATCGCTGCGTTGGGTCACGGCAAGACCGAGTTCGATGGCGACACCCGGGCCAGAGAACGCCCGATGAACACCACGATCCAAAGTTTGCGTGACCTAGGAGTCACCATTGACGACGCCGGTCGCGGAAGTTTGCCGTTTACAGTTCACGGCAGCGGCTCGATCCAAGGCGGCCAGCTCACGGTCGACGCCTCGACCTCGAGCCAGTTCGTATCGGCATTGCTGCTGGTCGCCCCGGCTTTCGTTGACGGCCTCGACCTGCGCCATGTTGGTGACGCACTGCCGTCGCTACCGCATGTGGCAATGACCATCACCGAACTTCGCCGCCGCGGGGTCTTGGTCGATGTTGCCGAGGCCAACTGGCGAGTTCAGCCCGGTCCAATCGCTGCGCTTGATGTCCAAATCGAGCCGGACCTCTCCAATGCGGGCGCTTTTGTGGCTGCCGCCTTGGCCACCGGCGGTGAAGTCCGGATAGCGGACTGGCCAACCATTACCGATCAGGCTGGCGACGCTTGGCAAGAACTGGCCGTCGCCTTCGGCGGTTCGGTAACCCGCGACGGCGCCGACCTTATTTTCACCGGCCCAGCAGCACTTTCAGCGGTTGATCTGGACCTTCACGACATTGGCGAATTGACTCCCGTAGTGGCAGCGTTAGCGGCGCTGGCCGACGGCAACAGTAGGCTGCGTGGGATCGCCCATTTGCGCGGTCACGAGACCGACCGCTTGGCCGCATTGGCGAGCCAGATCAACGGACTTGGCGGCCAGGTTGATGAGGTTCACGACGGTCTCGACATTCACCCGAGCGCACTTACCGGCGGGCGGTTTGCCACCTTCGACGATCACCGAATGGCACATGCCGGAGCCATTTTGGGTCTGAAGACCAGTGGCGTCGTGATCGAGAACATCGGCACCACGGCAAAGACGTATCCGCAGTTCGCCGACGATTGGTCGCGGTTGATTTCGTGAGAGACGAACATGCGCAGTTTGAGCGCCCGCGCCGGCGAACCCGGCCCAGAACCAAAGACCGGCCCAACTACAGCGACGCCGCGGTGGCTCAGGTCGTTACCGTCGACCGCGGACGTTACCGGTTGGCGATGGCAGACGGCACTCCTATTACCGCGATGAAGTCTCGCCCACTTGGGCGCCAAGGTGTCGTCGTCGGCGATCGGGTTCGCGTCGTCGGTGACCTTTCTGGGACTGAAGGGGCCCTAGCGCGAATCGTGGAGGTACTCCCCCGCGACACGATTTTGCGCCGGTCCGCAGACGACGACGACCCGATCGAGCGGGTCGTCGTCGCGAACGCCGACCAGCTGGTGATCGTGACCGCGCTGGCCGATCCACCACCCAGACCCGGCCTGATCGACCGGTGTCTAGTTGCCGCCTATGACGCCGGCCTGGATCCGCTGGTCTGCCTGACAAAAGCGGACCTAGCCTCGGCCGATGAGATTATGGCCGGCCTAGAGCCGCTTGGGGTGCCGGTGGTGACGACTTCGGCAGGTGGGGACCTTGAACCGTTTCGTGACCTGCTGCGCAATCGCAGCAGCGTGCTGATCGGCCACAGCGGGGTTGGCAAGTCGACGCTGGTGAACGCACTGGTGCCGGGCGCAAACCGAACCACCAGTTTCGTCAACGAGGTCACCGGCCGTGGCCGACATACTTCCACGTCCGGCGAGATACTGAACCTGCCAGGCGGCGGTCAGATCATCGACACGCCGGGATTTCGGTCGTTCGGCTTGGCGCATGTTGACCCAATCCAGATCATCGAATCTTTTTCCGACTTGGCCCCAGTAATCCGCGACTGCCCACGCGGCTGCACGCACTTGGCAACCGAACCCGAATGCGCCTTGGACGCAGCGGTCGAATTAGGCATCATCGAGGCTGCCCGGGTCGCATCTGTGCGCCGAATTCTGACCAGCCGCGCCGAAGCCGACGAGTACTGACCCACTCAACTGGGCTAAGACCGTAGGGTGAGCCTATGGCCAACCCGTATTTGGACGATCTTCGGCTTGCTCACGTCTTAGCCGATTCGGCCGACAACCTGAGCATGGACCGCTTCGGCGCGCTCGATTTGGAGGTTTCCACCAAACCGGATATGACCTATGTGACCGAGTCGGACAAGGCTGTCGAGGAAGCAATCCGACGCACGCTCAAGTCGGCTCGAGGGCGCGATCTGATGCTCGGAGAGGAAACCGGCGAACATGACGGCACCGCCTCAAACGCGGATCGCCGCTGGATCATTGACCCCATTGACGGTACGGCGAACTTCGTCCGCGGGGTTCCGGTGTGGGCGACGCTAATCGCGTTGGAGGAAGCCGGCGAGGTAGTAGTCGGCTGCGTTTCGGCTCCGGCCCTAGGACGACGCTGGTGGGCGATGAAGGGCGACGGCGCCCATACCGGAAAGTCATTCCGCCAGACTCGGCCAATTCACGTCTCGGCGGTCCGTGAACTCTCGGCCGCCTCGATCTCGTATTCTTCGGTACCGAGTTGGGCAGATATCGATCGCCAGAACCAGTTCGATGCACTCTTGCGCCAGTGCTGGCGCGACCGGGCTTACGGCGACTTCTTCTCCTACATGCTGGTAGCCGAAGGCGCCGTCGACATCGCCGCCGAACCCGAGTTGAACCTTTGGGATATGGCCGCATTGGACATCATCGTGCGCGAGGCCGGCGGACAGTTCACAAGCCTTGACGGTCAGCCCGGCCCGTGGGGGCCGAACGCATTGGCTACCAATGGCCGTCTTCACGATGCAGTAATGGCGTATATCGGACATTTTCCTAGCGGCGATTCTGGACCGTTTGAGTCAGGTTCTGACGAGGAAGTCTTAGATAACGTTCGCCAGTTGCATTTCAATCGTGACGAGTGAACTGACCAACTGGCGAAATTGACCCTGTGCCTGAGCCGGATTGAGGGATACACTCCCAGCACAGCCGAGGAGGGTTAATCATGCGAGTTCGCGACGTACTGACAGCCAAGGGGAGCTCAGCGGTTTTCACCATCTCCCCCGACGCCACGATTGAACAATTGCTCGATTCACTGGCAGAGCACAACGTTGGCGCACTGATCGTCAGCGCCGACGGTCAGACTTTGACCGGGATTGTCTCGGAGCGAGATATCGTCCGCAAGCTTCGGGGCGTGCAAAGTCCGCGCAGTGCGCTGGTCAGCCAAATCATGTCTACCGATGTTCAAGTTGCTTCGCCTGAGGAGTCGTTTGGCGCGTTGATGGCGGCCATGACCGAACACCGTGTTCGGCACATCCCGATTATCGAAAGTGACCAGATTGTTGGCTTGGTCAGCATTGGCGATGCGGTGAAGTTCCGGATGGACCAACTCGAATTCGAGCGCGACCAGTTGACCAACTACGTTTCTGGTTGAGCCGGCCCGCTCCCCCTGCAACGTTCGCCGTAGTTGATTTTGCACTCTAATCGATATATCGTTTATATGTCGATTGGATTTTGCGATCGATAGGTACGACTAATGCAGGAGGCAAAAGTGCCATACCAAGAACCCAACCAGAACGCCAGCAGGCGTCAGCACCACAATCGAGCCCGCCGCGCAGGTGGCCGGGAGTTTGACTGGGAAACCGGACCAGGCCGCATCGTTGGCCGCCCCGGACCACGCGGCCCCCGCCGCGGAAAAAAGGGCGGCGATGTTCGCGCCGCAACCCTGATTCTGTTAGACAAAGCGCCGAGCCACGGCTACGGACTGATCCAGCAAATCGCCGAACTCAGCGGCGGCACTTGGGCGCCCAGCCCTGGTTCGATCTATCCAGTCCTTCAGCAACTTGAGGACGAGGGACTAATCGGATTCGAGCGCATCGAAGGGCGCAAGACTGCGACTCTGACCGATGCTGGCCGAAAATACTTAACTGAGAATCGCGAGGCGCTCGGCGACCCGTGGAAGGTAGACTCGGCAACCCGAAACCGCGACACTGACGAGTCCAGCAACCTTGCCGCCGCGGCGAAATCGATGAACTCGGCGGCCAAGCAAGTTATGGCCGACGGCACCGAGGCCCAGCAACTAAAGGCCGCCGAAATGATCGCCGAGACGCGCCGAAAGCTATATGCCCTACTCGCCGAAGATGATACCTAATCCGAAGATCCACTTGCCCGAGTCGGAGTTGAGTTGGCGGTTTAGCCGCTCCTCCGGCCCGGGTGGACAGCATGTGAACACCACCGAAACTCGGGTCGAAGTCTTGTGGTCGCCAGCGACCAGCAAAGTCCTAGATGAGGACCAACTCACTCGGGTGCTTTCTCGACTCGGGCACCGTCTCACAAACGGTCAAATCAGCGTCGTTTCTTCTAGGTACCGGTCCCAATTGCGAAATCGCGACGACGCGATCGAAATCCTCGAGCAACTGGTGGCCGAAGCCCTTGTCCAGAAGCGGCGCCGCCGGCCATCAAAACCTTCACGATCCGCAATCGAACGGCAAAAGTCCGCGAAACGTCGGCGCTCGGAGCTAAAGACCGGCCGACGCCAAAATTGGTGAATTTCGTTTCGGACCACATCTGCGGATTTCCGCAGCTAGGCGATAACCTTCAGAAATGGTCCACCATATCGACTGGTCAATCGTAGCCTCAATCGTCGCCGTGGTGACATTCTGGACGATCAACATCGCCGCCATCGGTTTCATTCCTGAGGGCAAAAGACCTCAGACAGCAATGGCTTGGTTGATTCTGATCCTGTTCCTGCCGTATTTCGGAATATTGCTCTATTTCTTCCTCGGCACACCCAACATCGGCCGACGCCGCCAGCAGAGCCTAGACGGGGTAAATGCTCGGATTATTCACGACGCAAAGGCCGCCGAAGAAGCAGGCCGAATCACCCTTCCGGACCTAAGCCACGCCCCCGACTACGTCGAAAACCTGGCGGAGTTGAACCGGTCCATCGCCCTCATGCCGTTGACCGCCGGCAACCACATTCAGCTTCTGCCCGATTACCAAGAATCAATCGATCAGATGGTTGCCGAAATTGATCGCGCCAAAGAATTCGTTCACGTGGAGTTCTACATCATGGCGCTAGACAAGATGACCATCCCGTTTTTTGACGCCCTAGATCGCGCAACCGAGCGCGGCGTTATCGTGCGACTGCTGTTCGACCACCTGGGCACACGCGGAATCCCGGGATATCGCGACCTACTTGCTCGCCTTGAGGCTTCACAGATTCAGTGGCGCATGATGATGCCGTTGCTGCCGTTCAAGGGTCGTTTCCGCCGGCCCGACCTGCGAAACCACCGAAAATTGCTCGTCGTTGATGACGAAGTCGGCTTCACCGGTTCCCTCAACTTGACGCACCCGTCATACAACAAGCCCAAGAACCTAGAGTCCGGCCGAGAATGGATCGAACTTTGGATGCGCCTCGAAGGTCCAATCGTCACCACCATAGATGCGCTGTTTGCCGCCGACTGGGCACTTGAAAACGATTCCGAACAGGTCTTGCCGTCGTTTCGCGGCGTCGACAATCAGCCCCGAAACACCCGAGATATCGTCGGAGTTCCGGCTCAACTCATTCCCAGCGGACCTGGCTTCAAAGCCGAAACGAACCTGAGACTGTTTACCTCGCTGATCTACAACGCCCGAAACCGCATCATGTTGACCAGTCCGTATTTCGTGCCAGACGAGACACTTCTCTATGCGATCACCACCGCAGCACAGCGAGGCGTTGAGGTGAACCTATTCGTCAGTGAACAGGCCGATCAATTCATGGTCGGTCACGCTCAGGCGTCCTACTACCGCGAACTGCTCGAAGCAGGTGTTCGAATCTGGCTGTACCCGAAACCATTCGTCCTGCACGCGAAGCACTTCACGATTGATGAAGATGTCTGCGTCGTCGGAACCAGCAATATGGACATGCGGTCGTTCGCCCTCAATTACGAGATGAGCGTGATGTTCCCCCACCAAGAAGTCACTCGCCAAGTGATCAAGGTCGCCGAGACCTATCAAAGTCTTTCCCGAGAGTTAACCCTGGAGCAGTGGCGGCAGCGTCCCCACCGCACTCGGTTCGTCGACAATGCGATGAGACTTACTGCGACTGTTCAGTAGTTCAGCGAGGTCGCCCAAAAACCTGAACTGTATAGGAGTGCCCGTTCGTGTCGCGGGCCACGCCGATGCCGAGGCGGTTGAACTTGGGATTCAAAATGTTCTTGCGGTGACCTGGCGAAGCCATCCAGGCTTTCATATTTTCTTTGGGCGACTCAAAGCCATGCGCAACGTTCTCGCCGACCGTTTTGGCTTTGCATTTGCGCAGGACGATTTTCAGGTCCTGGTGGAACATTCGCTCTTCAGCGGCCATCCGGTTAGCCTGCTGCTGCGCATACCTGTCGAGACAGGCCGCGAATTTCAGTTTCTTGAGTGACTTCTTGGTTCGCTCAGTGTTGGTAAGTGTCCGAAGTTGGGAGTCGAAACTCGCATTCGAAATTGCCATCGCCGGTTTAGCTTCTGGCACTACAAGTAGACCAAAAGCACAAACTATTGCTACGACAAGACGGCGCATGGCTAACAATCTAAGCGAACCAGCGAAGAAGTAACGAGTGTTCTACCAACTTCAGAGGTGAAATGCCAAGGCGATGAGCCAAACGGCGGTCAACACCAACGCTGCAGTCAACTCGACCAAAATCGACAAACCGGTGGCCTTCATCGCGTGAATTGTCGCGGACCTTGCCGCTGGCTCGTTACCGAGCCGCAGCAACTCACTCAAGTAGGTACCGCCGATGAAGCCGATAAACAGTCCGACTACCGGAATAATGAAAAAGCCGACGATGCCAAGCAGTGCTCCCACCAAAATGCTGCGACTGGGCACGCCCTTTTTCTTCAGGTACTGACCGGCCAAGAGGTACTTCAATACCATCGCGAGCCCCGTGAGCAGGAGCGCAAGAATCGCCACCGTCCAACCAAGTTTGCCGCCGGTAACCGCTCCCCAGACAAAGACCGAACCGCCGACCAATAGTCCGCCGGGAATGATCTGAACGACCGCGCCAGCCAGGCCCGCCAGGATGAGCAGCGCCACCACGATGTCGAGCAAAGCGTGAGAAGTCATGCGGTAGATCCTGCCAGTTAAGTGCTAGGCCATAGTTGCGACCACCTCAAAGGTCGCGCAATGCCGATTCGGCAGCATTTCGACCGCACATGCCGTGAACTCCGGCCCCTGGCGCCGTGGCCGCCGAACACAGGTAGAGCCGTTCGGCTAGGCGATACGGGTTCGTGGCGAATCGAGGCCGAAAAATTAGTTGACGCATGTTATTCGCACCCGAGCCAATGTCGCCACCGACGTAGTTTGCGTTGCGTTCCTGAAACTGCTGCGGACCTCGTACCGCCGTGGCGACCACCTGTTCGCTGATCCCGGGAGCAAACCGTTCCAGCTGCCGCATGATCGCCCCGGACACGTCACCGCGATAGCCGTGCGGCACATGCGCATACGTCCACAGCGGCGTGATCGAACCGTTTGCCCGGCTGGGGTCGGCTAAGTGTTGTTGCCCAACCAGCACGAACGGTGAGTCCGGCATTTCACCGGCAACACAACTGCGCTCAGCGGCCGCAATTTGCTCACCAGTACCGCCAAGGTGGACGGTTCCGGCTCGCGCCGCCTGCGGGTTCGTCCACGGCACCGGCCCGTCGATCGCTAGGTCTAATTTGAAGGCGGCGGGGCCGTATTGGAACCGAGTGAGCCCGCGCTGCACGTGCGGACTCAACCGACCTTCGCTGATTCGCAGCGCCGCTTCGACCGACGTGTCCAGCATGACCAAGTCGACGGGGCCGTCACAGTACTCGGCCACCTGAGCAAACTCCGAGACCTCGCATCCGGTCAGCACTTTGGCGCCCAAGCCCTCAAGTTCACGGACCAACGCACGGGCGATGGCTTGGGAGCCGCCTTCGGCAACCGGCCAGCCAACCGCCTCCCCGGCCATTGCCAACAACAGACCTACCGACGCGGTCAGCGGTCGATCCAGCCGCGCGAACGAATGGGCCGCACATCCCATAAAGAGGGCTTTGGCCGGTTCATCGTCGAACTGGCGGACAAAGGTGGATGCCGGCAGTGCCGCCGCAGTAGCAAACTTGACGAATGGGCCGAAGTGGCGCGGGCGATGTAGGACGGGCTGAAACACGTCTTCGGCGATCAATTCGGCGTTGGCTATCAGCGGGTCGAAGAGCCTTCGCCATCTGCGACCATCAGCGCCCAAGGAGGCGGCAGTTCGGCCGGGTTCTCGCGACAAGATTGCGACCCGGCCGTCATCGAGCGGGTGGGCAAGATCGATCTGGGGCCAACGCCAAGTCAGTCCGTGCCGGGCTAGGTCTAGCGAAGCGAAAAATGGCGACAGTTGCCCCATCGGATGAAAGGCAGAACCCTCGTCATGGAGAACACCTGGCAAAGTCAGTTCAGCGCTTCGCAGTCCCCCGCCGGGCTTGCTGTCGGTTTCGAGGACGGTGACCTCGACCCCGCTTCGAGCCAGCACGATCGCGGCAGCGAGCCCATTGGGCCCACTGCCGACAACCGCTGCCCTAGTCACGTGAGGGTCAAAAACCGAACTAGGAAATCTGGCGAGCCGCTGCTCGGCCGGCGGTGCGACCGGAGAACAAGCAGCCGCCGAGGAATGTTCCTTCGAGCGCGTTGTAACCGTGCAGACCGCCGCCGCCAAATCCAGCCACTTCGCCGGCCGCGTAAAGCCCTGGAATCGGGTTCTGGTCCACCCCAAGTGCACGCGCATCCAGATCGGTCTGAACACCGCCGAGTGTCTTGCGGGTCAGCACGTGGATCCTGACCCCGATCAGCGGACCGGCCGCCGGATCGAGGATCTCGTGCGGCGCGACCGTGCGGCTCAACTTGTCCGCTAAATGCTTGCGGGAGTTGTGAATGCCTTGGACCTGCGCGTCCTTGCTGAACGGGTTCGCCACCTGCAAGTCACGATCACGGATCTGCTGGCGAACCGTTTCAGCGTCCAACAACGGCTCGTCGGTGAGCGCGTTCATCTTCTGAACCAAGTCTTCGATTCGGTCTGCGACCACGAAGTCCGCACCCTTGTCGATGAACGCCTGAACCGGGCCCGGAACTCCCTTAGCCAGTCGCGACTTGACCACTTCTACCTTGGATCCGCTGGTGATATCGGGGTTCTGTTCCGAACCGGAAAGCGCGAACTCCTTGGCGATGATCCGCTCATTCAAGATCAGCCACGAGTGGTCGTATTCAGCGATATCGGGAGTCGTGCGCAGGTGACGAAGCGTGCCCATCGTGTCGTAGCCGGGCAGGTATGGCGCCGGCAGTCGACGACCGAGGGCGTCGAACCACATGGGCGAGGGGGCAGACAGGATCCGGATGCCGTGGCTTGGCCAGACCGGGTCCCAGTTCTGGATGCCTTCGGTGTAGTGCCACATCCGGTCGCTGTTTACGAGTCGAGCACCTGCATCGGCCGCGATCGAAAGGCCGCTGCCATCGACGTAAGCCGGCACGCCGGTGACCATTT
Organism: Aeromicrobium sp.; assembly: GCA_035401705.1. GTDB lineage: Bacteria > Actinomycetota > Actinomycetes > Propionibacteriales > Nocardioidaceae > Aeromicrobium. The sequence continues at coordinate 30,959 of DAONBX010000013.1, forward strand.
CACGAGGCGGCTTACCGAGGCGCTCGGGCCAATTCTGACGCACCAAGTCGTGGTTGCCACCGATACCGCCGGTGGTGAGGATGACCGCTTGGGCCGAAAGTTCGAACTCGCCGATCTCATCGCGGTTCGAAGCCACGCCGCGATCCGAATCGTCCGGCGCCAACAGCACGCCGCGCACCCCGGTGACTGAACCGTCGGTGAAGACCAGTTCGGTCACCCGATGGCGATGGTGGAAGGTGAGGAGCTTGTTTTCGGCCGCCCGATAGGCGCTGTCGGCGAACGGTTTGACGATGCCAGTCCCGGTGCCCCAGGCCACGTGAAAACGCGGAACCGAGTTGCCGTGGCCGCTGGCGCTCAGGTCGCCGCGCTCGGCCCAGCCGACCATCGGGGTCAAGCCGATGCCATGTTCACGAATCCACGAACGCTTCTCACCGGCGGCAAACTCCACGTAGGCGCGAGCCCATTTGACCGCCCACGAGTCTTGGTCGTCGAGCCGATCGAACTGCGCACTGCCCTGCCAGTCGCTCCAGGCCTGTTCAAACGAGTCTTTGACTCGAAGACGGCGTTGCTCGGGGGTGTCGACCATGAATAGGCCACCGAAAGACCACCAGGCTTGGCCACCGAGGTTCGCGGCGTTCTCCTGATCAACGAGTGCGACCGTGCGTCCCTTTGCGGTCAGTTCATGGGCGGCGACAAGTCCGGCAATGCCTGATCCCACAACGATGGCGTCGTACTGCATGATGCTCCTTGGCTCGGTGTTATCGAGATCACGTTACCTGTCAGTCACTTGCCCGGCGCCCAAGACCCCGACCGCGACTTGCCCGACGCGAAATTCCCATCTGGAATGTCCACCGCCGAACCGCGCGGACCAGTAATCTCAAGTCAACTTCTTTGTAGATCGAGAGACACCTATGCCCCGCGCCGAGCGCACCAATGACCATGCTGCTGCAGTACATCGTTCGCGTTGGCTTGCCCTGGGCGCGTTTGCCCTGTTGGCGATGGCCACGCAAATCCTCTGGTTGACGTTTGCCGCGGTCACGCCCCAGACGGCCGACCACCTCGGAGTTTCCGAGGGCGCAGTCGGGGATCTTGCCGTAATCAACGCCGCATTCTTTGTACTGTTGGCCATTCCTACCGGCAGGTGGATGGACCGCAACTACACCCGGGCCTTGTCTGCCGGCGCAATCTTTACCGCCCTTGGTGCCATCGTCCGAGCACTTGGCCCAGACAGTTTCGCCATCATCCTCGCCGGCCAGGCAATCATGTCTGTTGGCCAGCCGCTGGTATTGAACGCCACTACCAAGATCGCGGCCAGGCACTTCCCACCAACCGAACAGACTGCTGCAATTTCAGTCGCTTCGGGATCGCAATTTGCCGGCATTTTGATTGCGGTGCTCAGCTCATCTTGGCTGGTTTCGACCGGCGGTTTCAATTTGTTGCTTAGCGCCTACGCCGTCATCGCGGTAGTGGCCGCGGCGCTGGTGTTGCTTTCGCTTCGCTTGGCTGCCCACCCAACTGATGTACTCACCAAGACCTCGCTGTCTTGGGCGAAATCGGATCGGCTGTTGTGGAAGATGGCGGCTCTGTTGTTCGTAGGTTTTGGCATGTACAACGGAATCGCCACCTGGCTCGACTCGATCTTGGTCGATTTCGGCTATAAAGATTTGGCCGGACCGGTGATCGCGGCCATGACGCTCGCGGGCATCGTCGGGGCTGCCGTCCTACCCAACGTTGCCGCTGCCCGTGACGCTAGGCGCACGGTCGCGCTGACGGCTACGGCCATCTTGGCCGTAGTGATGGTGACCTTAGCCTTCACCCAACCACCGTGGCTCGTGTACTTCGGCCTAATCATGGTCGGTTTTACCCTGATGGGAACCTTGCCGGTCGTCTTGGACTGGTCTGAAGTCCATGTGGGCCCGGCGTTAGCTGGCACCGCAACTGGGCTGCTGCTGATGGCCGGAAACCTCGGCGGCGTGGCCGTTGTCCTCACTGTTCAGATCGCAATTGGCCGACCGCAGACTGCCCTGCTGGTGATGGCACTTTGGGCAATTCCAGGGTTCATCGTCGCTTGGCTCCTGCCGCGACATGCTGGCCGCCATATCGCTACCCCTGACCCGCTGGAGGACACCGAATGGAAGGGCTGACCAAGACAGCGGTCGTCACTGGCGCCACCGGTTTCGTCGGCAGCCACGTCGTCGCCGCCCTGCTCGAGGCTGGTTATGTGGTTCGCGGCAGCGTCCGCTCACTTGCGAACAAGGCCAAAGTTGCTCCACTACTAGCGATCGCCGAGAATGCTCCGGGCAAACTCGAGCTGTTTGAGGCCGACCTGCTGACGCCTGGCGCGTTTGGTGAGGCCGCTGACGGCGCCGACGTGTTCTTCCACGTTGCCAGCCCGTTCCTGATGCTCGAGCAGATGACTGACCCGCAAGCCGACGTGTTTGAGCCGGCCCGACTCGGCACCCAGCACGTCATCGACGCCATCAATGGTGCCGAATCGGTAAAGCGTCTCGTGTTGACTTCGACGGTCGGCGCGATCTTCGGCGACTACGTCGACGTGGACGAGCAGATGGGCGGCACTCTCAGCGAGCGCTATTTCAACACCACGAGCACTCTGGAAAACAACCCGTATCACTACGCGAAGACGGTCGCGGAACAAATGGCTTGGCAGGCCCAAGCAGCCCAAGACCGCTGGTCGATGGCGACAATCAACCCTGGGCTGATCCTCGGGCCAACGATCACGCCCGGGTCAGAGTCTGGCAGCCTCTTTTTGCTCGACGAACTGCTCAGCGGCCAGTTTTGGTTTGGCGCACCCAACTTCTCGTTTACCGTCGTCGACGTCCGCGATGTCGCCCAAGCGCACCTACTCGCCGCGCAGAACCCCACTGCTCACGGCCGCTACATCCTTGCTCGAACCGAGATGGTGTCGTTCTTGGAGATGGCGAGGATTGTTCGCCGCAAATCTCCGGGACGCCTGGGTGTGCCAATCCACCAAGTGCCAGACTTCATCGTTCGGGCTATCGGCCCCCGCTTTGGCCTGACGCCCGACTACATCAAGAAGCATCTAGGTATCCGGTTCGCGGTTGACAACGGCCGCAGCGTCAACGAACTCGGCCTGAACTATCGCGAACTTGATGAGACTGTGCTGGCGCACGATGAGTCGTGGCGAGCCGCCAAAAGTAAGTGAGTTGGAGGAGCGGCGTCCCCGCTAGGGGGGATTTCGGGGACGCCGCCACAATGACAAACGGCTCGGTTGGGGGGGTACCGAGCACTCCCTCCCGGAAGCCTCAGGTGGTGTGAATCAATTGGCTTCCGTGAGCTCAAAAGTACACGTCAGGTACACATGATGTGGCGTTTTTTCCAATTTTTTTGGACCGCTGAGATAAGCGTGCAAAATTGGGCGATAAACGGTGCTGGACTGGATTCGAATTCACGCTAGGGACGCAGAATCGCCGACTGAAGTTGGGTGATCGGTTCGATCAACCGTGAAAGTTTCGGCTGCGCCCCGCGGCCAGCCAATCGAATTTCGCGAGCGGTCAACTCGTCGGTGGCTCCCATGACGCCTAGTGCCTCGGCTGCGCCAGGAATCCGTACGTCCTCGCCGGCGGCTTGAGCACGTTTCGCAACCGTGATCAAGGCACGCGCGTGCGAACCGGACACTAGGTGGTGCTGGTCGAGTAGCTCGTCGCCCGCAGAATGCAGGTCGACCAAAAAGCAGTACGCGAAGGCGGGGGAACTCTCAAACACGTTCAGGTACGAGGTGACTCCGACTCTAACTCGGTCCGGCCACGTCTTCGGTTCGGCCTTCGCGCTTTCGGCTCTAATGTTGCTCGCCAGTTGTTCGACTGCGGCCAAGTGAGCTTGCGAAAAGACGTCAGTTTTGCTCGTGAACATTTGGTAGAAGGTCGTTCTCGAGACTCGTGCCCGTTTGGTGATGCCAGTCACTGAGGCACCATGAAAGCCGTTCTCGGCGATCTCTTCTACCGTCGCCTGCAAGATTCTGGCTTGCTGAGAGGCCTCAACTTCCGATTCAGGCAACGCCGCCCGTCCACGCGGCAGCTCTAGCCGAGGCGGCAGCAGGTTGATGGCGGACAAACTCATCTGGACAGGTTAGCGAACTTCACTGTTTGCTCGCCGCGAATCGTTGCTTGTCTTTGTCACAGTGCTTAGCGTTAGCGGTAGGGGCCAGTGAAGAGGTGACGCCAGATGACCAAAGTCCCGTTATTGGATGTCGCAGGTGTTTTAGGTTGGCTACGGCGAGAACCGCTTGCCGAGGTGATCGCTTCATTAGCTACCCAGCTTGAAGCAGACTTTCGCACTTGGGAGCGGTTCGAAAAGTTGGCCCGCGTAGCCGCACACTCCCAATCGGGCGTGATCGAGTTGATGCCGATCAGTAATGGCACCGAGTACGCGTTCAAATACGTAAATGGGCACCCGTCGAATCCGCTGAAACAGTTGCAAACCGTGACCGCTTTTGGAGTGCTGGCCGATGTCGGCACCGGCTATCCGGTGTTCGCTGCTGAGATGACCGTATTGACAGCGCTTCGCACCGCCGCCACCTCTGCGGTGGCTGCCCGCTATCTGGCCCGACCGGACTCAAAAGTGATGGCGTTTATCGGTGCTGGTTCCCAGGCCGAGTTCCAAGCAGTCGCCTTGCGAACAGAGTTGGGGGTCAACTCGATTCGCGTCTGGGATGTGGACCCGGCGGCGATAAAAAAGTTCGTCCAAAATGCCCGCGGTCTCGGGTTCGAGGTCACTGTTGCCCCGAGCGCCGCCGCCGCGACTCACGGCGCCGATCTAATCACCACCTGCACCGCCGACAAGCAGAAGGCCATCGTCCTAACCGACGAAAACGTCACGCCCGGAGTACATCTGAACGCCATCGGCGGCGATTGCCCTGGCAAGACGGAACTGGATCCGGCGATTCTCGACCGCGCCAGCGTGTTTGTTGAATTCGAACCGCAGACTCGAGTCGAAGGCGAAATCCAGTCCAAACCAGAATCATTTGAAGTCACTGAACTCTGGCGGGTGATCACCTCGGCCGCTCCCGGACGCAGCAGCGACGACCAGATCACCCTCTTCGACTCGGTCGGCTTTGCGATCGAGGACTACTCCGCACTGGTTTATGCGCGCAACCAAGTGGCCGGAACTGAGCTGGTGACTTGGCTCGATTTGGTGGCGTCACCGGCAGATCCAAAAGACCTGTTCTCGTTTGTGATCGGCGCCGAACTACTGCCGGTGGACGATCAAACATTCCGACGATATTGACCGCCGACCTCGAAGAACGCCTCGGTCACCTGTTGGAGTGAACATACGCGGGCGGCGTCCATCAACACCGCAAAGACGTTCTCCCCGTTGGTTGCGGCCTGTTTGAGTCGCTCGATTGCGACTACGGAATCTTCTCGGTGCTCGGCGTGGAAGTCGAGGAGGCGCGAAAGTTGGGACTCTTTTTCCTCTTCTGTTGCGCGGGCCAATTCCGGGGTTTCGACCTGTTCGTCGCCACCTGGGTGACGGAACGTGTTTACCCCAACGATCGGCAGCGAACCGTCGTGCTTTCGGTGTTCGTAGAGCATCGACTCGTCTTGGATTCGGCCGCGCTGGTAGCCGGTCTCCATCGCCCCGAGCACTCCCCCACGTTCGCTGATCGCGTCGAACTCGCGCAGCACCGCAGCCTCAACCAGGTCGGTGAGTTCATCGATGACGAACGAACCCTGCAGCGGGTTCTCGTTCATCGCTAGACCCCACTCCTTGTTGATGATCAATTGAATCGCCAACGCTCGCCGGACCGAATCTGCGCTCGGCGTGGTGACCGCCTCGTCAAAGGCATTCGTGTGCAGGCTGTTGGCGTTGTCATAGATCGCGATGAGCGCCTGCAGCGTTGTGCGAATGTCGTTGAAGTTCATCTCTTGCGCGTGCAGGGATCGGCCGGAGGTTTGAACGTGATATTTCAGTTTCTGACTGCGTTCGTTCGCGCCGTAGCGTTCCTTCATTGCCACGGCCCAGATTCGGCGCGCTACTCGACCAAGCACCGCGTATTCGGGATCCATCCCATTGCTGAAGAAGAACGACAAGTTTGGTGCGAAGTCGTCAATGTTCATTCCGCGAGCGAGATAGGACTCGACGTAGGTAAAACCGTTGGCCAAGGTGAAGGCCAACTGGCTGATCGGGTTCGCACCAGCCTCAGCGATGTGGTAGCCCGAGATCGAAACCGAATAGAAGTTTCGGACCGCGTGGTCGATGAAGTACTGCTGAATGTCACCCATCATGCGCAGACTGAACTCGGTTGAGAACAAGCAGGTGTTCTGGCCTTGGTCTTCCTTGAGGATGTCGGCCTGAACTGTGCCTCGCACCTGCCGAAGGGCGTCGTGGGCGCTGATTCCACGTTCGGCGGCCTGATCGATGACGGTGTTGAGGAAGAACGCCAGCACGGTTGGTGCCGGACCGTTGATCGTCATGGACACGCTGGTGCTCGGATCTAGCAGATCGAAACCGTCGTAGAGCGTCTTCATGTCCGCCAACGTCGCGACCGAAACGCCCGAGGTGCCGACCTTGCCGTAGATGTCTGGCCGCAAATCGGGATCGCGACCGTAGAGGGTCACCGAGTCGAAGGCCGTTGAAAGCCGCGTCGCCGGCTGACCTTGGCTCAGCAGTTTGAACCGGCGGTTAGTGCGGGCCGGGTCGCCCTCGCCAGCGAACATGCGAGCCGGATCTTCGTTCTCACGCTTTAGGCCGAACACTCCGGCGGTGAACGGGAACCGGCCCGGGAGGTTCTCGCGTCGCCAGAACCGAACTAGATCTCCGTCAGAGCGGAACTTCGGCACGCTGACGCGGTTGATTTTGTTCCCCGAAAGCGTGTCGCGAGTCTTATCGGCGTACGAGGACACGATCGCGGGCCAAGCCTCGAACTGGTCGGTCAACTCTCGGTCGAATTCGGCCCGCGCTGCGGCGGCCAATTCCGCGACCGCAGTATCGGTCGGCAGTTCGGCCGAAACCGCAGCTAGCCGCTGGAGTCGATCGGCCGAGTCGGCCAAGGCTTCAGTGCGCTGATGATAGTTGCGGACGGTGTCGCAGATTTCGGCGAGATAGCGCGCCCGTTGCGCCGGCACGATCTGATTTTCCTGGCTGGAATGGCGAACTGTCACTGCCGACAGTACGCCCGGCTCGATTTCGAGGATGGCGCGTACTTCCTGATACAGGGCGGTTACCCCGTCGTCGTTGAAGTGCGCGGCCGAGGTGCCAAATACCGGCATCTCGGCCGGGCCTTTGCCGAACGCCTCGCGGTTGCGAACCAATTGGCGGCCAACATCGCGTAGTGCGTCTTTGGCCCCGCGGCGCTCGAACTTGTTGATCGCTACCGCGTCGGCAAAGTCGAGCATGTCGATTTTTTCCAGTTGTGAGGCCGCGCCAAACTCCGGCGTCATAACGTAGAGCGATTTGTCTACGAACGGCAAAATTCCCGCGTCGCCTTGGCCGATGCCCGGGGTTTCCACGATCACCAGATCGTTTCCGGCGGCTTTTAGTACGGCGATCACCTCGGCCAGACCGTCTGGGACCTCGCGCTGACCGCGAGTAGCAAGTGACCGGAACATGACCGGCTCACCGAGGGAGTTCATTCTGATCCGGTCGCCCAACAGCGCACCGCCACTTTTTCGACGAGTTGGGTCGATCGCCACGATGGCGATCTGCAATTTGTCCTGCTGATCGGTGCGAAACCGTCGAACGAGTTCGTCGGTGAGTGAACTCTTGCCGGAGCCACCTGTGCCGGTAATACCGAGCACCAGTGCCGGCGACTCGGCCGCCGCCCCCTGCACGGCAGCAGCCAACTCGGCAGTGAGCCGACCTTGCTCGGCGGCCGTAACCGCACGCGCGACCGCTGATCGCTCGCCGGCCAAAATTGCCTCGACCGACGGCAGCCCGTCTGCAACGAGATCAAAATCAGTGAGTTCGACCAGTTCGTTGATCATTTGGGCCAAGCCAAGTTTCTGGCCGTCTTGCGGGCTGAAGATCTTCACTCCAGATTCAGCAAGTCTGGTGATTTCAGCGGGCACGATAACTCCGCCACCGCCGCCAAATACCTTCACATGGGAGGCGCCGCGTTCGGCAAGAAGTTGAACCAAGTACTCGAAGTACTCGACGTGTCCGCCCTGGTAGGAACTAACCGCGACACCCTGCACGTCCTCATCGATTGCCGCATCGACGACTTCGGCAACGGAGCGATTGTGACCTAGATGGATTACCTCGACGCCTTGGCTCTGCAGGATTCGCCGCATGATGTTGATGCTTGCGTCGTGGCCGTCGAACAAGCTGGACGCCGTAACGAACCGGACCGGATTGCTTGGCGTGTGCACGCTCAACCTCCATTACTAGGACTTCCTAGTAATATCCTACGGCATTGCCATTGCACGCTATAAACGCTAGCCAAGGGCCTTGGTGAGTGAGTTTTGAGGACCTAGTTGTTGGTGCCCGACCTCGGGGGGTGGCAAGGCACCAACAACTAGCAGACGGGGCTCGATGGGGGGTGTTTCGAGCCTCAGCGTCCCTCCCATTCATCCTCGTTGGGGGACAAGGATGGCTACCAACAAATGTACACGGTCGGTACACAAAGAGAAGCGCCACACCAAAAATTTGTCGCCCAGCGCTAAAAAACCTGTGCCCGATCCTCGTACGAGGATCGGGCACAGGTTTTACCAATACGAAGCCGACTGGCTCAATTCTGGGTATCGAACTGCGGCAGGTGACGCTTCATCACCTTGCCGGTTGGGTTGCGCGGCAGTTCGTCAAGGAACATGACCGCCCGCGGTACTGCGAACCGGGCCACATTCGCTTTGGCGTATTCCACGACCTCATCGTGCGTAAGCTCTTCGCCTTCACGCGCGACCACATAGGCGGCCAGAGCCTGACCCCATTGCGGATCGGTGACGCCAGTTACCACGACATCTTGAACCTTCGGATGCTCAATCAGGGCATCCTCCAGTTCGCGCGGGAACACGTTTTCGCCACCGGAAATGACCATGTCGTCATCTCGGCCAGCGACAAACAATCGACCCTCGGCGTCGAAGTATCCCAGGTCTCCGGTGTGCATCAGCCCGTCGCGGAAGTCCTTGGAGTTGCCGTCGGTGTAGCCAGCGAACAGCATCGAGTTGCCGACGTAGATGACGCCGGTTTCACCCGGGGGCAACTCCTTGCCGTTCTCGTCGAGCACCTTGGTGATCGTGTGCCATGGGACCCGACCAGCGGTTCCGGGTGCGGCGCGCAGGTCGGCCGGATTGGCGATCGTGGCCCAACCCGTCTCGGTTGCACCGTAGAAGTTGTAAACCGAGTCGGTGAACGTGTCCATGAAGTGGGTGGCCAGTTCGCCGGCAAGGGCAGAACCACTGGACGCCGTGATCTCCAAGCTGGAGACGTCGTTCGCCTTGATGACTTCAGGATCGGCATCGACTAGACGCTGCATCATCAACGGGACCACGACCAAGACCTTGGCCTTGTAGGTGGCGATGTCCTCGATCACCTTCTCGGGCACGAACCGGCGACGAAGCACATACGTCGGGACGGTCGAAAGGCCGAAGCCGAAGTTCAGCAGGCCCCAAGAGTGGAACAGCGGCGCTGCGATAACGACAGTCGAGTTGCCTTCGTATGGAATCGAGCCGAAGAAGGTCAACAGCGGGTCAAGGTTCTCTGGCTCTTTGCGGCGGGCGCCCTTGGGCAGGCCGGTCGTGCCGGAGGTGAAGATTACGATGCTGCCGGACTTGGCCGGCTTCGGGTGGTCGTCGGTGGGCTGGCCCTTCGTCAGATCCGAGAGCGTGCGCAGGCCGTGGGTGTCATCGTCAGCCCAAGCGATTACCAGGTTTTCGCGATCCAGATCGGTCGCGATCGCCAAGAACTCCTGATCCAGCAGGACCATTTTGGCGCCTTCTCGCTTGGTCAACTCGACCAGCTGGGCACCGCTGGCCATCGTGTTCAGCAGCAGCATCCGGCCGCCGATCTGCATAATCGCGACCATTGCGATCACCATGTGGCGGTGGTTGCGACAAAGGACCGCGACTGGGTCACCGGCACCGATCCCGTTGGCCTTCAGCGCGGCACTAAGCCGGTTTACCTCGTCAAGGACTTCGCCCCAGGTCATCTGACCGGCGTCATCAATGATTGCTACCTGTTCTGGCTTACGGGCCGCTGCAGCACCTACTGCAGACGGGAAGCCAGGTCCCCATTCCTTGAGCTTTTTGCCGGCCTTGGCAAGCTTCGCGGGATTCTGCGCCTTCAGCAGCCCGATTTGCCTGAGAACTCGCAGTTTGTATCCGAGGTCACCCATTATCTCTCCGCATCGTTGACCGACCAACCCGATCGGTGTGACGCAGATTACCAGCGAGTCACTTCACCGCGTAAACCCGGTTTAGCACTTACGGCCGCTTCGCTGCCTCGGCGGCCAGTCGCCGCAAGGCCGACCGGTCAATTTTGCCAATCGAAATCTGAGGTAGGCGGTCGACCAACTCGAATCGTTTTGGGACCTTGTACGCCGCCAGTCGAGCACGGCAGTGTTCGCGAAGGACGTCGGCCGTAACCGAAGACGAGCTCGCCTGAGCCAGCACGACGAACGCAACCCCCACCTCGTGGAACCTCTCGTCGGGAACCGGAACCACGACCACCGTCTCGACCGCTTCGTGCTCCTCGATCGCCAGCTCGACTTCGCGCGGATAGACGTTGTAGCCGCCGGACTTGAACATCTCCTTTAGACGGCCCACTATCTCGATCAGCCCATCTGGGCGCATTTGCGCGAGGTCGCCGGTACGCAGATAGCCGTCTGGGGTGAAGGTTGCCGCCGTAGCCTCGGGCTGATTCAGATACTCAGTCATCAGACAGGGGTTCTTCAACAGCAACTCCCCCGGACCGTCGCCGCCATCGATCCGAAAATCCAGTCGCGGATCTGGCCGCCCAATCGTCGAAGCCAACTGTTCATCGGTCGCGTTCGCGTCGCTGTACGTGAAGGCCACACACGACTCGGTCAGCCCGTACACGGCGCCCAATCTGGCTCCGGTCGCTCGCAGAATCGGGACGAGTTCGGCTGGCATCGGCGATCCACCCCAAGCCAAATACTCCAGCGACGAGAAATCGGTTTTCGCCCAATCCGGATGCCCGGCCGCAAATTGCATCACGGTCGGCACCCCGCCCCACATGGTGATCTTGTCTTTGGCGGTCATCGCCAATAGTTCGGCCGGATCGAACTGGCGCAGATAGTGCAGCGAACCACCCATCGCAATTGGGACGCCGCCCAAGTCCAGGAGCCCGGCGACGTGATTGATCGGCAAGTAGGCGATCACCCGAGCTTCACGATGGAAGTACTTCGAGGCCTGTAGGTAGCAGCCCGCGGTAAAAGCGCCGTGTGAGATGACGGCACCTTTTGGTCGGCCCGTAGAGCCTGAGGTGTAGACGATTAGCGCCGGATCGGACTCCGCGAGAACTACCGCCGGAGCGGTTTCAACTGATTTGCCCTGTCCAATAAATTCGTCCCAGCCGACTGTGCCGGAGTTCGCCGAAGAACCTAGGACGATGGTCTGCTCGACCCCATTTTGACGAGCCAGCGCGACGAAGTCGGCCGCAATTTCGGACTCGCGATAGCTAGCGATGGTGAACGCCAGTTTCGGCGAGGCATCGGCTAGGACGTGCTCAAGTTCGCCAAAGGTGTACGCCGGATTGAGCCCGACCCAGACCGCACCAACGCGACCAAGCGCCGCGAGGATCGTGATGAACTCCGGACGTGGGTCACTCAAAACCGCAACTCGATCCCCCGGCACGACTCCGGCGGCCGCTAGCGCCTTGGCGCACGCCGCGATTTCACTGGCGGCCTGGTCATAGTTACGGTCGACCTGGCCGTCGCGATCGAAAAGCGCAGCTGGCGTGCGTTCGGCCCAATAGTCGACGTAGTCGGCCAGGCAATCGACCTGAGGCACCAGGTCACGGCCCGCAAACTCCTCGAGCGAAACTTCGTCCCAGCGAACGCTCATGCTCCAGACACCAGGTACGTGATCCAGTCGGCGACCATCGCTGGCTTGTCGGCGCCTTGCTTCTCGATTGTATTTCGGGTCAGGAGACGAAATGCTCCGTCGCCCTTGTCCTCGAACTCAACGAGTTCACACCGGCCACGGATCGGCTCGTCAGCAAGCACGGGGGTCAAGAATCGGACTCGATCCGAACCGTAGTTCAAGGCGTATCCACCTGGCATCGAGAACGGCAAGTGCTTTTTGTGAAATGCCACTAGCAGCGACTGGAGCAAAAAGCCCGAAAGCAGCCGTTCACCGTAGGGGTCCGTGCTTTCCAACGGGAAACCTAGGTAGTCCTCGTGGACCCAAGTAGCTTTCTGGAAGTCGAGTTCGTTCTGCAGCGAGACTGGTCGCCAGTCAGTAACGAAGATCTCTTTGCCGACGTTCGCTTGAAGCTGTTCGAGCATTGACTCAGTCATCAGTTAACCTGCTCTTTCTCAGTCTCAATTTCTAGATCGAGGCTGCCTAGTTTTGCGTAGCGTTGCGGATCGTTGGTGCGCAACCAACGGACGTAAAGTGCACAGGCAACCGCGCCGAGGATCACGATGTAAGGCATCGACAGCATCACCGGGCTGTGCGAATCGGCCAGCACATCGAAGTTGAGCAGCAACATGGCCGTTGCGATGATCATGCCCACCGAACCGAGGACCGGAGCTACCACCGTCTGCATCAGGCGCGGGTCTTTGCGGCGGCGGAAGAACACGATGATCGCGATTGAGGCCATCGTCTGCAGCAGGATGATGCCAAGAGTCGAGATTCCGCTCATCACGGCGACAAGTTGGCGATATGGATCCAAGCCAAAGACCGCGAAAACCACGATGACGATTGCGATGGCGACCGCCTGGGTGCGGCTGGCATTGGCCGGCGAGCCGTGCTTGGGGTGCAGCTTGCCCAGTCCGCCTGGCAGCAGTCCGTCTCGACCCATCGCCAGCAGATAGCGCGAGGTCGCGTTGTGAGCCGACAGCAAGGAGGCGAAGACGCTGGTGATCACCATTAGGCCAAATACCGCACTGGCCGCATCGCCGAGTTGATCTGCTGACAAGTTCAAGAAGAGCTCACCGGAGTGTTCCAAGGCCTCGGCCTTGGCGTTCGCTGCACCAAGTGCACCGATCATCATCCAACTGGTGAATAGGTAGAAGACGCCGATCACCAGAACTGCGGTGTAGGTAGCCCTAGGTACCACCTTGGCCGGGTCGCGTGATTCTTCGGCGTACAAGGCTGCCGCCTCAAAACCAAAGAAAGAACCGAAGGCGAACATGAACGCAACACCCGGGGCACCGGAGAAGATTTCACTTGGCGAGAAGCTTTCCCACGTGAAGGCGTCCGCACCGAGGGAGAAGATCACCGAAAGGTCGAAAGCCAGCAAGACCGCTACTTCGGCGGAGATCAGGATCATCAGCAGTTTCGCTGACAGATCGATGCTGCGTTGGCCAAGTGCGGTCATGATCGCTACGCCGGCGAGGCTAAAAACCCACCACGGAAAGTCGATGCCAATACCGACGGTGAGGAAGTAGCCGAGTCCGCCCGCCAACGCGGCAACCAGTGCGTTGTAGGCAACCAACGCGAAAACGGCGCCGGCGGCTGCGGCCGGGCGACCCAGCCCTTCGGCGATGTATGTGTAGAAGCCACCGCCACGGGTGATGATCCGAGCCATCTGGGCGTAACCAACCGAGAACAGCAACAAGGTGATCGTCGCCAAGAGGTAGGTCCCCGGGACGCCGATCCCGTTTCCGACTCCCATCGACAAGGGCACGGTGCCGGCCATTGCCACCAGCGGCGCGGCCGCGGCGACGACGAGAAAGACGATTTGCGCCGTGGACAACTGGCGCTTCATTGACTGGGACATTCATTCTCCTAAAACCTGAATCAGATTCAGAATCAGTTTCAGGTTACACTTCGAATGTGATCAACACAACACCTGATGCAATGGATGTTTCTGAAACCGCCGGATTGCGACGTGTGCCTAGGCAAAAGCGAAGCCGCGAACGCGTGCAGTCGATCCTCGACGCCACGTCAGCGATGCTGGAGGAATCTGGATACGACGAGTTGACGACGACGCTGATCGCAGAAAAGGCCGGCATGAGCGTGAGTTCGCTCTACCAATTCTTTGCCAACGTCGACGCGATCATCGCCGAGTTGGTACGCGACTGGACGGCCGAATTCGACTCAATCGTGTTGACCGCCGCCGAAGAACCGTTCGAGAGTTGGGTCGACGCCATGATCGATGGCTACGTAGACTTCTTCCGCTCAACGCCAGGCTTTAGGACCGTCTACTTCAGTGGTGCGCTGCGCGGTGAAGCCCGGGTTCTGGACCGCGCGAGCAATACCCGACTGGAACAACGGCTCGCTCAACTTTGGGCCGAACGGCTAGACGAACCACTCGAACAACTCCAGGTAGTCTCGCGAGTCGTCGTCAACATCGGCGACGCCCTGCTAGGACTGGCCTTTCGACTCGAGCCGACCGGCGATGCCGCAACGATTGAGCAAGCCAAGCGGGTACTTCGGCTCTACCTAGCCGAAGCGCTCGACACCAGCGTCTGATCGAGGTCCTCGAGCAACCGCCAACAGCACCTGGACGAACGGATCGATCACGCCGCCCAAGTTGAGACTCTCGGCACCAGCTTGAGCGCGAAGTTCACGCGCCATGAGTTCGTCAAGTGCCCCGAGCACGCCGACGAGTTGATCCGCGCCCGGGTCAATCAGGTTGGGATCGGACTTTGCGCCCACCGCAACAAGGTCACTTAGGATTCGGGCGTGCCGATCGAGCATCTCGTCGCGCACTTGCAGCAACCGCTCCCCCGCGCCACGAATCTCAATTGAGAAGCAGTACCCAAACGCCGGATTCGATTCGATCGCTGCCACATAGGTCTCCAGCGCGATGCGGACTCGATCTTCCAGATCACCCTCGGCTTGAGTCAGCACGGGGCCCCAAACCAACGCAAGGGCCAAATCGCTAGCCGTCCGATGCGCCGCCGCGAACGCTTCCTCCTTATCGTCGAACTCCTGATAAAAGGACGTCCGCGAGATTCGGGCACGCTTGGTGATCGCGGCAACTGTCGCCTTGTGAAACCCCGAGGCCGCAACTTCGTCTATTACAGCTTGTTGAATTCGGGCGTTTCGCGACTGCGAAACTTCGGCCTCGCTGAGCGCTGACCGACCTCGTGGAAGGTCGACCCGATCGGGCAACAAGCTGAGTAGGTGATCTGGATCCATCACCTTTGGAATGTCCGAGTCCATCATCGAAGGATATTGACGATCGAATCTTTGTGTCGCGATTTCAGCGATTCTCCTCGCTGGCCAATCCGACTGTTCGCGTACCCGGTGAAAATAACGGAACTGTGCGAAGGTTCAAAAGTGACTTACGTGATCAGTTTGGCGTGCGTGGACGTGGTTGATCGCGCCTGCGTGGACGTTTGCCCGGTGGACTGCATTTACGAGGGCGAACGGATGCTTTACATTCAGCCGACCGAGTGCATCGACTGCGCCGCGTGTGAACCGGTCTGCCCCGTAATGGCGATCTATTACGAAGACGATGTGCCCGCCGACGAGGTGCGGTTAATTGGTGAAAATGAGTGCTTCTTCAACGAGCCGCTGCCGGGAAAGGCAGCCTCGCTCGGTTCGCCCGGCGGCGCCTCCAGAAGCGGGCTAGTCGGCGTGGACACTGCGTGGGTGGCCTCGCTGCCACCGAACCCACGCAGGTTCGGACTCGAGCAGATTTGAGTCGAACTCAGGCCACCAGGTCTGCGCAAACGATCTTGCCGTCAACCAGTTCAATTGTCTGATCCACCGAACCGAGCGAGGACGCGTCGTGGCTGACCAACAACGTTGCCGCACCCGTGCGCGTGGCCAGTTCGGTGATCAGTTTCACCACACTCACGCCGCGTTCGTGGTCCAGCGCCGAGGTTGGCTCGTCGACTAGCAAAACGTCCGGTTTCGCCCACAAGGCTCGAGCAATCGCCACCCGTTGGCGCTGCCCGCCTGACAGCTGACCGGGGCGATGATGGGCCCGATCGGCCAGGCCCACCGCTTCCAACAGTTCCAGCGCACCGGCACGGGCAGACTTGGGCTTTCGCCCACGCAAATGTGCCTGTAGTTCCAACTGCTCCAGCGCGGTCAGCGAGTCGAGCAACTGGGGTTGCTGGAAGACGATCCCGATCTGGTTTAGTCGCACCTTCGCCGCCGCAGCCACCGAGGTGTCAGGGCCGAACACGACTTCTTCGCCGATCTGAACCGTCCCGGCAGTGGGCCGGGTCAGCCCACCAGCCACGGCGAGCAGGCTCGACTTGCCGGAGCCGGACGGTCCCAGCAGCGCCGTTGTGGTGCCGGCCTGGATCGTCAGCGAGACGTGGTCGACCGCGGTCAACTCCCGGTCGCCGTCTGGGTAGGTCAAAACGATGTCAGAAAGTTTCAGGTCCATGATTTCTCCTAGTCAGCGAGCAGCCAAGGCTGCGTGGGGGTCGATTCGGGTGATTCGCCAAACGGCGCCGGCCGCGCCGACAAGTCCGGCCAAGATGAGGATGACGCCAGGCACGAGCAGGGTCGTGGCGCCGGCGACCACCGGCAAGAAAGAACCAGCAACCAGCGCCGCCAGCCAAGCCAGTGCCGTGCCGACGGCCACCGAACCGACCAGCACCAGCGCGGCCTGACCGATCGCGTCACGCACCAGGTAGGACCCCGACGCCCCCAGCGCCTTGAGCACCGCGATGTCGGCGGTTCGGTTCACTGTCCAGACGCTGAAGAAGGCGCTGACGACCAGGGCCGAGATCGCCACCAGAAAGCCGGTGATCGTCAGCAGCGAGCCGTTCTCAGAACTGAATGAGCCGATGGCCGAGCGCGAGTCCGAAAGAGTCATCGCCGTCATCTGTGGCACGCTCTTGGCCGGATCGCCGGTGATGGCGACCACGGTTGCGATATCACTCGAGGAGGAGTCCGCCAGCCCGATCGCTCGCCAGTCGCTCAACGACATCCACAGCACGGGCGTGTGGGCGAAGGAGAGCTCGGTGTCGGCCACCGCGGCCACCTCAAAGCTTCGGCCGCCGATCTCGAGGACTCGAACCCCGGGCAACTTGTCAGCCAGGCCCTTGCTCAGTACTGCTTGGCCTTCGGCGGGCACCGCAGTCGGCACCAGCGCCGAACCGGCCTCGACTCCCATCGCGGTGGCCGCGACGGTCTGGCCGCTGGCCGATATCCGGGTCGTAGCAACCCCCAGCGGTTCGGCCGAGCGAACCGAGTCAAGGTCGGCCCACGCCTTCACCTGTTGGGCCGAGACCGTCGATGAGGTGAAGTCTGCGGCCGCACCGTCAGGGGTGGAGAAGGCGATCCGGTCGGCCGGCAGTTCGGTGATCGCCGAAGTCGACTCGCGGGCTAGGCCCGAAGTCAGGGCGGCCAAGAAGCCGACCAGGAACGCCACCATCACGATGACGGCTACCATCAGGGCGAATCGACCCTTGGCGAAACGAAGATCTCTAAGTGCAACGAACATGCTTCAACTCTCGCGCCGCCACCTCGCTGAGACATCGGGCTGCGGGTTGATCTAGCGCTCATCCTTTTGGCTGACCCGTTCGTGGGCGCCAGCCGGTAGCGTGGCACGGTGAACGTTCTGTCCATCGCCACCACCACTCGCCTCCTGCAGGCCGGTTTGGATGCGCTAACTGCGGTGCTGCTGACCGTGGTGGCGGTATCGGTGCGCAGCGACCCCGCAGCGCTCGCGCTGACAATTGCGTTCGCCGGGCTATACCTAATCGGGCGACTATCGTTCAAGCCCGCAAAGGCTTCGATCCTCGAAATCCGTGGCAGGTCTTGGCCCGAGAACGGTTGGCTGATCGGCTTGTCCTTGTTGTGGTGGGCGCTGCTCGTCACGGCCGGTACGCCAGCAATCTGGTTGGCATTTCCGCTGACCCTGCTGCAAATGCATATTTTGGGTCCGCACCGCGGTGTACTGGCGGTCGCGGCGACCACGATCGCGGCGGTTTCGACGGGTTTGCTTCTTGGCCTCGACCCGCTCGGCTCAGTTTTGGGGCCGACCCTTGGCGGCGCCCTAGCCATCGGCGTCGTCTTGGGCTTGGAGGCGATGCTGCGTGAAACCGAACGCCGCCAAGAACTAATCGACGACCTGCTCGCCACCCGCGAACAGCTGGCAAGCGTTGAGCACGATCGCGGAATCATGGCCGAACGAGAGCGCCTCGCCCGCGAAATCCACGACACCCTCGCCCAAGGGCTCAGCTCAATCGAACTGCTGCTGCGGGTGGCTGAAGAGACCGGCGACTACAGCCAAGTTCGGCCCGCCCGCGAAGTTGCCCTCGCGAACCTGGCCGAGGTGCGCCAACTCGTTCGCGGACTAGCGCCGGCGGACCTGACTGAATCGACGCTCCAAGATGCGCTCGCGCGAATCGCCAGTCGAACCACCGGCGTTCAAGTCAACTTCACCGTGACCGGCGACAGTCGTGAACTGCCGGTGACGACTTCGGCCGAACTCGTACGAATCACCCAATCGACTTTGGCCAATGTCACAAGGCACGCTCAAGCCAGTCGCGCCAACCTGACGTTGACGTTCCTGCCCGATTCGGTCCTGCTGGACATCGTCGATGACGGCGTCGGCTTCGATCCGAACTCGGCCGGGTTTGGCCTGACTGTCCTAAAGGACCGGGTGGCGGCGATCGGCGGAAAAGTCACCATCGAGAGCGCCCCTGGCGCCGGAACCGCCGTCGCAGTGGAGGTGCCCTCGTGAACGACCATTCGCCACTTCGCGTCGTGATGGCCGACGACCATCCGGTGGTTCGTGCAGGCCTGCACGCCCTCATCGACGCGCAGCCCAATATGACGGTGGTGGCTTCATTTGCGACGGCCGAGGAAGTGCTGGACTCCGACCTGATCGCCGACGTGATCTTGCTCGACCTGCGCTTTGGCGACGGCCAGCTTGGCGGGGCGGCCGATACCGCCGAAATCGTCAAGCGGGGCGGTCCGCCGGTACTGATCTTGACGACGTACGACACCGACTCCGACATTGTCACCGCGATGGAGGCGGGCGCGATCGGCTACCTACTCAAAGATTCGGCCACCGCCGAACTGACCGCCGCCATCGTTGATGCGGCGGCGCGAAAGCCGGCGTTGGCACCGCGCGTCCAGCAACAACTGGTGCGCCGAGCACTCGCCGGTGCGGTCGCGCTTTCGCCTCGCGAACTGGAGGTTTTGCGCCGAGTGGCCGAGGGGTTGAGCAACGAAGAAGTCGCCCAACAGTTGTTCGTTTCACGAGCAACCGTCAAGACTCACCTGGCCCACATTTTCGACAAACTCCAAGTCGATTCGCGCACCGCCGCGGTGGCAGCGGCGCGCAAAGAACGACTCATCGACTAGTAGCCGGCCCTCAGCGCTTGGCCACTTGGAAGAAGCCGTGGGCACCGCGCTCGGCATCGACCATGACATGCGAAACGAACGGATAGCGGCCCGGTTCGTCCAGTTGCAGCTCAACGAATCCGCCTTGGGCCGCGACCAATCCCAACACCTGCGAGCCACCGGACTTGGTCGAGCCACCGTTTCGGAGCAGGTAGTCGCCCTCAGACCAGACGGTGGAGAACTGGCCGCCGACGACATGGAATGCGCTCGTGCGGTTAGGTCCGACGTTCAACACCCAAACTCGGACCTTGTCGCCGGCGCGAACCTGGATCGGATCGAAGTCGTACTGGTTAGCAATCCCGTTGAAAACGACTGCGTCCGGCGTTTCGGCCATCACCTTGTCTGCATCTACTTCGCGCCCTTGCGGCCCATAGAACTGCTCACTTTGGACGAACAAGTAGCTTTCGTCGACCGGGTCGAGACCCTCCGGCTCGATGACGACCGCACCAAACATGCCGTTGGCGATATGTACCGACATCGGCATGGTCGAGCAGTGATACATCCAGATACCCGAGCGGGTCGCGGTGAACGTGTAGGTCAACGATTCGCCCGGCGCAATCGTTCGCATCGGCCGATCCGGCGCCAACGCCCCGGCGTGGAAGTCGATCGAGTGGCCGATCGTTCCGTCGTTCACCAAGGTGATGACGAACTTGTCGCCTACTCGCCCGTGCAGGACGGGCCCGGGAGCCTGCCGGTTGTACGTCCACAGTCGCTGAGTCACGCCCGGGGCGACTTGGCGTTGCAGTTCGCTGACGGTGAAGGTCAACTTGTGGGTTGTGTTCTTCTTGGTAGTCAATGGCTTGAGTCTGGGGTCGCGGGCGACGAAACCGTCCTCGAACTTCGCACTGTGGTCGTAGGTCGCATTGGCCGAGTCACCACTGGAGTTATCGGTACTGCCTTGATGGTGGCCACTGTGGCCCCCGCTCGCCGAATCGGCCTGGCTGCTTTGGCCGCCTATCGCCTTGATCTTTAGCGTCATCCCCATCTGCCGGTGGCCAACAATCGAGCACCAGCCGTCTAGGTCGCGGCCAACTACGCCGACGTCGATCGTGGCACTCTTGCCCGCTCCTAGTCGACCGGAAGTTGCTCCCGTCTCGAGCACTAGATCGTGCACGTCCGGGTCGTCGTTGAACACCTCGATGACGAGTCGATTTCCGGCCGGCACTTCGATCGTTGACGGCTCGAACCTCATCCCAACTGCTTTGACTTTCACCGTCGTCGTCTGCCCAGTGGCTTTGACGTTGGCCGACGCCGAAGCCACGTCGCCAACAGCGAGCACACTTGGATCGAAGGCGATGCCAGCGGCGATGGCAACCACGATGGTCGACAACCCGGCAATGGCCGAACCAAAGACCTGGCGCCGGCGCACCAGCTTGTCTTGGTCACTGGCAATGTCAGGCCCGGTGCCGTCTTTGCGCGCCTGGACTGACGCCTTGATCGCGAAGATCAGCAGGGGCAATTGCGCGGCCAAGGCCAGCAACACCACTAGCGAGCAGGTGACCCGAACGGCACTTGGCACTGGCAGCAGACAGACCAGTAGCCCTAGGTTCACGGCCACGATTCGCCAGGCGCCGCCCCGCTCAATCTGCGTGGACGCTGCCCGAACTGCCCGACCTCCACCGCCAAGCGCCATCGGAATCAGGTGCCCCAGCGCACCGATTAGCACTTGGGCGGCAAAGCCGGTCGCAAGGTAAGGCACCAATGCGCCGAACCGGTGATGGATTTGTTCGGCGTCGCCGCCAAGGGCGAGCATGGCCACCCACGCGATTAGGCCGCCGACCAGCCAAGTTAGACCGGCCGCAACCGACCAGGCCGGAAAACCGTGTGGCCGCCTGCGGCGGGCAACCTCGACGAGCGGACGCAGCAGCAGCGCCAAGCCGAGGACGTAGGCAGCGAGCATGAGCGCCGCCAGCGGCCACAGCCCGAAACTGCTCGCGATAGCGGTGCCACCGACACCAACGGCCATGATCGGCAGTGCCCCGCGCAGGGCGATTTCTGACCCTTCGCCGAGTTTGGTGCGCAGCATCGTCGGCCACAGCGTCACCACCGTGCCCGCGACCGTGAGCCCGACCCAGCCGAGCACGTTGATGCTCACGTGTGCGAGCAGAATCTGCTCGTGCCACGGGCTTGGCAGGCCCTTAGCGAGGAACACGCCCAAGGTCGCCCCGATCGGCAGGAACACTGCTGCGGTCACGTAGAACCGCACGACGGTTGAGAACCGGCTCGGCAGGGCGCGTCGAAGCGAGCCGACGAGCCGGAAGCCATGCCAGATCACGGCGGCCGACAGCGCGATCGCACCGCCCAGTACGACGTGCCAGTTGGCCAACTGGGTGCCGACCATGACGGTCAACGCGCCCAAGTTGAGCAGGGCGAGTAATGCCGGGGCAGGCTTTGGTGGCACGTGCAGCAGCGTGTCGGCGAAGTGTTGACTCCACACCACAATCGAGTGGGTGACTGCACCGAGAAATAACAGATGGATCAGCAGCCAGCGCGGCTCGGGCAACACCGGATGGGCGAACGCCGCGACGAATATCGCTAGCAGCCAGATCATCGCTGGCAGGTCGCGAAGGGCTGAGAATCCACGCTTCATTCTTTGGCTCCTTGGACGACGCGAGTCGCCGCAGTTAGGACGAACAACAACAGGGCAACGATGTTTAGCACCGCGCTGGCTCGCCAGAATCCAGGCACTGAGAGGAAGTCGCCGAACCAGATCCGGCCGACGAGTGAGGCATGCAGCAGTCCAACCGGCAGGTAGAACGCCCAGTGGTATTCCAGCGGTCGCGATAGGACGGCCGGGAAGATGACCGGCGCATGGGCCATCACCATCGACATGGTGAAGCCGAGGAAGATCGCGTGGATAACCACGTCATACTCGTCGCCGCTGACGATTTGGCCATTCGTCAGCCACATCGCGGCCGCGACCAACGCCCAGGCGTAACCGGCGAGCATGCACACGGCCATATAACGCGTCAGGCCAGTGGTTTTGACCGTTCGCCGAGCGACGTCATGGCGCAGGAGCCAACCGATCAGTACCGCGAGTGCGGCCCCAAAGAACACTGAACCGACTTGCGGGAAAAGCAGCGCTGCTGCTGCGCCAACGCTCAGCGCTGCGGCTAGGACCAGCAGAATCAGTCCGGCATTTGGCCCCATCGCGATTCGGGCCAACTCAAGTCGCTCACCGCAGATCGTCAAGATTATGAACGCCACGAGCCAAATCAGTAGGAGCGGCATCTCTACTCCCCCGAACCACAGGATCGCCGCGCCAAGCGCAAAGACCGCGCCCAGGAGTTGGACCAGCACCGCCTCGTCGAACTGGCGTCGCCAAAGTGGCACGTAAACCGCCACCACCAGTGCCGCTCCAAGAATCAAAAAAGCTTGACCCACGCGGATCGGCGCCGGCGTCACGAGCAAGACCGCGCCAATGCCAAGCAGTGCCGGGGCCAAGAAGCCCCACTTGGCGCGCAATGCGATTGCTCGCTCTAGCGAGATCAGCGTGCCCAAGAACCCCAACACCAACAGCATGCCGTGGACTTTGGGGAGCCGCTCGACATCTAGCGGTGCGGGCAATTTCAGCAGGAGCAGGGCCGCATCGAGGCCGAGCAGCAGTGCGGCTCCGGCCGGTAGCAACAAGACGGCCCGCAGCGGCAGTTTCTTCGGGCGAACCGGGCCTGGGTGGGCCGTCGGCAGACTCATTTGCCCTCCAGCAGGTGCAGCAAACAAGCACCGCGCTCGGCAAATGGCAGCAGTTCGACTTTTGCTTCCGGCTCCCCGAATGCGGCGATCGACCCTTCAGCCACCCCGAGGTGGACCGAGCAGACAATTTCGGGGTTCTCGTGCGCGGCGGCCAGCAGTGGGCAACGCGTGAGCCGTACAACCCGATCCTGGTCGTCGGGTTCGGGCGCGAACCCCATCTGGTCAAAGATCTCGACGACTGCTTCGCGCGGCGATGCTGCCGACTCGGGTCGCCGGTCGCGAACGAGACGCCTGCCCCAGTCAACGCCGGCGCGTCTGGCGTCTTCGGCCGGTTGGGTGCTGGTGCGCGAGATCACCGAGGCCAACGCGATTGCCAGTCCGGCGTATTCGGGCCTCGGGTCATCTTCGGCGGCCAGGGTCGCGGCGTAAAGCCACTCGGGCCTGCCCCGACCAACCGCCGGCGCCGCAGTCCGCTCGGCCAAACCGGCCCGGCGAAGCCCGTCCAAGTGTTCACGCAAGGTGTTGGCGTGCAGTCCGGTCCAGGTAGCTAGGTGGGCCAAGCTCGCCGGTTCGCTTTGAGCTCGCAGGGCTTCGAGCAATGCCGAGCGTGACCGCGAAAGCCGCAGCCCCGTCGGGTACGCGGCCGCTGCTGGGCCTTGCTGATCCGGCCTATTATTTTCCACGGACTTCATTGTGGCAAAATATCAGGTGCTGGTTCAACCAGATCCAGCGTGACAAAGGAGACACCGATGACACTCGGTAACGATTTGGGACTTTCGGAGACCGGACACGGCCACGGCGGCTGCGGTTGCGGCGAGAAGGACTCGGGCCTACCCGAACTTGACGCGCGGACGATCCCGCACGCGATCCGCCACGCCACCATCTTGGGTGCGCTGGCATCGCTGACCCCCGGCAAGGGCATGGTTCTGGTGGCCCCGCACGACCCAATCCCGCTGCTCGGTCAGATTGAGGCCGAATGGCCAGGCGGCTTTGCGCTTGAGTACCTCGACCGCGGCCCCGAAGCCTGGCGGATCGCGTTTACTCGCAACTGAGCGAGCAACCTACAGGCCGAGTACCTGAGCCTTCTTGGCGCTGAACTCCTCCTCGGTGAGGATGCCCTCGTCTCGGAGCTGCGCCAACTGCTTGAGTTTGGCGATCGTCGGGTCCTCGGCCGGTAGGGCTGCCGGTGCCGGTTGAGCTACCTGCGGCGCGGCGAACTGCTGTTGGGCTACGGTCGCATCTTGGGCAGCCCAACGCTGCTGCTGGCGGCGTTGCACGCGGCCATGAACCGAACTGGCGACTGCTACTCGGCCTGCTGTCCTCAAAAGTCCCATTCTTCCTACTCCTAAAGCTTTGGATTATTGCTGATCTGAATGGTCGAGCGCGTCAACGAAGTCGTCGACGATGATTGGGCCTTCGGCAACAATCGCGGCGCCTTCGTCCTGCCACGCCTTGATCGCGCCAAGGAGCGAAAGGTCCTCATAGACGATCACGACGGCCACCCCGCCGGCGGCCAGCCTTTCACCCGCGAGGGCAATATCTTCGTCGTCAATCAGGTCGGTACAAGCACCTTGGAAGTCAGCCACACCGGCCTGGGAAGCGGTGATTTTAGCGATGGTCCCGTCCTCGGCTTTTGCCACGAACTCAACGTCGAGCAGCACTATTCGCCTCGCCTCAACTAAAGCGGTGATCTCAGCCAATCCCGCATTAGGGATTGGCGCCGCGTCGAAAGCGACTACGACAAAATTGATTGGACCTAGGTCGGCGTCAAAGCTCATGCTCCAACCCTAGAGCCAGACCCCAGACGACCCACGGCGATGCGAGCCAACGAGGTGAGTGTCGACGATGCCGAGAGCTTCCATAAGCGCGAACATCGTCGTGGGTCCGACAAAGGTGAAACCGCGTTTTCGAAGACCCGAAGCTAAGGCCTTGGACTCAGCCGAACTGGTCGGAATCTCGGCCATCGTGCGCGGTTCGGGGGTGGTTGCAGGTTGAAACGACCAAACGAACTCGGCCAGCCCGCCCTGTTCTCGCAGGGCAACGGTGGCTTTAGCGTTTTGAATCGTCGCGGCGATCTTCATTCGGTTGCGAACGATCGCCGCGTCACCGAGCAGGCGGGTGGCGTCAGCGGCATCGAACGTCGCCACCTCGTCTGGATCGAAACCGGCGAACGCGACCCGAAAAGCCGCCCGCTTGCGCAGGATCGTCGCCCAAGAAAGCCCCGATTGGAACGCCTCAAGACTGAGCCGCTCAAAGACGCCGCGCTCGTCGCGAACCGGCATCCCCCACTCAGTGTCGTAGTACTCGCTCAGCAGGTCGTCGGCGCTGGCCCAAGCGGGTCGAGCCAACCCGTCTGGCCCGACCACCAAATCCGGCGAGGTCACTTCGTCGTCCCAAAAAGTAGCCGTCGCACGCCCGCGCGGGCCAGCAGCAAAGCAAGAACCAGCGCAGTCACTGAAATGAACCCGCCGAGACTGACTTCGCCACCGAAGGCAACATCGATCAGCCACAGCACAACTAGCTTGCTGCCGATTGCCAGCGCCCATAACACCAGGCCGGAGAGCGTTTTGGCCACCGGGCCGGACGCTGCGCGGAATCGTTCCAGCAACATCGTTTTTAGCCAAACCACAACCTCAAGCGCGAGTTTGAGCAGCAACGCGGTCAGCAGTGACAGGGTGAAAGACTCACTGATCACGGCCGGAAAGTACTCAATAGCCAGGTTGAGTACGACCACGTAGACAAACACGTCAATCACGTCGGCAGGGTGCGCCATCAACCAAGACCGAACCGGCCTGGCAGGTACGGCGCTCGCAGAGTTCACATGCCGATCTTGCCCGATCAGTGGCCGCGTAACTTAGTCACCCGCCGTTCACCTACTCGCGTTAGCGTTCGCCGGTGAGCAAGGCACCGAGCGGTCAGATCCGCGAAATTGCCTTGCTGTTCCTGCGATTGGGACTGGTCGCCTTCGGCGGCCCGCCCGCCCATATCGCGATGATGCGCCAAGAGATCGTTAGGCGCAAAGGCTGGGTTGACGACGAACGCTTCGTAGATTTAGTCGGGGCAACGAACCTGATCCCGGGGCCAAACTCGACCGAGCTGGCAATCCATCTTGGCTTCGAGCGGGGCCGTTGGCGCGGGCTGGTCACCGCTGGGGTTTGCTTCATTTTGCCGGCGGCAATCATCGTCACCGCGCTCGCTTGGGCTTATGTGACTTACGGGCAAACTCCAGCCTTCACAGCCGTCTTGTACGGCGTCATTCCAGTAACCATCGCGATCATCGTTCACGCGCTGTTTGGTCTACGAAGGGCCGTGTTCAAGCGGCCTTCGCTCGTGGTGATTGCGCTCGCGAGTTTCGCCGCCTACTTAGCGTCGGTAAATGAGTTGGTGATCTTGGCCGCCGGCGCGTTCGGCGCCCTGTTCTTCAGTTGGGTGAAGAAAGTCGGCGAGAATGCGCGCAACGAGAACCGCTTCAACGGCATCGGTCTTTGTTTCCTTGCCACGGGGTCGCCACTGTTTACCGATCCGACCGCTTCACAACTTTGGCAACTGTTCATCACCATGGCCAAAATCGGCGCAGTGCTCTACGGCAGCGGCTACGTGCTGCTGGCCTTCTTGGAAGCAGACTTCGTTGACCGGCTCGGCTGGATCACCGAGCAGCAACTCCTAGACGCCATCTCCATCGGCCAAGTGACGCCCGGCCCGGTGTTCACGACGGCGACTTTCGTCGGCTATCTGGTGGCGGGTCTACCAGGCGCGTTCGTCGCAACCGTGGCGATCTTTGCGCCATCATTTCTTTTTGTCGCGTTGCTGACGAAAGTCGCCACGTTCTTGCGGTCCCGCGAATGGACCGCAGTGATCCTCGACGGGCTAAACGCCGCCTCCATTGCGCTGATGACCGCGGTCACTTGGCGCTTGGGTCTGATCAGCCTCATTGACCCGCTAACGATCGTGATCGCCCTAATTGCGCTGGCGATTTTGACACTGGCCCGAGTGAACAGTGCTTGGCTGATTTTGGCGGGCGCCCTGGCCGGGTCCTTGCACGCCCTAGTTTGACCTAGGACTGGGCGGCCTGCGCCTGCTTCAGCAAAGTCGAATCGTGCGCGTTGATCACAAAAATATTGTTGGTCAAATCTTGCGCTACCTCGCCAAGTCGGTGTTGGTTCGCCAGCACCTGCTCGAAACTGCTGGCCATGAAACGCTCCATCACCGGAAGCATTTTCGGCACCGAACCGGTACCGTCAACCTCACCGTGGTGATAGAACGTGTCGCCAGCGTGCAGCACCCAACCGGTATCGGTTTCGACGGCAACCGCCGCGTGACCGCGCGAATGACCGGGCATCGAAATCAGCACGATTCCCGGCGAAATCTCAACCAGTTCTTTAGCCGAAGCAAAACCGTGCCACCCCTCACCGGCCGCCGGATCGTGGCGCACCAACTGCGGGTCGTGGGCACGAGAACCCGGCAGGTAACGGCCCTTCTCCACCATCCCCTTCGGGTTGAACGCCGCCTGATATTCGGCACTGGTCAGGTGGACGCGCGCCCAAGCGAAGTCGGAGGTGCCGCCGACGTGGTCGGCATCAAAGTGCGTCAGCACCACGTCGCGCACGTCGGCCGGGTCAAAGCCCAAGCCACGAATCTGGTTGATGGCCGCCTCTGCCGGATCGTAGATCGGGCGCAGCAGCAGACTCGACGGACCCAACCTCTTTCTCCACTGCTCCCGGTCGACTAGGCCAAAACCCGAATCGATCAGCACAAGCGAGTTCGCGGTCTCAACCAAGAGGACATGGCAGACCATTTCGGCGCTGCCGATGGGGCGCATCGTGCCGCAGTTGAAGTGATGAACCCTCATCATCGTGGCGCCATCCGTAGAGAGCCGTCCATCCGAATAGTCTCGCCGTTTAGGTAGTCGTGCTCGACGATCATCGCCGCGAGTTGGGCATACTCGTCAGGTCGACCTAATCGCTGCGGGAACGGCACCCCGGCGGCCAGACCGGCACGGAATTCGTCGCTGACGGTCGCGAGCATCGGTGTCTCGATGATGCCCGGGGCGATCGTGTTCACCCGGATCCCGTGCTGGGCAAGATCGCGGGCGGCCGGCAAAGTCATCGCCACTACCCCGCCCTTTGAGGCTGCATAAGCCACCTGGCCGACCTGACCGTCGAAAGCCGCGATCGAGGCGGTGTTGATGACGACGCCGCGTTGACCATCGGCCAACGGTTCGGTCTGGGAAATTGCTTCGGCAGCCAGCGTCATCACCGTCATCGTGCCAACCAGGTTGATGCCAATCACCTTGGCGAACAGGCCCAGGTCGTGCGGGCCGCGCCGGCTCAAGATTCTGGCCGAGGGACCAATACCGGCGCAGTTCACGACTGTTCGCAGCGTCCCCAACGAAGTAGCAGTGTCGATTGCGGCTTGCACCTGTTCGGCGTTGGTCACATCGGCGGCGACATAGGTGACGCCGCCGACTTTGGGCGCCTTCGCGACGTCCAGGTCGATGCCGACCACTTGCGCACCGGCGGCCGCGAACTTGCCGGCCGTGGCCGCACCCAGACCTGAGGCTGCGCCGGTGACGATGGCGACGGTGTTTTCAATCTGCATGTGTTCCTCCAGTTGGGCGACTAGCCGCGGGCCAGATCGCGGCCTATTACGAGTC
>DAONBX010000014.1:0-58963 GCA_035401705.1 Aeromicrobium sp.
CATCGCGGTCCACCTTGACGATGGTGCCGTCGACGATGTCGCCGTCGTTGAAGTATTTGATGGTCTTGTCGATCGCGGCGAGGAAGTCCTCTTCGCTACCGATGTCGTTGACCGCAACCTGCGGGGCAGCAGAAGGAGTTGCGAGGCCAGAAGTCATATGGATTGAGCTCCGATGGATGGATGGAATTGAGGATGGACAAATTTTGTGCGAGAACTCGGATAGGCCGAGCTCACAGCGCATCTATCAGTCTACGACACTCGTTCGCGCCAGTAAAATCGGCTAGCTACTTGCTCAGGATGCCCCGGACGCGCTGAATTGAGCATCCAGCCAACTGTTGCGGTCAGAGATCCAGTTGCGCAGCAGCGACACCTCGTTTTGCCACCCGATTAGTGGGTCGATCAATGGGTCATCGTTTGCGAAAACGAACACTTCTGGATTGGTTTCAAGGAAACTCGCGGCCACCGGCTGACCCGCACCACCGCTGGCGCGTGGCGAGAAGTTCAATCGGGCCGACGCGTCTAACACTTCGGCCGCCGAGTCGATATAGCCACCGAGACCAGCAAGGCTCGCCGAGACTTCGTTCCAGCGATTCTTGACCTTGTTCGCGAACCACGGATCGCTCATTAGCACTGCGTAATACTGGCCTTTCGGCTCTCCCCACAGCTGAGTCGGAGAAAACATCTTGTACCAGTCAGGAGGCGACCCAGGCTCGATGTCCAGATACGTATTGCGGTTTAGCCACCAACCGGTTGGCACGTCCAATGCCCAGTGGTTAACCTTGCGGTTTCCCATCGATTGCTCGAAATCCCAGGGCGGACCCATGCCAAGCGTTCCGTCGCCAGACATCACGAGGTAAACACTGTTGTTGAACGCGCTATCAAGATTCTTCGTTAGCTCGTGAAGCAGGTACCAATCGACAAAAGAGTCCGCGTCTATCCGGTCTCGGTACCCGTTTTCTGGAAAAGCGTCGTCGTAGATCAGATCTTCAACT
The DNA here is from genome assembly GCA_035401705.1 of Aeromicrobium sp. Classification (GTDB taxonomy): domain Bacteria; phylum Actinomycetota; class Actinomycetes; order Propionibacteriales; family Nocardioidaceae; genus Aeromicrobium. The sequence continues at coordinate 993 of DAONBX010000014.1, forward strand.
TCTTGGAACTTTGCTGAAACTGCCGAAACATCCTCGAGTTTGCCATCGCTCAGATAGACCTGCAGTCCGCGGTCGGTCTTGAATTTGGGGTCATCGTCATCATTTGAGTCGGCCTCCAGGAGGACCGAACCGTGAGGCAGTTCGACCCGGCCAGATTCAACATCAATTCCTTCGCCAAACTGATACAGCCCACAGAATTTCCCATTAATTCGAAACTCAACTGGCCGAAGTCGTGGGGCCCAATCAAAACCAATCCGGCGTGCCGCCTCCATCGCGACATCATTTCGAAGCATCGAGCGGTCGAAATAGTTCGCGAGCAGCACCCAGTCTTTACTCTTGGGCATACCGAACATCGAGGTCTTCTTGTCAAGCTTGACCTTGTACGGTCGCTTGCCGATGATTTGCGAGGTGAAGTTGCCGCGTACGCGAAGTCGAGCATGAACTGAACTTGTCTGACCGTCGGGTTGACGGGACGTCAAGGTCCCGCGCAGGTATTCGGTCTTAGTCGTGATCAGGTCCGAGCATGGTGCTGCTGAGTCGACATCTGGAATCGTGAACGACATCACGTCGATCTTGCTCGTCGGCTCAGTCGTCGGCTCCGTAGTCGGCTCAGTAGTCGGGTCGACAGTCGGCACGGTCGTCGGCTCAGGAGTCGGCTCAGGAGTCTGCTCAGTCGTGGGTGTCTCGGCTGGGTTCGTAGTTGGAACAGTACGAGCACTCGAGACCACTTGCGCCGAACCGGCGAACTCCCAGCCCAAGACCCGGTAGGACTGCCCAGCAACACTGTCCTGGCTGCCAATCGAACCAAAGTCGACTGCGCCGGACTTGTCGGCGGACTTGCCTCTAATGATCGTCTGCCACTGTCCAGCGCTCAATTTCTGCAGTGAGGCTTTTCTGCCTTGACGTGCGGGCAAAACAGATGCACGTACGGTCACGTCTGCTGAAGTTGGCGAACTTACGCTCATTGCCACGCTCGCCGATTGCGGCACAGTCTTTACCTGTAGCGTCGCCGAACGCACTGCCTTATACGACTTCTTGCCCACTCGGGCTTTTGGTGCGTACGCGCGAAAAACGGTCGTGCTACGGCCAGTAGACGTGGTCACACTTGTTTGACCAGTTGAAGCCGTCGTTCGCTTCGTCAAGTTCTTCCACGTGGTGCCAGATTTGTATTGAAGGAAAACCGGACGTTTGACCTTCGTTCCGGTCCGCAGCGTTAGGGTGAACTTCTCCGATGCCATGACTGAGGGCTTGCTCGAAGATATTTTTGGCCGATCGGCCGCCGCCACGGCCGAAATAGTCAGTGGACCCAATAAAACGAGCGAACCCGCAAATACGAGAATCGTTCGAAGCGCCCTTGCCATGTTCACCTCGTCGAAAACACCGTTAGTTGGAAAGTAATTCCAATTAGCCTAGCAGGAGATGACCCAAATCACACCAGAACCATTAGCCACAGTGGTTTTCCCGCGCTTGCGGGCGAAATCAGTGGCTGAGGAAACCGGCAAGCGCCCTGCCATACGAGTCGATGTCGGCTGTGGCCATGAGCTCGCGGGCAGAATGCATTGCAAGCTGCGGCGCACCAACATCGATAGTGAGGATTCCGGTGCGTGCCGAACTAATTGGCCCGATCGTCGAACCGCAAGGCAGATCCGCGCGGTGGACATATCGCTGCAACGGCACGCCCGCAGACCGACAAGCGTCGGCAAAGATCCCGGCACCACGACCGTCGGTGGCGTATCGCAGGTTCTGATTGATCTTCAATACCGGCCCGCCACCCAGCTCGATTCGGTGCAACGGCTCGTGCTTTTCCGGCTGGTTCGGGTGCGTGGCATGTGCCATGTCACCAGAGACGCTTATGGAATCGGCAACCGCCCGCAACAGATCCTCGCGGTCACCACCGGCAGCCAACACAATTCGTTCGAGCACACTGAGCAACAGCGGCGAATCCGCGCCGCGTTCAGAAGTGCTACCGACTTCTTCGTGGTCAAACAGCACCATCACCTGTCGGGCCGTGCGGTTGGGCTGCTCGGTGGCCGTCACCATCGCATCGAGCGCGGCCGAACACGTCGCCAAGTTGTCGAGCCGCGGAGCCGAAATGAACTCCCTCGCAGCGCCGGTCAAAGTTGACGGCCGCAAATCAAAGGCCATCAAGTCGAAGCCGGCCACTTCGTCCGGGGCAAACCCTGCCCGCTCCCCCACCTCGGTCAGGAATGGACGGTCCGACAGCGACCAGATCGCGTCAAGATGGCGCTGCCGATCTAGTTTGGAGCCATCACGATCAAGGTGAATCGCCAACCGTGGGACCCGCAATAGCGGTTCGTCAATCCGAACTAAGAGTTCGTTGCCACCTTGCAGGAACACTCGCCCGGCAATCCCCAAGTCGAGATCAAGCCAAGACTCCAGCAGCGGGCCACCATAAGGCTCCAACGCCACCATCGTCGAACCAGCTCGAACCGAATCATGGTTTTGCTTCAGTCGCAGGTTAGGACTGTCGGTGTGTGCCCCGACAATTCGGAAGCCTTGGTGGGCAGATGCCTGGTCGCCAACCTGCCAAGCGATCAATGAGCCACCGAAAACCGCGTAGCCGCGTTGTGGACCGGACTGCCACTGGTCGCGCAGGTCGTGTCGAGTGAATCCGACTTCCTCCAGCCTTACGGCAGCAGCTGCACATGCATGAAACGGGGTCGGCGAGGCATCGACGAACGCCAATAGGCGCTCCGCGGCAGCGATCGAGGCGGTCATGGCGAAACCTTATCGGCGGTTGCGGAAATCCTCGATTGTGGCTTTCAGGCCCACTTCGGCCGTCGTACTCGGCGCCCAGTTGAGAACTTCACCTGCAACGGTGATGTCAGGACGTCGGATCTGCGGATCGTCGACCGGACGGGGCACATGGACGATCTGCGAGGTCGACTCGGCCAAGTCGCGAATCCAAGTTGCCAAATCGAGCATGGAAATTTCTTCGGGGTTACCCAAGTTGACCGGGCCGGTCGAGGACGACTCCATCATCGCCATCAAGCCGCGCACGAGATCGTCGACGTAGCAAATCGAGCGAGTCTGCAGACCGTCGCCGGCCACCGTGATCTCACGGCCAGTCAGCGCCTGGTGAATGAAGTTCGGGATCGCCCGGCCATCTTCGACCCGCATTCGCGGACCGAACGTGTTAAAAATTCGAACGATCTTGGTGTCAACACCAAACTCGCGGTGATACGAGGCAGTCATCGCCTCGCCGAACCGCTTGGCCTCGTCGTAGACGCTTCGCGGGCCGATTGGATTGACGTGACCCAAATACGTTTCGGGCTGCGGATGAACCTGCGGATCACCGTAAACCTCTGAAGTCGAGGCCAACAAGAATCGAGCGTTATTCGCGTGCGCTAGGTCAAGCAGGTTCTTCACGCCAAGCGAACCGGTCATCATCGTGTGGATTGGTAAGCGCAGATAGTCCACTGGCGAGGCCGGCGAAGCAAGGTTGAACACCTGGTCGAACGGCCCGTCAATTTGCGAGATGGCCTGCTCGTCAGCAATATCGGCGTCAACGATTTCAATCGTCGCGGCGACGGCCGCAAGGTTCTCTCGACGGCCGGTGCTGAAGTCGTCAACCACGACAACCTCGTGTCCGTTGTCAACCAAGCGCTCAACCAAATGGGAACCGACAAATCCGGCTCCACCGGCCACGAGGGTACGCGTCACGTGAACTCCTTCGTTCGCGTCTGACCACCTACTGGCCAGTACGAGTTCACCCTCAGGTTACCTGTTCGGTGTGCGAGCCGAGACCGCTTCGTCCGATTGGGCAGCAGAATCTCGCCGCAAAAGTAGGAGCAGATTCCATGAAAACAGTTCGCGCACCAACGGCACCTTGACCAGCCCGGCCGCCCACCTAGGCAAGTATCTGGGTCGAGCAGCAATGACTTGGACGCCCGACCGGGACTTGGCCCAACGCATCCCCCACGCAACCGAGATCTTGAACATCGTCTCGCCCACGCGGTTCTTTGGCGGGTGTCCATGTTTGCGCTCGTAGCGAGCGATGGCGCGCTGCGCACCGAACCAGTGCCATGGCGAAGTCTCGTGCCCGCCCCAAGGCGACCACCAGTTCGTGTACGACAGGAAAACGATCCCGCCTGGTTTGGCGATTCGCACCAACTCGTCGGCCACCACTTGGGGAACCGGCACATGCTCGAGCAGGTTCGAAGAGAAAACCACATCGGCCGAGCCATCGGCAAACGGTAATTTCGCCGCGTCGGCAGCGACGCCACCACCCAGCAGCGAGGGTGCCGTTGGATCGAGGTCGATCGAAACATACCTTGCCCCACGACGGCGGAACTCTTGAGCAAATTCGGCCGGACCAGCGCCGACGTCGATCACCAGTCGGCCGGCCAACGACCCTTCATGTTCGAGCAGGTCGGCTGAGTCTTTGGCCAAGGCGCCATAAAACCGCTCCGGGTCGGACTGTTCAACCAAGAAATCTCGAAAGAGCCGAACCGAGCGGCTGATGCCCTCGGGGTTGGTCATTTGAACTCACCTCGACGCGCGGTAACCACGAGGGTCGGGCGCCACTTTGGCCAAACTACGCGCAGCAGGAGAGCAAGCGGCGCAACTGCCATCGCGAACAGTCGGGCCCGACGAGTCGCCAGCACCCCAGCCGGGCGATCTTTGGGGCGGAGCAGCCGAAGCAAACTGGCGCCTTCCATAGTCAAGTTGTCGGTCAATGAGCGCTTCACCTGGATGTGGCTAAAGCCGGCTTCAGTCAGCAGGATCCGAATGGACTGAGCTGAGAAGAACCTAACGTGAGTGGGATCTTCCAATAGCCACCACGAATCGGAGAATGCCCGCAAAGACGCGCTATCGGCGGCCGGAGTCAGGAAAAGCACTCGGCCTTGAGCCTGCAACAACCCGAATGCGCTCGTGGCGAGAGTATGGATGTTCTCCACGTGTTCGACCACGTGAATGCCGTAAACCAAGTCGGCGGGTTTGGTGTCGCCTCCGACCTCCTCAATCCCACATGGATAAAGGTCAGCCTTGGCCAGCACGATTGGATCGACTTCGACGTGCAACTGGTCCGGATCACATCCTGCGGCTTCGAAACCATGATCGAGGTGGCCGCGCAGCATCGCACCGGCGCCAAAACCGATTTCAAACACGCGCGCGCCCGGCGCAAGCGGGGCCGCATTTTGGAGCGTGCGAGTGGTCAAAGCGAGTCTGATCCGGTCCAGACCAGGGTCTCCGCCATAAGCAACATCGCGTTGATGTGCCAGAGCAGCCTTAGGATCGCGATCGATGTGAGAACATTTCGGGCAGACCATAAGTGTTGTCTGACCGTCCCGCAGGGTCCACGGATTCATCGGCGCAGAACAGACTTCGCAGGACATTGGCCACCTTTCGGCTCACATGGACAGGAGTGAACGCTATCAGCGCATTGCGCATCGCCATCTTGAGTTGGCGAGATCTTGACCATCCAGAGGCCGGCGGAGCCGAAGTTTTTGCCGAGCGTACCGCCGCCACAATGGTCGAACGCGGACACGAAGTCACCCTGTTCACCTCAGCATTTCCCGGCGGAAAGAGCAAGGAATCAAGGGCAGGATTTTCTATCGTTCGAGCCGGTGGGCGCTTCGGCGTCTACCCTCGAGGGCTAATTCATCTTTGGCGAAACCGCCGTCGATACGATGTCGTTCTCGACGTCCAAAATGGCGTTCCCTTTTGGTCTCCATTGGTTTTTCGCGGCACGATTTTGGCTGTTGTCCACCACGTTCACCGTGAACAGTGGTTCACCTTCTTCCCACGACCGATCTCAACCGTCGGTTGGTTCCTTGAGTCAAAGATTTCGCCGTTGGTCTATCGCAAACACCAGTACGTGACCGTCTCGGAGGCGTCTCGGCGCGAACTCGCCGGCGTCGGTGTTGATCCAGCAAACGTTGCGGTGGTTTACAGCGGGAACGAGGCCCCCGAACGCGTCTTGGCCGAGGAGCCGATTACCGAACGCGGCAACCGAATTGCCTGCCTTGGGCGCCTCGTGCCGCACAAGCGCGTTGAACTTGCCATCGACGCCGTCGCGGTCCTCGCCGCGGAGTTCAGTGACCTCAAACTAGACGTCATCGGTGGCGGTGACTGGATGGACAACCTGGTCGAGTACGCAATCGCCAAGGGCGTGGCGGATCGAGTCCAGTTCCACGGTCATGTCGAGGATGAGGTCAAGCACGATCTACTGGCCAAAGCAGCCGTGTTAGCGATGCCCTCAATCAAAGAAGGTTGGGGACTGACGATCTTGGAAGCCGGCTACCACGCCGTGCCCTCGGTCGCCTTCCGTTACGCCGGTGGCACCCAGGAGTCCATCCAGGACGGCCACACCGGTCTGCTGGTTGACGATGATGAACAGTTCATTGCTGGCATCAAGGGGCTGTTAGCTGACCCCGAGCAACGAGCGAAGCTCGGGCAAGCGGCTAGGGACTTCGCCTTGAGGTTCGACTGGACTCGAACTGGTAACGAACTTACTGACTTGATTGAGCAAGTCGGACCACGACAGCTGACCAGTTAGTTCGACTGAAAGCCAAGAGACTCGACGTCACCAAAAAGCAGAAGGCCGCCAACCCGAATGGGTTGGCGGCCTTCTCAGCTAAATCCTCAGACGCTCACAGGGATATCAGCGTCGTCCTTGGTGTATCCACCGGAATTGTCGGACTTGAACCTGAAGGCCATAACCGCGCCAATCAGGACCAGCAGGGCACCGATACCACCGAGGGTCAGCGGAAGCCACGTGCGAACTGCTCGTAGTGCTGCTGCCTTCGACTTGTAGGTGTCGATGTTCCCTTGGATGGTTTCGGGGGTGAAGGAACTGACCGTGTCCATCGCGACGACCGGCTTGGCGCCTGGCTCGTCCCAGAGCAGCATCTGCTTCTGTGCCTCTTCAACCTTGACTATGGCACCGGTCTCTGGCTCGACCCAGATCGTGCGGTTGTTCGTGTAGGTACGAGTCGCATCGACCGCGCGGGTGTCCTCTAGGCCGAAGATGCCGCGTGGCACCTCACGGGTAGCGAATACCGTCTCAGGAACAGTGCCGGCGAATCGGTAGGTCTCGATGCTGCCATCGGTGCCTTCAACCTTTTCGGTGCCTTCGTATTTCATGTCCATGGCCGCACCGATGGTGCCGTCCCAGTACTTGTAGGTCTTCTTCTGCGTGTTGAACGGGAACTTGATGATCTGTCCCTCGAACTTCTGCGGCTCACCATTTTCGGTTGCGCCGGACCAATCAACGGCCGCGCCGGTGAACCGGTCGATCGCGAAGGTTCCTTCGTAGAAGTCGATCGGCGGGGCTTCACCGTTGTTGTCGGTGTCCTGGCCCTTGGTGAAGACACCGGCCTCGACGCCAGTCTCCTTGGATGCTTCCTTGGCCGCGTCCGGATCACCAATCACCGTGACGGTCGCCTGAATCGGGCCGGAGCCCGGAGCGACGTTATCGGCATCGAAGAAGGTCGCGTTGTCATCGGTGATGACCGGACGGGTGTTCTGGTCCAACGGGACCACCGCCAACTTGTCGTACGCGTAGAACTTCATTGAGAGCCCGAGAGTGGCCAAGAACGCGCCCAAAGTCAGGAACGTCACGGCGCCACGAGAGAACTTCCGCATAGGTGCCTCCGGATAGTAGGTAAGTGAGTTCGTCACAAATGTGAGTTACCTCTCGCAGAGACTAACATCACAGAGTTCCGTTTGGGCGGAACATTACCGGTCAGTATTTCTGCGGCGTCAGCCAGGGCGGTTCCCGAGCGGCCAACATCAAGCCAATTGACGCCCGCGGCGACGGCCGCCAGTCGGTCGGATTCTTGATCACCGACCATCACTACCCGTGCTGGGTTTGCCCACGGGGCCCTAGAAAGTAGGCGAAAAATCATGCCGGGTAGGGGCTTGCGGCAATCGCAAGTTCCGGCCTGATGGCCGCACACCTCGATCGCGTTTAGCTCGCCACCCTTGCGGGCCAACCGGTCAATTAAGGTTTGGTGAACTTCAATCAGTTGTGACGGCGAAAGCAGTCCGGTGGCGAGTCCGCGCTGATTTGTTACCAACGCCGTACGAAGTCCGGCACTGGTCAACTTGGCGACAAAATCAGCTGCGCCCCGGCGCAGACGAAGTTGCGAAACTGAAGAAATGTAGCCCGGCCGATGGACGTTCAGTGTGCCATCACGGTCAAGCAAAATAAGGTCCCACGGAACTGCCACTTCAGGCGGCGCAATCTGACTGCTGTCCTGACCTAACAGCGCCGCGTCGGACCAATCGGTCACGGTCAGTTGCTTGCCGGTGGCTGCGACAACACGTCTACGGCCTCGCACCAAGAGTGGGCCCAAAGCATGTGGACCTCCTGAATCCGAGGCGTGAAGTCCGACGGCACACGCAAAACGTGGTCGGCGCGGCCGGGCAAGTTTCCGCCGCTGGCGCCGGTGAGCGCGATGGTCGACATGCCTAGGTCGCGCGCAGCATCGAGCGCCTTCAAAATACTGATGCTGCGGCCGCTGGTGGACATTGCCAAAAGCAGATCACCGGGGCGACCTAGCGACTGCACGCCACGAACGAAAACGTCGTCGAAGCCGTAGTCGTTTCCCACCGCAGTAACCGAAGTGAGCGAATCGGCTAAACAAACAGCAGGCAACGGGGCGCGGTCGAGGATGCACTTGCCGACGAACTCGGCGGCGACATGGCTAGCGATAGCGGCGCTGCCGCCGTTGCCAGCAACCAAGATCTTCCCCCCGGCGCGCAAAGTCTCGACTACCCGTTGACCGGCCGAGTCGACTGCGGCGACCAGAGCACTGTCTTGCAGTGCAACTGCTAGGTCTGCCCAAGCTTTTATACCCAGGGCCTGGCGCTGGGCCACTACCTCGGTCATTGCCTCGTCGGTCGCGTCGTATAACTGGTGATGCGGAGCCATGGTCAACTCTGTCCTCTCCAAGTGACTAGACCTTCCCTCGAGAAGGTGAACTCTGAAACCACAAGTCCCATCCGAGTGAGTTCCTCAGCCACGATATGGCGACGTTCGAACTCACAGATGAAGGTTAGATGCCCACCACCGCCAGCGCCGGTAACCTTGCCGCCGAGCGCGCCTAGTTGGAGCGCTTTGTTGATCGCCTCATCGATTAGTGGAGTCGCAATGCGGTCAGACATCTTTCGCTTTTCGGCCCATGCCTCACCAAGCAGCCGCCCAAGCGTGTCCACTTCGCCGCGCACCAGCGCGAGTTTCATTTCCGTCGCGAGTTGTTTCTGGGCACGAAGCGCTTCAAGCGTGGCCTCCTCGCCACGGGTATAGCGCGAGACTTGGTCGTCGATGATGTGATCACTTACCCGAGTCTTGCCCGTGTAGGCGAGCAGCATGTTGTGCTCGAGTTCGTGCATCGTCGATTCACGAATACGCAGCGGGTTCACCACCACCCGGTCGGTGAACTCGATGAAGTTGAATCCACCAAAGGCTGCGGCGTACTGATCTTGGGCGCCGCCTGGGATACCGAGATCTTCGCGCTCGAGACGATAAGCCAGTTCGGCGACCTCGTACTCGGTCAGGTCCAAACCGAGATATTGAGCCACCACGCCGATCACGGCCACCATGACCGCACTTGAGGACCCCAGACCCGAGCCCGGCGGTGCATTTGTATGGATGAACAGGTCGAAACCAGCCGCAGGCTTTGCGCCCGGGTATTCGCGGAGCCGAGCGATCGTGGCCTTTGGCAGATCGAGTTGGCCGTCGAGTTTGGGCTCGTCGTCGAGATGGAAGCCCACCGTGGAGTTGAAGTCCAACGATTTGATGGTGACTTGACCATCGGTACGCGGCCGCAAAGTGCAATAGGAGTATTGGGAGATCGTTGCCGACAGGACGGCGCCGCCTTCACGTTCTGGGAAGGGAGCGACATCGGTTCCGCCACCGGCAAAGGAGATCCGCAGCGGCGCTCTGGCGCGCAAAACCGGGCGACGAACGTCCCCGCTGGTCGCCGCACCTGATAGGTCCTGCGAAAGTGATGCCATTGGTACTAACCTCCACGATGTGGCCTGCACCACGAAAATATGGTGCGACACGACAAAGTACCCGATAACACCCACCACGGAGGTCTCATGGGCCACCTGCGCCTCGTACACGGCCTACGCGCAGTAGCAGCACTATTGGTGCTGCTGTCTCATGTTGGATTCTGGACCGGCGCGACTCGGATCGATTTTGTTGGCGGCCTGATCGCTCGTGGTGACGCTGGCGTGGCCGTATTTTTCGCCATCTCGGCGTTCTTGCTGCTGCGACCGGCAATCCGAAGGGGATTCGAAGGCAACGACAGCAAACCGGACCCAGGGCGCTATGCGGCCCGCCGGTCAGCCAGAATCCTGCCGGCATATTGGCTAACACTCGCGGCGGTGCTCATCGCCGCCGCTTCGATCACCGGTGCCGGCGGGCTCGGCGGTTTCTCAAAAGTTGCTTCAAACGTGTTGCTTCTTCAGGGCTACACCGGCGACTACTACCAGTCGTTCACCCAAACTTGGAGTCTCACCACCGAGGTCACCTTCTACTTCTTCGTCCCGCTGCTCAGTTTGCTGCTGGTGCGGCTAATCACTCGACACGACCATGTTCAGGCAGTGAGGTCGGTCGGTCGCCTGTTTTTTGGCGCAGCCCTGGTCGGCCTCCTGGCCCAAGCTGCGGCCACGAGTTGGACTCTTGCCGGTTCGACAAGTGGAGCCGGCGTGCTGGCCACAAGTGTGCTCGGCCACCTCGCTTGGTTCACCGCCGGCGCCGGTGTCGCCTTCGTCGTCGAAGCAAGAAACCATGGCGTCGGCCCGCTGGCGAGCGAATCGCTTTTGGCCGCGGTTTTTCAGTCTCGGACAACTTTGGTTCTCGGAGCCGTGGTCGTGTTTTCTCTCGCTTCCTCCCCACTGGCTGGGCCACGCGACCTGACTGCTCCCACGATCGGCCAGTCCGTGTTCAAAGAACTGGCGTACGCACTGTTTGCGCTGCTGCTCTTGGCCGCAGCCGCAGACGAGCCAAAGTCAGGAACTTCGGCCAACACGGTCGCCTCATCGCCGGTGACGAAGTGGCTCGGTGACATTTCTTACGGAATCTTCCTATGGCACGTCCTAGTGCTGCAGTTGGTTTTCGCTGCTTCGGGGGCAACGCTGTTTGCCACCGGTTTCTGGTGGGTTCTTTATGCGGTGCTGGGCTTCACAATCGCGCTCGCGAGCGCGTCTTGGATCCTGCTAGAGCGACCGATTCTCAAGGCTGTTCGGAATCGAACAAGCCACGGATCATCAGCGAAAGCGTGAACAGTCCACCAATTTGACCTAGGATCGCCCCGGCCGAACTTTGTTCGACCACCCCGAGCAAAGCCAAGGCCAATCCCACCAGCGTCATCGTCCCCAGCGCCGCCGGCACGAGCCACTTTCGCGGCAGCAACCAAGCAATCGCACCCAGCCCTAACCCGACCACTCCCCCGCAAATAAACCCGAGGAATGTGCTGGCACCGATACCAGTGGCACTGCGGCGAGTAACCGTCGATGGGCTTTCGGCGGGCCAGGTCAAACGATGGCGCCGAGTCAGGAGCAGCACCAAAAGCGATAGGCCCAACGCAATCGGCCCGGTTAGCAGTCCGGCTCGCTGTGCGGTCGTCGGCGCGAAGTAAACCTCAATCTCCTCGGCCGCAGATGCGGGAACTTCAAAGCCCTGCCGCCAGCCGTCAACTACCCGAGGAGTCAATTGAACGCCAGCAGTGGTCTTGGCGCGCCAGCCGTTGTTAGCAGACTGAGTCATTGCAATTATCGCGTCATCTCCGGCCGCCATCGACACGTGGAGCCGGCCACCGACGAGTTGGCCGGCAACCAACTTCCGGACGGCAGAACTCGGCAATGTCGCCTCGCCAATGGTCAAGCGTTCCACCTTCATTGGGCCGGGTGCGGCCGCCACCACGGAAGTCGTGCCGGGCTTGATCGAGACAAACCCACTACCACACGGTTCAAGCGACACCGGCGCCGAATCGAGCAATGCCGAACGAGCGACCAAGCCGCCGAAACTGACGCTACTGTCGCCAACCGAGACGGTGCTGCACTCAAGAGCCACCGTGTCCTTCTTGGCTGGGATTTCGGACCAAACGATTTCGGGAACCTGCCACTTTGTCGACGAGTCGATCCCGACCAGTTCAAGGCGGAACTTGGTCGCACGTAGTTTGGACTTTCCGCCGGACGCGGGCAAGACATCGGTTCGACCGGATGCACTCACTCGAATTGAACTTAAGGAACCTGCCGGCACCTCAATGGTGCCGAAGGTGGTTGGTTCAGCGAAAGTCACGTCAACTACCGCCGACCGAGTACCGGCAGGAACTTCCCACGTAGTCTCATCGTCGCGGTCGAAGGCCGCCCCGGGTCGGCCGGTCGCCTCGGTTCGAACGCGATCGTTGGATCGGAACTGCACTGGCGAGTCGAGCAGATCATCTAGTTCGGTCCCGGGCCGAGATCTTGCGAAAAGTTCGACCCGCGCCGATCCTTGCGCGGCCGAGGTGAACAACCAACTAGGGGAGCTTGGGTCTTCGGGCAACGGACTCAGAAGCAGTTGTCCGTTGGCGAAGTCCACTTCGCCAGGCAGCACCAACCGCGAGCCCCACCGATGGAGCGAACTCGACACTTCGGCGATCCCACGCACCAATTCGGTTCTTGCCTTCGGCAGTACTAACTCGAGTTTGGAAACCGGATCGTTGCCCAGCTCGACGTGACCTTTGGCGTTGGTGAACTTGAGCACTTGGCGCGTCGACGTGCCATTTTTCCCACGAGCCACCACGGTGATCTTTTTGAGTTCATCGGCGCTGATCGCTGCGGTAACACTCAAGGTGCCAAGCGCGGTGGGCTCGGGCAACGTTAGGACGAGATTGCCGTCGGTTTGCGCGTCAGTGAGCCAAGCAGTTTCGGGGTCTGCGTCCAGGGCGCCGGCAGGCCCAGCAGCCGTGCCAGCCCAAGCATTTCCGAAAGGATCTGCGGCAGAACTGGAGGCAGAGACATCGGCCAAACCAAGCCATTGCCTTACCGGTTGGTTCGCCACGTTCCCAGCCGGAGGTAGGTCTTTGGCACCAATCTTCGTCGGGGCCAAATCGTCGGCCGGCAGCGTCGGCCCATAGGCGAGTTGGCTCGGTCGACCGCTGTTGAACTGGCGCCAACGCAGCGAGTCGGTCAGCACCTGCGCGGCTTTGGAGCCCGGCTCGATTTGAACCGCGCGGTCGGTCGCCAGCCCGGCAGCAGAAAGTTCGAGCACAGCTTCTGGGCCGCCCGATACCACCAGGTCATTTGCCGGGTACGAGTGCATCGCGGCGCTTTCACCCGAGCCGACCTGCCAGATAGTTAGTCCGGTGAAGGACTCGCGCTTGGTAAAGCCCGGCGATGCGGCCAACGTCTGTTCGGCCCGTTCGGCCGGGCGCGATTCGACTAGATCGAGCACCCCGTGCCGAACGACCACCCGGGCGATCCCCATCCGCTGCAGTGCCTCGGCGAGCCCCGGTTGTGTCTTCCCAGTGGCAACCGCATCGTCGACCGCGTCAAGGATCCGGGTGGCCCCGGGGTGTCCAAGCGGGGCCGCCGCTCGTACCACGATGGGCGACTTGGTTAGTGCGCTAAGCGGTTCATCTGAGGTCTTACCCCAACCGAACTCGGCGGTTCGCGCAGCAGGCAGAACCAGAGTCGATCCGCCGAATTCGTCCGCGAGCGCATCGATTTCGCGGGCGGCCGATGTCCAGGCGGCGGGAATCTGCGAATAGGAGTTCACGTCGCCGCCACGTCCTGCCCAAAGCGCCATCGGACTTAGGACGGCGGCGATGATCACCCCTACTGCGCCAACTCGAACCGAACGACGGGCTGAAAAACGCGCCCGCGAAAGCAGCACTGCGACGCCGATTGCAAACGGCAAGCGGACGAGCGGGTCGGCCTTGTGGACGTTGCGAAATGCCGCCCCACTGCCGTCCAGGAATGCTCGCACAGGATCGGCGATCGGCGATCCGGCGAACTGTGAGTGACCAACTGTCATGAGCGCCACGCCCATCACGGCACTCAGCGTGGCGAATCTTGCCGCATGTCTACGCCGATTGTCTCGGCTAAGAGCGATCAGACCAGCGGCCCCAGCACCGGCAACCACCGAACCGGCCACGATCGCGATCAGCCCTTGAGCCTGAACCCACCCGGCCTGCCAAACGGGTTGGGACTGCGAGTCAAGGATGTACGCAATCCAGTGGTCTGCTCCCCGCAAGACATTAGGAACCGAAGTGACCGCAGTGGTGATCCTGGCGGTTTCGATAAAGTCCAAAAATGGATAGCCGTACTGGGCCAGCACAAAGAGCGGAACTAGCCACCAAGCAGAACCGACAAGCACTCCTCCCGCCCAAAAGCCCAACGCCCGCCAACGATGGGCATTGGCCGGTGCGGTGAGAATGGCCGCAAACGGCAACGCCAGAACGACTGCCGAAGCAGTCGCGTTCACCCCGCCCAAGGACAAAGTAAGCAAGGCGGTCCAGGCGGCCGCGCGAAGCAAAACCGGGCGTGCTGACCCCTGCCCTGCTAGCCGGGGCCTCACCATCGCCCAAGCAACCAAAACCAACCACGGCGCCACGGCGCCGGGCCAGGCCTCAATTGAGATCTGCGATAAGACCGTGAGCACTCTGGGTGCCAATGCGTACAGCGCAGCAGCAACAAGGGCGAGGTCTGAACCGATGCCAAAAACCTTCTTGGCAACGAAGTAGGTTCCGGTAAAGGCAACCACGAGCAGCAGGCTCCACCAGAGCCGCTGGGCGGCCCACGCTGGCATACCCACCGCTTGCGCCACGGCCATTACTGGCCCAAACGGGAAGAGATACCCGTAGGCCTGGTTCTGCAATTCCCCGAGCCCGGCATGAGAGTTCCACGCGTCCGTTGCCCGAGACAGGTAGAGCCACGGCGAGATGGTCAAGTCGAGTTTTGTGTCTGGTTGCACCTTCCCGGGCGCGATCAGCCAAGGCAGGATCGCAACCAGCAGCGTACTGAAGACAGCACGAACCCGCCGAGCGTGCTCGGCGGGTTCGACGTGTTCGGGGCTAGACACCCCGGTCAGGTCAGTTGGCTTCGTCGTAGGCGATGACGGAGGAGTGAGTCTGCGCCTGCTTTACCGACGTCTGGCTCGCAACGATGCCTAGCAGGGCCAAAATGCCCAAGATGATTCCGGCGACGGTGCCACCGATGGACCATACAGCGTTCTCGTTCATATTCCTCAGTTTCCCATTCTCGAAGGAGATACTAGGCAGTAGCGTAGCAGCCCTACTTAAGCCAGGATGCTAAACCCCACCATTGTTCGACAGATTATTTGACTTTCTTGGCCGCCTTAACCACACCAGCCCAGCCACGCTCAACGACACACCAACTGCGCTTAGCCACAGGCCGGCTCTGTCGGTTGACGTTGCGGGCTGGACCAGTTCCAAACCGTCGGTGCCAAGATCCCACCATTGCAGTGTTTTTGTCTCGAACTTGAGCGTCGCGTTCTCGAACACTCCCTCGGGCAAGTTGGGTCCTGGCTGATCCTTCTGGATCAGGAGATATCGAACGCCAATGGATTTCAATGCCGCTGCCACATCGGCCGACCGCAAAGCCCAGTCCACTTGGGCCGCTCGCGGATCGTCACCGGCGACAGTCGAGTCGACTAGCGGAAGGGTGTCGCTGACTCGGACGTCGCGATCAACGAGTCGCTGCCACGGATCAAGGACGACGCGGTTGTCGTTCCAGTCGTACTTGCGGTACAGGGTCCACGGCATGACGGCCACTCCCCCTGGTTCGGCTTCATTTATCCGCTCCGCCAAAAAGGTCATGTCTACCGGATAGTCGACCGCGTCCCATCGACCCATCGCCCCAAAGGCAACTCCTGGCAAGGTCACCACCGCGACAAGTGCGCAAGCGCCACAGACTGCGCTGGCGGCAAACCGCCCGGCACCACGCCGATCAAGCAGTTGGCCTAACTTCACGGTCGCCAAGCCTGCTGCCAGCGCAACCGCCACGAGCCAGAGCGCAGCGAACTTCTGACCATCTCGAATCAGGCCACCACCAGGAAAGTGGAGGACGACCGCAGCGACAAGTTCTCGACCGCCCGGGATTGCCCCCAAAGAAGCCAAAGTCAAACCGAAAAGCCCGGCGGCAGCAGCCCCAGCGAACTCTGGCCTCGCCCGCACCGACGGGTCGCGCCAAGCAATCGTCACCACCAGCAGGACTGCCAATAATGCAACAGCTGAAAGGACGACTGATTGGCGCTCAGCAAACCACGCACCCTGATTCCAGATTCCGCCACCTGTCATAACCGAAGCGATTACACCCAACGGGGTGTCTGCCCGAGCGGCGAATGCATTGACGCCTTCAATGTCAGCCGAACCAGAAGCAGGCGACCGCAAGAACGGGAACCACCACGCCGCCGCTACGAGGAAAGAAATCAACATGGCCCAAAGCCAGGCCCTAACTGCTCTGGTCTCGCGTGGGCCAACAAGAAGGACTGCGGTGGCCAGAATTGCCGAAAGCAGAGCTGCAGTTGAACCGCACAACCCCGCCAACATCATTACGAAGCCAAGCAGCCCAGGCCCGGTAATTCCGCGACGACATCTGCCAGCGGCAAATATCACCCAGAACAAGGCCGCGTACCCCAACAGGTAGCCCCAATGGCCGATCGCCAGGCGCTCACCAACCCACGGATTCCAAGTGGCAACAACTGCCGCCACCGCGGCCGCTCGCCGTCCTGGCATCAGCGCACCGGCACCCGCGCCAGCGGCGACGAACACTAGGACGAGTAGGAGTTTTTGAACTAGCCAGCCAGGCAGCACTTGCGACGCCAAGGCAACCACTAGGTCGTTTGGCACTGCTCGACCGGCCGCGCCATCGATGCCTAGGGTTCGCTCACCGAGCCCAAGGTGAGGCACGAAAACCATGTCGTAATGCAGTAAGAATCCGGGCTTGAGCGCCGGACCGAGAATGATTAGTGCCGCAAGCAGGCCCACGACCGCACCGACCGCGATTGGACTGGCCATCCGACGCATCAGCGAACTCCGTGAATACGTTCGATCTCGGCGAACGCCTCGCCCATCCGGGCCGTCTGAGTTCTCAGGTCGTGATTCGCCACAACCCAGTCTCGGTTTGCGTCGCCCTGAGTTTGTCGCTTCAGCGGATTGTTCAGCCAGTCGATCAGCTCAGCCGCCAACGCTTCAATCTGTGCGTCGGCATCCTTTGGTGACACCTTGAGTAGCGAGTTACCTGCGGCGAGCGCCTCGTAATTGCTGCCGCATTCGGTAGTGACCACTGGCAAACCGCAGGCCTGTGCCTCGATGTAGGCCAAGCCAAACTGCTCTTCCCACTTCCAGGTCGGCCTTGGCGCGGTGGTGAACACCGCCGAGTTGCGCAACAGGTCGGCCACACCGTGAGCATCTAGGCCACCCACCAAGGTCACCTGTTGCGCCGGATCTTCGGCCGCGGCTCTGACCATTGGCTCCAGCGGGCCAGTTCCGGCAACAACTAGTCGCGCCTGCGGGATCGATTTTCGAACCAGCGCCATCGCCGACAGCAGTCGATCAATCCCCTTGTTTGGCGCCAACGGACTGATGAACGCCACCACTGGTTGGTCGGTCCTAGTCGATGGCGGCGTGAACACGTCGGTATCGACGCCGGGCTTGACCACCCGGATTGCGTCGTCAGAAAAGCGATTCTCCAGCAAGTGATCGCGGGCGGCATCAACCATGCACAACAACAGTTCCGCGCGCCGACACGACTCCAACGCCTGCCGATAGGGCGGAACTTTGTAGATCGGCTGATTGGCTAGGTTCTCCCAGGTGATCACCGCCTGGAGGGTCTTTGGATTGCTACGGCGCCATTTCGCTGCCTGGCCAGTCACTAACGAACAAAGTTCTAACGAAGCAACCCAGTCGAAATCGTTGGGCGACAGGTCGTCGATCTCGCGCACCCATGCCAGTGCACCAGCCTCAATAAACCGTTTGATCGGCCGGCGGTAAGTGCTCTGAATCCAGCGAATATCGCCGACCGGCTCGGTTGCGGCCAAAGCGGTGACGTTCGTCTGGGGCATGAGAGACATATAGAAAAGTTCACGACGAGGACGCTGGTCGGGCAGGGAAACCCAAAGCAATTCCCGGTCGCGGCCCGCTCGATTCACCGAAATCGCCTCAGCCGCGCGCGCGACGGCCCGCGCGCGCCCCTACGAGATAGCCAGCAGCTTCCATTAGTCGCATCCCAGCCATACCGAGCGCATGAATCGGTCGGCGAATGAGCCTGCGCCAGTTCTGCAGATAAGCCCGCATCACGCCAGCACCCTGATCGGCCATTGCGCCATCGTGGCCGGCAACTAGATTCGGCAAACTGAGCCCGTAGTAGTAGCGCTTGCTCCAGATATCACGAAGACTTAGTCGCCCCTCGTCGTGATCGACGATCACTGGTGCCAACTCCACCGAGCCGCCGGCGGCCCGGATTCGCAATCGCAAATCAGCGTCTTCTGGCCCGGACATGCCTTCGTTGAAGCCAGCATCGACCATTTCGTCGCGTTTTAGCAATCGCGGATTGTGCAGCCAAGGCGCATCGAGGTAGCACTCTCGCTCCAACGCCCGGCACGCTGTCCAGAAGCCTTCACCGATCGTTCGCTCAGGCAACGCGACTCCGGTCGCGCCGGTCTGAATTGCCGTGCGAACCGCGGCCGAAACTGCGTCGACCGGCAAGTACATGTCGCTGTCCAGCCAAAGGATCCATTCGCCCGTGGCAGTTCGAATTCCTAGATTCCGTTGGGCACTGCGCTCTGGCCCACCGCTAAGTGCGATGTCAGCGATCTTGGCGGCGATCTCATCGGTTCGGTCAGTGCTGCCGTTGTCGACCACGATTAGTTCGGTGTTCGGGTAATCCTGCGCCCGGACCGACTGCAAACATGCCTCAATAGTGCGAATGTTGTTGCGCGTTGGCACGATTACCGAAACTCGAGGCGTCGTAGAGGATTCAGTCATCGTCCGTCCTTCGCTTCAAGAGCAACAGCACCCCGCCGAGCACGCCGACCAATCCAGCGGCCGCGAGGTGGTGCGGAACCAGACTCGCGGCAATAATGTCGGCCGAGACCTCACCAATCTTGTCCTCTCGGACCGTAACCAAGATCAACGCAACGACCGAGGCAAAAACCAGCGCACTGCCCAGATAGATGATCCGCTGCGGTGAAATCGGCCGGAACCGGTTTATTGCCACGACACCCAGCGCACCAAGTAGCCCACCGATGCCAAGGAACAACCCTGAACCGGCTACGAAAGCAAACTCCAATACGCCTTGAGGCGCCTTTGTCGGGTACCAACCTGTTGGTAGATCCTCGGTTGACACCGGCGAGAACAAGGTTCGGCGCCGCACCGCAACCAAGGCGGTCAGTAGCGCGGCAATCACGGCCAATGCGCTGACGCCAAGGGCGATGTTGGACCAACGCTGTGGCGCATACCGGATTTCGATCTTTGCCGGGCTGCCATCCCAAACGATCCAACCGCTGGAGAAGCCGTCGATAACCTGCGCCGGACCGAGATCCTTGCCGTCGGCGGTGGCCCGCCAATTGGCGTTATAGCTCTGACCGATCGTCACCGCATAAGGACCGGTGGTTCCCGAAACGGTCATCGCAAGTTCGGTGTCCCCGCGCTTGGTCACCTTGGTCGCCGGCGCCGCTTCGTAGGTGCCAACGACCGGTGTACGCGAATCCTTCAGACTCATCGAGTCGATCACGAACGCCGGGTTTTGGTCGATCACGTGTTCGCCGGTCGAAAGTTCAGTCTTCTTGCAGCCGACCCACTTCGTACCTTGCTGATCCACCCGGGCCAACGTCGAGTCCGCCGGCCGCATTGCGAACCCTTGGCCGTCGAACAAGGCAACCGGTAAACAAACTTCCTTGGGGTCATTGTCGGGCAACTGCAGGCCAGTATCGATCGTGGTGAAACTAGGCGGAGTCGAATTCGGGTCACCGGTAAGCCCAGTGATCGTCAGTTTCACGCTGGATCCAGTCACCGGCTCAGGCAAGTCAATTTTGGTTTCGCCCATGCCGATGTCAGCTTGGGTGACTTCCTTTCCATCGACTTCGATCGCTACCCGGGTTGCCTGGTGGGAAGCGGTTCCCGGTTCGGCCTTAAGTTTCTTCTGGACGACGCGGACCGACGAGATTTCTCTGGGCGCTGACGTAATCGTCCAAGTCGCATTGCGCGTACCGTTCCCCGGCACCCAAGCAGTATCTGGGTCCTGGTCGGCCGCCATGGACGCCCGGTTCCCGGGGTTGTCGAAATAGAAGCCGCTGGATTCGACCCGAATGTCTTTGCCGTATCCGGCCACCCGGTCATACATGACCTCGACGGACCCGTTTACCCGAACGTTCGCGCTGACCTCAAACTCGCGATCATCTGGCAGGGTCACAATCCGGTTCAGTTGACGCTCCGAATCGTCGCCCGTGGACGCTGTGTTCTGCACTCGAGTGAGCAGCACGTCCAACGGGGTGCGTGCGAACTGCTTCTGGCCGGCGTCGTCAAGTTTGTCGTGCAGGTTCGAGAAGGTCAGTGGTGTCCGGCCAGCAACATGGGCGTAGTTCCCGTCCAAACCAATCTCGGCGATACCAACGAAGTTGAACCCCTCACCACGGGTTGAGTTGACGGTGACGGTGACCGTGTCGGCCTCCACCTCACCCAGATCGGCAACAGCCAAACCCGACTCTGGCAAAGTGATCGTGTCGCTCTTGCCACCGGCCGAAACCGTCACCTGGTCAATCTGAACATCACCAATGGGCAACTGCGCGATGGGGATCTTCGTCAACGTGATCGGCTTGTCCAGTTTGGCAACCAGTTTCTGCCCCTTGGCGGTACCGAAGTCACCGAACCGCCACCCCGTCGACAAATCACCGTCAATAGCGAAATCACCGGTTCCATATGGCAGATCAAAGAACGTGCCACCTGATCTTGTGGTCGTCACGGACACACCGCTATCGACCCGAACCGTCTGATCTTCTGGATCGGTTCCCAGTGTTCGGGTTGCGCCGAGTTCTTGGTCGGCACTCAGCAACGGGCCTTGGCCAACCGTCAACCGGTTAGAGATCACGCTGCGGCGAGCATTCGTATCGGTGATAACGAGGCGAGAAGTCAATGGCAAAGTCGCCAGGAATTCACTCTTGGAGAGATCTTGGGCGTAGTGCACCAGCGGCGAACTGCCCACCAAATCGGCGTCGGCCATCGCCGGGAATGCCCAGCCGTCACCGGCGACGACGATCCCGCCGTTTACGGGCGTTGCTCGGAAGTAGTCACGGGCCCCGTTGACGTCATATACCTGTACTGGTGGAAGGTTCTGCTCACCGAAGAATGCCGGGTCCTCCATCGCCGGCGACAACGTATTTTGGCCAGGCTCGCCAAAATTTCGTTGGCCGAACAAGCCAGGATCGGAACCGATCTGTTGATTCATTTCGGCCGGACGCGCTCCCCCGCTGTTCTCCCAGACGAGGTCGTGACGCAGTAGCACCTGGCCTGAGCCGAGATAGCGAGACATGGTCGAAGCGACCTTGTCCGACGATGTTCCAGACTGAATGGAACCATCGAGCGCGGCAAGAAAATTGACTCCAGGGGCCGAGGCGTTTGGCGTCGTCTCCGGCAGGACCGATCGACGATCGATTAGCGAGTTGATGATGTCGTCGGGGCGCTCCTCGGTCCACCGATAGAACGGGCGAACTTGTCCCGGAAGAATCAACACCGAACCGGGCTGAGAACTGTCATCGACAAACGACGCGGCCTCGGTCCAGTAGTCCGGGATCTCGATCGGAGAAATATAGAGACGGCCTGCAAAAGCAGGAACCGACCAGGCCGCGACGGTTGCTATCGCCAATACCGCCGCGGACATCCGAAGCGGCACCCGCTCCCAGATTTTTGGCCCAACCGAAACGACGAA
Organism: Aeromicrobium sp.; assembly: GCA_035401705.1. GTDB lineage: Bacteria > Actinomycetota > Actinomycetes > Propionibacteriales > Nocardioidaceae > Aeromicrobium. The sequence continues at coordinate 22,902 of DAONBX010000014.1, forward strand.
AATCGCGATGCCGATCGTCATCGCGATTACCAGCACCGCACCGATCTTGTTCGTGGTGCGAAATGCCGAAAGGGCCGGAACCGAAAGCAGTTCACGCAACAGCATGCCGAAGGGCGAAGCCGGTGAATCTTGGGACGCAAAGACGCCGACCATAACCACGGACGCCCCGAACACCGCAGCGACTACAAAAGCACGAGCGCGAGTCCGCGCCCAGGAAAGACCCGCCAGACCGAGAGTTGGCCAAAGGGCGGTAAACAACATGACCAACGGGCTGACTACATAAACGGCGTGCTCGGGCACCCACGGCCCAATTGAGCTCGATCCGTAAAGCGGCCATAGGCCCAAACCACGCAGCACCTCGGTAAGCGACGAGACTTTCGCAATGCCGTCGAGCGTTTCTGAACCCTCAACGATCTGGGCACCGGTCGCCATCGCAGAGAATGCGGGCACCAACCAGTAGAGCGAAACCAGCACCACTAGGATCGCTGAGCGCAATAGGACCTTGGCCGCATCGGCGAATCGCAGGCCCTCGGAAACTCGGATCGCCCAAATCAGCGGGATCACTGCCAGCAACTGGAACAGCGGCACGACTGCCACATTCATCCCGCTCATCGCGAAGAAAGACAGTGCGAATAGCGCAGGCCAGGCCCAACTGTTTGGCCGGCGCAGACCGTGAACTAGGCAAAGCAACTGCCACGGCAGGAACGCCATCGGCAAAGCGATCGCCAATGTTGCCCCGGCACTCACCGTGTAGGGATTAGCCAAAAACAGAACGCCAGCAAGCAGTCCGCCCCATTTGCCCACCTGCGGAGCAATAACCCGGGTGAGCCTGACTGCGCCGAACGCGGCCACAAGCCAAAGGACAAAGTGGAAGATCTTAAAAGTCCACTCAGGCGAGAGGCCGATTCCACGCATACCCGACAGCATTAGGAGAACCGGCGCGAGCCCAACGTTGAAGTTTGGCGAACCAAGGTAGGGAGATGACGTCCAAGACGAGAGGTACTGGCCCAGCACGTCCCATGGCCGGAAGTAGATTTCTGGCTTGATGTCGGTGTAAAACGTGCCGAAGCCATTTAGTCCGATTACGAGAGCCAGCGCGACAATCGCGATACCTACCGCGATGCGGTAGGGCGTGAACAAGCGCAAGAAATTCTCCCTCGGGGTTCGGCCCAAAGACAATCGGGCACAGGCGTTGACAAATATATCCCGAATCACCTCGTTGGTTACCCAAGAGTCACCAGATCGCACTACGCTGGAGCAGTTATGCCCCGAACTTCCCCGTCCGCACCCCGTGGCACGTCCACAGTTCCGAAATCGGGAGCAGCGCTGGGGATCACGATGGCGCTGGCGAACGTGCTTAGTTACGTTTTCGTATTGGTGCTTTCTCGAGCACTCGGTCCCGCAGACTTTGGTGGGTTCTCCGCACTTTCCGCCTACGGCATTGTGCTCTCAGTTCCAGCTGGCGCACTACAAGTGATTGTTGCCCGACATGTTGCCGGCGCACCACCGAATTCACGTGGTCTGCGCACTGCCTTAGTGGTGGGCACGGCATTGGCCGGCGCCACGATCATCGCGGCTCCCCTGCTGACCACTGCATTTCGGCTCGATACTTTCTGGTCGGTTATTTGGCTGGGATTGACCCTCGTCCCAATGACGCTAACCGGTGCTTTCCAAGGCATCCTGCTTGGCCGAGGACGGCTGGTCGCGTTGTCGGTCATCTATGTAGCAACGGCCGTTGGCCGGTTGGCGGCCGGTGCAGGTGGCGCGGCTTTTGGGCTTTCAGTGGCTCAGGTTTTCCTGCTGTTGCTGCTGGTTTCGGTGGGCGTAGCCGCCTTAGGCGCCTACGTTTGTCGCAGCGACTTGACCCTGGCCGACGACCGCCGATTGGGCCCTGAACTTGTTCGCGCCTCGGTCTCGCTGGGCGCCTTTATTGCCCTAACGAACGTTGACGTGACCTTGGCGCGCGCGTTCTTGAGTGAACATGATTCGGGAGGCTACGCCTTAGCTGCGACCTTTGGCCGCGCCGTTGGCTGGGGAACGCAGTTCGTCGCACTCTTGCTTGTGCCGAGAATGCAAGGCGCGAACGCGGCCAAAGCGTTCTATCGGGCGCTCGGACTGATTTTAGTTCTAGGTTTGACGGCGTTGGCCGTGGTCAGCATCGCCCCAGATTTTTGGATCCGACTCGCTGGCGGCACCGAGTACGCCGAGTTTGGCAATCTCGCGATTTCTTGTGTCGGGCTGGGCGTGCTCTGGGCACTTGTTCAAGTCGCCCTGTTCGCCGAAATGGGTCTAGACAGCCCGTGGCTCGGTCGGCTCACCTGGCTGGTGCTCGCCGTGCAGTCAGTCCTGATTGCTGGCCGGTTCCACGAGTCGCCATACGAGTTGGTGGCCGTCTGCGCAGCAGGAGCCGCCGTAATCGTCAGCGCAGCGCTGATCAGGTCACGACGGCTCCAGCCGAACTAGCTCATTTGTCCTTCGGCTCGATGGCGCGCGAGCGGCCCATCACGATGCTTGCGCCGAACTTCATGACTCCCGGGAACATGGTTGCAGCCTTCCAAGCGACCTTGTTCAACCGGTTTTGCACGTGGATTTGGTAGCGGCGAAGCCACTCGTCACGACCCTTGAGCACGGTCGGGCCGGTACGCCGGAACGTGAGTGCGTGCAGACCGTTGGCCCAACGCGGATCGTTATCGACTTTCGCGTCCCACTCCTCGACGATCTCCCAACCTGGGTGACGGTCCATGAAGAGTTTGTGAGCCCGCTGAACAACCGGCCAAGTGGCATCGTCCACGAGCACTAGTGCCTCGTCTGCCAATAGCGGCTCAACAACGGCCAATGCCAGGTAGTGGGCCAGCAGGGTGTGCTCGCCGTCGTAGAAGTAAACGCCGACAGGACGATCGATGATTCCGGGCTCGGCCATCAACTTGAAGCAGTCGCCTTCGAGCAACCGGACGTCAGCGCCTTGGCCGTACTTGCCAAGGTTCGACATCAGTTCGGCCCGAGCCTCTTGGCCAGCCATGCCGAACTCCATGAAGTTCTCCATCGCGTAGAACACCTTGTCGGCGTTGTCGCGGATGGTGCCACACATCGACCGGCCCTTAAAGGTGCCGACTTCAAGGTAGGCCTCATCGGTCGGCATAAGCTTCGCCGCCAAGTTCAGCATCGCCAGTTCGTTTGACGAGGTGAAACCGACAACATCGGCCTTAACCTCGTCCCAGTACGGGTCGATCGGGTCGGTGTCTTGCGGATCCCCGTGGAACAGGGTCGGTGCTTGAGCAAAAAATGCTTTGGTGTCCATGATTGCCTTTCGTGCGGCGTTCAGCCTATATGTGGTTCGTCATGCCATGCGTCACGCATCGCCGGAGCAAGCCAAGTCCAAATCATCGGTGCTGCTTCTTCAGAGAAATGCATAGCGTCCTGGAAAAGCCGAATGCCATTGAGCTCGGGAGCAAACCCCCGCTCACAACCGAGCGCGCCATAAAGATCCAAGATGGGGACGTTGTTGCGTTCGGCCCAAGAAGTGAACCAGCCGTTCACAATAGTCGGATCTGCGAGATTTCTGGCGATTTCAGGATTCTCTTCGTACCAATCAGTGTCGAAAGGCAAGTTGCCCAAACCACGAGTCGACATTTCTCGACACGGCAAGGTGGCCAGCTGAACCTGTTTCACGCCCGCGTCTTTGGCGTCTGAGAGCAATAGGTCAAGTTGCTCTTCGACCATTTCGCGATAGCCGTCGTCACCAATCTTAATAATCGAGCCGTCTGCTTTTTGGTGAGCCACGGCCAGATCAGAACCCACCATTAAGACGAGAGCCTCAGACTTTGCGTTCTTCAAATCCGCTTCAAGATTTGCTCGACCAGTTCGACACTTCACCCCGACCGGTTCTTGATATTCCGGCGCCCAGTACGTCGTCAAAGGCAGCAGCCCGCAGCCTTCAATTGCCATATTTTGCAGGTTTATGTCGGAGTAGACCTCGCTTGGGAACCGCTCGGCCAAGTAGTACGGGACAGAATCGCCATACATTGCAGCGTTGAAAGCCTCATCTGCCGGCACATACTTTTCTGTACCCTCAACGAGGTTCGGCACTCTGCCTGCCGCGATGTCCTCCTGCACAGTCGGCACTCGCCCAACCGCAGCGGCAGCGAAAATCACGGCGAACGCCGAACCTACGGCCAGCATTCTGGCGCGCGAGCGGGTCCCGACCAATGACTTCAGCCCACCTAGCATCACTGGAAGTTCAAGTAGGTGAAAACTAATTACGGCGAAAATGATGGTTGTTAGCGAGCCGATTGTCAGCGTCTGCCACAGATTGAGGTCGGGCAGATACCGGTCCATCCAAAGTTTTACGGGCCAATGCCACAGGTAAAGGCCGTAGGTCAGGATTCCCAAATACACCAACGGCGTGCTGGTGAAAATCTTTCTGAATATTCCGGGGCCGATCTCGACCGAAGCCGCCAATCCAACGGCCGCAAGTAGCGAGAACGCCAGCATCCCGCCTGACTCAAAAATGAATGGCGCCAGCGGCTTAAGCATGAAGAACGAAGTCAAGAAGACAGCCGAGGCGAACCACGTGATGAGAGTGGCGGTTCGCTGAGACATCGGCGGAGGCCGGTTACCAAAACGATCGGGCCCAATCGCAAATGCGATTGCCATACCGGACAGCAGCGACTGAACCCGCGTATCTGTGCCGTAGTAGACGTGCGCTTGCGCCTCGGTTGTAGATACGCCGACTTTGGCGGCGGCGATTGCCGATGCGGTTGCAAGCGCAACAACGATAGCGACTCGCAACTTCCTGGATCCGACGTTCTTTATTAGCCAAGCAACCAGAAAGGGCGCGAGTACATAAAACTGTTCTTCAACCGAAAGCGTCCAGACGTGGCGGAAGTACGAAGGATTAGCAAACTCCACGAAATACTGATCGGCTTCGTTTATTAGCCGCCAGTTCATGACGAACGCAAGCGTCGCGAAAATGTCACCCTTCATCGGCCGCCGGACGGCATTTTCAGCAAAAAAGTACGCCCAGCCGGCAATCACGGCGATCATCAGGAACAGCGCCGGCAGTAGCCGCCGAGCACGCCGCCGGTAGAACTCGATGTAGTCGATTCTGCCTTCGCGAGCATTCTCTTTGAGCATGATCATCACGATCACGTAGCCCGAAAACACGAAAAAGATGCTCAGGCCGATCCAAGCGCCCTGCAGAGCGCTCACCCCAAAGTGGTAAAGCATCAGGATGATTACCGAAAAACCACGAACCCCGTCTAGCGTTGCGCTTCGACTGCCCTGGCTCGTTGCGAGCATTTCGGAGAGTTTCATTTGCCCTCCTGCTCTCGAATAAAGGTGTCCCGAACTTCAGGTGCCAACCATGACCACACCATCGCCGAACCGGCCGGGCTGAAATGCATCTCGTCTAGGTAGATGTCGAATCCTCCCCTAGTTGGTTTGAATCCGGACTTACACCCCATCGCCGAGTACAAATCTAGAACCGGCACGCCGTTCTTGACGGCCCAATCTTCTAGGAACTTATTCAGTTCAATCGGGTTGTTCATCTGGTCAACCACGTCTGGGTTTGCCTCCATGTACGCGATTGCGTCATCTCGAATGTCGTCGGAAAAATCCGCACCAGTTACTTTTCGACATGGCACAGTCGCAAGTTGGAACGTTGCCCCTGCGTCGCGCGTCTGCTCTAGCAAGGAATCGAGCGAGTCGGTCATCTTTTCCTGATGTTCTGGCGACATCGCGTCAAACAGGTTTCCTTCGTGATCCCAGTGTGGCAACGACGAGAACTGCGCCCCCATAAACAGCACCGTGTCGATTCCGCGTTCGCTGATGCGCTGGCCGAGTTCGGCCTTGCCGATCGGGCACGGTTCAAGAGGAGCGGTCGGGCCGCTGTTGAACAGCGTTGGAGTCCAATCGGTCAGGTCACAGCCGTTGTCGCCAAGTTGGTCGAAAGTCAGATCCGGGTAGGCCTTGGGCGGGACGTCTCTGACCAGACCAACTGATACTGAGTCACCGAATACGCCGACAGTGAGGTCTTTGTCACCGGGCACATACTTAGGGGTTCCTGCCACCAGCGGTGGCACCTTGGCGTAGTCCAGCGGCGGGGCGGGCGGCACCCGGCCCAGACCGAAAGCTAGGGCAAGCACACCGACAGTCGCGGCCATCGCAAGCAATCGACCGTTTCGCACTCCGGGAAGTCCGCGCAAACCTTGTTTGATGACCGGCTCTTCGAGGTAGCGATAACTGATACCGGCCACCAGGAACGTGATTGGCAAGCCGATGGCTAACCTGAGCAAGAGCCCCATATCTGGCGCATAATGCTCCAGCCAAAGCCGAATAGGCCAATGCCACAGGTAGATGCCGTAGATCCGAACACCTGCCCAAACCAATGGCCCGAACGAGGCCAGTTTGTTGAACCACGTGTCGCGCGGGTCCGAGACCGAGATGATTAGGGTCGTACAGATAAGCGTAACTAGGAGCAGTCCGCCCTTTTCAAACATGAACGGCGACATTTCGCTCACCGTGAAGATGACAATTAGCGGCGTGCAGAAGGCGACCCACCGCATCCAGGCCAGAGTTCGCGATCCCCACGGGACGCCGTTTCGAAGCACAAACGCCAAGCCCACGCCAATAAAGATCGCACCGATTCGGGTATCAGTTCCGTAATAGACTCGCGCTTGGTCTGCGACGGTGCCCACACCGATCTGCGCGGCAATAACAGCCGACGTGATCGCGCCGATACCAAGTAGCCCCAGCCGCAATCGGTTGGAGTTCAACGCAATCAGGCCAACAACGATAAACGGGCTAAGGATGTAGAACTGCTCCTCGACCGCCAACGTCCACGCGTGGCGAAAGAACGAAACGCCCTCGAACAAGGCAAAATACTGGTCGCTTTGTTCGATCAAGCGCCAGTTCATTACGAACGCCGCGGTAGCGAGGATGTCGCCCTTCATCTGCGTACGCTGAGTGTCGGTACCAAAGGCGAGGCCCCAGCCGCCGACTACAACGAAAAGCACGAACAAGGCGGGCAGGAGTCGGCGTGCTCGGCGGCGGTAGAAGTCAATGGCTGAAATCCGCCCCCGTGCCTTCTTTTCTCTCAGCATGATCATGGTGATCAGGTAGCCCGAAGTCATGAAGAACAGCGAGAGCATCGTCCAAGCGCCGTAAAGCCAAGTGACCCCGAAGTGGCCTACGACCAGCACCAACATGAAGAAACCGCGAGCACCGTCTAGCGCGCTGTTGCGGTTAATCCGCTTTTGCGCGGTGGGCGCTTCTTTCGTGGTCACTCAAACCAGCTTTCTGCCGCCGCGAGTGCCTCAGGGGTGCCTACGTCTAAAAACGGCGCATCGTCACGATATGCAATAACTTCGCCGTACTGGGCCAGTTGCGGAAAAACGTCACGTTCAATCGAAAGACCGATCGTATCGGGAAGGTCAAGTAATACCCGCCCCCGGAAGACATAGGTACCCGCGTTGACGAGATTTGAAGGTGGGTTCTCTGGCTTCTCCAAGAACCCGGTAACGCGACTGCCGCCTACAAGGACCACCCCATACGCCCGCGGATCAGCGACTTCACGCACATGGATGGATGCATCAGCGCCCGCCGATTCGAAGGCCGCAAGCTGACCAGCTAGATCATGTCGAGACAGCAGGTCGCCATTGACCACCACGACCGTGTCGTCGGCGCTCACCCGTCCCTTAGCCGCCAGAGCGAGCGCTCCTGCGGTGCCGCGCGGGGAGTCTTCCTTACTGAAACGAAGCGCTGCTCCCCAAGTCGCACCGGTGCCAAGTTCAGCCTCAACTTGGTCGGCGCCGTAACCGGTTGCGATCACGATGTCGGTGATTCCTGCCCCGGCGAGGCGACCGATCTGGTGGGCGACCAATGGCCTTCCCGCGACCTTTACGAGCGGTTTTGGCAAATCGCCAGTTGCCGCACGCAATCTGGTTCCCAAACCACCAGCGAGAACAATCGCTCGACGCACCGTAAATTCTGCCTAACACTTGGTTACCCACGCGTACAAATCGCGCAGTCGATAGTAGTATGCGTCACATGCTTGATGACTCTGACGCCCGCTCGCGTTCGCTCCCCAGCCTTGGCACGAAGATTGCCTTTATCGCTGCACTTCCATTTCTTTTCTACGGAGCATATGTTCTGCTAGCGCCGATCACAGATATCCGCACAACAGCTGGAGCCGTATTCGACTGTGGGTCAGCAATCACGACCCCGACTGACAAATTTCAGCAGGGCGTTTGCCAAGGCATCAACAAGCACTACCTATACAAGGGAGTTTCCTTTGTTGCCATGGCCGTCGGTATTGCTGGACTTGGTGCCTACTTCTTCGGCTTCAAGCAGGCAATCGAGCGGTCCGCCGCAACCGAATCCGACACCACCGGTGCACGTCGTCGCTTGGACGACCTGAACAACGACTGATTGTGTGGGGCCCGTTGGCCCCTCGTCAGTTAATCCATGTCAGCACCAGCGCCTGCCCTAAAGACGCGCCTGCCCTACCGTCCGGCATTGGACGGCCTTCGGGCCGTCGCGATCCTTGGCGTTCTCGTTTTTCACCTCAACCCAGGCTGGCTCAAGGGCGGGTGGCTGGGCGTTGATCTTTTCTTCGTTCTCTCCGGGTTCCTAATTACGAACTTGCTTGTCGCCGAACAGGATCGCTGGGGACGAATTTCAGTCCTTTCCTTCTGGAGAGCTCGCCTTCGGCGACTGTTGCCCTCGCTGTTGACGGTGCTGCTGTTCGTCGTAGTGTGCTCTTGGATTTGGACCACCACCACTAGGCGAGCCTCAGTTGCCTGGGACATCGTGTCGTCGCTGTTCTACGTTTCAAACTGGCGGTTCGCTTTTGGTGACGAGCAATATTTCGAGCAGTTGGCGATGCCCTCGCCGGTTCGACATACTTGGTCGCTCTCGATCGAAGAACAGTTTTACCTGGTATTCCCGCTGCTATTAATGCTCATTGCGTTCTGGGCGCGCAAACGCATTGTCCAGTCTCTGATTTTTGCGGCATTGGCAGCTGGTTCCGCCATGTATATGGCGCACCTGTATAACTCCGAGGCGAGCATCTCGCACATTTATTACAGCACCACGACCCGCGCTTTCGAACTGCTGATCGGCGTTTGTGCCGCACTATTTCTTGGATCGAGTGCCTTCGCAGAAAAGGCTCGATTCAGCAAGGCTGTTGGTTTGCTGGCCTGGCTGGGCTTGGGTGTTGTCGGCGCGGCGATGTATTTCCTTGACTCCGAAGCCCCATTCGTCTTCACGGGCGGATTGGTAATTGTTGCGCTGGCCGCGCTGTTGGCGATTCTTGGCGCCGCAAGTGGTGGCAAGAGTTGGTTCAGCCGGGTTTTCGGCAGTCCAATTCCACGTTTTATTGGCCTAATCAGCTATCCGCTATACCTGTGGCACTGGCCGATAATCGTTTTCCTAAACTCCGAATCGACTCCGCTAACCGGGTACTGGCTGGCGGTGGTTCGAACGGTAATCAGTTTCCTCTTGGCATACCTGACATATCGGTTCATCGAGTATCCGATCCGCCATCGAGAGCCCGTCTTTCAACAAAGCCTTTTTCTCTCAAAAATTGTCACCATCGCGGCCGCACCGTTGGTCCTGCTTGGCGCCTTCGCCATCGCGCACACCGAGCCTATGGTTTCGGCGACGAGCGACGTTGCTGTAGATGAGGGCGTAATCCTCACACCGGTGCCGTATCGCGCTGAGGAAAAGCGCACCGCGATGGTCCTTGGAAACTCAATCCCGGCGAGCTTAGCGGCGCAAGTGGGCACCAAGGAATTCCCTCAACTCACCTTAGAAAGCGCAACAAATATCGGTTGCGATCCTTTCGACGGCACCAAACTGGTTGACAATAAGCCGGTCGAACCCACTCGCGAGTGCCTTGGATGGCGAAAATCCTGGCCCGATGCGGTCGCGCAAATAGAACCAGACGTCCTGGTGTTTTTCATCCCGCAAACGCTCGTTCAGGACTTCCTCGATGCCGAAGGCAAGAAGGTGCGTTTTGGCACCAAAGAGCATGATGAATTCATCGCCGAAGCACTCGCCCAAGTGCTAAAGGGTTCTCGTTCTGGCGGCGCGAAGTCGTTAGCGCTATCGACACTGGCCTGCCACGACGTGCCAACGTTTGAAGCTTCCGAACTGGAGCACTACAACGATATTTCGAGGGTGAAACACATCAATGACGTGGCGGCAAAATGGGCGGCTGGCCAAAGTGACGTCAGCGTGATCGATACCTTCGGCGCATTATGCTCTAACGGCTACCAACCGATCATCAACGGCCGCCCACTCTATGGCGATGGTCTTCACTTCACGGCAGATTCGGCCCCGGTTTTTTGGGCCTGGATGATGCCCCAAGTTCTACAGCTAGCCGATAAGGCGAATGGCTCATGACCGAAAAGCGCACCTTAGTTTCGGCCGGAACAACTGTCGCTATTGCGATGATGGTGATGAATGTCGTCACCTACGGGTTCAACCTAGTAGCGGCCAGGATGCTAATTCCGGCAGAGTTCGGCGCGCTGACTGCCCTGCTGAGCCTCGTGCTAATTGCCAACGTCGTCGCGCTCGCGCTTCAAGCTTCAATCGCTAGACGAATTTCGGTCGAACCTGAAAAGAGCGCGGCCATCGTACACACCGCGTCCCGCGTCGCCTTAGCAGTTTCTATCGCTGTCGGAATCGTGGTTGCGCTGTCTAGTTTTGGCCTAGCCCCAGCGTTTAACTTCGACTCCATTTGGCCGGTAGTTTTCTGTGGCGCGATGCTCGTACCGCTCACGCTTACCGGCGCACAAATGGGCGTAGCCCAAGGCACAGGTCAGTGGAACCGACTAGCCGTACTGTTCCTGAGCAACGGTTTCGGCCGCTTGGTCGGCGGCGTGGCCGGCCTAATGATCGAACCAACTGCCAGCAGCGCGATGGCAGGTTTGGCGATTGGTGCTTGGCTTCCGGTGATCACCGGTATAGGCCTGCTGAATCCAACAGGTGTGGCCGATGTGCACAGCCGCAGGCCCCTAATTGCCGAGACGATCTATTCGGCCGCAACTTTGTTGGCCTATTTCGCCTTCAGTAATATTGATGCGCTTCTTGCCCGTGGCGGTTTCTCGGCCCACGAAAGTGGCCTTTACGCCTCTGGTTTGATCCTCACCAAATCGACACTTTTCCTGCCGCAGTTCGTGAGTGTGGTCTTCTTCCCAAGCCTGGCAAGAGACTCCTCCCACCGCACGAGGCTGCGGGCCGTCGCACTGGTTGGCCTGCTCGGCTTATTAGTGGTTGCTGGCTGTTTGATTTTTCCCAAACTTGCGCTAATCCTCGTTGGCGGCGACCAGTACGCCGAAATTCTCAACTATCTGTGGCTGTTTGCGCTTTCGGGGACATTCCTCGCGATTGTGTATCTACTAGTTTTTGATGCTTTAGCCCGTCGCTCAACCGGTGCGGCTGTGCTGCTGTGGATCGCCTCAGGCGTCGTGTTTGCGATCGCGTGGTTCTGGACAATCGGAATCGTCGGCCTGATCACCACGATGGCGACCGTTGCCGCAATCGTTGGCGCGATCCTGCTGGTTTGGCCGCTGCTAAGAACAAAGCGCCCGGCCGAAATCTCAGGCTAGTGGCCTGCTGCCTGCCACGTTTTGCCGACTCCGACCGACACATCTAACGGAACCGACAGTTTGGCTGCGCTACCCATCTCGCGGCGAACCAAGTCCGTCAACTCTTGGAGTTCACCTTCGGCAACTTCGAGGACGAGTTCGTCATGAACCTGCAGCAACATCCGTGACTTCAGCGAGGCCGAGGCGATGGCCTTTTCAACGTTTAGCATCGCGACCTTGATCAGGTCGGCCGCCGAACCCTGAATTGGCGCATTCAAGGCCATCCGTTCGGCCATTTCTCGGCGTTGACGATTGTCGCTTTGCAGGTCCGGCAGGTACCTGCGCCGGCCCCACATCGTCTCAGTGAAGGTACTGCGTCGCGCCTCGTCCACGAGCCCATAGAGATAGTCGCGCACTCCCCCGAAGCGCTCGAAATAGTCGTCCATCAAAGATTGGGCCTCGCCGGTGCTGATCTGTAATTGCTGACTCAGTCCGTAGGCACTGAGCCCATAGGCCAGTCCGTAGTTCATCGCCTTGATTTTGGCTCTGAGCTCACTGTCGATTTCCTCAGCTGGACGCTCGAACACCTTGGCTGCCATCACCGTGTGAAAGTCTTCGCCGGAGTTGAACGCCTCGATCAGGTCGGCGTCGTCAGACAAATGCGCCATGATCCGCATTTCGATCTGACTGTAGTCGGCAGTCAACAAGGTTTCGAAATCCTCGCCGACACAGAATGCTTCTCGAATCCGGCGTCCAGATGGCGTCCGAATCGGGATGTTCTGCAAGTTCGGGTCGTTTGAACTCAGCCGACCGGTAGCGGCCGTCGTCTGCGAATAAGTTGTATGAATCCTGCCGTCGGCCGAGATGGAACGCCGCAAAGTTTCGACGGTTTGACGCAGTTTGGTTACGTCGCGATGGGCTAGCAGGTGCTCAAGGAACGGATGGCCAGTCTTGTCGTACAGGCCGCGAAGTGCTTCGGCATCGGTCGTCCAGCCGGTCTTGGTGCGCTTGGTTTTTGGCATCTGCAGGTCTTCAAACAGCACCACTTGAAGCTGTTTTGGAGAGCTCAAGTTGATTTGCGCGCCGCCGATGGCCTCGTAGGCCAAGCGCTGCGCCTCTGCTGCTCGGCTCGCGAACTCTGACTCCAAATCACCAAGCACCGAGTCGTCAACACCGATCCCGGCAATCTCCATCCGGGCCAACGTCGCCACCAGCGGCAGTTCGACCTCGGCGAGCAACCCCGTCCCGCCGGCCTCCTCAACCTCGACTGCGAGAACTGGCGCCAAATCTAAAACTGCTCGAGCCCGCCTCGTCGCCGCTTGCGCGTCGTCGTTCGTATCGAGCGAGAGCTGTCCGGCAGGGGCATCGTCACCGTTTAGTTCACGTTTCAGATACCGAACGCACAAGTCGCCAAGGTCATATCCGCGCTGATCTGGTCGAACCAAATATGCCGAGAGGGCCGTGTCGGCACTTAGTCCCTTCAGTTCCCAGCCACGGGCAGCAAATGCGAGAATCGGACCTTTAGCGTCATGAATGACCTTTGGTTTGGTTGTGTCAGCCAGCCAGTTGGCTAGGGCCGACGCATCGGCCGAGTTCGCACCAGTTAGGTCGAACCACGCACCATCGTCGCCGGTCGCAAAGGCAACCGAATCTACCTCGCCTGTTCCGCGGCCCCATGAGCCTTGAACGTGAAGGCCGATCGTCTTTTCGGCGTTCTGGGCGAGCCAACCCTCAAGTTCGCCGGCCCCAAGGACCCTAGCGTCGGGTTCGATTTCTTCAGCTACGTCCACGTCCGAGCCGGCCGCGCCAAAAGTTGAGAAAAGCCGCTCGCGCAACGCAGTGAACTCCAGTGCGTCAAAGACCGCATTTACTTTTTCTCGGTCAAAAATCATCTCTCGACCAAGGTCGGCGGGCCCCAGCGGCAAGTCGACATCACGGATAAGCGCGTTAAGCCGGCGATTTCTAAGAACCGAATCAAGATGATCGCGCAGCGACTGGCCGGCCTTGCCGCCAATTTGATCGGCCTGGTCCACTATCGCCGAAAGGCTGCCGTAGGTCGCCAACCATTTCGCCGCAGTCTTTGGCCCCACCCCAGGCACACCGGGCAGGTTGTCGCTCGTCTCACCGACCATCGCCGCGACATCAGGGTAGTTTTGCGGCAGCACGCCGTACTTTTCTTCTACTGCGGCCGGCGTCATTCGTGCTAGGTCCGAGACGCCCTTGCGCGGATACAGCACCGTGACGTTTTCGGTCACCAACTGCAAAGCGTCTCGATCGCCAGAGCAAATGAGCACTTCCATCCCGGCGGCCTCGGCCTCGGTGGCCAAGGTGGCAATCACATCGTCGGCTTCGAACCCCGGCTTTTCGACATGTTTGATCTCGAGCGCATTCAGGACTTCTTTGACCAATTCGACCTGTCCGGAAAACTCCTCGGGCGACTTTTGCCGAGTTGCCTTGTACTCGGGGTATTCCTCTGTTCGAAAAGACCTACGCGATACGTCAAAGGCAACACAAACGTGAGTCGGTGACTCGTCGCGCAGCACGTTGATCAGCATTGAGGTGAACCCGAACACGGCATTCGTACTTTGACCGGTACTAGTTGCGAAGTTCTCAACTGGCAGCGCAAAGAATGCTCGATATGCCACCGAATGTCCGTCAATAAGCAGAAGTCGATCCACCACTCGACCCTAGTGGCCCCGACCGACAGTTGCTAAGCAGAGGTCACTGATGAATGGCGTGACGACGGCGCAACGAACGTCGCACGGCCAGGAGCCGGCCAGTTTCTCGCGATCCGGCCGACTTTGCTGCCAATCGAGCATTGAGTTTTCCAACCGGTGCGGCCCGCAAAACCGCGACCTGGTTGAAACCGAGTTTGGTCATGAACCGGTTAGGTTCCTTCGCCTGAACCTGCACCGAAGTAACCACTAGGTCGCAGCCAAGGTCTTCGGCATGAATTGCGATCACCGCGAGCAGATTCGACGCGATGGACCGGCGACGGTGACTCGGCCTGACCTGCAGGTCAGTCACGAGCATCACCTTGGACATGCTGATCGGAGTTAGCGTCGTCAGATCAGCGGCGGCAACTCCGACGATTTCCTCACCGACTACCGCAACCAGCAATCGTCGCCCATGATGACCCTGATTGAACGCGAGCGCTTCTTCAGCCTCAGGTATCGAAGGTTCACGCCAAAGCCCACGCTGCGCACTTGGGTCGGTGCCATCTTCGGCCTGATCGGCCGCGCAAGTTGACCAAAGTTCAATAAGTGCAGGCGCATCGCTAAGCTCCGCATCTCGGATCTCAACTGGCTGTCTAACTGGCATCGAACAGGCACCTCTTTTAAAGCTGCGGCCTCGGGCTTAGCAAGCCTACGCCTGCGGTGGTCTTTGACGAAACCGGCAGCCACGTATTGAAACGAAACCAAACTGTTTCTCAAATGAAGCACTGGAATACAGCGACGAAACGTTTGGGTCGATATGCTCAACGGGATCGAGATACCCGTGCCCTAGCGCGCGAACGAATCGACAGGAGAATGTGTGCGACTGCCAATAGCGGTGCTCATTTCAGCAATCTTCGGCGGGATCGCGTTTCTAGCGAGTCCCGCGTTGGCTGACACGACGTCCCCCACCCCGACCCCAAGTGCCTCACCGACTGTCAACTCTGAACCGGTGACCGGACCAGCAATTCGGGTTCGTTTGCTTGATCAACAGGGCGGTAAGGCCGGTGACAATCCCCCACCAGTTCCCGGAGTTACTGTCACGGTCTCCGATTCCGACGGCGAAATCGGCTCGGCAGTCAGCAATGACATGGGTGTTGCCGTAATCGCCATTCCTGGCACTGGCCGCTATCGGGTCACGATTGATGAGGACACGCTTCCGGCCGGGGTAAAACTCACTGGCAAGCAGTCACTGTCCGTTCAGGTCAACCTCGGCACCGGCGCTAATGTGGCCTTCCCATTGAACGGCAAAGTCGTCAAGGTAACTCCATTTTCCGAGCGGCTTGTTGACGGGATCGTTGGCGGGATCAAATACGGCCTGATCATTGCGCTTGCCGCCCTGGGACTCTCGCTAGTCTTTGGAACCACCGGCTTGACCAACTTCGCCCAAGGCGAATTGGTAACTTTCGGTGCGATCACGGCCTATATCTTCAACGTAATTGTCGGCATGCCAGTAATAGTTGCCGGAATTTTGGCGGTTATCGCCGGCGGATTGTTCGGCTGGGCTCAAGATCGCGGGTTGTGGCGGCCCTTGCGCCATCGCGGCACCGGCATCATCGCAATGATGATCGTGTCAATCGGTTTCGGTTTGGTATTGCGGAACTTGTTCCAGTACTTCTTCACTGCCAACACCAAGTCCTTCAACCAATACACCTCACAACGTGCTCACGACTTTGGCATGTTCGACCTGACCGACAAAGAAATCGGCATCTATGTGATCGCGGTCGCAACGATCGGAATTGTCACGTTCGGCCTAGCAAAGACGCGACTGGGGAAAGCGATGCGAGCAGTCTCGGACAACCCGGCCCTATCTGCTTCTTCAGGCATGAAGGTGGACGGGGTTATTTCGTCGGTGTGGATCCTCGGCACGGCGCTTTCTGCGCTGGCAGGCGTGCTACTTGCAGTAAACAGCCAAATCAACTTCATGATGGGCTACCAACTGCTGTTGATGATTTTCGCGGCCACCACTCTCGGCGGCCTCGGCACGATCTGGGGCGCGGTCTGGGGATCGCTAATCATCGGCGTAATTACTGAGGTTGGGCCTTTGTTCGGCGTGCCAAGCTCCATCAAGGAAGTGGGCGCCTTAGTCGTGCTCATCCTCATCCTGCTGATCAGACCCCAAGGAATCTTGGGCCACGCACAGAGGGTTGGTTGAGAAAATGGACTTCGCCAGCATCATCGACGCCGCGTTCTCAAACGCGTTTGGACCTCAAGCCATCGTTTTCGCCCTCGCCGCGATCGGCCTAAACATCCACTTCGGCTACACCGGCCTATTGAACTTCGGTCAAGCCGGCTTCATGGCAGTGGGCGCCTACGGCTTAGCCGTCACCGTGGTCAAGGGCGACATGCCATTTTGGGTGGGCATTCTGGTCGGTTGCTTGATGCCTATCCTGCTTGCCCTGGTGTTGGGTGTGCCCACGCTTCGACTCAGAGCCGACTACCTCGCGATCGTTACGATCGCGGCCGCCGAGATCCTGCGACTCGTCTTCGGCTCGGTTGAAATGAAATCCGTCTTCGGCGGTTCAAACGGTCTGACCGGCTACAACGAAGTCTGGAACTCGTTGAACCCGTACTCGTCCGGACTCGATCTCGGCTTCGCCTCTTGGGGCAAGAACGACCTGTGGTCAATGACCGTCGGCTGGACGCTCGTTGCCCTGTTCTGCTTGCTGACTTGGGCACTCATGCGCAGCCCTTGGGGGCGCGTACTGCGGTCAATTCGCGAGGATGAAGACGCGGTTCGTTCCCTTGGTAAGAATGTGTTCTCCTACAAGATGCAGGCGCTCATTCTCGGTGGCTTCATCGGTGGCGTCGGCGGCATGTTTTACGCCGTCAAGCAAGCATCGGTCGTACCGAGCGACTACAGCACCAACTTGACCTTCTTCGCCTATACCGCGCTGCTGCTCGGTGGCGCCGCCCGAGTTCTTGGACCGGTCGTCGGCTCGATGATCTTCTGGTTCCTAATCAGTGGACTTGGCGAGTTCTTCAGTCAGGCAACCAGCGGCGTCGACCCGCTCTTCCCGAACTGGTTTATGACTGACATCCAGGCAAGTCTCGTTCGTTACATCCTCATGGGCCTTGGCCTAATGCTGCTGATGATCTTCCGACCTCAGGGGATCTTCGGCGACCGAAGGGAGATCGCAATCGATGGCCGCTGACACCGCAAGAGCCACGGATCCGCGCGAGGCGCTGCACGGCCTCGCGAATGATCCTGGTGTGCCAAAACCAGATCCAATCGTCATCGGTGACTCGATCACTCGGACCTTCGGCGGCCTAAAGGCAGTTGATGTCGACCACATCGAAATCCAACGCGGTGTGATCACCGCGCTCATCGGACCCAACGGCGCAGGCAAAACCACGTTGTTCAACCTGCTCACCGGATTCGACGTGCCGAACTCTGGCGACTGGTCCTTCAACGGCAAACCGTTAGCAAAGGTTCCGGCATATAAGGTCGCGCGTCTTGGCATGGTGCGCACGTTCCAGTTGACCAAAGTCCTGTCCAAGTTGACCGTCATCGAGAACATGCGGCTCGGGGCAACCGGCCAACTCGGGGAGCATTTCTTTCCGGCGATCTTCAAAACCCTGTGGCGCGGCCAGGAGGACGAAGTGACCGCACGAGCAGATGAATTGCTCGCCCGGTTCAAGCTCGACGCCAAACGCGAGGACTTCGCCGGTTCGCTCTCTGGCGGCCAACGCAAACTCCTCGAAATGGCGCGGGCCCTGATGGTCAATCCCGACCTGATCATGCTCGACGAACCCATGGCCGGGGTAAACCCGGCGTTGAAACAATCGCTGCTCGGCCACGTGAAGTCACTTCGCGACGAAGGCAGAACAGTCCTTTTCGTCGAACACGATATGGACATGGTTCGCGATATTTCAGATTGGGTGATCGTAATGGCCCAAGGACAAATCGTGGCCGAAGGGACGCCGGCTTCGGTGATGGCCGATCCGCGAGTAATCGACGCCTACCTGGGTGCTCACCACGACACTGACCTGAGCGAACTTGACGAAGAGGCCCTAGCCGAGCAGGTTGAGGCCGAACTTGAAGCAGAAATTGAGGCTGAGGAGTCCTGATGAGCGACCAGTCCCCCACCCCAAAGGCACCAGAATCCGAACGCGAGAAGCACCGCCTCGGCGCACCCGGCGCGGTGGTACGCGCAGACAACCTGATCGCCGGCTACTTGCCTGGCGTGAACATCCTCAACGGCGCAGACCTTTACTGCCAGCCAGGTGAACTTGTCGGCATTATCGGACCAAACGGCGCCGGAAAGTCGACTCTGCTCAAGGCACTATTTGGCCTAGTCAAAATCCATTCAGGCACCGTCACGCTAGCTGGTGAGGAAATCACGAACCTGCGTGCCGACGTTCTAGTTAGTAAGGGCATCGGCTTTGTCCCCCAAACCGAAAACGTTTTCCCGAGCCTGACGATCGAAGAGAACCTCGAGATGGGTTGCTACCAAGATCCCAGCAAGTTCAAGGGTCGCTTCGCCTTCGTCACCGACCTTTTCCCAACCTTGGGCCAGCGCGCAAAGCAGCGGGCCGGCTCGCTTTCTGGCGGTGAACGTCAGATGGTGGCGATGGGCCGCGCACTCATGATGGATCCGTCAGTTCTGCTGCTAGACGAGCCCTCAGCCGGGCTCTCCCCTGTCATGCAAGACGAGGTCTTCGTACAAACACGGAAAATCAACCAGGCCGGGGTTTCGGTAATCATGGTGGAACAGAACGCCCGGCGCTGCCTGCAAATCTGCGACCGCGGCTATGTCCTAGATCAGGGCACCACCGCCTACAGCGGCACGGGCCGCGACCTAGCCAACGACCCGAAGGTCATCGAACTGTACTTGGGCACGCTCGGCCAAGAAGCGAGCTGAGTCAGCGCCAGTAGCACACTTTGGCCGTTCGTAACCAAACTGAACTTCGACCAGAAAATGACTGCGGGCCCCGGTTTCCCGGGGCCCGCAGTTACTTACTGAACTAGTTCAGCTCATTCGATCGTGCCGGGGATGAACTCGACCGGCTTGAACTTGCCGTCAGCGCCATACAGGTTGATGCCGATGGAAGCAGCCGTCGGGCTACCGGTTGCACCGAGTTCGATCGGACCGGAGACACCGTCATAGTCGATGTCCTTGCCGTCCTTCAACAGTGCCGCGCAATCCTTGAACGTCGTGCACTTCTCGCCACCCTTGGTGACGTTGACGATCTCAGAAGCGACAGCCTCGCCCGAATCGTCACCGGCCGCGATTGCAGCTAGTGCCGAAACGACAACCGCGTCGTAGGACTCGCCCGCGTAGGAGAAGTCGGTCAACTTAGGATCAACTTCGAGCAAACGCTTACGGAACTCTTCGGGGGCTTCGGCGCCAGGAATCGTACCCTTAACGCCCTTCAGTTCAGCCTTGAACGATTCCGTGGAGTAGTCGGCGGTGTTGCCGTCAACGAAGTAGGTCGGCACGTCTTGCGGGCCAACGTTCTTGGCGACGAGTTGCGGGATGATCTTCTTCGTCTCGTCGAACGCGATCAACACGATTGCGTCAGGCTTGGAAGCGGCAACCTCGTCCACCTGAGCATCGAAAGATGCGGCCTTTTCACCGTAGAAGGAAGTTACCGAAACCTTCGAGCCAGCGGCCTCTAGCCCCTTCTTGATTTCAGCGGCGAGCGTCTCGCCGTAGGAATCCTGGCGGGCCAAGAGTGCAACATTCGCACGTTCATCTTTAACTAGCAGGTTAGAGACAACTGCGCCCTGCAGGACGTCAGAAGGTGCGGTCCGGAAGTACAGGTCAGCTCCGTCATATGGCTTCTCGTCGAAGGCGGTCGAGGTGTTCGCCGGGGAGAACATGACAACGCCAGCGGACTGGATCTTGTCGATTACGGTCATCGAGACGCCCGAGGATGCCGCACCGACGATAACGTCCGAACCGGCCTTGATTAGTTTGTCGGTCTCAGCCGGAGCGATACCCGAGTCAGCGTCGCCGGAGTCGCCCTTGACACTCTTCACGTCCTTGCCGTTGACACCGCCGGCCTCGTTGATTTCCTTGACGGCCAAGTCAACGCCAGCGAACTCTGGCGGGCCGAGGAAGGCGAGGCTGCCGGTCTGTGGGAGCAAGGAGCCGATTACGAGCTCGCCGTTGCCCTTTGCAACGTCCTTGTCCTTGTCGTCACTGCTGTCACCGCCGCCGCAGGCAGCGAGGGTGAGCGCGCTTGCGCTGACAATTGCTGCTAGGCGGAGCGTCTTTGTGGTGCGCTTCATCAATCCTCCGGGTGTGTTGATCCGGGCACGAGACGGTTGTCCCGGCGCGATTGGAGTTGAATTTAGTCGCCAAATGTGTCAATTTCTCGCACGAGAGATGTTTGGAGTGTTTCGTAGCCAACTTGTAACCATCGTCACATTGCTGGTCGAACTACTACTTGAGGCCCGGGCCGTTCTCGATTACTGCTTCGGCGACTTGACGCATCGAAAGTCGAACGTCCATCGCCGTCTTTTGGATCCACCTAAATGCATCAGGTTCGCTCAGTCCAAGTGCGTCTTGAAGGATCGACTTTGCCCGTTCCACGGACTTTCTAGTGGCCAACTGCTCTTCGAGGTCGCCCACCTCTGTTTCGAGTGCCTTGAGTTCGCCAAACCGACTAATCGCCATCTCAATTGCCGGCACCAAGTCAGAAGCGGTGAAAGGTTTGACCAAGTACGCCATCGCACCCGCATCGCGGGCACGCTCAACGAATTCGCGCTGACTAAAGGCAGTGAGCATAACCACCGGGGCGATTCGCTCACCGGCAATTTGCACCGCCGCGGTGATCCCATCCATTACTGGCATCTGCACATCCATCATCACCAAATCCGGCATCAAGGCGCGGACAAGATCGACTGCGGCTTGGCCGTCGGCGGCTTCGCCAACGACGTCATAGCCCTGTTCTGCCAGCATTTCAGCCAGATCCATTCGGATCAGTGCTTCGTCCTCAGCAATAACGACGCGGGGATTGGGGGTCGAGGTTTGCGCGGGTTCAGTCACCCCGTAAGGTTACCGGGCAACGTGGTGCGCCGAGATGGCGGAATGGTAGACGCGATGGTCTCAAAAACCATTGTCCGAAAGGGCGTGCGGGTTCGAGTCCCGCTCTCGGCACCGATTGCTCAACAGTCACAGACACTCACCCTCAAGATGTAGTCAGCTGTTACAGCACTGGTATCGTCTGCGTCATGTTCAACTTTGAGTTACTTGGCCTAAACGGTCTCTTTTGGCAAACCATCTTGATCCTTGCCGTTGGATCGGTCCTGCTGGCTATTTCACTCAAGAACACGACTACGGGCCTCAAAGCAGTCGCAATCCTGCTCGCCCTGCTGGTGTTCGTGCCGATGACCAGATTCAACTGGTGGATTTCCTCAGGAGACCCTGAACTAAACCCCGACGCCGGCAGCAACATCACAAGCCAACTTCACTACCTGTCGCTGGCCGTGATTGTCGTACTAATGGCCGTTTTCCTACTGGCCGTTCGAGCGCTAGCAAAGCGCAAGGCCAAGACGATTCAGTTGACCTCGGGCGGCAGTTCGTCTGTTTCATAGGCCGCCACGACCCGATTGATCGCATCGCCCATCTTGTGAATGCGGATCGCATTCGTCGAACCCGGGATTCCCGGAGGGGCCCCGGCGACGATAACCACGCGGCAACCCTGATCGCAGCGTTGCTGACCTAGCAACTCACGATCGACCTGCAAAGCGATCTGGTCAGTGTGGCTGATTTGGGGAGTCAAGAAAGTCTCCACTCCCCACGTCAGTGCCAGCTGGTTTCGAACTAGCACCTGGGGCGTGAACGCAAGCACCGGGATCGACGAGCGATACCGGGCCATTCGCAGGGCAGAATCACCCGTGGTGGTAAAGGCAATCATCAGTTCGGCTTGAACCGCTTCGGCGACCTGGGAGGCTGCGCGGCAGACGATGCCAGTAGTCGTCTTGGGCTCCCAAGTGAAGGCCGCCATCCGCGGCAGGCCGTGATCTTCGGTGGACTCGACGATTCGCGCCATGATCCGCACCGTCTGAATCGGGAACTGACCGATGCTCGTCTCGCCGGAGAGCATTACCGCATCGGCGCCATCTAGCACGGCATTTGCGACGTCACTGGCTTCAGCGCGAGTCGGCCGAGGCGCCGAAATCATCGAATCCAACATTTGCGTCGCCACGATTACCGGCTTGGCATTGCGCCGCGCCTTCTCGATGATCAACTTCTGGACGATAGGCACATCTTCGAGCGGCAGTTCCACACCCAAGTCGCCGCGCGCGACCATGAAGCCGTCGAAAGCGTCGATGATCTCGTCGAGGTTGGTGATCGCCTCAGGCTTTTCGAGTTTGGCGATGATGGGGCGCTCGACGCCCTCCTCAGCCATGATCTGGCGAACGTCATCAGCGTCGGCGGCTGACCGGACGAACGACAGCGCGATGAAGTCCACATCGGCACGCAACGCCCAGCGAAGGTCCGCAATGTCCTTTTCGCTGAGCGCAGGGACGCTCACGTTTACGCCAGGCAAGTTGATGCCCTTGTTGTTGCTGACTTCGCCAGGCACTTCAACGGTAGTGACGACGTCCGTCTCGGTGACCTTGACTGCGCGCAATCGGACTTTGCCATCGTCAATCAAGATCTCGTCGCCAACCTGAACGTCACCGGGCAGTCCGTCATAGGTTGTCGAGCACAGGTCAGCAGTCCCGACGACGTCGCGAGTCGTGATCGTGAACTTGTGACCGAAGTTCAACTCGTGTGGCCCATCAGCGAATCGGCCAAGCCGAATCTTCGGCCCCTGCAAGTCAGCCAAGACCGCGATCGCTTTGCCGGTGGCGTCGGCCGCCTGACGAACTCGCTGGAGTCGACGCAGCTGTTCAGACTGTTCGCCATGGCTCATGTTGAGCCTGGCAACGTCCATGCCAGCTATCGCCAGTTCAAGGATTTTTTCCGAAGTGTCAGTTGCCGGACCGAGGGTACAAACAATCTTGGCTCTACGCACACGTCCAGCCTAGTGGTCGAAGTTTGCTACCCGCGAGTCATGCAACCGAAGTCACACCATTCACACGGTCAGCGGGCGAACATCGGGGCCAATCGGGCGAGGCAAGGTAGTTGACCCGGTCAGCCAAGCATCGACGCTCGCGGCAGCCGCTCGGCCCTCCGCGATAGCCCAAACGATCAGCGACTGGCCACGACCTGCGTCACCGGCAACGAACACACCGTCGACGTTTGTCATGTAGTTCTGGTCGCGCGAAATGTTCCCGCGACCGTCGACCGCCACCTCGAGTTGTTCAACCAAACCGCTCGTCTGCGGCCCGGTGAACCCCATCGCGAACAGCACCAGTTGCGCGTCGATCACCTTTTCGGAGTTTGGCACCTCTTCGAACTTGCCGTCTTTGAGTTCCACTTCAACTAGGCGCAGGCCGACAACGTTTCCGGACTCATCGCCTACGAATTCCTTGGTCGAGACCGAGTAGACGCGTTCGCCGCCCTCCTCGTGCGCCGAAGCGACCCGATAGATCATCGGATAAGTCGGCCACGGGTTGGCTTCGGGGCGATCTTCACCTGGTTGCGGCATGATCTCAAGGCTTGTCACCGAACGAGCACCTTGACGAATCGACGTGCCAAGGCAGTCCGCGCCGGTGTCGCCGCCACCGATAATGACGACATCCTTGCCGGTGGCCAAAATCTGGTTCTCGACCGTCTCCCCCACCGCTACTCGGTTCGCCTGCGGCAAAAAGTCCATCGCCTGATGGATGCCCGCCAACTCGCGACCTGGCGCTGGCAGGTCACGCCGGATTGTCGACCCGATCGCCAACACGACCGCGTCGTAACGCTCACGCAGTTCCTTGCCGGTGAACTTTTCGCCGATTTCCACGCCGGTCCTAAAGACCGTGCCTTCACGCTGCATCTGACTAATCCGGCGATCAACATGAACCTTTTCCATCTTGAACTCGGGGATTCCGTAGCGAAGCAGACCGCCGGCCTTGTCATCTCGTTCATAGACCGCAACCGTGTGGCCGGTGCGAGTCAACTGCTGCGCAACGGCCAAACCGGCCGGGCCAGAGCCGATGACCGCAACGGTCTTGCCGGTCAGCCAGTCAGGAGTCTGCGGCTTAACGTTGTGGCGCTCCCAAGCCTTCTCAATGATGGACACTTCGACGTTCTTAATGGTCACCGCATCGCGGTTGATGCCGACCACACAAGCGGTTTCACACGGTGCCGGACAGAGCCGACCAGTGAACTCGGGGAAGTTGTTCGTCGCGTGCAAGCGATCGATGGCTTCGTCCCAGTCGTCGCGCCAAACCAGATCGTTCCACTCGGGGATCAGGTTGCCCAGCGGGCAGCCCTGGTGGCAGAACGGAATACCGCAATCCATGCAGCGTCCCGCCTGCTCCGAAATAATCGGCAACAAAGCTTTGCCTGCTCCGCCTGGATAAACCTCATTCCAGTCGTTAACTCGTTCCGACACCGGGCGCCTAGGGGCAACCTGGCGTGGTGTGGTCATAAAACCGCGGGGATCAGCCACGAGCGGCCACCTCCATCATGCGTGCAGTGGTCTGTTCATCTGAGAGTCCTTCAGCTTCTGCCGAGGCCTTGGCTTCGAGGACGAGCCGGTAGTTGACCGGCATGATTTCGGTAAACCGCGAGACGCTATTGGCCCAGTCGCCAAGGAGTCTTTCGGCGACTGCTGAACCGGTCTCGGCGAGGTGCTTTCGCAAGATCGCCTCCAGTTCAGCCGAGGTTTCCTCGGGCACGGGGCGCAGTTCAACCATCTCGCGGTTGACCAGTGAATGGTCTAGGTCGAGCACATAGGCAGATCCGCCGCTCATTCCGGCAGCAACGTTGCGTCCGGTCTTACCCAAGATCACCACTCGCCCACCGGTCATGTATTCGAGTGCGTGATCGCCAACTCCTTCAACGACCGCGGTCGCACCAGAGTTACGTACACAGAATCGTTCGCCGACCATGCCGCGCAGGTAGATCTCGCCGCCGGTGGCGCCAAATCCGATCACGTTTCCGGCGATTATTTGCGCCTCAGCAGTGAACGATGATTCGGGTGCGGGTGACACGATGATCCGCCCGCCCGAGAGTCCCTTGCCGACGTAGTCGTTGCCGTCTCCTTGCAGACGCAAGGTGATGCCTCGCGGCACGAAGGCGCCGAACGACTGACCGGCCGAACCGGAGAAGGTGATGTCGATCGTGTCGTCGGGTAGGCCCGCGCCGCGGTAACGCTTGGTCACCTCGTGCCCGAGCATCGTGCCGGTAGTGCGGTTGACGTTTCGGATCGGCAACGCGATCCGAACAAGTTCGCCGCGCTCGAGCGCATCCTGCGACATCTTGATCAACTCGACGTCCAGCGCATTGTCCAAGCCATGCTCTTGGCCGGTCGTACAACGCAACGACGCGCCCGCTGGCAACTGCGGCTGATAAAGGATCGGCGACAAGTCCAACGCGTCGGCCTTCCAATGCTCGATCGCGTCATCGACGTCAAGCAAGTCGACCCGACCAACGGCTTCGTCGATCGAACGCAAGCCAAGATCGGCGAGAATTTCGCGAACCTCTTGGGCGATGAACTCGAAGAAGTTGACTACATACTCGGCCTTGCCAGAGAACTTCTCGCGAAGCGACACGTTCTGCGTCGCGACTCCTACCGGGCAGGTATCGAGATGGCAGACCCGCATCATGATGCAGCCAGAAACCACCAGCGGCGCGGTGGCGAAACCGAACTCCTCACCACCGAGCAGGGCCGCGATCACAACATCGCGACCAGTCTTTAGCTGACCGTCGACTTGCACGACAATTCGGTCACGAAGACCGTTTAGCAACAGGGTCTGCTGAGTCTCGGCCAAACCGAGTTCCCACGGCCCGCCCGCATGCTTGAGCGAGGTCAACGGCGAAGCACCCGTTCCACCGTCGTGACCCGAAATCAACACCACATCGGCCTTGGCCTTGGAGACACCGGCCGCGACCGTACCGACGCCAACTTCAGACACCAGTTTGACGTGCACTCGTGCCACCGGGTTGGCGTTCTTCAGGTCGTGAATGAGTTGTTTGAGGTCTTCGATCGAGTAGATGTCGTGGTGTGGCGGCGGCGAAATCAGCCCAACACCTGGCGTTGAATGCCGGGTCTTGGCCACCCAGGGGTAAACCTTGGGACCTGGCAACTGGCCGCCTTCGCCTGGCTTGGCGCCTTGGGCCATCTTGATCTGAATGTCGTCAGCATTGGTCAGGTACTCGCTGGTGACGCCGAATCGGCCCGAGGCGACCTGCTTGATCGCAGAACGACGTGCCGGATCGTAAAGACGCTCCGGATCTTCGCCGCCCTCGCCCGTGTTGGACTTGCCGCCGAGTTGGTTCATGGCGATCGCCAAGGTCTCGTGCGCCTCTTGGCTGATGGAGCCATACGACATCGCACCGGTGGAGAACCGCTTGACGATCTCGGCAACCGATTCGACTTCGTCGATCGAGATCGGCGCCCGCTCGCCGCGGAACTTCATCAGCCCGCGAAGGGTCATCAACCGGTTGCTTTGGTGGTCGATCTTCTCGGTGTACTGCTTGAAGATGTCGTAGCGACCCGTGCGGGTCGAGTGCTGGAGCCGGAAAACAGTGTCCGGATCAAACAGGTGCTCTGGCCCTTGGCGACGCCACTGATATTCGCCGCCGACCTCGAGTTGACGGCGCGATTCGGCCAGCCCGCGCAACGGGTAGGCGATGTCGTGGCGTGAGCGAACTTCGGTCGCGAGCACGTCGAGACCGACACCGCCGAGTTTGCTGGAGGTGCCAGTGAAGTATCTGTCGATCACGTCCTGCGAGAGGCCGATGCATTCGAAGATTTGCGCTCCGGTGTACGACGAAACCGTCGAGACACCGATCTTGCTCATCACCTTCAAGACGCCCTTGCCAAGGCCGTAGGCGATGTTTCGCGCCGCGACTTGCGGTTCGATCCCCTCGACATAGACACCTTCGCGGGCCAAGTCTTCGGCGGTTTCGAGCGCTAGGTACGGGTTGACCGCGGTCGCGCCGTAACCGATCAGCAAGGCCACGTGGTGCACTTCGCGGACATCTCCAGCCTCGATCAATAGGCCAGCCTGAGTCCGCAACTTCTCGCGAACGAGGTGGTGGTGCACTGCGCCGGTCAGTAGCAGCGACGGGATCGGCGCAAAGTCAACGTCGGCGTTGCGGTCCGAGATGACGATGATTCGCGCACCGCGGTTGACGATCGCGTCCGAAACTTCGGCGCAAATCTCCTCCAGTCGAGCCGCCATCGCCTCGCCACCGCCGTTTAGCGAGTAGAGGCCGCGAACCACATGAACGCTGAACCCAGGCATGTCGCCGTCACGGTTCATATGACGGATCTTTGCCAACTCGTCGCTGTCAATCACCGGGAACGGCAACTGCAGCATCCGGCACGACGCCGGGCTCGGGTCGAGCAGGTTGCGCTCTGGCCCGATCGTGCCCGCGAGCGAGGTGACGATCTCCTCACGGATTGCGTCAAGCGGCGGGTTGGTCACCTGGGCGAAAAGCTGACTGAAGTAGTCGAACAGCATTCGCGGGCGTTCCGACAGTGCCGCAATCGGCGTGTCAGTACCCATCGAACCGATCGTTTCGGCACCCGTACGCGCGATCGGGGCGATCAACTTGCGCACATCTTCTTCGGTGTAGCCGAACAGCTGCTGACGACGTTTGACCGAAGCGTGCGTGTGCACGATGTGTTCAAGGTCGGGCAGGTCCTCGAAGCGAACCAACCCGGAGTAAAGCCACTCTTCGTATGGGTTTTCGTTGGCCAGCTGGTTCTTGATTTCGTGGTCCTCGATCACCCGGTGCTCGTCGAGGTCCAGCAGGAACATTTTGCCCGGTTCGAGTCGGCCTTTGCGGATAACGGTCGCTGGATCAAGGTCCAGCACACCGCTCTCCGAAGCTAGGACGACGAGGCCGTCTTCGGTGATCCAGTAGCGACCCGGCCGCAGGCCGTTGCGGTCCAAAACCGCACCGATTTGGGTGCCGTCGGTGAAGCAGACACACGCCGGTCCGTCCCACGCTTCCATCACTGTTGAGTGGAACTCGTAGAACGCCCGGCGGGCCGGATCCATCTCGGAGTTGTTTTCCCACGACTCGGGGATCATCATCATCACCGCGTGCGGCAGACTCCGCCCACCCAGATGCAGCAACTCGAGCACTTCGTCCAACGATGCCGTATCGGAACCGTCTGGGCTGCAGATCGGGTAGAGCCGCGATAGGTCGCCAGGAATCACTTTGCTTTCCAGCAACGCCTCGCGCGCGCGCATCCAGTTGCGGTTTCCGCGGGCGGTGTTGATCTCGCCG
Organism: Aeromicrobium sp.; assembly: GCA_035401705.1. GTDB lineage: Bacteria > Actinomycetota > Actinomycetes > Propionibacteriales > Nocardioidaceae > Aeromicrobium. The sequence continues at coordinate 51,507 of DAONBX010000014.1, forward strand.
TTGTGGGCAAGGTAGCGGAACGGGTGCGCCAGCGGCCAGCTCGGGAACGTGTTGGTGGAGAACCGCGAGTGAACGATCGCCAGCGCCGACTCCATCCGCGGATCGAGCAGATCGGGATAGAACTCGTCGAGTTGTTCGGTGGTGAGCATGCCCTTGTAGACGAACGTGCGCGCCGAAAGCGACGGGAAGTAGACCTGCGCCTCATGGTGCGAACGCTTGTTCAAGGCAAAGGTAAGTCGATCCAGTTCGATGCCTTGGGCCGGTGCGCCAGCGGCTGCGACGTAGAGAATTTCGAAGGCAGGCATGGCCGACTGTGCCATCGAGCCGAGAATCTCGGGCTTGGTCGGAACTTCGCGCCAACCGAGCACGGATAGGCCCTCTTCGAGCGCGATCTGCTCGACCTGCGCCTTGGCACCGGCAACGTCGTCAGCAGGCAGGAACGCCATGCCGGCCGCGTAGGAACCGGCCGGCGGAAGTTCGGTCGGCGCTACGGCACGCAGGAACTTGTCTGGGGTCTGAAGCAGGATGCCCGCGCCGTCACCGGTGTTCGGCTCGCCGCCGACTGCACCTCGGTGGTCGAGGTTGCGCAACGCGGTTAGGCCATGGTTGACCATTTCGTTGGAGGCAACCCCGGTGAGTGTCGCAACAAACGCGACGCCACAGTTGTCATGTTCGTTGGCCGGGTCGTAGAGACCTTGCGCACTGGGCGCGGCTGAAAAAAGAGGACGAGCCATACCTGAACCTGTCGTCGATACCTTCGGGGAAACTGGGCGAGGACGACATTGGCCTCAGCAGCGGCTCCCAGATTACAACAGGATTACGTCAAATCCGAAGTCAGGCCACCCTTTTGAACTCACTCGACGGCGCAGGCCGGCGCCGACGGTAGCGGCTCAGGCACGCCTAGCGTCGGCATACCCAACCCCACCTGCCCCGGGCTGACGCTGGTTTTGCCCTGCCTTGCCTCCCAGGCGTCACCCGCTCGAGTGCGTCGAACCGCGCTCGGTTCGCCGTCAGCGATCAGGTGGTAAGGCGCCGCGGCCGTAACCGTAGTGACGACTAGGTCCCCTGGTCGGATGTCGAGGCCGGCTGCCTCGAAATGCACGAGTCGGTTGTCTCGCGCGCGTCCACTGAGCCGGTTGCGTTCGGCATCCTTGCGCCCACCTGACTTGACGTGATCTGAAACCAGCAACTCGACCTCGGTGCCGATAAGGCCGCGATTTTGTTCCCACGCGATCTCGTCGACAAGTTCGGCGAGCCGTTCGTAGCGTTCTTGCACTACTTCCTTGGGCAGTTGATCTGCGAACTCGGCCGCGGGCGTGCCCGGCCGCTTGGAGTACTGGAAGGTAAAAGCACTGGTGAATCGCGATTTGCGCACCACTTCGAGGGTTTCTTGGAAGTCAGCCTCAGTTTCGCCGGGGAAACCAACAATGATGTCGGTGGTGATCGCCGCCTCAGGCATAGCTGCGCGAACGCGGTCGATGATCCCGAGGAACCTTTCACTGCGGTAGGAGCGGCGCATCGATTTTAGGATTCGGTCAGAGCCCGATTGCAGTGGCATATGAAGTTGCGGCATCACGTTCGCGGTTTCAGCCATTGCCTCGATCACGTCGTCGGCAAACGCCGCCGGGTGTGGCGAGGTGAACCGGACTCGTTCAAGACCTTCGATCTGACCGCAGGCGCGCAGCAACTTGGCGAAGGCTTGCTTGTCGCCGAACTCGGCACCGTAACTGTTGACGTTTTGACCAAGGAGCGTCACCTCGACTACCCCGTCGGCAACTAGCGCCTCAATCTCGGCCAGGATCTCACCGGGCCGGCGGTCACGTTCCTTGCCTCGCAGCGCCGGCACGATGCAGAACGTGCAGGTGTTGTTGCAGCCGACGCTGATCGAAACCCAAGCGGCGAAAACTGAGTCGCGTTTGGTCGGCAAAGTCGAAGGGAACACTTCGAGCGCATCGAGAATTTCGACTTGGGACTCTTTCTCAATCCGGGCTCGCTCCAGCAGGATCGGCAAGGAACCGATGTTGTGGGTACCAAAAACCACGTCGACCCACGGTGCCCGTTCGGTGATCGTGTCCTTGTCCTTTTGCGCCAGACAGCCACCCACCGCTACCTGCATTTTCGGGTTCTTGGCTTTGACGCTAGCGATATAGCCGAGGTTTCCGTAAAGCTTGTTGTCGGCGTTCTCGCGCACCGCACAGGTGTTGAACACCACCAGATCAGCGGTGGCATCCTTGGCAACTGGCTGATAGCCGGCGGTCTCAAGCAAGCCAGCAAGCCGTTCGCTGTCGTGAACGTTCATCTGGCAGCCGTAGGTCTTAACTTCGTAGGTCTTTGTCATGACCTGTCAATGGTACGAGGACCGGTTCGAAACGACGAAAACAGCGGGCTGTTACCTAGCTTGACTTAGGGGTCACCCAAAGGTGAATCGTGCCCTCGACAGTGACGGTGCCGTCAGTTCGAGTGGCTTTGACGGTGACTGGTACATCGGGCGCATTCGCCCAGTCGGCTTCGGTGGTTTCAGCCGTGCAAATCAACTCGGTTGAGGACTTGGCGAGGTATTTGACGTCCATGCCTTTAGGTAACCAACGGTGATCTGGCGGGCAGGTCGCCTCGGCCAGCAAGCCCATTGCGGCTTCCAGACCGTTACAGGCGGCAATCGCATGGATCGTGCCGATGTGGTTCTTATTTGACCGCCGAAACGGCACGAGGACTTCGCCGTAATGGGGCTTCATCTGCGCGATCTGCATATGGATCGAGGCGAAATAGGGTGCCTTTTGCCCAAAAAGCATCGAGAAGAGTCGCTTGCCTTGGGGCAACGCGGCGAACTTCTGATACATCTCGTAAGTGGAAGCCATGAGCCCATGTTACTCATGAGTCACTAAAGATTTCGCGACGAGCGGTACAAACCACGTCAACACCGTCCGCTCCTTCGGGTTCGATCCAAAGGCCTTGGGCAAATCCACACTTCTCAAGTGTGTGGATCGAACGATGATTGCGCACGTCCGGCACGGCCAGAAACCTCGGTGCTGACCGATACTCGACGAACAAAACGTCACGACAAAACTGTTCCACCATCTCGACGCCGAGCCCGCGACCCAAGCAGTCCGGCTCACCGATCAGGAAATCGAACGCCACCGCGTCAAAATCTTGACACCGTACCGCCAAGTCCGCGTTGGTGCGCACCTCAAAGCTTTGCAGGTAGCCGATCGGCTCGCCTGACCACTGCGCCACCCAAAGCCGTACGTCAGAACGGCCGGAAAGCCGACCGGCGTAGACGACTCGAGCCGCAGCCACATCCACCGGCGGGTTAGGAAACCACTTTGAGACTTGAGGTTCGTTTCGCCAGCGCACCACTGAATCGAGGTCGTCAAAATCCATCGGCCGGAACGCGAACACAGCTAGATGCTAAATCGATTCGATGTGTTCGGCAGCGAAAGCCAGTTCGGCGCGTACCACGTCAACGGCGACCTGTGGCCCAAATCCCTTGCGGGCAAGCATCGCGCAAAGGCGTCTAACTTGAACGGCCTGATCTAATCCCTGAACTGACCGGAGTTTGCGCTGAACCAAGCGATGAGCGGCCTGGATTTCTTCCGCCGGATCAACTTCGGCTAAGACGAGATTGATCGTCTCTTCAGCCACCTGCTTGGTTCGTAGTTCAAGCCTCAGCACCGAGCTAGCTAGACCTTTGGAACGCGACCTGGATTCGACCCAGGCCCGAGCGAATCGTTCATCGTCGACGAACCCATCTTCTTGGAGTTGGTCAACCACCACGATTGCCACATCGTCGTCGATGTTTCGCCGGGCGAGGGCGGCGAACAGTTCGCCTCGACTGCGTTCGCGGACGGCCAGACGATCCATTGCGATCGTCCGGCCGGCCACCAACTGGGAGCGGCGCTCAGCTAGGTCAACCATCAGAAGTCGGCTGCGGACAGATCCCCGCTTAGATCATCGACAACTTCGGCGGGATCTGCTGGCTGATCGACCTGTGGCCCAATGCCGAGGTGTTCCTTGATTCGCTTCTCGAGCTCGTCGGCCAGGTCAGGGTTGTCACGCAAGAAGTTGCGGGCGTTCTCTTTGCCTTGGCCCAACTGATCGCCGTCGTAGGTGTACCAAGCGCCCGCTTTGCGCACGAAGCCAGCGTCGACGCCCAAGTCGATCAGACTGCCCTCGCGGCTGATGCCTTGGCCGTACATGATGTCGAACTCTGCTTGTTTGAACGGCGGCGCAACCTTGTTCTTGACGACCTTGACCCGAGTGCGGTTGCCGACTGGGTCGGTTCCGTCCTTGAGAGTTTCGATCCGGCGAACGTCCAATCGCACCGAGGCGTAGAACTTGAGCGCTTTACCGCCGGTAGTGGTTTCGGGCGAGCCGAACATTACGCCGATCTTCTCGCGCAACTGGTTGATGAAGATCGCCGTCGTGCCTGATCCGTTGATCGCGCCGGTCATCTTTCGTAGCGCTTGGCTCATTAGTCGGGCCTGCAGACCGACGTGACTGTCACCCATCTCGCCGTCAATTTCGGCCCGCGGAACGAGTGCGGCCACTGAGTCGATAACGATGATGTCTAACGCACCTGAGCGGATCAGCATGTCGGCGATTTCAAGAGCCTGCTCGCCTGAGTCAGGCTGAGACACCAGCAGTGCGTCCGTATCGACACCCAACTTGCGCGCATACTCCGGGTCGAGCGCGTGTTCAGCGTCAATGAAAGCCGCGACCCCACCGGCCTTTTGCGCATTAGCGACCGCGTGCAGGGCGACGGTCGTCTTACCCGAAGACTCCGGTCCGTAGATTTCCACGACGCGACCACGTGGCAACCCGCCAATTCCAAGGGCAACATCCAACGAGACCGCACCGGTGGGGATTACCTCGATCGGCGCCCTCGCCTGATCGCCCAGACGCATCACGGCGCCCTTGCCGTAGGAGCGATCGATCTGCGCAAGCGCGTTGTCGATCGCCTTTTCCTTGTTGGCTTTTTCTTTAGCAATTCCCTTGCTAGATGCTGCACCCATGTTGCGTCCTTTAGTCGTTGGTGGCTGGCCATCTTCGACGATAGGAGGACCCGCAGACATTTTTGAGCCTCATCGACTCGCCTGTGGAAGCTGCCCTATCTAACCGTCGGCCTGTGCACGACATTAGGGCGAACAAGTGTTCGACTTGTGGCGACACGCCGCCAGCAGTTTGGCGATTTCAGCGGTCGCGGGCAGGCAACTCGAGCGCCGAATGAACGGCCCGCCAAACCGTTTGTGGCTCGACGCCGGCATCGAGCGCTTCGATTGCGGTCCGACTGCCCAACGAGGTGATCGAGTACTCACGCGCCCAAACGGTGGCATACGCCGAGCCGAGAGCCGTTTCCATCCGCAGCCAGAACTCGCTGTGCCTCACGCGGCTGAAACTCGAGTAGCACCCGGTGCGATCGAAGATACGGTCGCCAATTCAGCGGCCTCTTCGATTTCTAGCCGCGAACTTACGTCCAGCAAAACTTTGCTGAGCGGCACCTCTAGCGCTTGGGCAAGCGCCGACAGCAGTTCAGAGCTGGCTTCTTTTTGGCCGCGCTCAATTTCGGAGATGTAGCCGAGACTGATCTGTGCCCGCGCGGAAACGTCGCGCAAGGTAAGACCCTCGGCAAGGCGACGCGCCCGGAGGACGTCGCCAATGTGTTCACGCATCGCAGTCATCGCCATCTCCTTTCTTGTCTGACTCAACAGCAACTGAGCTCGAATTCTTCCCCAGCCTATATTGCAGGTCCGACAAGACCTCGCATACTGCCCCAATTCGAATCTGCGAACGAGTTCCCGAAAGCGCGAGTTTGCGTGATTGAACACCGTCTGGACCGGCCACCGCAACAAATACTGTGCCGGCTGGCTTGCCATCGCTTGGCCCGGGTCCGGCAACGCCGGTCGTGCCCAGTCCCCAAGTAGCTCCAAGTCGCTCTCGGGCGCCCTGGGCTAGTTGCTCAGCGACTTGAGGATCCACAGTTCCCACCTCGGCAATCAAGGCCGCCTCGACCCCGAGAAGATCAACCTTCACTTGTGGGTCGTAGCCAACCACTGCCCCGCGCACGACAGCCGAGGCACCGGGCACATCAACCAAGGTCGCGCAAACCAATCCCCCGGTCAGCGACTCCCCCGTAGCCACTGTCTCACCGCGCGATTCAAGTGCGGCGACAACTGCAGCTGCGGGAGTTTCAGTCACTTGGCTGCGTCCTCAGCGGCTTTTGCACCGGCCAAAGCGCGGGCTTCAGACACGTACTGCACGCCGGTGACCAAAGCGACTGCAACCGCCGCAGCCATCACCAGATGGGTCAACCAGAGCACCCCAAGTGAAACGGGGGTGTCCCAGATTTCCAGTGGGAGACAATAGCCAGCAATCGCCAAGGACTGCAGGACGGTCTTTAGTTTTCCACCCCGGCTCGCTGGCATTACGAAACCGCGACCGACCATGACAAAACGCATCAGGGTGATACCCCATTCACGAATCAACACCAAAATGATCGCTATCCAGAACAGCAACCCCCACGGCTGGTCGGTGAAAATAATCGCCAGACCGATGAAGGCCATCCCGGTCAGTGCCTTGTCGGCGATCGGATCGGCGATCTTGCCAAAATCGGTGATCAGGTTGTGTTTTCGAGCAATATCGCCGTCGATCTTGTCGGTAGCCATCAGCAGCGCGAACGCCGCCCACGCCGCAACGCGGTAGCCAATCGACTGACCGCCATCGTGCAATAGGAGCCAGCCAAATACCGGTACGCCCAAGATGCGCAGTACGGTCAGCGCGTTCGGGACGTTCCAATTGCTCGGCTTGGCCGTTTGGCTGGGCGATGTCATGGGCCCAGTATCGCCTAGAGCGGCGAAAGCAGGGTCCACCCCGGCACGTTTCGTGCGATCCAATAGATCAGCACGACAGTCAACAGTCCCCAAATCCAGCCGGGATGGACTCTCGTGGGGTGCCAAGCGTTATAGCCAAGAAGGCGCAACCCCCAAGCGACCCAAGAGATCGCCACCACCGGCAGCAGCACAAAAGCGAGCGGGTTGCGGTCCCAAGCGGTCGCCAGGTCACCATGCAAAAGTGCGTGGGTTGCACGCAGACTGCCGCAACCTGGGCAGTACAGCCCAGAAATCATCAGGAACGGACAGGTCGGATAGTGGCCTGGTTCCTCCGGCGACACGTTCGCTAGGAGAGCCAGTGCACCCAGCCCGGCCGCAGTGGTGGCGCCAAAGAACAAGGCCCCGCGCCGACCTTCAGCGGTCGGTACGGGGCGCAAGGTCTTGAGGTTCAAATCAGTAAGTCGTCGACTCGAACTCGCCGTTGCGGATCAATACCGCAAAGAACGCCACATAGAAGATGATCGCCAACACCGAGAAAACGACACCGACAATGGCAGACCAGATTGCCCACTTCTTTGCCTTGGCCGAAGAATCTTGGGCACCAGCGAGGTCACCAGCAAAGAACTTGGAGTT
>DAONBX010000015.1:0-58177 GCA_035401705.1 Aeromicrobium sp.
AGGTAGTTCTCGTGGCAGCCGTAGGAGTTTCCGGCCGAATCGGTGTTGTTCTTGAACAAGTAGATATCACCCTCAACGCCGTCTTCGGCGAGGCGTTGCTGGGCGTCGATCATCAGGCCCTCAAGAATTCGCTCGCCGGCCCGATCATGGGTCACCAAATCGATGACGTCGTCGCATTCGGGCGTCGCGTATTCGGGATGAGAACCGACGTCTAGATAGAGTCTGGCGCCGTTCTTTAGGAATACGTTGCTGCTTCTGCCCCAAGAGACCACGCGCCGAAACAGGTAGCGGGCGACCTCATCTGGCGACAGCCGCCGCTGCCCGTGAAACGAGCAGGTAACGCCGTATTCGTTCTCTATCCCGAAGATTCGGCGGTCCATATCGTCAGCCTAGACCCGCGGGCTCAACCGAGGAGGGAACTGACCTGAGTCAGGCTGAGCCGTTTGAACTTACGCGGCTGCGTGCGGGTCCGATCAAGGACGGCAACTTCCAGATCCGCAGGAGGTATGGCCCGCGCGTTTTCTGCGTCGGTGCCAAGCGCCGTCGTCGCCAACTTCAGTGCGGCGGCCAAGTCGAGACCGGCCTCATAGTTCGCTTTGAGGTGCTCCTCGACCTGCTCGTTCGCGCCACCCATCACCGCGTATTCGGGCACGTCGGCGACCGAGCCGTCATAGGTGAGCCGATAGATCTGATCGTCGTCGACGTCGTTGCCAACTTCGGCCACGAACAATTCGACCTCGTAGGGCTTTTCGCCGCCGCTGGAAAAGATCGTCCCGAGAGTTTGGGCGTAAGCGTTCGCGAGTCCGCGGCCGGTCACGTCGCTGCGGTCATAGGAGTAGCCGCGCATGTCCGCTAGCCGGACACCGGCAATACGCAGATTCTCGAACTCGTTGTAACGCCCGACCGCGGCAAAACCGATTCGGTCATAGATTTCACTGATTTTGTGCAGCGCTCGCGACGGGTTCTCGGCGACGAAAACGATTCCGTCCAGATAGCGCAAGACGACGACGCTACGTCCGCGGGCGATACCTTTTCGGGCAAAGTCGGCCCGATCCTTCATTAGTTGTTCTGGAGAGACGTAGAACGGGGTGCTCATCTTTGGATCCTCGCTGCAACTCAGGTCAGGGGTGCTGACGGTCCGTCGGGCTGGACCATCCGCCCACCGATTACGGCATCGGCGACCGTGGCGGTTGCCGAATCTTCCCAAGCGCGGTAGCCGTCAGCGGTGATCACCGAAATCATCGGGAAGATCCGGCGGGTCAAATCTGGACCGCCGGTGGCCGTGTCATCATCGGCTGCGTCATAAAGCGCCTGAATCACCGCGGTGACGGCTTCTTCCTCGCTCATTTGAGGCCGGTAGAGCTTCTTGAGCGAACCGCGCGCGAACGTAGAACCCGAACCAACAGAATGGAAGGTGCGCTCCTCGTTCTTGTTGCCAGTGACGTCGAAGGCGAAAATTCGGCCACATTCGGCGTCGAGGTCGTAGGCGGCAAACAGCGGAACGACCGCAAGGCCTTGCATCGCCATGGCAAGGTTGCTGCGGATCAAGGTGGCGAGCCGGTTCGCTTTGCCGTCTGTCGAAAGCGTTGTGCCCTCGATCTTTTCGTAATGTTCGAGCTCTACCTGGAAAAGCCGAGTCATTTCGATGGCGATGCCGGCGGTGCCAGCGATGCCGACGCAACTGAACTCGTCGGTGGCGAAAACCTTTTGGATATCGCGCTGGGCGATCACGTTGCCCATCGTGGCCCGGCGGTCCCCGCCCATCACCACTCCCCCGGCGAACGTCGCCGCGACGATGGTCGTGCCGTGGGTCACGGCCAGGCCCGAGGAGGAAATGTCGGTCGATTGGGGCAAAAGTTGGGGAGCCTGCTGGGCGAGGAAGTCGACGAACGATGAACTTCCCACCGCCCGGAACGGCTCCGACAGCATCACTGCCCGCCTTTTTGGACGAAGCTGCGAACGAACTCTTCGGCGTTCTCTTCTAGGACGTCGTCGATCTCATCGAGCAGTGCGTCAACATCGTCGTCGAGGCGGCCTTTGCGCTCGGCATCGACTTCGGTGCTCTCGACCTGCTCGTCAGACTCGACGCTTTTTCGGGTCGTCTTGTGCTGTTGTTCGGCCATACGTCCACCCTATAGTCGCCGACGCAATCTGCGGGGGGCTAACGGCCGGTGATTGCGTGGAAAAGTTCTGTGGCGGTGTCGACTCGGTCGAACAGATCTCCAACATGTTCGGCCGTTCCCTTGAGCGGTTCCATCGTTGGTACGCGCTGCAGTGACTCGTGCCCGGGCAGGTCAAAAATGACCGAATCCCAGGAGGCGGCGGCAATATCGGTGGAGAATTTCTGCAGGCACCGGCCGCGGAAGAACGCCCGGGTGTCGTGTGGCGGTTCGGTGACCGCCTCAGCAATTTGCGCGGGCTCGAGTAGGCGTTTCATTCGCCCGGCTTCGACCAGCCGGTAAAACAGACCCCGTTCGAGGCGAATGTCGTGGTACTGCAGGTCAACGAGATGGAGTTTGGCGTGCGACCAGTCCAATCCGTCGCGCTCGCGGTATTGCTCCAGCAACGAGAGTTTGGCTACCCAGTCCAGTTCGTCAGCAAGTTCCATCGGGTCGGCCGCGAGCCGGCTAAGCGTCGACTCCCAGCGGCTCAGCACGTCAGCGGTCTGCTGGTCGTGGTCACCTTGGGCCGCGAACGCCTTGGCGTGCGTCAGATAGTGGTGCTGCAAGTCAAGGGCAGTAACTTTTCGGCCGTCTTGAAGTTCAACTACTCGCTTCAACGTCGGGTCGTGGGAGATCTGGTGCAGTGCCCGTACGGGTTCGGCCAGCGAGGGCGGATCAGGCAAGGCGCCCGCCTCGATCATCGCCAGCACCAGCGAAGTCAGTCCATGGCGCAGATAGATCGACGTTTCCGACAGGTTCGCGTCGCCGATGATGACGTGTAGGCGGCGGTACTTTTTTGGGTCGGCGTGCGGCTCATCGCGCGTGTTGATGATCGGACGCTTGAGCGTCGTCTCAAGACCGACTTCGACTTCGAAATAGTCGGCCCGCTGGCTGAGCTGGAAGGCGTGTTTGTTTCCGTCTTGGCCGATGCCTACCCGCCCGGCACCGCAAATGATGTTGCGCGAGGCAAAAAACGGGGTCAGTTGGGCGACGATCGTCGAGAACGGCACATCGCGTCGCATCAGGTAGTTCTCGTGAGAACCGTAAGCTGCGCCCTTGTTGTCGACGTTGTTCTTGTAGAGCACGATCGGTTGGACGCCCGGGACGCGTGCGGCAAGTTCCGCGCCGCGGCGCATCACCTGCTCCCCCGCCTTTTCCCACCTGACCACGTCAAGCGGCGAGGTGACTTCTGGGCTCGAATACTCCGGGTGCGCGTGGTCGACGTAAAGCCGGGCACCGTTGGTCAAAATGATGTTCGCCAAGCCCAAGTCTTCGTCGGTCAGTTGCGACGGATCTGCAATGTCACGGCCCAGATCGAAGCCGCGTGCGTCGCGCAGCGGACTCTCTTCTTCATAATCCCAGCGGGCCCGCCGGGTCAGTCCGTTCGCGGCCGCATAGGAATTCACGACATGCGTCGCGGCAACCATCGGGTTTGCTTGCGGCTGGCCTTGGACGGTAATCCCGTATTCGACTTCAGAGCCTTGAACGCGATGTACGCTCACGCGGGCAACTCCACATTTTTGGCTAAATGAACTGAGTCGGCGTAGTCGGCATAAAAGCCGAAAGGTTCGACCTCGACAAACCCAGCCGACTTGTAAAGGGCGATCGCTTCGGGTTGTTCGGTGCCAGTTTCGAGAACGAGCCGGGTGACGCCCTGACGGGCTGCACTTCGTTCGATCTCTTGAAGCACCTGGCGCGAATAGCCTTTGCCGCGTTGCTCGTCGATTACGAACATGCGCTTTATTTCGCCGTCGGTGTCGCCGAGCGGCCCACCACGACGCCAGCCACCCATCGCTACCGGCAGGTCGTCGACGTAGCCGATGAAAAACACGCCATCTGGATACTCGAACTCGTCGGCGTCGATTGGTGAAGCGTCGCCAACTTCCCCTTTGTACCGGCGGACGTATTCGGCCTGAACAAGTTCAGTCAGTTTGGTCGCATCTGGATGGTCGTACCGAAGTACCCGCAATTCGAGACTCAAAGGTATTGCCCCGTATTTGCAACCGTGTCGATTGAGCGGCCTGGTTCGTTGCCACCCTTGCCGGTGATCAGCGTGCGAATGAAGACGATCCGTTCGCCCTTCTTGCCCGAAATCCGTGCCCAATCGTCCGGGTTAGTGGTGTTGGGCAGGTCCTCGTTCTCTTTGAACTCGTCGACACAAGCCTGCAGTAGGTGTTGGACGCGAATGCCTTTGCTGTTCAGTTCGAGCAGGTCCTTGATCGCCATCTTCTTTGCCCGATCGACGATGTTTTGGATCATCGCTCCGGAGTTGAAGTCCTTGAAGTAGAGGACTTCCTTGTCGCCACCGGCGTAGGTCACTTCGAGGAACTGGTTCTCTTCGGTCTCGGTGTACATCCGCTCGACGACCCGCTGAATCATCGCGTGCACGCAAGCGTCACGGCTGCCGTGCCATTCGGCCAAGTCGTCAGCATGCAGCGGTAGCGATGTCGTCAGGTATTTGCTGAAAATATCGCGGGCCGCTTCGGCGTCTGGCCGTTCGATCTTGATCTTCACGTCGAGTCGGCCGGGCCGCAGAATCGCTGGGTCGATCATGTCCTCACGGTTGGACGCACCGATCACCAGGACGTTCTCTAGACCCTCCACGCCGTCAATTTCGCTAAGCAACTGCGGCACGATGGTGTTCTCGACGTCGGAGGAAACGCCTGAACCGCGAGTGCGGAACAGCGAATCCATTTCGTCGAAGAACACGATCACCGGCGTGCCTTCATTCGCCTTTTCACGGGCGCGTTGGAACACGAGCCGGATGTGTCGCTCGGTTTCACCGACGTACTTGTTGAGCAGTTCTGGGCCTTTGATGTTCAAGAAGTAGGAGCGACCCTCTTCGCCGGTTCGCTCCGACACCTTTTTCGCCAGCGATGCGGCAACGGCTTTGGCGATCATCGTCTTGCCGCAGCCGGGCGGGCCGTAAAGCAGGATGCCTTTTGGCGGCTTCAGTTCATGCTCAACAAAGATCTCCGGATACAGGTACGGCAGTTCGACGGCGTCCTTGATGACTTCAACTTGGCTGCCGAGGCCGCCGATGCTCGTGTAGTCGATGTCGGGAACCTCTTCGAGGACCAGTTCTTCGACTTCGGACTTTGGGATGCGTTCGTACACGTAGCCGGAGCGACTTTCCAGCAGGAGCGAATCACCGGCACGCAGTTTCAGATCCCCGAGTGACTCTGCCAAGCGAACGACACGTTCTTCGTCAGCGTTTCCCAAGACGAGTGCGCGTTCGCCGTCGGCGAGCAGTTCCTTGAACATGACGACTTCGCCAACTTCTTCGAAGGCGAGCGCGGCGACCACGTTCATTGCCTCGTTCAAGATGACTTCTTGACCCTTGCGCAACTGTTCGCGATCAACGGCCGGGCTAACGTTTACTCGCAGTTTTCGCCCGCCGGTGAACACGTCAACAGACTCGTCTTCGTTGAGTTGAATGAACGTGCCAAAGCCGGTCGGTGGCTGCGCGAGCCGGTCGACTTCCTCTTTTAGCGAGATGATTTGGTCGCGTGCTTCGCGCAGAGTTGCGGTTAGGCGTTCGTTCTGGGCCGAGGTGGAGGCAAGTTTGGCTTCAACCTCGCTCAGGCGCGCCTCTAGGAAGCGGTCGATCTTCTCGTTGCCGGTCATAGACACCTCCTGTGCGGATAATTCGACCCTACCGGTCAAGACCGCCGAATCCAGCCCATCTCAAAGATCAGCTGGGCGTGGCCCGGTGTAATCGGGACCGTAGGCGCCAGGTGCTGGCCGGCGAGTTTTGGGCATCGGCCGCTGACCGGGTGCGAGTCGCCTAGCGGTTACCAGAAAGGCCGTATGCCCATTCATTTGATGCTTTGGCCGTACCGCTAGTCCTTCGAGGTGCCATTCGCGCACCAAAGTTTCCCAAGCGGACGGTTCGGTGAACCCGGCACATTCGCGCAGCGTCTCGGTGAACCTGGATAGTTGAGTGGTGGTCGCGACATAGGCGCAGACAATTCCGCCTGGCACGAGTCGCTCGAGCGCCAACGGAATGCAGGTCCACGGGTCGACCATGTCCAAAATGATTCGGTCAACTTCGGAGTCGTTGGGGCTTTCGCGAAGGTCACCGAGGTGCAGGTTCCACGTTGCCGGTTCATGACCGAGTGCTTGGACGACGTTTGCTTTCGCTTTCTCGGCGAACTCCTCGCGCATTTCGTGCGACTCTAAGCTGCCTTCGGTACCGATCGCGCGCAACAGGTAGGACGAAAGCGCACCCGATCCGGCACCGGCCTCTAGCACTCGGGCGCCAGGGAAAATGTCGGCCATCACCAGGATTTGGGCGGCGTCCTTGGGATAGATGATCGCTGCACCGCGCGGCATCGAAACCACGTACTCAAATAGCAGCGGCCGAAAGACCTGGTACGGGAACTCCAGTGACGACTCGACCACGATGCCCTCGGGGTGCCCGATGATGTCGTCGTGTCGTATTTGACCTTTTTTGGTGCTGAATTCGCGCCCTGCCTCCAGTTGGAAGTTGTGCCGGCGGCCTTTGGGGTCAGTGAGTCGAATCCATTCGCCTTCGACGAATGGTCCGGTGCGTTGAAGATTCATCCAGCATCACGATAGGCCTGGTCGACCGCGTCGGCGAACAGGGTCCCGACGATGCGTCCGGTTTGGTCGACAAGTGCATAGGAGCCGGCCGGATTTTCGGCCATCGCGGTGAGCAGGCTTCGGCCTGAGAGAGAAGCAGCGATGACTGCCGAACCGGCCGGGGGCTGTTGCCGGGTCATCAGCCCGCTGGCACTGAGAGAACCGATTTGCGCTAACCCGACCCCGTGACGAAGTGCGAACGTGGCGCCTTGCCACAGAAACAGGGCGACCGCCAAGATCAGCATCGCCCGACCAATCGCTAGGGCCCCTTGATCGAACATGGTCACAATTGCGACCGTAATCAACAGCACTGCAGCGATACGACCGATCCGACCGGCGATCCGTACGCCTTTGGCTTCACTGCCGGTAACGCCCCAAATGATCGACCGCAGCACTCGTCCGCCGTCAAGCGGCAGTCCGGGCAACATGTTGAAGGCGGCAACCAGAATGTTGATGAAGCCAAGCGACCAAAGCACTGAATAGAGCGCGCCTGAACTTGCTTGCGCACCCCAGAAGGCCGCTAGGCCGATTATCGCCGAGCTGAGCGGACCGACGACCGAGATGGTGAACTCTTGCCAGGGATGATTAGAGTCGCCTTCGATTTGGGTCTCGCCGCCGAGTAGATGCAGCTCGATCACTGGCACCGGCATTCCGAACCAGCGGGCGGCCAGTAGATGGGCTACTTCGTGCAAGAAGACGGACACATAGACGCTCAGGACGAACGCGATCGAGATTAGATACGGGTTGGGGCCTTGATTGAGTTCCTTGAACTGTGGGGCGAAAACGATGACGAGCACCACGCCCATGAGCAGCAGTGATGGGCGGACGATGATGTCCGCTCCCGCAAGTTTGCCTATCCGCCAGCCCCCAGCCATGCGGACAAACTTAGCGTGTCGGACGCAACGCCATCAGGTCTTCTGGGGCTAGTCCACCTAGTCCGGTAATCACAGACCGTTTTGGTGCTTGCGGAACATTGACCGCGTGCGGCACCGCGACGACGAAGCAGCCGGCCGCGTTTGCCGAGTCCGCGCCGGTGCGTGAATCTTCGATCGCGAAGCAATCAGTGGGATTTACGCCGAGTTTTCTCGCCGCGAGCAAGTACGGCTCGGGGTCGGGTTTGCCTTTGCTGACGATGTCGCCGGTGACTACCGCTTCAAAGTGCAAAGCCTCCACGACCGGGGCAGCGATGTAGTCATACGACATCGTCACGAGCGCTTGAGGCACGCCAAGGCGGTGGAATGCTTCGTTTAGTTCGCGAGCGCCGGGGCGCCAGTCCTGCTTCTCACGCAGCCGCTCCCCCACCCGGTGACCGAGCCAATCGACAATCTCGGTCGGCTCCATATGACTGTCGAGCCGTTCCTTGATGAAGATCGCCGCGGCCAGCAGGTCACTGCCGACCAGGTGGAGTGCGTCTTCTTCGGTCCAGACCTTCCCGTGGACAGCGGCGAGTCGGTACTCGTTCTCGATCCAGTAGGGCTCGGTGTCGACGAGGGTGCCGTCCATGTCCCAAAGCACGGCGGCTGGCAGGTTATTCATGACTTCTACCGTAGACTGGCGCAGATAGTTCGGATTCTTCCCGAGGCCGAGGCGAGCCCGCCGCAGGCTGGAAGATCCCAGCACCCCCTAACTCGTAACCGCTGCTGAGGTCTTTCTTCGATGACTGAGTCAACTGCTTCGCCCTTCGTGGTTTCGCACCGCCCGGACGCAACCGAGACGCTTCGCGCCGAGATGGCCAAGCGGATCCTGATCCTTGACGGGGCGATGGGAACTGCGATCCAACGCGACCGGCCCGATGAGGCTGGATATCGCGGCGACCGGTTCGCCAACTGGTCCTGCGACGTCATCGGCAACAACGATCTGTTGACCTTGACTCAGCCGAAGATCATCGCCGACATACATCGCGAGTACCTGTTGGCCGGCGCCGACATCATCGAAACGAACACGTTCAACGCGAACGCGATCTCGCTAAACGACTACGAGATGGTCGACCTGGCCTATGAGTTGAACTATGCGGCCGCGAAGATGGCGCGGGAGGTGGCCGACGAGGTCGCCACCGCAGACCGACCCCGCTATGTGGCCGGCGCGTTGGGCCCGACCACGCGCACCGCCTCAATCTCTCCTGACGTGAACGACCCGGGCGCACGAAACGTCAGCTGGGATCAACTCGTCGACGCCTATTTGGTCGCCGCGCAAGCGTTGGTCGATGGCGGCGCCGACCTGTTGATGATCGAAACCATCTTTGACACGCTGAACGCCAAGGCGGCGATTTTCGCGGTTGAAACCCTGTTCGAACAGCAGGGCCGTCGCTGGCCGGTGATCATCTCCGGCACGATCACCGACGCTTCCGGTCGCACCCTGTCTGGCCAAACCGTCGAGGCGTTCTGGAACTCGATCCGACACGTTTCCCCGCTGCTGGTCGGGTTGAACTGTGCCCTCGGGGCTGCTGAAATGCGCCCCTACATTGCCGAGCTTTCGCGGATCGCGGACTGTCATATTTCGTGTTACCCGAACGCCGGCCTGCCGAACGCATTCGGTGAATACGACGAGACCCCCAACCAGACCGCCGAAGTGCTCAAGGACTTCGCCGAAGCCGGATTCTTGAACCTCGTGGGCGGCTGCTGCGGCACCACCCCCGAGCACATCGGCCGCATCGCCGAAGTCGTCGGCACCTTCACCCCGCGGGTAGTGCCCGAGATCAGGCCGGCGCTGCGACTGTCTGGCCTCGAACCGTTGACGGTGGTCGAAGAGTCGCTGTTCTTGAACGTCGGCGAACGAACCAACATCACCGGCTCGGCGAGGTTCCGGAACCTGATCAAGGCCGAGGACTACCCCACCGCCCTGGCCGTCGCGCTACAACAGGTTGAGAACGGTGCGCAAGTCATTGACATCAACATGGATGAGGGGATGATCGACGGCGTCGCCGCGATGGATCGTTTCACCAAGCTGATCGCGACCGAACCCGACATCAGCCGCGTCCCGGTGATGGTCGACTCATCGAAGTTCCCGGTGATCGAGACCGGCCTCAAAGCCATCCAAGGTAAGTCGATCGTGAACTCGATCTCGCTCAAAGAAGGCGAAGAGAAGTTCGTTCGCGAAGCGCGCCTATGCCGCAAATACGGCGCAGCCGTCGTGGTCATGGCTTTCGACGAAGACGGCCAAGCCGACAACCTCGAACGCCGTAAAGAGATCTGCGCCCGCGCCTACCGGATACTCGTCGACGAAGTCGGTTTCCCGGCCGAAGACATTATTTTTGACCCGAACGTGTTCGCGGTGGCGACCGGGATCGAAGAGCACGCGAACTACGGCATCGATTTCATCGAAGCGACGCGCTGGATCAAGCAGAACCTGCCCGGTGCGCTCGTTTCGGGCGGCGTCTCAAACGTGTCGTTCTCGTTCCGGGGCAACAACACTGTTCGCGAAGCGATCCACGCGGTGTTCTTGTTCCACGCGATCAAGGCCGGCATGGACATGGGCATCGTCAACGCCGGCGCCCTCGTGCCCTACGACACAGTGCCCACCGAACTGCGCGACCGTATCGAAGACGTGATCTTGAACCGGCGCGAGGACGCCACCGAGCGCCTTCTTGAAATCGCCGGTGACTTCGCCGCCACGGGAGCCGTGGCTGATGTAGCCACCGAAGAGTGGCGTGAACTGCCCCCGGCCGAACGGATTACCCACGCGCTGGTCAAGGGCATCGACGCGCACGTTGAAGCCGACACCGAGGAACTTCGCCTCGAAATCTCCGAACGCGGTGGGCGCCCAATCGAAGTGATCGAAGGCCCGTTGATGGACGGAATGAACGTCGTCGGCGACCTGTTCGGAGACGGCAAAATGTTCCTGCCGCAGGTGGTCAAGTCGGCGCGGGTGATGAAGAAGGCGGTCGCCTACCTGATCCCGTTCATCGAGGCTGAGAAGCAACCCGGCGACGCCAGCAACACCAACGGCACGATCGTGATGGCGACCGTCAAGGGCGATGTGCACGACATTGGCAAGAACATCGTCGGCGTGGTGCTGCAGTGCAACAACTATGAAGTGATCGACCTTGGCGTGATGGTTCCGGCGCAGAAGATCTTGGATGCGGCCATCGAACACAAGGCCGACGTGATCGGCCTATCTGGACTGATCACCCCGTCACTGGACGAGATGGAGAACTTCGCCGCTGAAATGAAGCGGCAGAACTTCGAAATCCCATTGCTGATCGGTGGCGCAACCACGTCGCGCGCGCACACGGCGGTGAAGGTGGACCGCAAGTACGATGGCCCGGTCGTTTGGGTCAAGGACGCTTCGCGGTCGGTTCCGGTGGTGGCTTCGCTGCTTTCAGACGAACGGCGCCCGGCGTTGCTGGCGGACCTGAAGACCGACTACGACTCGCTGCGTGAACGGCATGCGGCCCGCGGTGATGCCAAGAAGATCCTGCCGTTGGCTGCAGCTCGCGCAGACCAGACCGAACTGGACTGGAGCGACTACGTCCCGCCAGTTCCCAAGGTGCTCGGCGCACAAACGATCACCGACTATTCGCTGACCGAACTGCGCAACTACATCGACTGGCAGCCGTTCTTCAACGCGTGGGAGATGAAGGGGTCTTTCCCCGACATCTTGAACTCCCCCGCCTCTGGCGAGGCCGCGCGGCGACTCTTTGACGACGCGAACGAGATGCTCGACAAGATCATCGACGAGAAGTGGCTGACCGCGTCGGCGGCGTATGGCCTGTTCCCGGCCGCGCGCGACGAGGACAGCACGATCGTCTACGCCGACGAATCGCGCACCACAGAGCTGGGCCGGTTCCACCACCTGCGTCAGCAGACCGAACACCGTCCCGGTGTCCCCCACCGGTCGCTGGCCGACTTCATCGCGCCGGCCGACTCAGGGTTGCCCGACTACATCGGTGCCTTCGCGGTCACCGCCGGTCTAGGCAGCACCGACAAAGTGATGGAGTTCAAGGCAGCGTTGGACGACTATTCGGCGATCATGGTCGAGGCGTTGGCTGACCGGTTGGCTGAGGCGTTCGCCGAGCGACTGCACGAACGAGTACGGACCGAGTACTGGGGTTATGCCCCCGACGAGGACTTCGACAACACCGACCTGATCAAGGAACGCTACGACGGGATCCGGCCCGCGCCGGGCTACCCAGCCTGCCCCGAGCACACCGAAAAGTCGACGATCTGGTCGCTGCTCGACGTCCAAGAACGCGCCGGTATCGAGTTGACCGATTCGATGGCAATGTGGCCGGGTGCCTCGGTGAGCGGACTATATTTCTCGCATCCGAAGTCGCAATACTTCGTCCTTGGCCGAATCGGCCGGGACCAGGTGGAGGACTACGCCGAACGCAAGGGCTGGACGGTTGCCCAGACGGAACGCTGGTTGTCTTCAAATCTGGGTTACCGCACAGAAGATGAGTAGTCTTAACGGGTGACCGACGCTGCTGGTGCTTTTGAGCCTGAAACCTGGTTGAACCTGCGTGACCCGTGGCTGGTGGCGGCTTTCGACGGCTGGAACGATGCTGCCGATGCGGCCAGTGGAGTGGTCGATCACCTGATCCAAGAGTGGGATGCGGAAGTCTTTGCCGAACTTGACCCCGAAGATTTTTACGACTTCCAAGCGGTCCGTCCGGTACTGAACGTGAGCGAAGGCGGTCAACGAGAGATCAGTTGGCCGACACCAACGATCTTTTTGGCCCAACCGCCTCATTTGGCGCGCGACGTCCTGCTGGTGCGCGCGCCAGAACCCAACTACCGGTGGCAGTCCTTCTGCTCGTCGATTATTTCGCTGGCCCACTCGGCCGGAGTTCGCGAATTCGTCACGTTGGGCGCGTTGCTTTCTGACAACCCGCACACGCGGCCGATTGCGACCAGCGCGATGACGAACGACCCGCAGTTGATGGAACGACTCGGGATGGAACAGGCCAAATACTCCGGCCCGATCGGTATCTCGACGGTCCTGCACGACGCCGCAACCCACGCCGGCTTTGCCGCGGCTAGCGTATGGGCGGCAGTGCCCCACTACCTCGCGGAACCGCCGTGCCCGAAGGCCACTTTGTCACTACTTGGTGCGCTGGAGGATGCACTGGCGATGGCTTTGCCCCAAGGGTTGCTACCCGAGTTTGTCCGGGACTGGCAAAAGTCCGCCGATCAGCTCATGGCTGAGGATGAGGACCTGGCATCGTATGTTCGCTCCTTGGAAGAGGAGCGCGACGCCGGTGAACTTCCCGAAGCATCAGGCGATGCAATCGCTCGTGAGTTTGAGCGCTATCTTCGCCGGCCGACCGACGATAACTAATTTTTAGTTTCAGAGACGACCATCGAAGGCTTCGGTGGCAAGTTCTCGACCCAGCTCGATGAGTTCGCTGGCTCGATGAAAATCAACCGTTCTGGCTGCACTGATCGGGACGGTCACTTGCAGATCTGGCGGGAACCCGGCGCTTCGATAGCGGGCAACAAGATTCTGCACGGCGTCCAGCGAAAGCGAAGTGACGTCGCTGACGCGCAGGTCCGGTCCCTGTGGCCCTTTTTCTTGCGTCACTTGTGGATCGCGACCAAACATCGCGAGGACCTTGTCGTACCAGTCTTCGCGGCGAGCAGTGGTTTCTTCGGCGACTGCCGGGGACTGTCGTTCGCGTTGGCCGAGCAGTGACACGGCCACCCGGAAGTCGGCGTCGGCTGCTGCGGTCGGCTCGATTGGCACTGGGTTCAACAGTCCTCCGTCAACCAGGACGCGGCCGTTTATGGTTTGTGGCGAAATCATCCCCGGAATGGCAATGGAAGCCCGGATTGCCGGGATCAGCGGACCCTCCTGAAGCCACACTTCACGTTGGGCCAACAGGTCGGTGGCTACGATCGTCAATGGGATCGGTAGGTCCTGGATTTGTACTTCGCCAGCGATTTCAGCGCAGCGAGACATGATCTTGTCGGCAGCTACTGCCCCGGGCGCGTTCCAGCTTGGGTCGAGGAACCGCAACACATCAAATCCGGTGAGTGACTTGGACCAGTCGGTGAAGTCGTTGAGTTTTCCGGTGGCGTAGAGGCCACCAACCAGTGCACCCATCGAAGCCCCACTGACGGCGACGATTTCGTGGCCGCGCGCAGTCAATTCTTCGATCACGCCGATGTGTGCGTATCCGCGCGCGCCACCAGAACCGAGAGTCAGCGCAATTTTTGCCATCGGTTCAAAGCTCCACGCCGAGCAGGGCATCGACAGCCGCACCAACGATTGCGCTCGCATTCGGATCGTCGCCGCTGGTCGCGGCCCAGTCGTCGATCACTGCGATGGCGGCGGGCGCGTCGAGATCGTTGGTCAAAGCCGCCCGCAGGGCAGCGACCACGGGTGCTGCTTCGGGCGCAGCCGGGCGCGCCAGCGCGGCGCGCCACGAAGCGAGCCGTTCCTGCGCCTCGGCAATCTCGTGGCCGAACCATTCCCAGTCTTCGCGGTAGTGGTGAGTCAACAGGGCAAGCCGGATCGCCATCGGGTCGTGGCCGTCAGCACGAAGGCGCGAAACGAGCACCAGATTGCCCTTAGATTTGCTCATCTTTTCGCCCTCGAAACCGACCATGCCGGCGTGGACGTAGGCCAGTGAGAACGGCTCGCCGGTGGCGAGTTCGGCTTCGGCGGCAGACATCTCGTGGTGCGGGAAGATCAGATCCGAACCGCCACCTTGAACGTCGAAGGCAGTACCCAAGTGATGCAGGGCGATCGCCGAACACTCGATATGCCAACCTGGCCGACCCTTGCCAAGGGGTGAGTCCCACGACGGTTCGCCAGGACGTTCGCCTTGCCACAGCAGACAGTCGAGGGGGTCGCGTTTGCCAACTCGTGCTGGGTCGCCACCGCGCTGCGGGAAAATCTCGTGCATCTGCTCGGCGGAGTAGCCCGAGACAGAACCGAAACCGCCCGCGGCGTGAACCTCAAAGTAGTAGTCGTCATCAACTTGATATACCGCGCCAGTCTGGGCGAGTCGTTCGATCAGCTCAAGGACGAGCGGAATCGACTCGACCGCTCCGATGTAGTTTTCTGGCGGCAGGATCCGCAGCGCCGTCATGTCTTCGCGGAACAGTTGCGTCTCTGATTCGGCGAGGGCGACCCAGTCGACGCCGGTGGCGGTCGCGCGTTCGAGCAGCGGGTCATCGACGTCGGTGACATTTTGAGTGAAGTGGACTTCGAGGCCGCGATCCTTCCAGGCGCGCTGCAGCAAGTCGAAGGCCAAGTACGTGTTTGCGTGACCCAAATGAGTCGCGTCATAGGGCGTAATCCCGCAAACGTAGAGGCGCGCTTGACCTTCAGGATCGCTTGGCACTAACGACCCGGTGGACGTGTCGTGCACTCGAACCGCGTCGCCTAGTCCAAGACCAAGATCGGCCAAGACTGGAACATGGGGTTGCGGCCAACTCTGCATGTCGTTGAGCCTATCTGTTCGGCTACAGCCACAATGATCAGGTGATGATCGACTGCGCCGTCTATCGCGATGGCATCCGCGAAGAGACTGATCCCGACCCGGACACCCTCGATGACACGCTCGCGGCTCTGACCGGAAACGACTTCTTGTGGATTGGGGTGAACAACCCCACCCAGGCCGAGATGGCCCGGATCGGTGGGGCTCTTGGTTTGCACCCGTTGGCAATCGAAGACGCCCTTGAGTCTCACCAGCGGCCAAAACTCGACCGGTTTAGCGATCACATGTTCATCTCGATGAAAGTCGTCTCCTACCGCGACGACGACATCACCACAAATGAGGTGAATCTCTGCCTCGGCGAGCACTATCTGCTGACTGTGCGTCACGGCGGCCCCCACTTGTCGGGGGCCCGCTACGAGGCCGAACGGTCCCCCGAACGTTTGCGGCAGGGGCCGATTGCAGGCATGCACGCGGTAATGGATGCGATCGTTGACCGCTATGAGGTCGTCGCTCGCGAACTGGAGCAGGACGTCGAGGAAGTGGAAAGTTCGATTTTCTCCCCGGACCGAACGAAGGACTCGGCGCGGATCTACCGACTAAAGCGCGAAACACTGGAGTTTCGCCATGCCGTTGTGCCGCTTCGAGACCCACTGAAAAGGTTCGCCGATATTGCCGAACCGGCCGCGGCTAGGCCGTATTACCGCGATATTTCCGACCATTTGCAGCGGGCAGTGGACTCAGTAGATGCGATCGACAGTTTGCTGACCAACGCGCTAAACGCCCACCTCGCGCAATTGAGCGTCCAGCAAAACGAAGACATGCGGAAGTTGACTGCTGGCGCGACGCTGTTCGCCATCCCAACGGCTGTGGCCGGCGTTTACGGGATGAACTTTCGGCACATGCCTGAACTTGAATGGCATTACGGATACCCACTGATCATGGGCGTCACCGCCGTCGTCTGCTACCTCGTCTACCGCAGATTCAAACGTTCTGGCTGGCTTTAGGCCGCAACTGCAGCAGTGATTACCCCTGCTGACAGAAGTCCCAGCACTAGGGTGCCCAGCGCGACTCGATAGATCACGAACGGTGCGTACGAGTGAGAACTGACGTACTTGAGAAGCCAGTGAATGACTGCCAAGCCGACTACGAAGGAGACGACCGTGCCCACAATGGTGGGCACGATGCCGTAGGCGTTCTCGCTGCCGGGGATGTCTTTGAGTTTGTAAATGCCAGCGCCGACCACTGCCGGAATGGCGAGCAAGAAGGCGTATCTGGTGGCCGCTTGGCGCTCGTACCCAAGGAACAGGCCCATCGAAATTGTCGCGCCCGACCGCGATACACCGGGGACGAGCGCGCATGCTTGAGCAAAACCAAACGCGATCGCATGAGTGAACGTCAGGTCCGAAATCGGCGAAGTTTTTCGGCCGTATCGTTCGGCCAAGCCAAGCACCAAGCCCATGATGATCAGCATCGAGCCGATGAACCAAAGGTTTCGGAACTGCCGATCGATCAGGCTTTCGAGCCCAATACCAAGGAGCACGATCGGGCTGGAGCCGATGATGATGAACCAGCCCATTTTCCACTCCGGCGCCTCTCGGGCCGTGCTGCTGAACACGCCGCGCACCCAGCCCGAACCGATCGTCCAAATGTCTCGCCAGAAGTACAAGACGACAGCCAGTTCAGTGCCTATTTGGATGACTGCGGTGTAGGCGGCGCCCGGATCCTCCCAACCGAGAAGTTGGGGCAAGATCGCCAAATGGGCGCTGCTCGAAATGGGCAGAAACTCGGTAAGCCCTTGAACGATTCCAAGGAAGATAGAATGCAGCAGATCCACCGTGCGAGCCTACACACGATCAGTTTGGCGAGACGTTAGCCTCGTCGCATGCAGGTACGCCGACTTGGTCGATCGGGTTTGGAAGTTTCGCGACTAGGACTCGGGACGATGTCCTGGGGTGCGGCGGTCGACGAATATGTCGCCGAAGAACAGTTAGCCACTTTTGTCGATGCTGGTGGAACGCTGCTCGATACCGCGCCAATTTATGGCGACGGCCTTTGCGAGCAAGTGATCGGCACTCTGCTTGCCAAGCATCCGATCCGTGATCGAATCGTTCTTGCCGGCAAGGCAGGTGTGGTGCGACGCGGCGGCCAAGTCGTCACCGATGGCTCACTGCGTTCCTTGCTAGCGCAACTGGATCAATCCCTCAAAGACTTAGGTACCGACCATCTGGACCTTTGGCAGATTCATCGTTGGGATGCGACGGTCCCCCTCGACGAAACGATGGCTGCGCTCGATCAAGCAGTTCGATCCGGCCGAGTTCGCTATGCCGGGATTAGCAATTTCGCCGGGTGGCAGACGGTGGCGGCTCAAAATTCCTATGGCCGGCTTGGTGGCGGCGTGCCGCTGGTCAGCACCCAGATCGAGTATTCGCTCGTGCACCGCGAACCGGAGATCGAGACGCTGCCGGCTGCCGCACACGCTGGCGTTGGTGTGCTCGCATGGTCGCCGCTGGGCCGAGGAGTACTCACCGGCAAGTACCGAAGTGGCATCCCGGCCGATTCCCGGGCGGCCGATTCACGCTGGGAGCCGTTCGTGGCGCCTCATCTGACTGCCTCGAAGGCGCGAGTTGTGGACGCGCTTGCCGCAGCCGCTCAAGGGTTGGGGGTGCCGATTTCCAATGTGGCGCTTGGTTGGTTGCGTGATCAGCCGGCCGTTTCCGCCGCAATTGTTGGTGCGCGCACGACCGCCCAGTTGACCGAATCGCTCGCGTCAGAGTCGCTCGAGATGCCGGCCGAAATCGTGGCCGCGCTCACCGATGTTTCTGACGGTGCCTAAGTTCTCGGTTTTAGGCCAGATCTAGGAACTCATCAAATACTCGGGTGCCGAACTTCAATGCCTCAATCGGTACTCGCTCGTCAACCCCGTGGAACAGGGCAGTGAAGTCTAGATCTGCGGGCAACCGAAGCGGCGTGAAGCCGTAGGAGGTAATGCCGAGTTTGTGCCAAGCTTTCGCGTCCGTGCCACCAGACATTAGGAACGGCGCGATGTGCGCCTCGGGATCGTGACGCAGTAGCGAGGTTGTCATGGCGTCGACGAGGTCGCCTTCAAAGGCGTATTCGAGCGGGATGTCTTCGTGGTACGGCTCAACGAAAACCTTCTCGCCAACGATCTGTTGGACCCTCGCGACGAAGTCGACGTGCTGGCCCGGAAGTGGACGACCGTCCACATAGGCGATCGCTTCGCCGGGGACCACATTGTGTTTGTAGCCGGCCTGCACCATGGTCGCGTTGGTGGAGTTGCGCAGTCCCGCACCGATCATCCGCACCGCAGGCCCGAAATGCTCGAACAGTTCGTCGGCTGTGCCATCTGCCCCAGTTAGTTCTTGAACTTTCGCGATGAGTTGCTGCATCGACGGGCCAGGCTCAACCGGCCATTGGTACTCGCCGATCTTCACCAACGCTTCGGCCAAATTCGTGATCGCGTTATCGGTGTTGCGCATCGACCCGTGTCCGGCGGTCCCGGTTGCGGTTAGCCGCAACCAGGCGATGCCCTTCTCCCCTGCCTCCAGCAAATAGAGACGCTTCCCGGCCACTTCGGTGGAGAAGCCACCGACTTCGCCGACCGCTTCGGTGCAGCCTTCGAACCATTCGCGGTGGTGTTCGACCAGCCAGTGCGCACCAAGGACACCGCCGGCCTCCTCATCGGCTGTAAAAACCAGCGTGATTGGCCGGTCCGGGATTCGGCCGGACTGTTGACGGTCGCGAACCACCGCCAACAAAATCGCATCGAAGTCCTTCATGTCGACCGCACCGCGACCGACGATGTAGTCGTCGACGATTTCGGCCGCGAACGGGTCAACGGACCAGTCAGCGCCTTGGGCCGGAACGACGTCGAGGTGCCCGTGAATGACCAAGCCCGGTCTGGGGCTGTTCTGGTTACCCCACCTGGCTAGGACGCTGGCGCGGCCGGACTCCGATTCGACGACTTTCGATTCGATGCCGACCTCGGCGAGCATCGCGGCAACGTATTCGGCGGCGGCGCGTTCCCCGGGTCCGGAGGAGTCCCCGAAGTTCGACGTGTCGATCCGGATCAGATCGCGACAGATTTCGGTTACTTCGGTTTCAGCCCGGACGCCCATGACCCCACCATAGGTGAGCCAACTAGATTCGACCCATGGCTGTTGACAACCGCCCCAACACGATGGGGTTCGAATCGGTTCTGGACGTGAAGCAAAAGTTGGCTGGCGCCGGCTATCTGGCTTCGGATGCTGTCGCCACGACCGTGTTCCTAGCTAGCGAACTTGGTAAGCCGTTACTGGTTGAAGGTCCCGCCGGGGTGGGCAAAACCGAGTTGTCTCGCGCGGTCGCGCAGGCCTGCGGCGCTGATCTGGTGCGTCTGCAGTGCTACGAGGGCGTCGACGAGTCGCGCGCGATTTATGAGTGGAACCATGCGAAGCAGTTGCTGCGAATTTCGGCCGGATCAGACGAATCTTGGGATGAAGCCAAGTCAGACATCTTCTCCGAAGAGTTCTTGTTGGCCCGCCCACTGCTGACCGCGATCCGAAACCAGAACCCGACGGTTCTGCTGATCGACGAGACCGACAAGGCCGACGTCGAGATTGAGGGCCTGCTGTTGGAGGTCTTGGGCGACTTCCAAATCACCATCCCCGAACTTGGCACCGTCCAAGCGATTCGGCGCCCCTTTGTCGTGTTGACCTCCAACGCCACCCGAGAGTTGTCTGAGGCGTTGCGGCGCCGTTGCCTTTTCCTCCATATTGAGTTCCCCAGTGCCGAACTCGAACGCGACATCATCGCACTGAAAGTACCGAATCTCGATGCGGCCCTAGCCGATTCAGTGATTCAGGTGGTGAATGCGCTGCGCCAAATGCCGCTACGCAAAGCACCATCGGTCTCAGAATCGATCGACTGGGCCAATACGCTCGTGGCCCTGGGAGCTGAGGTACTTACCGAAGAGGTCGTCGCCGAAAGCCTTGGTGTGATTTTGAAGCACGCCGACGACATCGAAAAAGCTCGCACGAAGTTGGACTTGGCCGAAATCTTGTCATGAGTGCGCCCACCACCCAACCTCAAGGAAGTCAAGCGGTCGCAACGCGTCTGGTCGAGTTCGTCGACGCATTGCGGTCCAAGGGAATCAACGCTGGGCCGAGCGAGTCGATTGACGCGGCGGCGGTCATTGAAGTGCTTGGGCTGACCGATCGTGGACTCCTGCGCGAAGGGTTGGCTGCGGCTTTGGTGCGACGCGGCGGCCAACGCGACGTTTTCGATCAGACCTTCGACCTGTTTTTTCCAACTACCGTAGGCGTACCTGAGGCCGCCCGGACGATGGAGGAAATCACCGGCACAGCAGACCTGCGTGAACTGCTGATGTTGGCATTGGCCGATCGGGACCTGCGGACGTTACAACAAATCGCTGAAATCGCAGTAGATTTCCTAGGAAACGTAGGCCAGCCTGACACAGCCACGGCCGGCTGGTCGGGCTACCAGACGATCGACCGCTTGCAACCGCAAACGCTCATTGCCGGCGCGCTGGCAATGCAGGGCGGTGGTTCCGGCGGTGGTGGGCACGGTCTTGGCACCCAGTTCACCGATCGGCTTGCTCGCGATGAGATTCGCCAAGCGGTAGCGGCATTCGAAGAGATGGTCGCCGCCGAGGCGCGGCGTAGGTCAGCAGAATTGCGTGGGCGCGAGACTGTCACCCGCCATGCAGTTCGCACCGGTCGCAACCAAGTCGATTTCTTGAGCGCGAACCGCCAGCAACTAGAAGAACTTCGGCGCTCGGTCAAGCCCCTTTCGCGGGTCCTGGCGACGAGGCTTTCGGCTAGGCGCAAGCGCAGGCGTCGCGGCAAGATCGACATGCGTAGAACGTTGCGCAAGGCGATGGGTACCGGCGGGGTGCCGATGCGCCCAATTTTTGCCATACCGCGCCCGACCCGACCCGAACTGGTGCTTATTTGTGACGTGTCCGGGTCAGTAGCGGGATTCTCGAGTTTTACGATGCTGCTCGTTCAGGCGTTGAGTGCCCAGTTCAGCAAGGTTCGCGTGTTCGCTTTCGTAAACGCGATGGCCGAAGTGACCTCGATCGTGCGCGACGGTGCCGTTGGCGGCGGTGACGATATTGAGCCGCGGATCCGGAACGAAGCCAGGATCACCAAGTGGCACACCAGCAGCGACTACGGCGAAGCCTTCCTCGATTTCCGCGATCAGTTCTTGGACGCAGTCGGGCCGCGCACCTCGGTGCTCATCCTTGGGGACGCACGCAATAACAATCAGAATCCACGCTTCGATGCCCTCCACGAGATCGCTGGTCGGGCCAAGAGGTCGTTCTGGTTGAACCCCGAACACCACTCACGTTGGGGCTTGGGTGATTCGGTGGCAACCGACTACGCCGAAATCATTGAAATGCACGAATGCTCAAATGTCGAACAGTTGACGCGCTTCGTGACACGATTACTTCCAGTCTGAACGTCACCTAGGAGCTCCCGTGAACAAGCTTGTTCAACGAACCATCAAACTTGCAATTCTCCCGCTTATAGTCGCGCTTTCGTTGAGCGCCTGCGGCAAATCCGGCGACAACCCCGGAACCGACGAAACCCCCACTCCAGTAGCCACCCCGACGCCGTTCAAGGGGCTGCCCGAGGGGGCAACTCCCCCGCAAAACGTAGTCTCTGGGGTGATCGCGGGCAATGACGATCGCGAAGTATTCGTCGTCACCTTCGGCAGCAGCACAAACCCAGCCGTGGTCAACCAAGTGACTGCCGAGGGCCAGAAAGTCACCGTTCAGGTTTCTGCCATCGACGGCAAGATCGCGACGATGGATTTTGTGCCTACGACCTCGACGATCTACTTGCCCAAATCTGTAGACACATCGAAAGCAGTCGAGTTCGACCTAGGTGACTTCGGATCGTTGACTCTCGATTCGCTAAAGCCCGGCACCGCTGCTTGGTACGCGCCTAAGCAGTAGCCCACTAGTGGTCTGTTCAACCCCTAGGATCTAGGGGTTTGGCCGCCCATCTACCTAACCGATAGGAATAGTTGTGATAGCTCGAAAGTCTGCCGTGGTACTTGCTGCAGCCCTGTTGCCGTTGAGTCTTTCTGCCTGCGGTAGCAGCCAAACGGTAGACGAGGCTTGCGATATCGCCCGAGCCGAAACCAAAGCGGCCGAGCAGCAACTGACGACACTCGATGCCACTGATCCGGCCGCTTCGGCCAAGACCGTGGACCAGCTTGCCAAAGACCTCGAAAAGTCGTCGCGCAAGATCGACAACCCTGAAGTCAAAGAGGTATTCGACAACATGACGGACTCGTTCAAAGACTTCGCCAAAGTGTTGGACGAGAGCGCCAACGCTGGCACCGACCAGACCAAACTGACCGATGCGTCCACGAAATTGGGAAAAATCGGTGATGAACTCGGTAAACAGGGCGAAGCTTTCCAGAAACTCTGTGGCAAGTCCTAAAGACTCCGTCGAGTCCGCCTTCGAGCGATGATCTTGAGTATTCGTAAATGTCTGAGTTGACGGTGGCAGAACGAGCCACACGCGCAGTACTTCGAGTGCTCGGTGCGCTGCCCGAGCGAGCCCAACGACTGATCGCGGGACGGCCAGTTCGCATTGACGGCCAAGAGTTGTTTACTGAAGTTCAAATGGCTCTGCGGCTATTGAACGCGATGCCCGGGAGCAGTTTTGAGGATTTGCCTCTTGCCGAGGCACGAGCTCAGATCGACGCGGAGGCACGGATCTTCGGCGGGCGCGACGAAGTGGCCCGCATTGACGAGATTGAGATCCCTACCCGCGACGGCGCCTTGGCCGCTCGCGTCTATCTCGGCGACGATTCCAAACCGCCCGCGGGCGCGATCACCTACTTCCACGGTGGTGGTTGGGTGGTTGGAAGTCTCGATTCAACCGATTCGGTATGTCGTTACCTGGCCGCCCACACAGACTTCGCGGTGGTTTCGGTTGATTACCGACTCGCGCCCGAGCATCCATTCCCGGCTGCGGTTCACGACGCCGTCGACGCCTTTCGGTGGGTTCGCGACCAAGGTGCCTGGGGCGATCTGGTCGCAGTGGCCGGCGATAGCGCCGGCGGAAATCTCGCCGCCGCAGTTTGTGCGGTGACGCTAAATAACGCAGCCGGTCCACCGGACTACCAACTGTTGTTCTTCCCGGTGACCGACCTTTCGACCAAGCACCCCTCGTATGAGCTTTTCAGCGACGGTTTCTTCCTGACTGAAAAGCAGATGGACTGGTACCGGGGTCACTATTTGAGCACTGACGAGGACGCCATCAACCCGCTAGCCTCCCCCTTGCTAGGCGATGTCGCCTCCCATCCGCCGGCACATGTGGCCGTCGCAGGTTTTGATGTGCTGCGCGACGAAGGGTTGGCGTATGCGAAAAAGCTTGAGGATGCAGGGGTAGCAGTCACCACCCAACTAATTACCGGCCATATTCACGCCTTCACGAACGCGACCGCGGTCGGCCACACGAGTGGTCAGGCTTTGGCCGAGAGTGTCGCGGCTTTTACCGCCGGGATCGCCGAAGTCCGCCGAAATCGCGGCACGTCCAAATGAGTCGGCAGCGACGGCTTAGCGGGCGAAACATCCTGATCGTTGGCGCTTCGTCTGGAATCGCGGCCGAGACCGCTGTGCTGCTGGCTCGACAGCAAAACACGATCGGCCTGGTCGCTCGCCGCCAAGACAAACTCGACGAAGTTTCAAAAGCGGTGACTGCCGCCGGTGGCATGGCCAGAACTTGGGTGGGCGACGCGACCGATTCGACCGCCATGGACGCACTGGTTGAGGACGCCGCGCGCGAGTTCGGCCGACTCGACGTCGTTTGGGCGAACGCGGGACAGGGGCCAGACATACCGATCGAATCGGCGACGATTCGCGACATCGACTCCATGGTCAGCCTCAATTACGACGTGATGACGAATGTTCTCGTGCCGGCGGTTCGCGTGTTCAGGCGTCAGGGCGTCGGCCAGTTCGTGCACACCAACTCGCTCGCCTCAATGCTTGGTGTCCCCCGTCAGGGTCCGTACGGGGCGGCGAAAGTCGCCGCGAGGTTACTGATTGACGCTGCTCGAACCGAGCTGGCCGACGAAGGGCTCAGCTTCACCTCGTTGTATCCGGGGTTTGTCGCAACTGACCGCATCGCCGACGATGGCTTGCCAAAACCGCTGCAGATTACGGTCGATCAAGCCGCGAGGAGAAGTCTCAAGGCCATTGAACGGCGCGAACGCAACGCCTACTTCCCACCGTCGACCACGGCTTTGGTCCGCGTGTTGCAAGCGATGCCAGCGCCTGCTCGCGAGCGAGTTCTGCGACGATTGGCGCGCGGCTAAAACCCACCGATTTGCCGTAAAAATTCTTGATTTGCTGCCCCGATAGCGAACCGCAATCGGGGTGTCGATGCTGTCCGAACTTGTCCGAACTTGGCGAAACCGCCGCCAAATCCGCTCCCGCCCAGTCCGATATGGACAGAATTCGAAAAGTTTGACCTTCCCTGGTTCAAGTTCTGGAGCAGGGACAAAAACTGTGGATTCGGAGCAGCGAGACTTGACCCTAGATTCGACGGCCTTGACGCTTGGTGGATATCCGGCCAAGACCTGTCCGCGAGCAGTTCACAACGATCACGTCAGTGGGCTAACGAGACCAGCACCCTCGCCGGCACGGCAGCTGCTGATCGACCGCGGCCGTGAATTCGAGTCCCGAGTCGGTGAATTGTTCGCTGCACAAGACGGAGTAAGGGTCTTTGCTGACGAGACGTGGGCGGCTCGGACCGAGCAGACGGTCGATTTGATGCGCCAGGGCACGCCGGTGATAGTCAACGGCCTCCTACCGTCCATCGACGGTCGCAGCGGAGCACCCGATCTTCTCGTTGCTGTTGCCGACGGATATGTGCCGGTCGATATCAAGAGCCACAAGGCCCTAAAGAAGGCCACGAAAGGCAACGCCCGGGTATCGCGGCTTTCGGATGCGGCGACGGTGACGGAACTTGCGGGTACGAGTGAACTTGGAAACCACTGGGTCGCTGACACTTTCCAACTCGTCCACTATTCGCGGATGCTGCAGTCGCTTGGGCATGCCTCCGGGGACCTACGCGCTGGGATCATCGGTAGAGACAATTTGACGGAACAGTTTGGTGATGAACTCGGCATTGTTTGGTACCAACTAGATGAGCTTCAGGTTCCTACCTATAGCAAGACCAGTGAGAGCCACCGGACAAAACGAGATCTGATTGAAAACTACGATCACGAGTTCGGTTTCCGGATGGAGGTTGCCAAGGCGGCCGCCTCAGGTGGTGAGTTGGTGCTTCCGATCGGAACAGACGCGTGCGTCAGGTGCGACTGGACTTCTGTCTGCAAGGAATACGCCGGGCCCGATGATCCGTCGTTCGCGATCAACATCGGCCGACTCAGCCAGCGCGAATGGCTGTTCCTTTATGAGCATGGCGGCCGGACGTTGCAAGGCCTTGCCGAAATTGACGTTGCCTCGCTGGCCGAGGAGTTCACGAAACATGCGGGGTCGTCAGGAAACCCCATCGCCCGCTTGACGAACATTGTTCGAAGGGCTCGGATGACGACCGCGAAAGTTTCGTTTGAGCCGCTATCGAACTGGGGCGAGGTGGAGATTCCGGCGGCCGACGTCGAGATCGACTTCGATATTGAGTGGGACAGCAGTGAACTGATCTATCAGTGGGGCCTGAGTGTGCGCACCAACCAGGGCAAGGCCGAGTATGTGCCGGGTCTGGTCGACTTCGGGGCTTTCGACGAGGCCGCAGAAGCCCGGCTCGCCGACAAGTTCACTCGCGCGCTGCAAGGCATCCTTGATCGCGCTAAGTCAAACGACCAGTCGGTGGCCATTTATCACTGGAGCCACCCGGAGGTGAGCCGGACGAAGAAGTTCGCGGCCGCTCATGGGCTGATCACCGGCGAATCAAGAAACCTCGACCTGTGCAAGTGGTACACCGGCAACTTCTTCCCGCTCGATGGCGCTTCGCTAAAAACGGTCGCGCCGCTGTTCGGGTTCGCTTGGGACGTGCCCGAAGAAGAGGCCGGCGGATTTAACTCTTTGCAGCAGATTGAAGAGGCCCGCCGCGATGGACCCGACTCTGCTGCGGCTGCGTGGCTGGTGAACTACAACCGCTCCGACGTTGAGGCCCAAGCCGCAATCCGGGATGGTCTATTGGTGGAAAAGGACAGGAATCTAGGAAAATGACTGACCCCCAAGGGCCAAGCAGCGTTGCGGCCTTCTTCCCCGCGGACTACCTGCCGCCCTACGGCGCACGGTTCCGACCTTCGGATTTCGTGGCTCGCGCCAACGGTGCCGGTTGGACGGCAACCGTCGCCACGATCGACGGGAAACAGCGGCGTTATGAGATCGTTGGCGACCACAATTCGGCGACTTGTGAAATCGACGGAATACCGACGCAAGTGTTTTCGCAGACCACCAGGCTTCGTTCGAGTTCGGCCAGTGTCGTCGAGGTTTACGACTGGATCCTCCGCCACGATCTAAAAGAAATCACCGACGCTCGCGGCAATATTTGGGATGGCGAGGACTTAGATACCGGGTTCCGCCGACTGCGCAATAGCGTGGTGGCTTACTCAGACGACGAGATTGCTTTAGCGAGTTTCAAGACCGCTGACGAGTTGACCGACTGGTTCGCCGAAGTCGCGTCGTTGGCGCCGATCACCATCAGGGCGCATCGTCTGAAGTTCGAAAACGGTGGGAGCATTCGCTCGGCTTGTAAAGGCCAGATCGTGGACTTGCACTGGCACCCCGCTGACGGCTTTTTCCTGCCGCTGGCTCGGTTCGACGATGCCAATTTTGAGGTCACTCGTCTTGACGATCCCGAGATTTGGGATTACCGCGAACTTGGCGAAGGGTTCATTGATCTTGAGCTGAATGGCCGCGAACTCGAACACTTCCAGACTCAAAATTCGGTGTCGTTTTACGAAGCCCGCGACTGGATCGATTCGGATCCAACCACAGACGTCCAGCCCGCCGATTGCTGGCTCATCAATTTCGAAGAGACTGATTTGGCTCTCTGGGTCCACCCAGAAACTGACTTCGTAAGAGTCCAAATCGACCGCGACGGCGCCGAAGTCAACGTAACCGTCGGGGACGCTAACGCTCGTGTCGCGTGGCATGAGGCGAATCAGCGCTTCCGTCGGAAGTGGGGTAAATGGCTCGACGAGCACAGCGAGTTGACTTCCGAAGAAGAGGTGTGGGGTGTTGCCCAGGCCGAGAAGGATTTCCTCCAATGGCAGTCAGGGAACAAGGAATGACCAAATCTTTTATTCACGACCATGGTTCAGGCTTGTTCACCGAGAACTTCGAGGACGACTTCGGTCGATATTCATGCAACTGGGATGAATGGCCCTGCCCGTCGGCAGAGGTCACCTACCGCCTATTCGGCGGCGCCAGCGAACCAATGATTTTCTGTGCACGCCACTATGCCGCTTGGCTTGAGCGGTTTATTGCCTTGCACCCGTTTGAGTGCGACGCTGCCCCGGTCACGCACGATTTCAAGCTGAACCCGAAGGAGTAATTGGCTAGCTTCGCTATCAACCTTGCCGTGCAGTCAAGGCGAGTGTTCGCGGCCAGTTCCCGAGCCGAACGCCATTCGCAAAACAACTCCGGGGTCGTCGCCAGGTCAAAAATTCAGTGCTAGATTGCCGACAAAGGACAACATTTTCAGGCGATCCGGAGGCTGTTTGTCAAGAAGGACCCGTTAGCTCCAGTCGGCGTTATCGAGAAGTTAGGGGGAATGATGGACGTTCGCGAAGCTGAAGTGGAGTCACATAATCTGAGTTTCCTAAAGCGGGACGCAACCAAGGTATTCATCACGCAATTGGTATCCACGCTGGTGTTTCTAAGCTCTATTGCGCTTTTCGAATTCAAGTTTGGCGTCAATGCGGAGTCGTCGATGACCGGGATTTTCACCGCCTTCTCCTTGATTTTTCTGGTTCCGCCTCTCTTGCTTACGCTAATTGCACTGGTCGTAACTATTTCGACTAGGCGATCAAGAGTGATCTGGGTCGGAGCAATCCTGACCATGATCACGCCGGTTTTTGCTGTGATTCCCTTATTCGTCCAAGGTTTTTTCGGCCTGTCGGAATTGATCAAGAACGGCGCCGATTGGCAAGATGCGTGCATCGTAATACTTCTATTCTTTGCCGGGATAACCATTTCTTTCAAAATGATCAGTTCGGCGCTGATGCTCAGCCGCGCCACTCGTTCCGAGTCCGTATAGGACACCGGCTTTATGACCGGCCTGGCCACTAGCAGGTTCACGAGTCGCAAGAGACAGCGTGAGCCCAAGCAGTAATGCTGCTAGTTCGCGTTTGCCGGTAGCGGCGCAACTCGTTCGGCCGGCAGTGGAGCTAAAGCGTTGGCTTCGACAAACGTCAACGCCGAAAGCGGCAGCTCAGCCACGCGGGCGATTGCGTTGCGACCGCCGTGGCCGGGAACGTCACCCTCGAAGTTGAGGATCAGACCTCGCCCACCCTGTTCAAGGTTGATGGAGTCCAGCCCAGAAAGAATCGCGTCGGTATCGGACATTAGTCTCGCCTGCGACCGTTTCAATGTTGCTCCGGAAAATAGGGTGCCGCTGGGTAGTGGACATCCTTACTCGCTAGGGGGGCTGTCAGCGCCGTCTGGTTTCGACTCCGGAGATCCCGTGGACGAAACTTATGCCGAACTAGAGGAGGCAACCGGGGCTTGATCGGCGACTACAAACATGTTCGTTGACACGGCTACCGCGTCAGTCACTGCGACCGCCACCAGAGCGAGAAACCACGTACGACGTGCACGAATTCGCTTCAATAGCATCTGATCCCCCCAGTCCCCCGCAAGCCGTTGGCCACCTAGCCTTCGGGGAGCGCACCTCGTGCGTGCACCTGACGTCCCTCGCACTGGCTCGTATCGAATTTTCGGTGATTCGACTCGCCCACCACGTGGATCCCAGGTCTTCAACTCCGGCCTGTTCTTCACTGCTAAACCTCGCCATCCGGTCCCCCTAGCCCGAGGTCATCGCCCGGAAACAGACTCGGGTCTGCAAAAAGCGCCTCAAAAGGAACGACTCCCACCTGTTCAAGCACAAGCGCCGCGCCAGCAAAGTCACCGTCGAAAAGATGCTTTTCAACCCGATACAGGTAGGCGGCAAGGTCTTTGACAGTGAATCGTTCTTCAAGTGTCTTGTTCATGCCTTTTGGGAGCGCGGCACGCCCGCTCACCCGGCAACCGCTGCCGCGTCGAGTCGAAGCTCATGCAAGAACGCACCAACGTGGCCTTGGCGCCTGATCATGTAATCCTCGATCACCACAAAACAGAACGAGACCAGCGCGTCAAAAACCTCGGGCGAATACCCGCCACCCTCCTCAGAAAGCAGCGACAAGACTGCAGCGTGGTAAGCCCGGTTGCGTGGCTCATCGAGGTCACGGACGAACACTCGTTGCCGAAGCCAAGACATCAACGGCAACGACGTCTCCCCCGACACCAGCCGGAAAATGTCTACCCCCTCGGCCTTGGCAATGTGTTCACACAAATGACTCGCGGCCAGGCGAAGAGCATCAAACAACAGGCTCTGGTCGTAGTGGTCATCAAGCATTTGTTCGGCTTCATCGTCAGCCCTCGCGTAAAAGAGAACCTTCGAATAGCCGAGTTAGATGTAGTCGATTTCGTTGAAAGTTAGTGACATGCCAAGTTGGAGAACGGCACTCGTCCTCGCGCGGCAGCGCCTACGACCCTGGGTTGTTCGTCATCATCGAGAAGGCTCGTATGCGCGTCATCGAACAGCGCACGGAGCGAATTCTTCCAATCGACGAGGTCACTCGACAGCGTCAACCAAGTCAACTCGCGGTTGAGTTGGTCGTACTGGTGGATGATGAAGTTCCGATTCGCGACCGCAAGTGCCCACTCGACACCGTCAGGCGCCAGCACTCCGAGTTTGGAGAGTCGATTTGCTGCCTCGCCAAGTTTCATCATTAGCGAGTCGCCAGCCTCTTGGAGCAGATCATCACTCAAGTAGGCAACCCGGCCGCGAGCCACAATCGCAGTCGAACGATCCAGCCACGACTGGATATGGAGCAGTTCCTTCGCAGCTTTGGGATGCATCACAGCAACACCGCTTCTCGCACGATGTCGTCATCGAGGCCGGGCTTCAGTCCGCCGTACTCAACCAGATCCACTCCCCGACCGAGTACCTGCTCAAGCAACTGCTTGAACCGGACAAATCCGAATGAAGACGTCCCCACAGGCGCCTCGACAACCAAATCAATGTCAGAATCTGACCGAGCCTCACGTTTGGCAACCGAACCGAACACAGCCAGCCTGAAATACCCTTGTTCGGCCGCCAACGTCCTCAACACTGGCGCGGCCGCATCCAGCAGGAACTCTGGATGAACACCGTCAAGCTCTGGCGCATGATTCAACTGTTGACTCACCGCAGGCTGACTAATACCTACTGCCTGCGCAATCTGCCGCTGACTCATCCCTAGCGCCGCCATCGCTCGCAACGCCAGGACCCGCCGTAATCGCGCGACATCCTCACTTCGTCGCGCATCTCGGTACTCCGCCAACATTTTCATAAGGATACCTTATCAGTGACATTTGTCTCTCAACCAGAACATTTTCGCCGGGCTTTGCGGACGCAATTGATCCCAGCAAGTTCGAATCAACCGATCTGCCTGGCTTCGTCGTCCTTTCCCTAAGGAAGTGGCCCACTCTTGGCGGTGGCCCTAGGGAACTTGGTCCCTGCCCACGAGCCGTCCATCTGCGGTTCACGCTTTCACCTTTCTTGACCACGTATTGGTTCAAACTCATGCTCTCTTCGGTCGCGCGGATGACCAAGTCGCGATGAAGTCGCTCCCCGATGCGGCTCGAGATGTGGCCAGCCACGACAAAGTAGGGAACTCCAAGCAGGCTGCGACGAACTAGTCGTCCTCGACCGAACACGTGACGCGGTAGGTGTAATGAAGTGCGTTCACTGCCAAGACCTGCAAGAGCGGGATCATCAAGCGTCGGCGGCCGGAGAATGGCTTCGGCAACCACGATTCGACTGCACGAGTTAGCGTTCCGCAACCCAAGTCGCTTGCTCAACTGGTAAAAGCGGAACGGAATCCCAGTAGCCTCTTGTCGAAGCGCTACTGGCCTCTGGCCCCGACAGTGCGATCTTCGTCGTTTGCCCGCCGTTGACGCGTAAGAGTTGAACGTCACCTTGGGGGCAAATATCTCGATCAGAACTTTCAGTACAAATCTCAACTACAGGAAGCCGGTCGGTATCGTACGGGACAAAAATCGAACTTTGCGCAGTGACAGTGGAGTTCTCTGTACCCACTAAGTCTGGCCCTGACCAGCGATATCCGGTCGGCAATTGCTCAGGCACGAGAATGTGCGCAGCAGCTTTCGCGGACTGCTCCATTGTCAGGTCAGCCGACCGGAACGAGGAACATCCGGTGAGAACAGCCGCCATGGATCCCACTGCAACCACGGCGACCAAAGCTTTCACGTCTCGCATCTCAACCCCCGTCAATGACCTCGCTAGTAGCGAGCCTCGACGGCCACCCCGTTTTTGCCCTCGCAAAATCGGAGGTCTTCCCCCACTAAAGGCAGTCCTAATACTAGGCAACTTCGATTTACATTAGCAATCAGGCGTTCTTCTACACGAATTGCGGCATCGCTTTTTAGCACTGAACTGATCGATGGAAGTCGGCGCTAGAGGAAGTGACGAGTAAGGCGGGTCATCGGCAAAAAGGTGTTGATGGGATCAGCGTTTAGCCCTGCAACTACGCCCTGAATATGTGGTCACCTTAGTCCGGGACCGTTGACGGAGCCGAACTCCAATTACTCGACCCACTGTTTGATATGCGCAGCGACGCTGGTCACTATCGCAGAGAAGGCCATCTAGTGGCTGCAGCAACTAAGCGACTGGCACGACTGAGCTGGTCAACTGACCCGGCAACGGACCTACCGCTACCAACTCGAATCCACTGGCGTCGTGCCCGAACGGGTTCGGGCAGGTCGGCGCTGGCCGTACCCCACGACCGGCTCCGCAGCACCTACCGCCTGTTGGCCAAACTAGCCCGCGAGGAACGCCTGTTCGTCTACCTGGCACCCGAACTCGAAGGACTGAAGATCGCTTCATCGACCAACCAGATTGAAGGCGGCATCAACGCCGGCCTGCACGATCTCTTAAGCCGAAGCCCAAACCCCAACCCGTCGACGAGCCCATTGGAACAGCCACCTACGACGCCGGCCTCAGCGCTGAAGAAGGCCTCTGAACCCGAAAAGGCCGGGCAGTCCCAGTCGCATGTGCCCCCATGGTGCCCCCATGGTGGAAAATGCGAAAGGCCCCAGACCGCGTTTCCGCAGGTCAGGGGCCATATCTTTGATGTGTCCGAGGGGGGACTTGAACCCCCATGCCCGTAACCGGGCACTAGCACCTCAAGCTAGCGCGTCTACCTATTCCGCCACCCGGACGTGGTGCAACTGATGCAGCACTGAAGTCTACCAAAGGGGAATCTGGGTGAGCGAGTGGATCCCTAACCCGACTAGACCGCCCACCACGGTGCCGTTGATCCGAATGAATTGCAGGTCTCGTCCGACGAACAGTTCGATGCGTTCGGCGGTCTCTTTGCCGTCCCAGCGTTCGACGGTCGCCGAAATGATGGTCGACACTTCAGCTCCGTAATTCTTTGCCAGGTAGGCGGCGCCGTCGGCGACCCACCGGTCGACTCTGGCCCCCAGGTTGGGATCTGATTGCAGTCGGGTACCCAACAGCTCAAGCTCCTCAATTACTCGCCGGCGCAGCAAACCGTCTTCGGTGTTGAGCGAATCGATCAGGCTGCGGCGGAACGAATCCCACAACCTGACCGCCGTGGTGGCCGCTTTCGGCTGGGTTAGCAGGCGCTGCTTCAACCGCTCGGCGCGCTCCATCGTTTCGGCATCGAATTGCAAGTCCTGCGCCAACTGAACCAGCCAATGGTCCAACGCCTTTCGCGCATCGTGATTCGGGTCGCTTCGAATGTCACGCAACCAGGACATCGCCTCGCGAAACAGTTTGTCCGCCACCATGTTGTTTGCCCAGTTCGGCGACCAATCCGGGGCGCGCTGCTTGATCAAATCGGTGATGCGTTCGGGGTGGCGGCTCAACCAGCTCGCCAACTCATCGAGACCCAAATCCACCAAGCCGTTGTGTGCGCCCTCGTCAAGGATCTCCGCCAGCATTTGGCCAGCAGCCTCACTCAACGGTTCGTTCATCATCCTCGGCACGATCATCTCGGTGATTACCGCTGAGACGTCTTCTTCTTTGATCCGGCCAAGCAGATCGGCCCCGATACGAGAACCTTCGTCGACAATCCGGTGAGTTCGCCCCTCAGCCGTCAGCCATGCGCCGATACGCTCGGCCGGCGCAGCGGTTGAAATCCGCTCTCTAATAACTGCCTCGTGCAGGAAATTCTCGGCGACAAAATCTTGCAGACTCGCCGCCAACTGATCCTTCTTCTTAGGGATCAACGCCGTGTGCGGGATCGGCAGGCCCAGCGGATGGCGAAACAACGCCGTGACCGCAAACCAGTCAGCGATTGCGCCAACCATCGCCGCCTCGGCCGCCGCATTCACATAGCCCCAGCCCCCGCCGTGCCCATGAGTCGCGGCAAAAATGATCGCGGCGACCCCGAGGAGCGACGTGGCGACGAGTCGCATTTTTCGAAGGGCCGACCTCCTAGCAAGGTCGTCACCAAGCATCGGTAAGGCTGGAGAACTGAGTTCACTCATAAGTGTCACCCTAGGCAAAGTTCACAATCTCACTAGACTCATCTTGCGCGTCGCGCGCGAGCAACCAAGCCCAAGCGACCACGACAAAGGAGTGCGCCATGCCCGACCTCAACGACCTAATAGGCCAGATCCCGGTAAACCAGATCGCGTCACAACTCGGGATCGACCCGGCCGTCGCTCAGCAGGGCATCGAGGCCGCACTCCCGGCAATCTTGGGAGGACTCGGCGCGAACGCCAAAGATCCTGCCGGCGCAGCGTCACTTGGCAAGGCCCTCGCATCCAAAGACGGCAGCATCCTCGACGGCGGCGTCGACGTCACCTCGATTGATACCGCTGACGGCGCAAAGATCGTGAAGAACATATTCGGCGACAAGTCCGACGATGTTGCTGCAGCACTCGGCGGCGCCAAAGGCGCCCAAGACACCGACCTTGTCAAAAAACTGCTGCCGATGCTCGCGCCGATTGTGTTGGCCTACCTGGCTAAGAACGCCGGCGGCAAGACCAGCCAAGGCGGCGGAATCGAAGACCTCCTCGGCGGGCTGCTTGGTGGCGGTAACTCCGGTGGCGGACTCGGCGACATTGTCGGCGGCCTACTCGGTGGCGGCAAGTCCGGCGGTAGTGCTGGTGGCGGGCTAGGCGACCTGCTCGGTGGGCTGCTTGGCGGCGGCAAGCGCTGAAACTGAATAGAATCTGGGCATGACTTTCAACGAGGGCGCAAACCTTGACACCAGCCAAGTCGTTGGTGGCGGCAAGAGTGGAGCAGTAGTCGGCGGCGGCATCGGCGGGCTACTGCTCCTGCTCCTCGTCATGTTCCTCGGCGGAAATCCACTCAGCGGCGGCACCGCATCGACTTACGACCTAAATCAGGTCATGCTCGGCGGTACCGATGGTTCAGATACTTCGTTCGCCCACTGCCAGACCGGCGCAGACGCTAACAAAGATGTGACTTGCCGGATTGTCGGCACCGTCAACAGCGTCCAGAACTATTGGGCAGTCGCACTCCCCCAAGATGTCGGCCGCGAATACCGCGAAGCAAAAACGGTGATCTACTCGGGCGTGACCCAGTCGCCCTGTGGCAGGGCTTCGAACGCGACCGGTCCCTTCTACTGCCCCGCCGATGAGCGCGTCTACATCGACGCGGCCTTCTTCGACGAACTCGAATCACAGTTCGGGGCAGACGGCGGAAACCTCGCCCAGATGTACGTAGTGGCCCACGAATACGGTCATCACGTGCAGAACATTCTCGGCATCCTGGCCAAAGGTCAAGACGGCAAATCTGGTCCGCTCAGCGGCGGAGTTCGAGTCGAACTAATGGCCGACTGTTTCGCCGGGGTTTGGGCAAACCACGCGGCAACCACTAAAGACGATGCCGGCAACACGTTGATCGAGCCACTGACAGCGAACGACATCAAGTCGGCGATGTCGGCTGCAGCCGCGGTCGGTGACGATCACATTCAAGAAACCCTAGGTGGCGGGCGAGTAAATCAGGACACCTGGACTCACGGCTCGAGCCAGTCGCGCCAGCGGTGGTTCACCACGGGCTACGAGTCCGGCAACCTGAACTCCTGCAATTCCTTCGCCACGAACGACCTGTGACCCGGTGACTCGGCGCCTGCGCGCTGAGGTCTGGATAGTCCTCGGCCTCTCCTTGGGCCAGTCGGCGGTCTATGCGACCGTCAGCCTCATCCGTAAACTCAGCGAAGGCAGCCTGCAGAATTCGACCGCCACGCTGAACCAGTCACGCAATGAAGTGCCCTGGCTTGACCTGACGTATCAGTTGCTGGCGATTGGTTTCGCGCTCGTCCCGGTGGCGCTGGCGCTCTACCTGCTGAGTTTGGACGAAGACTCCCCCGGCGTCCTGAAACGTCTTGGCCTCGACGCAGCCAGACCCGGACGCGATTTGGCTTTCGGTTTCGGACTTGCCGCGCTCATCGGTATCCCCGGGTTGGGCGTCTACTTCGGCGGTCGTGCGCTCGGGCTGACCGCCGAAATCATTCCCAGTCCCGACCAGCTCTACTGGTGGTCGGTGACCGTGCTCGTACTCTCGGCCCTGCAAAATGCGGTCCTCGAAGAAGTGATCGTCGTCGGCTACCTGATGACGCGGTTACGCCAGTTCGGTTGGGGCACTCCCCTGATCATCGTGACCTCGGCCCTGTTGCGAGGCACCTATCACCTCTACCAAGGCTTCGGGCAGTTCGTTGGCAACTTCGTCATGGGCATAATTTTCGGGTGGTTCTTTTATCGGACGAAGCGCGTCATGCCGTTGATCATCGCGCACACGATCTTGGACCTGGTGGCGTTCGTTGGGTTTGCGCTCCTAGGCGAACAGTTGGGCTTGAGGTAACGAACCGATGAAAGTAGCGTTCGATCCGGCGTTGCCGATCAGTGCCCGCCACGATGAAATCCGCGACGCGATCGCAAGCAACCAAGTCGTGGTGATCGCGGGCGAAACTGGCTCGGGCAAAACGACGCAGTTGCCGAAGATCGCCGCCGAGCTGGGCCGCACCAAGATCGCCCACACCCAGCCGCGGCGCATCGCGGCACGATCGGTGGCCGCCCGAATCGCCCAAGAGTGCGAGGTCGAACTGGGCGCCGAAGTGGGCTACGCAGTCAGGTTCGATGACAAGTCCAGCGCAAACACGATCATCAAACTCGTCACCGACGGCCTGCTGCTTACCGAGCTACAGCACGACCGTCGACTCGAGCGCTACGACACGATCATCATCGACGAGGCGCACGAACGATCGCTCGCGATCGACTTCCTGCTCGGCTACTTGCGTGTCCTGCTCGACAAGCGACCGGACCTCAAACTCATCATCACTTCGGCCACGATTGACGTCGACCGCTTCGCTGAACTGTTCACGACACCGAATCGCAAAGTCCCGGTGATCGAGGTCAGCGGCCGCACCTACCCGGTCGAGGTGCGTTACCAACCACTGGATCGCGAAGACGACATCATTGACGGGATCACCAGCGCCATCGGTTCTCTCCCGCGAGACGGTGACGTACTCGTGTTCTTGCCCGGCGAACGCGACATTCGAGACACCGCCGAAGTCCTCGAAGGGCGCAACTTTGGCGACGTGGTTCCGCTTTACGGTCGACTCGCCGCTCATGAACAAAGCAAGGTATTCCAGTCGGGTCCGCGCCGGCGAATAGTGCTCGCGACGAACGTGGCCGAAACC
Organism: Aeromicrobium sp.; assembly: GCA_035401705.1. Taxonomy (GTDB): domain Bacteria; phylum Actinomycetota; class Actinomycetes; order Propionibacteriales; family Nocardioidaceae; genus Aeromicrobium. The sequence goes on from DAONBX010000015.1 coordinate 37,123, forward strand.
TCCATCACCGTGCCCGGAATCCGCTTTGTGGTCGACCCCGGCTTGGCCCGAATCTCAAGGTTCAGCACCCGGTTGAAAGTCCAGCGACTGCCGATCGAACGGATCTCCCAAGCCAGCGCTGCTCAACGCGCCGGGCGCTGCGGGCGAGTCGCAGACGGCATCTGTATTCGCCTGTACGACGAAGAGGACTTCGAGGCAAGACCCGAGTTCACCGACCCGGAGATTTTGCGGACGAACTTGGCGAGCGTCATATTGCAAATGGCCGCGCTGGAACTTGGCCCAATCGACGAGTTCGGTTTCCTCGACGCCCCGGACCATCGAGCGGTCGCCGACGGGTTGAACCTGCTTCGTGAACTCGACGCGCTCAAGCCAACATCGGCCGGATCCGATCGGCTCACCCGCCTTGGCCGCACCATGTCGCGGCTGCCACTGGACCCTCGCCACGCGCGCATGGTGTTGGCCGCAGACCGGCTCGGCGTCCTGCCAGAGGTCCTCGTGATCGTGGCTGGCCTGTCCATCCAGGACGTGCGCGAACGACCGTTAGAACGTCAGCAGGCCGCCGACACTTCGCATGCTCGGTTCCGCCAGCCCGATTCGGACTTCCTGTCGCTACTCAAACTGTGGCAATACCTGCAGGAGCAGCGCGATGACCTTTCCCATACGAAGTTCCGCCGAATGTGCCACGACCAGTTCTTGCACTACCTGCGGGTACGCGAATGGTCCGACGTGAACTCTCAACTGCGGCGCACGGTTCGTGAGCTCGGGTTCAAACCTGGCAAGGTTCGCGTAGAACCAGACGCCGACAAGATTCATCAAGCACTGCTGCATGGCCTGCTTTCGCACGTTGGTGTGCGCGACGAACAAGGTCGCGAATACCTCGGCGCTCGCGGTGCCCGGTTCGCGGTCTTCCCCGGCTCTGGCCTAGCGAAAAAGCCGCCCCGCTGGCTGATGGCCGGCGAGCTCGTCGAGACTTCTCGGCTCTGGGCTCGCGACGCAGCCAAAGTAGATCCGGCCTGGGTCGAAAGCGCAGCGGGTCACCTCCTCAAACACCAATACTCCGAGCCGCGGTGGTCGGCCAAACGCGGTTCTGCGGTGGCCACCCAACGCTCAACTCTCTACGGGATTCCCGTGGTTGTTGACCGCACCGTGATGCTCGCCAAACACGATGCGCCACTGGCGCGCGAACTGTTCATTCGCCACGCACTCGTGGGCGGCCAGTGGCGCACCCACCACCAATTCTGGAAGCGCAATCAAGACCGGATAGCCGAGATCGAAGCGCTCGAAGACCGCGTCCGCACCCGGGGTCTGCGCGTCGACGACGAAGTGCTCGTTGGTTTCTACGACCAACGCATTCCCGCCGAGGTGGTGTCGGTTCGTCACTTTGACGCCTGGTGGAAAAAGCAGCCAGACAAGAAGATCCTGAACTTCACCGACGACTTGTTCACCGCCACCGTCGACGACGACGCTTTTCCGACCTCATGGACGTCAACTAGCGACGGTTTCGACTCGTTCGACCTGTCGTACCGGTTCGATCCGCAGGCCAGCGACGACGGCCTGACCGTCACCGTGCCGGTCGAAGAGCTGCTCACCATCGACGATTCGCAGTTCGAGTGGAGCGTGCCCGGGCGCCGGGTCGAGCTGATTACCGAACTCATCCGACTCCTGCCGAAGTCCGAACGGCGAAGGTTCGCGCCGGCGGCGCAGACTGCCGAACGCATCGTTCCGACTTTGGACTCGACCACGAACTTGCGCACCGAACTCGCTCGCGCCTTGGACGTGCCGGCCGAGTTGATCGTGCCCGCTAACCTGCCCGAGAGCCTGCGGCCGACCTTTCGGATCGTTGACGGTGACCGCGAGATCGCCAGCGGTAAAGACCTACCGATTCTGCGTACCGAGCTTGAGCCGCGACTGCGCCGAGACTTGAGCCGCGTGGCGCAAGCATCGGAACGAACGGGCATCACCGACTGGGACTTTGGCACAGTGGAGCAGACCATCACCGCCGCCCAAGTGACCGGCTATCCAGCGATCGTCGACGAGACCGACAGCGTCGCCCTACGAGTCTTGCGCACCAAAACCGAACAGCAGGTAGCCGCTGTTCGTGGTTTGTCGCGACTTATCGCGCTGTCGACCGCCTCGCCGGTGGTCACGATCGGTCGAACGCTTTCTCTCCAAGACAAACTCCTGCTCGCAACGGCGCCTCAGGGGTCTGCTGCGGCAGTGATCGAAGAGTCTTGGCTGACCGCGCTGGACGAGTTGGTTCTCACCCACGGCGGTCCCGTTTGGGACGAGGACGACTACCGCCGACTGCGAGACCTAGTCAGGGCTGATGCTGCCGGTGTCACCGAACGGATCGTTCGCCAAACAATCAGCGCGCTGCAGGCGCTAGGCGACCTGAATCCCGGCAAGGACGCCGCCGGCGAGGACGTCACCGTGCAACTGTCGTGGCTGCTTCATCCTGGCTTCATCCGCGATATGGGCGCCGATCAAATCGGTCGCCTGGCCGTCTATCTGCGGGCAGCACAAAAGCGCCTGACCTCGACGAAGGATCCGAGCGAGATCTGGGCGCTGGAGGCGCGCTTTCACGAACAGACCAAAGACCTGCGGCCGTGGCAGCGACTCAGCAAACCGGTGCAGCGGGTGCGTTGGATGCTGGAGGAACTGCGAGTCAGCACGTTCGCCCAAGAACTTCGCGCTGCCGGACCAATTTCGGTCAAGCGAGTCGAGAAGGCCTTGGACGAACTGCGCTGATTCGAGTCCGTTGAAGTTCTGGGTTCAGCCAACGCCGAGCAGGTCGATAACGAACACCAGGGTGCGACCGGACAGACGATGACCGCCGCCAGCAGGACCGTAGGCAAGTTCTGGCGGCGCAACAAGTTTGCGGCGGCCGCCAACCTTCATCCCGGGGATGCCCTGCTGCCACGCGCCAATCAGCTGCGGCAACGGGAAGCGGGCCGACTGGCCGCGATCCCAAGAGGCGTCGAACTGCTCGCCGGTTTCAAAATCGACACCAACGTAGTGAACGTCTACGACGCCGCCGGCTACGGCTTCGTCGCCTTCGCCAACGGTGATGTCCTCGATAACCAACTCGAGCGGGGCAGGGCCTGGGGTGAAGTCAACTTCGGGCTTTTCACTCATGCCTGCCATCCTTGCACGCAGGCGGGCAACCATCCTGCACTCCCCCGGAGATATTCGAGTCAAGACCGTTGCAGACCCGCAACTTGAGGCCGACACCGACTCGAACCAATAGACTACGGCGCCGCCTTCGAACGATCATCCCGAACACATTGACGCGAAGACCCACTCAAGGTGAATCTTCGCGTCAGGTGTCAACCAAAACTCAGCTCAGTCCCGGTCGCCCAACACGGTCGGCCAGAAACCGTCATCTCCGAAGCGATCACGAAAATGATGGAGTTTCCGCCATCATGTTGAGGCCTGGCTCGCTTTGCGCTTCAGCAGAATTCTCAAGACAGCAGCCAGAATGCCAAGCCCCAGCAGAATTCGGCTGGCCAGCAGAGCGCCGTCAGTGGGTTCGATAAAGAAGACTGCTGCCGCAACAATGAGGATGATTAACCATCCCCACCTGGTCAGAAGAACTCTCACTTCATGATCCTGTTCTCTTGCGATCACTTTTCGAAATTGACCGGCTTTACGAAGTGCGCCGAGGGGTACCGCCGAATGCACGAACGCACCGCGATCAAGGCCATGCTGAGTCCCTGATCGCGGTGCGTTCGGCGTTAGCTCACTTCAGCTGGGAACTGTTCAGTCCCAAGAGCCGACGAGCAATAATCAGCTGCTGAATCTGCTGAGTGCCCTCGAAGATATCGAGGATCTTGGAGTCGCGAGCCCACTTCTCCAAGAATTCATTTTCGCTGTAGCCGATGGAGCCGGCCAGCTCGACACACTTGAGCGTGATCTGGTTGCCCGAGCGGCCAGCTTTCGCCTTAGCCATCGAAGCTTGCAGCGAGTTTGCCTGACGGTTGTCGGCCATCCACGCGGCCTCCAAGGTCAACAGCAGCGCTGCTTCCCAGTCCGCTTCCATCTGCAGGAAAGTGGCGACAACGTGTGGCTGAACCGCGGCCGGGCGGTCGTAGTCGATGACGAACCCTGCCTGCTCAATCAGTTCACGCATCGTATCTAGCGAAGCGCGCGCGCAGCCAACAGCCATCCCGGCAACCAGCGGCCGGGTGTTGTCGAACGTTGCCATCGCGCCAGCGAAACCCTTGGCCGTGTCGATCTCAGGCGAGCCGAGCAGGTTTTCGGCCGGAACGCGGCAGTTGTCCAGAACGATCACGGCAGTGTCGGAAGCCCGGATTCCGAGCTTGTGCTCGAGGCGCTCGACGCGGATGCCCGGCAGCGACTTGGGCACGACGAACGACTTGACGGCCGCGCGACCCAGTTCCTTGTCCAAGGTGGCCCAGACGACTACCGAGTCGGAGCGATCGCCAGCGGTTACGAAGATCTTTTCGCCGTTTAGGACGTAGTGATCGCCGTCTTTGGTCGCGGTGGTCTTGATGGCGGCCGAGTCCGAACCGAAGCTCGGCTCAGTGATCGCCATCGAGGCCCAGGTGCCCTTGAAGCGTTCAAGCTGTTCGTCGGTGGCGACCGAAGCGATGGCCGAGTTGCCGAGTCCTTGACGAGGCATCGAAAGCAGGAGGCCAACATCGCCCCAGCACATTTCGATTACCGACAGCACCGAGGACATGTTCGAGCCATTTTTGACGCCCGACTTGCCCTTCTTATCTTCGTCGACGCGCACACCGGCCGCGCCTGCACCGGAGCCGGTACCAGACTCGTTCATGCCGTCGATCAACGAGGCCAACAAGTCGAGTTCCTTGGGGTAGGAATGCTCGGCAAGGTCGTATTTGCGCGAGTTCGCCCGCAGGAATTCATTGGCAACATCGTGTGCCTGTTGAACGAATGCGTTGAACTTCTTCGGAGTTTCGAGATTGATCATGATGTGTTCTGCCCTCAGACGAGGACTGCTCCTTCCATGACGCCGACCGCGCGCAAGTCGCGATACCAACGCTCAACGGGATGTTCCTTGACGAAGCCGTGGCCACCGAGCAGCTGGACGCCGTCGGTACCGATCTTCATGCCGTACTCGGTGGACAGGCGACGCGCGAGCGCGCCTTCGCGAGCGAAGTCATCACCGCGGTCGGCACGCGATGCGGCCTTTAGGGTGACCAGACGCATACCTTCGAGCTCGATCGCCATATCGGCGACGGTGAAAGCTACTGCTTGGCGGTAGGCGATCGGCTCGCCGAACGCTTCGCGAGTCACTACGTAGTCCTTCACATAGTCCAAGACTGATTTGGCGGTACCGAGCGCAAGAGCTGCCCACCCGAGTCGCGACAACCGGATCATCGAGCGGTAGTCGTCAACCGAACCGAGGATCGCGTCCTCGCCTACCTGGACGTCAGTCAGCTGGATTCGCGACAGGCCAGCAGCACGAAGACCCATGCTCGGGTCGGCAGCAACTGATACGCCTTCGGTGTTCGCCTCAACGATGATCATCGACGGGCCGCGGCCCTCGACGTCAGCGGCAATCACGAACAGTTCAGCTTCACTAGCGCGCACGGCGCCAGACTTGAGACCGTTTAGGACGTAGCCCGAATCGGACTTCTTTGCCGTGGTCTGCAGGGCGAACGGGTCGAACATCGCCTGCGGCTCGTTGACTACCAAGGCCGCTGCTGGCACGTTCTCGCCGGCGAAGTCGGCCAAGTAGGTCTGCTGCTGGGCCTCGGTTCCCCATAGCGAGATCGCGGTGCCAACCGCAGACGGTGCCAAGCAGGCTACTGCTTGACCCATGTCGCCTTCGGCAAGAGCCTCAGCCACGAGGACGCCGGTCACCGACGAACGCTCTTGGGAGAGTCCGCCGAGCTCTTCAGGAATGTTGATGAGCGACAGACCGAACTCGCCGGTCTGGGCCAAAACTTCCTTGGGGGTGTCGTCAACCTTTTCGGCTTCTTCAGCGCCGGGGCGCAAGACGGCCGAAGCAAACTCGGAAATAACTTCGACCATCATTTGCTGATCTTCGGTCGGGGTTAGGTCGAACACACCAGTCGGTTTATTGCTGGTCGGCCGGTTACCCTGGCCGCCACCGGAAACCTTTTTGAAGGTGCGCTGCATAGCGCCGGCCGCTTGGAAGCCGGACTTGGTGCTTTGGTGGATTGCACGCTCGGTGAACTTGCGCAAACCGAGCTTGTCGAGCGTTTCGGAAGCGGCTACCTTATTCAGCACGCTAAGCCCGAAGGCCATGGGGTCTTTACCCGCCACGTTCACTCCCTATAGTTTCAGGTGAATTTCTGCTGGTTGCAGTTTCAGATACCGATGGTATCCCATTCGCATACCGAGAGTATCTGAAATTCGAATCTGTCGCCCACTTTTTTCATGTGTCCTGACTCTCGTTAGGCTGAGGCGTGCCTGAAATACCTTCTGCAGATCAGTCCCGACCGCTGCCAACTGGCGGAAACGTTCGCCCAATCACCCGCTGGGGAACGCCAGTTATGCATCATGAACTGGCCGACGTCATCGAGTTCGATGATGAACTTGCCACGCTTGTCGCCGACATGGTCGCCACGATGTACGCCGCCGAAGGCGTTGGTCTAGCAGCCAACCAAGTCGGAGTCGACCTGAAGGTTTTCGTTTTCGACTGCCCCGACGCGGACCAACAGCGAATCACCGGCGTCGTCTGCAATCCAGTCCTGCGACTGCCTAACGGGGCCGACCGCCAACTCGACGTCGCCGATGAAGGCTGCCTGTCTTTGCCCGGAGCGTTCACCGAATGCGGCCGGCCAGATCACTCTTGGGTCACCGGTTTTGATCACCTCGGAGAGCCGGTCGCCTTCGAAGGAACCGGCCTACTCGCGCGCTGCCTCCAGCATGAAACCGACCACCTGTTCGGCACCGTTTTTGGTGACCGGGTTCCCGAAAAGGCACGAAAGAAGCTTTACAAGCTGCATAAGCAGGTCGCCGATGAATACCAGGACGACTGGCCCGTGGGCGAAGAAGTCGACTGACTCCTCACGATTGGTTCGGCCGAAACCACCAGCAGGCAATCGCGGTGGAGGCGGCCACGTTGAGCGAATCGATGCCCGCAGCCATCGGAATCTTTACCCGATAGTCCGCTTCGCGTTGCCAGTGTTCGCTCAGTCCCGGCCCTTCTGAACCGACGATCACCGCCACCTTTTTAGCTGGCTCCACCGCGTCGATCGCGATTGAGTCATCGGCCAACGTCATCGCATAGGACGTGAATCCGTGGTCTGCCAAGAGACTTGGCAATCCATACCAGTCGTCGATCCGCGCCCACGGCAAAGTGAAGACTGCACCCATCGCCACCTTGATCGAGCGCCGATAGAGCGGATCTGCGCACCTCGGCGACAGCAGTACCCCGTCAAAACCTAGCGCGGCGACGTTGCGCATTACAGCGCCGATATTTGTATGGTCAACCAAGTCCTCGGCGACCAACACTCGGCTCGCACCGGCCAGAACCTGCTCGACCGACAACGGCTCCGGCCGGTTGATTGCCGCCATCGCCCCACGGTGAACGTGGAACCCGGTCAGGCGTTCAATGTCTTTTTCGGCCAGCACGTAAACCGGTGCTGGCGATTCGGCGAGCACATCGGCCAGCGACTCCAACCACCTGGGCGCGAGTAGAAACGAGCGGGCCTGGTGGTTGGCCTCAAGCGCGCGGCGAATCACCTTCTCGCCTTCGGCCAAGTAGATTCCGCGTTCGGCTTCGGTCTTAGTGCGCAGTTGGACGTCGCGAAGATTGGTGTAATCGCGCAATCGCGGGTCGGACGGATCTTCGACTGCGATTAGCTCTGCCACCGCACTAGGTTATTGCCATGAGCCTTGATCGACCCGTCACCCCTGACCCTTACCCGCTACTGCCGACGGTTGCGTCGTTCGCAGTCCGTAGCAACGACGTGCAGGACGGCCAACCGTTGGATCCGGCCCAAGTCAACGCCCACGGCGACACTTCCCCGCACCTTGCTTGGAGTGGCGCACCGGCCGGAACTGAGTCGTTCGTGGTCTCCTGCTTTGACCCAGACGCGCCCATCGTGTCCGGTTTCTGGCATTGGACCGTCGTCGACATCCCTGTAGAGGTCACCGAGCTGGCAACCGGCGCCGGTGCTAGCGACGCCAGCTTGCCTGCTGGTGCGTTCCACGTACGAAACGACGGCGGCGGACTGAACTTCATGGGTGCGGCGCCACCAGAAGGCGATCAGTTACACCGCTACTTCTTCGTCGTCCATGCGGTCAAAGCCAAAACACTTGGCGTCGACGCATCCGCCTCGCCGGCCGTGGTTGGCTTCAACCTGGCCTTCAAGACGCTAGGTCGGGCCATAATCCACGGGACTTGGCAGTGGTAGAGCGACTAGACGGTCGGCTGGTCAGTCGGCGGCTCATCCGGAGTTGTGATTGGTGACTCGGCTTGCTTAGCGGCCCGAATTGCCTCTTCGACCGCACTCGTGGTTTCGGCCGGAGCCTTCGACTCGTCAACAACTGGTTCGTCTAGATCGACGCGCTTGAGCGATCCCCCGCCATCTACCGGGATGGAGCCGACCACGTTGCCGATCGTGCTGAGCGCCGCGGTGACTTCGGCCGGGATGATCCAGGTCGAAGCGTTGTTGCCTTGCGCGATCTTCGGCAGCGTCTGCAAGTACTGGTATGAAAGCAATTTCTGGTCTGGATTACCGTCGTGGATAGCCTGGAAGACCGTCTCGATCGCGCGGCCTTCACCCTGTGCAGTCAGCACTGCGGCCTGCTTTTCGCCCTCGGCGCGCAACACGGCCGACTGCTTTTCGCCCTCGGCGGTCAAAATCGCGGCCTGCTTTTGACCTTCGGCGGTCAAAATCGCGGACTGGCGCTCGCCCTCGGCGGTCAAAATGACGGCTCGCTTGTCCCGCTCGGCGCGCATTTGCTTTTCCATCGCGTCAATGATCGACATCGGCGGATCGATGCTCTTGAGTTCAACGCGGCTGACCTTGATCCCCCAGCGTCCGGTGGCCGCATCAAGTTCAGCACTCAAAGTTCGGTTGATTTGGTCACGACTAGTGAGCGCGTGTTCAAGCGTCATGCCACCGATGATGTTTCGTAGCGTGGTCATCGTGAGTTGATGGATGCCGTCGATGTAGTTGACGATCTCGTAGGTCGCGGCCACCGGATTGTTCACCGTGAACAAGATGACCGTGTCGATCTCAACGGTCAGGTTGTCTTCGGTGATAACGCCTTGGGGCGGGAACGAAACTACCTGTTCACGTTGGTCGATCCGGTATTTCACTCGGTCCAAGAACGGGACGATCAGATGAGGACCAGACGCCAAAGTGGTGCGGTACTTGCCGAGCCGCTCGACAATTCCGGCGAAGTTCTGCGGGATAATTTTCAAACTGGCCGCTGCGGTCACGATCAGCAGCAGCACCAAGAACAGGAACATCAAAACAACGGCGGTCATCAATTTCCCTTTCGTTCGACGTGCGCAACCGCGCCATCGATATCGGTCACAACAAGTTCTTCCCCGACGACATAGATCGCATCCGGATCGACTGGTCGCGCAGTCCAGTAGACGTCGCCAACTTGGATCCGGCCACCGTGACGGCTGATTTCTTCAGCGACAATCGCAAGTTCGCCAACCAGACCATGCTGTCCAGACGGCAGCGTAGGCCCGTCATGCACGCGTGCCGCGATTCGCGGGCGCACGAGCGACAAGAGTGCGGTGGCGACAACGCCGAAGACGACAAGTTGCAACTCCACCGAGGCACCAAGTCCGGCAGCAGCGGCTGAAGCGAAGGCCGCAACGGAAAACATCAGGAAAATAAGTTCGCCGCTGCTGAGTTCAATCAGCCCAACGAAAACGCCCAAGGCGACCCACGTCAACCAGATGTCCGACCCAAACCAGTCCATTTGCTCCCTCTCAGTTCGCCCTGTGCCGCGCAGGTGGACGTCTAGCCACGAATCGTCCATGGTCGTGGCTTACTTCTAGTCGTTGACCAAAGGCCGCAGTCAAGTTCGATGAGGTCAAAGTCTGAGCGATCGGACCGGCCGCGACGATCTGGCCCTTCGCCAATAGCAACGCATGAGTGAAGCCTGGCGCGATCTCTTCTAGGTGATGCGAAACCATCACCAATGCCGGTCCCTGAGCGTCAGAAGCAAGCGCCTCGATGCTCTCGATCAGGTCTTCGCGGGCGCCGACATCGAGGCCGGCGGCCGGCTCGTCGAGCAGGATCGCTTCGGGATCAGTCATGAGCGCCCGGCAGATTAGAACCCGCTTCTTTTCGCCTTCGGAAAGCGTCCCAAAAGTGCGGTCAGCCAGTGCTACGATGCCCAACTCGGCCATCATCGCTTGCGCCCGAGCATGGTCTTGCTCGTCGTACTCCTCATTCCAGCGACCTAGCACCGCGTAGGCGGCCGAAAGGACCAGGTTCTGTACGGTCTCGTTGGTTGGCACCCGTTCGGCGATGGTTGAACTCGTGTGGCCGATTCGGGTGCGCAGTTCGAATACGTCCACCCCGCCCAACGGTTCGCCAAGTATCTGCGCAGCTCCCGATGTTGGGTGCAGGTTTGCCGACAAAATTTGCAGCAAAGTGGTCTTTCCGGCACCGTTTGGCCCGATCACTACCCAATGCTCACCGGTGTTGACCTGCCAACTAATTCGGTTCAAAAGGTACTTACCGGCACGCATAACCGATACGTCGGTCAACTCAAACACTGCAGCCACGCCAACAACCTATCGGTTCTGCCTAGCTCAAGGCAGATACCCTCGTCGTGATGAGTGCATTAGACCCGACGCTGACCCCAACAGCGCAACTGACCGCCCCAACTGTTTTGGTCACCTTCAGCGGACCAGACCGCGCTGGCGTCTCCACTCGGGTGTTCGCCGAGCTGGCCGCCCACGAGGTCGAAATTCTCGACGTCGAGCAGCTGGTCGTTCGTGGCCACTTGGTGCTCAGTGTTCTAGTAACCGCCCCGACAGATCCGGTCGCGTTTGACATGACGATGAAGGCGGCCAGTTCCGATATGGGACTGGGCGTCGAATCCGTCCACGGGCTTGGCGACAACCGCGCCCGGCGGGTCGGTCGTTCGCAGGTTGTAGTCCTCGGCGCCCCGCTTAAGCCGGCAGCGATGGCCGCACTCACTGCCGGAATCAAGGGACTCGGCGGTAACATCGACCGGATCGTCCGAATGGCGAGGTACCCGGTGACCGCCATTCGCTTGGAAGTATCTGGCGCCGAACCTGACGCCCTACAAGCCGAGTTGGCGGCGATCGGGCATTCGCACGGCATCGACGTGGCCGTTCAAGAACACGGCATTTTGCGTCACGCCCAACGCCTGGTGGTGATGGACGTCGACTCGACCCTGATCCAAGGCGAAGTCATCGAAATGTTGGCTGCCCACGCGGGCTGCGAGGCCGCTGTCGCTGAGGTAACCGAACGCGCGATGCGCGGCGAAATTGATTTTGCCGACTCGCTGCATGAACGGGTGGCTCAACTTCGAGGTGTGCCCGCTTCGGCCTTGGACGAGGTCTATCGCAACCTCAACTACACCCCAGGCGCCCGCACCATGATTCGCACGCTGAAACGCCTCGGCTACCGGTTTGCGCTGGTTAGCGGTGGCTTCACCCAAATCATTGAGCAGATTGCCGAAGCGCTCGAGATCGACTACTTCGCCGCTAACGAACTCGAAGTGGTTGACGGTCAACTCACCGGCAAGGTGATTGGCGAGGTTGTCGATCGGGCCGGCAAAGCGACCGCGTTGCGCCGGTTTGCCGACGAGGCCGGGATCAATGTCAAGAACACCGTGGCTATCGGTGACGGCGCCAACGATCTGGACATGCTGGCCGCATCCGGGCTTGGCATTGCCTTCAACGCCAAGCCTCTCGTGCGTAGTCAGGCTAAGACGAGCGTCAATGTCCCGTACCTCGACGCGATCATCTACCTCATGGGAATCACCCGCGAGGAAGTTGAAGCCGCCGACGCCGCCGACGCCTGACTCGCGCGATTACTCGTCGTCTTCGAGGCGGAAACCGATTTTCATCGTCACTTGGTAGTGCTCGACTTCGGCGTCCACGATCTGGCCACGAATGCCGACGACCTCGAACCAGTCCAAGTGTCGAAGCGTCTGCGATGCCCGAGTTATGCCGCTATCAATGGCTTCGCTGACGCCTTCGGGCGAGGTGCCAACAATCTCGGTGACGCGGTAGGTGCGGTTGCTCATAGTCCAATCATGCCTGCCGCGTAGAGTTGTGCCTATGGCGCACGGCAACGACGACGAAGTTCATTCGATCACCAGTGCCCGCGAGCCGCACAGCGCCCAGGTCGATCACCGTGAACGGAATTATCTGATTTCGATGGCGATCCGGATCGCCTGCTTCCTCGCGTTCGTGGCAATCGATCATTGGATTCGGTGGGTTTTTGCCGCCGGGGCGATTTTCCTGCCCTATGTTGCAGTCGTGATTGGCAACTCGGCCATCCGAAACCCCGGCGATGGACCTTCCCCGTTTGGGGTGGACCGTCAAGAGTTGGGCGCACCAAGTTCAGACCAGGTGGAACGCTGAGGTGTATCGCTTTCTGGTGAGCCCGCGCTGGATTGGGCTGGCAGTTTTCACCGTGGTGATGACGCTGCTTTTTATCTGGCTCGGCGGCTGGCAAGCAGATCGCTACCAGCAACGCAAAGACGCCAACGCCCTCACGCGGGCGAACTACACCGCCGAACCGGTGCCAATCGAGGACGCCTTGGCCGCTGGTTGGACGAAAGATTCGGCCTGGAAAACTGTGACCGCAACCGGTGCCTTCGAGCCGGAGAAGGAAGCCACGGTCCGCTTCGCGGCACGCGATGGGCGCCCTGGCGTAGAGATCGTCACTCCCCTGCGGCTTGAAAGCGGCGACGTTGTTTTGATCAACCGCGGCTGGGTCAAATCAGACAACACCGGGGCCGCACCCGATTCAATCCCTGCACCCCCACCGGGCACCGTGACGATTACGGGCTGGCTGCAACCCAACAGCACTGCGGACGCCAAAGCGACTACTCCAACAGATGGTCAAGTGCGTGCGATCGACAGCAAGCAGTGGGAAAAAACCCTGAACGAAGAACTGCTTCCTGGGTATGTTGCGATGACCGCACCAGAGCAAGCCGGCATTGAGCTGGCGAAACAACCAGACCTTGGTTCAGGACCGAGCCTGTTCTATTCGATCCAGTGGTACTTTTTCACCGCTCTAGCGATATTTGGCTACTTCTGGTTCGTCCGCGCCGAAGTCTTGGAACGGCGTAAAAGGAAAGCAACCGCGCCAGTTCGACTCAGGTCAGGCTAGGGCGATGATGTCGGCGTAGTCGTCAGACCAAAGGTCCTCGTCGCCGTCTGGCAGCAACAACACCCGGTCCGGGTCGAGCGCCCGCACTGCACCCTCGTCGTGCGAAACCAGAATGATCGCACCTTCATAACGGCGAATCGCGTCAAGCACTTCAGCGCGCGACGCCGGGTCCAGGTTGTTGGTCGGCTCATCGAGCAGCAGGACATTCGCGCTCGAGACGATCAAACCGGCCAACGCCAAGCGAGTGCGCTCGCCACCGGAAAGCACCCCAGCGGACTTACCGGAGTCGTCGCCACTGAACAAGAACGCGCCCAGCACGCTGCGCGCCTGAGTGTCGGTCAAGTCTGGAGCCGAGCGTTGCATGTTCTCCAGCACGGTCCGTTCCAAGTCGAGCGTCTCGTGTTCTTGCGCGAAGTAGCCGACCTTTAGCCCGTGACCGGGCACGATTTCGCCGGTGTCTGACTCCAGCGTGCCGGCAAGCATTCGCAACAGCGTGGTCTTACCCGCACCGTTGAGTCCCAAAATGACGACGCGACTCCCCCGGTCGATTGCCAAGTCGACGTCGGTGAAGATCTCCAGCGAACCATAGGACTTTGACAGACCGGTTGCCATCAGCGGCGTCTTGCCGCAGGGTGCCGGCTTGGGGAAGTCGATCTTGGCGACCTTCTCGCTCTGGCGGACGTCTTCGAGTCCAGACATCATCTGTTCTGCTCGGCGCAACATTTGCTGGGCAGCGGAGGCTTTGGAGGCCTTCGCGCGCATCTTATTGCCCTGCGCGATCAGGCGTTCAGCGGTCTTGGTGGTAATTTCTCGCTCACGCTTGCGGCGCGCTTCGTCGGCTTCGCGCTGACGCAGGTAGTGCTTCCAGCCCATGTTGTAGATATCGATCGTCGCGCGGTTTCCGTCAAGGTAGAACACCTTGTTGACGGTCTCCTCAACCAGTTCAACATCGTGGCTGATGATGATCAACCCACCCGAATAGGTTTGCAAAAAGCCCCGCAACCAAGTCACCGAATCGGCGTCCAAGTGGTTGGTGGGTTCGTCCAACAGCATCGTGTCAGCATCGCTGAACAGGATTCGCGCCAACTCGATTCGGCGGCGTTGTCCACCAGAGAGCGTCTGCAAGGGCTGCTGCAGAACTCGGTCAGGCAAGCCAAGTGCGTGTGAGATTGTCGCGGCTTCGGCCTCAGCCGCATATCCCCCACCCGCACCGAAATCGGCGTCGGCGCGGGAGTAACGGCGCATCGCATCTTCGGCGAGCGCCGAATCGGCCGAAGCCATCTCAATCTCGGCTTTGCGCATGCGCCGTAGCGCGTCGTCGAGGCCACGAGCCGACAAGATCCGGTCACGAGCAGTGATCGACAGGTCGCCGGTCTTCGGGTCTTGAGGCAGATAGCCGATCTCGCCGGTGCGCACGATTGAACCGGCAGACGGCTCTCCCCCGGCTCCGGCCAACATTTTTGTCAGCGTGGTCTTGCCAGCACCGTTTCGGCCGACCAGACCAATCTTGTCGCCTTTGGTCACTTGGAAGGAGACATCGGACATCAGGACGCGCGCGCCGAAGCGCAGCTCCACATTGGAAGCGGTAATCATTTGGGATCTTTCGTCAGGCTAAAGGGCAGGTCGAAGGCTCGACGGCACTTACTCGCGCTGGACGGTCATGGGTCAATCCTACCGGCTATTTTGCGGCCGGTTTGCCACCGCGTGGCTGCGGCGCTCGTCCCGCACCAACTCAGCGTCGATCTGGGCGCCGAAGAGCAAAGCTAGGTTGGTCAGCCAGAGCCAAAGCAAGAAGATGACTATGCCGCCAAGTGATCCGTACGTCTTGTCGTAGCTCGCGAAATTTGCAATATAGAAACCGAAAGCAAGCGAGGCCAGCAGCCACGTCCCGATCGCTACAAACGACCCGACACTAACCCATCGGAACTTCTCTCGGGGAATATTCGGCGTTGCGAAGTACAGCAGCGCAACGATGAACGCAACGATCAGCAGAACGGCCGGCCATTTCGCAATATTCCAGATAACTACCGCAGTCGAACCTAGGCCGATAACATCGCCTACTGCGCGAGCGGCCGGACCGGTCATTACGAGACTGAGCGCCACTACGACGCTCAAGGTGACGGTAACAATTGTCACCCCGAGCATCATCAGTCTTAGGCGCCATCCAGGTCGCTCCTCATCGACCTCAAAGATCCGGTTCAACCCTCGCCCAAACGCACCGACGTAGCTCGATGCAGACCACAAACCAGCAAGCACACCAAGAACTAGAGTCATTCCTGCCCGTGGGGCCGCACTAAGCTCCACCAGCGTCGGTTCTATGGTTTCGCCAACAGAGGAAGCCCCGACTTCATTCAAGAGTCTCAAAATGGCGTCGACACTCGATCGGTCCTCACCGAAAAGGCCCAATAGCGACAACACGACCAGTGCGGCAGGGAAAAGCGACAAGACGGCGTAATAGGTCAGTGCCGCTGCTAGGTCAGGACAGGCGTGCTTTCGGAAGCCGCGCAATGCGCCGCGCAAGATTCGCCACCAGGTTCGATTCTCCGGCACAGCCTCGGGAACCTGCGAGGTTGCGAGCTCCATCGGATCGGCTGATTCCACTTCCTAAATGAAGATCAGCCGATGTTGAAGCCGAGGGCACGCAACATCTCGCGGCCGTCCTCGGTGATCTTGTCCGGACCCCACGGCGGCATCCAAACCCACTCGATCCGAAAATCGTTGACGATTCCGTCGAGCGCCGCGCGAGTCTGATCCTCGATCACGTCGGTCAGCGGGCAGGCCGCCGAAGTCAACGTCATCTGGATGATCGCGTTGCTGTGTTCGTCAACGTGGACGCCATAGATGAGGCCCAAGTCGACAACGTTGATCCCCAACTCCGGGTCGACAACGTCACGAAGTGCCTCCTCGACGTCCTCACGACTGGTGGGACTTGCTGCCGTAGTTGCTACCGCAACATCGGGCAAATCGCTGTGATCGGTGGTCATGATTCCTCCTTGGCGAGGGCTTGAGCGACGGCGTCTTTCCAAGCCATCCAGGACAGTAGGGCGCATTTGACTCGCGCCGGGAATTGGGCGACTCCAGCGAAGGCGATTCCGTCTTCGAGGACGTCTTCGTTGGGTTCTACTTGGCCGCGGCCTTGCATGAGTTCTTGGAAAACCTCGAGGGTGGCCAGATCCTCATCGACGGACTTACCCACGATCAGGTCGTACATGACCGAGGCCGAAGCTTGGCTGATTGAGCAGCCTTCAGCGTGATAGGAGACATCACGCACGGTCGTGCCGTCGAGGTGGACGCGCAAGGTGATCTCGTCGCCGCAGGTCGGGTTCACGTGGTGGACTTCGGCGTCGAAGTCGTCGCGAAGTCCGGCGCCCTGCGGGTGCTTGTAATGGTCCAAGATGATCTCTTGGTACAGCGCGTCAACGTCTGCGGCACTCATCTCAAACTCCGAAATACTTCTGGGTGTGTCGAATGCCGGCGACGAACGCGTCGATTTCGGCCTCGGTGGTGTACAGGTAGAACGACGCCCGAGTCGTCGCCTGAATCCCAAACACTTGGTGCAGTGGTTTGGCGCAATGGTGACCGGCCCGCACTGCTACCCCTTGCGAGTCGAGCAACTGGGCGACGTCGTGCGGATGAACGCCGTCGATGGTGAAGCTAATCGCTCCCCCGCGATCGACTGGCTCTCGTGGCCCGACGATGCCGACCCCAGGCAACTCGTTCAACTGGGCCAGCGCATAGGCCGTGATTGCCTGTTCATGGGCGGCGACATTCTCCATCCCGACGTGGGTCAGATAGTCGACTGCCGCGCCGAGGCCAACCGATTCGGCGATCGGCGGCGTGCCCGCCTCGAACCGGTGCGGTGGCTTAGCGAACGTGGTTCGTTCCATCGAAACGGTTTCGATCATTTCGCCACCGCCGAGGAACGGCGGAAGTTCAGCCAACAGGTCATAGCGGCCCCAAAGCACACCGATTCCGGTCGGGCCGACCATTTTGTGACCGGTGAACGCCACAAAATCGGCGCCAAGGCTCGCCACATCTACTGGCAGTTGCGGAACGGCCTGGGAGGCGTCGATCACCACGAGTGCGCCGACGGCGTGGGCGCGCCGAACGATCTCGGCGACCGGGTTGATCGTGCCGAGCATGTTGGAAACCCAGGTAACCGCAACGACTTTGGTCTTCTCGGTTAGCTCCAGCGAGTCCAGATCCAGACGTCCCTCGCCAGTGACCCCGTACCAACGAAGCGTCGCGCCCGTGCGCTGCGTGAGCAGCTGCCACGGCACCAGGTTCGAGTGGTGTTCCATCTGGGTGACGACGACTTCGTCACCGCCGCCGATTCGGCCAGCATCACCGAGTACCCGAGCGACCAGGTTCAACGCTTCGGAGGCATTCTTGGTGAAGACGACCTCGTCGCGGTTGGTGGCCCCGATGAACTCTGCGGTCTTGGTGCGACCGAGTTCAAACGCTTCACTGGCTTCGGCACCGAGTTGGTGCATCGCCCGGGCGACGTTCGCATTGTGCTGCAAATAGTGTTCAGCGATTGCGTCCACTACTTGCTGCGGTTTGTGCGAGGTGTTCGCGCTGTCCAAATAGACCAGCGGGTGCCCACCTGCCATCGTCCGCGAAAGGATCGGGAAATCATCGCGGATCGCGGCTACATCGAACTCGGGCATTTGCCGCCCTCTCAGACCGAAGCCTTGATGAACTTGTCGTAGCCCTCAGCCTCAAGCTGATCGGCAAGCTCCTTGCCGCCAGTCTCTACGAGTCGCCCGGCAACGAAAACGTGCACGAAATCAGGCTTGATGTAGTTCAAGATGCGGGTGTAGTGCGTGATCAAAAGGACGCCACGGTCACCTTGTTCGGAGTAACGGTTGACGCCGTCGGAAACGACCCGCAGGGCGTCGATGTCCAAACCAGAGTCGGTCTCGTCAAGGATCGCGAACTTCGGGTTCAGCAGGTCGAGTTGAGCGATCTCGTGGCGTTTCTTTTCACCGCCGGAGAAACCTTCGTTGACCGAACGCTGGGCGAAGGTCGGATCCAGCGTCATCCGCTCGAGGGCGGCATTGACGTCCTTGATCCAAGTGCGCAACTTCGGCGCTTC
The DNA here is from genome assembly GCA_035401705.1 of Aeromicrobium sp. Lineage (GTDB taxonomy): Bacteria > Actinomycetota > Actinomycetes > Propionibacteriales > Nocardioidaceae > Aeromicrobium. Next base: position 55,531 of record DAONBX010000015.1, read on the forward strand.
ACCATCGATGGCGGTCTTGGCGGTACGCAGGAAGTTAGCGACCGAAACGCCAGGAACCTCAACCGGGTACTGCATCGCAAGGAACAGGCCGGCGCGGGCGCGCTCGTCGACGCTCATTTCGAGCAGGTTTTCACCGTCGAGCAGGACTTCGCCGTCGGTCACGGTGTACTTGGGGTGGCCGGCGATCGAGTAAGCCAAGGTCGATTTGCCGGACCCGTTCGGGCCCATGATGGCGTGGACTTCGCCGGAGTTGATGGTCAGGTTGACCCCTCGCAGGATCTCCTTTTCGCCGTCTTCGGTGTTGACCGAAACGTGCAAGTTCTTGATTTCTAGGGTGCTCATTCTTTGGTTCTCTCTGCTCAAATTTCAGTGGGGATCTCGACGAAGACGTCGGCTCCCTCGATGGTCGTGGAGTAAACGGGGACAGGTTCGGTGGCTGGCAGGCAGGTCGGCTCGCCGGTCTTTAGGTTGAAGCGCGAGCCGTGCAAGAAGCACTCGATCTCACAGGCCGCGAGGTCAACGTCTCCGTCCGACAGTGGAATTTCCCCGTGGGAGCACCAGTCTTCGATCGCGTAGACGGTGTCGCCTTCGCGCACGAGGGCGATGTCGTGACCGGCTACCTCGGTGGCCCAAGCGGCGCCATCGACTAGTTCGGCGAACACGGCAACCTTGTGCTTGGTCACTGCAGCGCCTCCGGGGTGCCAACGACCGTTGCCAGTTCGCTTTCGATGGCCGACAAGAGTCGGTCCTGGAGGTCCTCGACACCGATCCGGCGGATGATGTCGTTGAAGAAGCCGTGGACCACCAAGCGACGCGCCTCAGTCGGGTCGATCCCGCGGCTTTGCAGGTAGAACAGGTGCATGTCGTCGAAGCGGCCGGTCGTGGAGGCGTGACCGGCACCGGCAATTTCGCCAGTTTCGATCTCGAGGTTCGGCACCGAGTCGGCTCGGGCGCCGTCGGTCAAAACGAGGTTGTCGTTCTGCTCAAGGTGTCGATCCCTTCAGCGACCTTGCGGATCAGCACATTGCCAACCCAGACGGTGTGCGCGTCCTGGCCTTGCAGTGCGCCCTTGTATTCGACGTTGCTGCGGGTCTTGGGGGCGGTGTGATCGACGAACTGGCGGTGTTCGAAATGCTGGCCGGCGTCGGCGAAGTAGACGCCGAGCAGGTCGGCGCTGCCGCCGGTGCCGCGGTAGTCAACGTTCGTCGACGAGCGCACCAGATCGCCACCGAGAGTGAACTCGAAGAACCGCACCGTCGCATCGCGACCGACGCTGATGCCGGTCTGGACGCTGTGGACTGCGTTGTCGTCCCAGTCCGCCAGGTTCACCACGTCGACGCTCGCGCCGTCACCGATTAGGTAGGTGACGTTGGCGGCGTAGGTGGCCGAACCAACGTGATCGAACAGGATCGTCGCCTTCGAGAACGGCGCGACCTTGACCACGATGTGGCCCCAGACGGTTTCGTCGACCGAGGTACCGGTGAGGGTGATTCGCGCCGGCGACTCAAGTTCGCCGTCGATCGAGAGCAGCGTCGCACCGCCGGCGTTTTCAACGGCCAACGCCGCCAACCGGTCCAGCGGTGCAATCCCACCGAGCGCTTTGGCTTCCTCAGTGGTGATCGTCGTCGCGGTGACGCCGGTGGGCAGTTCGTCCTTCCACTGCAGGTGAGCGCTCGAAGCGTCACCTGCCAGTAGGCCACGAAGCCGCTTCAGCGGGGTGAACCGCCAGATCTCTTCAAAACCGGTCGGGACCGGGTGGTCAGCAACATCGAACGACGGCTCCGGGTGGAGGTGGGATTCGACGTGTTCTAGTTCCAGCGCATTGGCGAGTGTCATCCGACCGCGCCCTCCATCTGCAGTTCGATTAGCCGGTTTAGTTCCAGCGCATATTCCATGGGCAATTCACGAGCGATCGGTTCGACGAAGCCGCGAACGATCATCGCCATTGCTTCGTCTTCTCCCATTCCACGTTGCATGAAGTAGAAGAGTTGATCGTCGCTGACCTTTGAGACGGTTGCCTCGTGGCCGAGCGTTACGTCGTCCTCGCGGACGTCGACGTAGGGGTAGGTGTCCGAGCGGCTGATCTGGTCAACCAGCAAGGCATCACATTTGACGGTGCTTGCCGAACCGGCCGCACCCTCGTTTACCTGAAGGAGTCCGCGGTACGAAGTGCGTCCGCCGCCACGGGCGACCGACTTGCTAAGCACCGAACTGGACGTGTTCGGCGCAACGTGAACCATTTTCGCGCCAGTGTCTTGGTACTGGCCCTCGCCGGCGAAGGCGATCGACAGTGTCTCGCCGCGCGCCTGCTCGCCCATTAGGTAGACGGCCGGGTATTTCATCGTGACCTTCGAGCCGATGTTTCCGTCGACCCACTCCATCGTCGCGCCGGCCTCACAAACGGCCCGCTTGGTCACCAAGTTGTAGACGTTGTTCGACCAATTCTGAATCGTCGTGTAGCGGACGCGGGCACCCTTCTTCACGATGATCTCGACCACGGCACTGTGCAGAGAGTCCGACTTGTAGATCGGCGCGGTGCAGCCTTCGACGTAGTGGACGTAGGAGTCCTCGTCGGCGATGATCAGGGTCCGTTCGAACTGGCCCATGTTCTCGGTGTTGATCCGGAAGTAGGCCTGCAGCGGAATCG
>DAONBX010000016.1:0-19523 GCA_035401705.1 Aeromicrobium sp.
CGTTGTGCGTGCTGATGTATTCGATCGGCCAAGGCATCGTCGAGTTCGGTCGCGACACTCCGCTTTCGGTCTTCTATCCGACCTTTTTGGTGCTGAACGCTGGCGTCTCCAACGCGTTCTTGTCGGCAGACCTCTTCAACCTATTTGTCGGTTTTGAGGTCCTGCTGGCTTCGTCATTTGTGCTGATCACTCTTGGCGGTACCGAAGCCAGAGTCCGATCAGGGACGATCTACATCGTCATCTCGTTGGTTTCCTCTGCGCTCTTCTTGATCTCGGTTGCGGCCGTCTACGCAGCGACCGGGACGGTGAACTTCGCGCAACTTGCTCAGCGAATCCCCGAACTCAATCCGGACGTCGCCCTCCTTTTGCAGCTGCTGCTGTTGGTCACTTTCAGCGTGAAGGCGGCGGTCTTCCCGCTTTCGGCGTGGCTCCCCGACTCCTACCCAACCGCGCCAGCTCCAGTCACGGCGGTGTTCGCGGGCCTGCTGACCAAGGTCGGCGTCTACGCCATTTTGCGAACCCAGACGCTACTTTTCCCCGGCGATCAGGCCAAGACGCTCTTGCTTTGGGCGGCGATCCTGACAATGGTGATCGGCATCTTGGGCGCAATCGCCCAGTCAGACATCAAACGTGTCCTTTCGTTCACTCTTGTCAGCCATATCGGGTTCATGCTCTTTGGTATTGCTATTGGTTCTGAACTGGCCATCGCCGGCGCAATCTTCTACATCGTCCACCACATCACGGTGCAGACGACGTTGTTCCTCGTGGCCGGACTAGTCGAGTTCCGGTCCGGGACCACCAACTTGGATCTGCTCGGGGGCCTAGCTCGGCACGCCCCACTGCTCGCGCTGATGTTCTTCGTGCCCGCGATGAACTTGGCCGGGATTCCCCCGTTCTCTGGATTCCTAGCGAAGTTGGCCATTCTTCAAGGCGGTGCGGCCGACGGAACCCCACTCGCATTTGCGGCCGTTGTTGCCGCAATCGCGACAAGCCTGCTCACCCTCTACGCCATGGCCAAGATTTGGAACCGCGCGTTCTGGCAACCCCTAGGCGAATACGAGGCCGACACCCCTGTTCCGCTGGCTCCAGAAAGTGCCGGCGGCTCCCTTTACGGCGGCAGCGGGGTTTCGACCATGACGCAACGCGAAACCAGCTGGACCGAGGCAAGCGAGGATGCTCGGTTGCCTCTTCGGATGGCACTACCAACGGTGGCCCTTGGCGCAGTGATGTTGTCGTTGACGCTGCTAGCAGGGCCGATGTTCCAACTCTGCGAACGCGCTGCCGTCGAACTCTCAGATCCGACGAGCTACATCCAGGCGGTGTTGGGCAATGCCTGAACGCGTTCGCGGACTAAGGCTCTGGCACGTTCCGGTGCTCGTGTGGCTGACCTTGATTTGGGTGCTGCTCTGGGGAGAACTGAACCCCATAAACCTTGTGAGTGGCGTGCTCGTCAGTTGCCTCGTTGTCGCGATCTTCCCGTTCCCCCACGTATCGGTTTCTGGTGCGTTCAGACTGTGGCCAGCAGTGGTGCTGGTCGCGCGATTCTTGGTCGACCTGGTTATCGCCAGCTTTCATGTTGCCTGGCTTGCACTTCGACCCGGCGCACCACCGCGAAGCGCCGTGATTCGAATCGACCTAGTCAGTTCGTCGGAACTGCGCCAGACCCTAACCGGTGAACTCATCTCACTGGTGCCCGGTTCTTTGCTAATCGAACTGGACTCAGCTGGAAGGCGACTGTGGCTGCATGTGCTGGACTGCAAAGACACCGCCGACGCCGATTCAGCACGACTTAAAGCACGGGCACAGGAACATCGACTGCTAAAGGCAATCGGCACCGACGCCGAAGTTGCCGAGAGCGAACGACGACTTCAGGAGGGCTCATGACCGCTGTTGGGATAGTTTGCGCGATCCTGCTGGGACTTACCGGCATGCTCTGCATGTTCCGGATCGTGCGGGGTCCAACCATGCTCGACCGCACGGTAGCGGCCGATGTCTTCGTGGCCGCCTGCGTGGGTGCGATCGGAGTCGAAGCGGCACTCGGTAAACACAGCACAACCTTGCCGATTCTGATCGCGCTGGCGCTGGTTGCTTTCCTTGGCTCGGTGGCCGTCGCTCGCTACGCCGGTTCGAAAGCCGGGGCTGGCCGATGAACCTCGAACTTTTCCGAGACTTGCTTTCGGGAACTTTGCTGATAACCGGGGCGGGCTTCGCTTTTGTTGCTTCGGTCGGTGTTGTGCGGTTCCCCGATGTGCTCACCCGAATGCACGCGGCCACCAAGCCGCAAACTCTCGGCCTGCTGTTGATCCTTGCCGGACTGGCCGTTCGGCTAGACAGCATCAGCGACCTGACTCTGATCTTTGTCGTTGCCCTGTTCCAACTTCTGACTGCGCCGGTTTCAGCCCACATGGTCGGGCGGGCAGCGTTTCGGACCGGCCAAGTTGACCACGAATGCCTAACCGTCGACGAGTCTGAATAGCCATCACCGCAACTGGGGCATATTGTCAGGGCATGATCCGACTTCTTATCCGCGCGGGCGTAAACTTGATTTCGGCCGCGATCGGCCTGCTGGTTGCCGACTACTTCCTCGATGGAATGACCGTTACCGCATCAGGCTTGGCCCTCACAGTGGTTATTTTTGCGCTTTGCCAAGCGATCTTGACGCCCTTCATCTTCGTGGTGGTCAAGCGAAACGCGGATGCTTTTCTCGGTGGCGTGGGAATCGTTTCGACACTTGTCGCGTTGCTGGTCGCAACCTACTTGGGCAATTCAGTCACCATCGAGGGTTTGAGCACTTGGTTCGTCGCGGCAGTGATTGTTTGGTTTGCTGCGGCCGTCGCCAGCCTGCTTGTCCCGTTCATTCTGATCAAACTCGGCGTGGACGAGGCCCGCAGTCGCAAGTCGGCCGACAACACCTGAGCAATCAGATCAGGTCCACGACGACGGGGGCGTGGTCACTTGCTCCCTTGCCTTTGCGCTCCTCCCGATCGATCCAAGCGGTTTCGACCCGCGCTGCCAGTGCTGGGGTGCCTAGCAAGAAGTCGATCCGCATTCCTTCACGTTTAGGGAATCGCAACGCTCGATAATCCCAGTAGGTGTAGACGCCAGGTCCTGGCGTGTGGGGGCGCACCAGATCGGCATAGCCGGCGTCCACAATCGCATTGAACGCCGCACGCTCTGGTTCGGAAGTGTGCGTCTTGCCTTCAAAGACGGTTGGATCCCAGACGTCGTCGTCGGTCGGTGCGACATTCCAGTCGCCGGTCAGCGCAATTTGCGCCGCCGGGTCGGCCGCGAGCCAACTCGCGCCGGCTGCTCGGAGTTTGGCGAGCCAGTCGAGTTTGTAGGCGTAGTGCGCGTGGTCTAGTTCGCGGCCGTTAGGCACATACAGACTCCACATTCGGATTCCGCCGCAGTTCGCACCGACCGCACGCGGTTCAAGCACATCTTCATAGGTCGGCTGGTCGGCCGAGAAGGTCGCGTCGACGTCGGTGAGGCCGACTCGGGAAATTATTGCGACCCCGTTCCACTGGTTCAGCCCGACGTGCGCGTACTCGTAGCCGCGAGAAGTCAACTCGGCACTAGGGAACTGGTCGTCGCGGCATTTGGTTTCTTGGATTGCCAGAACGTCGACGTCGTGGCGCTCAAGCCAGCCGGTTACTCGGTCGATTCGACTCCGCAGCGAGTTCACGTTCCAGGTTGCGATCCGCATTAAAACCCAACTCTCAGGGGGTAGGAGGCGTCCCCTTCGGGACCGGTGTTCACCCCCAGCACGTGATGTAGTTCGATCTCGTTTCGCTCGAACGCCAACCTGGATCCGGCCATGTATAGACCCCAGACGCGCGCTCGACCGATCGAGACTTCAGCTAGCGCCTCGTCCCAGTGGGTCTGAAGATTCTCGCACCACTGCGTCAAGGTGAGTGCATAGTGTTCGCGCAGGTTCTCCAGATGACGAACCTCAAAGCCAGCATTCTGCATTGCGGTGACGATCCTGCCAGCACCGGTCAGTTCGCCGTCTGGGAACACATACCGGTCGATGAACTGACCGGCCAACGCCCGCGAGTTGTTATCTGGCCGAGTTATGCAGTGGTTGAGCATTCGGCCGCCCACCTTTAGCCGGTCGCGCGCGAACCCGAAATAGGCGGGGTAGTTCTTCACCCCGATGTGCTCAGTCAGACCAATCGAACTGACCGCATCGAACCCGGTTTCGGCAACGTCGCGGTAATCGCAGTGCCTCACTTCGGCGGTCGCACCTAACCCCTGACGGTCGATCTCGCTCGCTGCCCAGGCGGCCTGCTCTGCCGACAAAGTCACCCCCAAGGCGCGAACGCCATAGTTGCGCGCGGCAAACCGAACCATCGACCCCCAGCCACAACCCAAATCCAAAAGTCGGTCGCCCGGCTTGAGGTCGAGCTTTCGGCAGACGAGGTCGTATTTTTCGTCTTGAGCCTGTTCAAGGGTTGCGGTATCGACTGGAAAGACCGCACACGTGTAGGTCATCGATGGCCCGAGCACCAACTCGTAGAACCGGTTCGACACGTCGTAGTGGTGTTCGATCACCCCGGCATCGCGTTCTTTACTGTGGCGCAAACCTTCGACGGCACGGCGCCACTTGGGCAGATGCTCCTCGGCTGGCGGGGGTGGCGGCTTGAGGCTTGAAAGCCCCAAGCTTCGCAGAATTTGGATCGTCTGCGCGGCCGACGGCATCCGGAACTGGACATGGTGCAAGAGAAGCTTCATCGCCTCATATGGGTTCCCCGGGTGTACACCGAGTAGTTCCAAGTCGCCAGCAACGTAGGCGCGCGCGAACCCCAAGTCGCCAGGAGCGGTCAGCAGATACGCCAGCCCGCGTTCGTTGTTCAACCGAAGCTGGATCGGCGAATCCGATGGCCCGGCGGAACTGCCGTCGTAGGCAACGAAACTGAAAGTCGGGTCATCACGGAGCAGAGCCGTGAACGCCGATGCGATGGTCATTTTCTGATCAGTTATGACACTCATGAGTTTCGTACCGCCTTTTCGTATAGCGAACTCAGCCTTGAATCTGGGTCGTACTGCTTCCTTATCCGGTCTAGACCGGCGGTGTCGTAAAGGGAACTGAAGTCGACCGGGTCGTAGAAGGACTCCGAATAAAGCGACTTGTGTCCGCCAAGTCGGTGTACCTCGGTTTCGATCTGACGATTCACGGCGCCTGGTTCGGAGTCAGCCGGCACCACAACGGTTCCCCAGAACCCGACGTTTACGTACGTCTTGTTCGGCTCTAACGGGTACGTAGGCCACCTTTGTTGCGTGCGCAACGGACACAGCCAAACCGGACGCATCCCAATCTCTCGATCAAACCAAGCCAAGAATTCTGGCAGCCGATCTAGTGGGACTTCGATGTCTTGGATGACCCGTTCTCGACCAGGAATCGCCTTTACCCGGTCCAGCAGTTGGCTCAGCCCGATCTTGCTGTCGAGATGGACGAGTCGGTGGTAGACGTCGCTTCGCCGATAGCGCCGCGGCCAAATCCTGCGCACGAGTTTGTTTTGGGCACCGAACGCGGCCGAACACCAAAACCAGTCGGTGTCCCAGCGCCACAGATAGTCGCGCATGGTCAGCACATCAGCCGTTCGCGTCCTGATTGAGCGGTAATAAATCTGGTCGCCGCCGTAGTCGCTGGTCGGTCCCGCACCGTCGACAAATTCAGCCAAAGTCAGATACAACTCAGTCGGGTCAAAACTCGTTCCGTCAACGGCATCGACGCGGATGCCCTCGTACTGGCCGGTTTCGGCGATCGCTTCGATCGCGGCGGCCAGTTCGGTGGCATTGAGGAACTCAACGTGCCGAAGGCGCACGTGCTGCGGAGCTGGCTCAAGCGAGATCTTCAGCCGGATTGCGTATCCGAGGCTGCCGTAGGAGTTGGGGAAGGCGGCAAAAAGTTCACGGTGTTCATTGTCTGCCCGGGCGGCGACTAGTTCGCCTGCGCCGGTGAGAATCTCCATTTCTTCGACGGCCTCATGCGGCAGTCCGAGCCGAAGCGAGGTCGATTCGATTCCGAGCCCGGTGACTGCGCCACCGAGGGTGATTGTTCGCAGTTGTGGGACGACAGTGGGCACTAGGCCGTGGTCAAGAGTTTCTTCCACGAGGTCTTCGTAGGTGCACATGCCTTGAACCTGGGCAGTTCGCGCCGACACATCGATCTCGATGACTCCGTCGAGGCCCGCTACATCGAGGCCGCGTGTTTCGGTGCTGGCACGGGGGCGAAACAAATTCGACGTGGGTTTGGCTAGACGTACCGGTTGACCCGGATCAAGTTGGTGCCAAGAAGCAAGCAGGGCTGCGGTTGCACGTTCATGCTGCTGCCAACCCTGCATATTTGCAGGCTAACCCCGTCTTGACAGTTCCACGAGCCAGACGAGCGCCTCGGCCGGCTCCGTTCCAACTATTTGGACGGCGCCTGCAGCCGAAATCCGAATCTCGTCACCCTTGCCGAGCCGTTCGCCAGCACAGTAGATTTCTCCGGCGGTGACATGAATCAACGCCCCACTGACAACTTCCACTTCGAGCGGTTTTGCGGTGGTCGGCCGCGCTACTTGCAGCCGGGCGGGCGAGTGCATCTCAACCGTTTCATGCAGCCCAGCGCCGACCGGGATCTGCCTTAGGTCATATTGCGGATCTGCTTCGTTAGTGCTTCGCAGCATCATCTGAACGAACGTCAGCGGTTCACTCGCACTGGCGTTTCGTTCGGCGTGGGTTACTCCGGTGCCCGCACTGAGTCGTTGGGCAGTTCCTGGCCTGATCTGGCCACCGTTTCCCGTCGAATCTTCATGAGCCAGCGTTCCCTCGAGCACCCAGGTGACGATTTCGGCGTCGCTGTGCTGGTGTTCGTCGTAACCGGCACCTGGTGCGAGCTGCTCTTCGTTGATCGCCACGATCGGACCGAAGCCGATATTTTCGGGGTCATAGTGGCGACCGAAGGAGAACGAATGCCAGGTGTCGGTTCCTTCGCCGCTGGTGTGGAACCGGTCGGCTGCTCTTCGGATTTCAGGCATAGCCGAGTTCGTGGAGTCGGTCGTCATCGATACCGAAATGGTGCGCGATTTCGTGAACGACGGTGATCCGCACTTCCTCGATCACCTGCGCTTCAGTTTCGCAAATGGCCAAGGTGGGGTTTCGGTAGACGAAAATTCGGTCGGGAATGACGCCCGCATAACCAGAGTCTCGTTCGGTCAACGGAATCCCGTCGTAGAGGCCTAACAGATGCGGGTCATGCGCGGGTGCGTCGTCTTCGATAAAGAGAGCAACGTTGACCATTCGCGCCTTCAAATGCTCGGGGACCTTCTCTAGCGCCTCCACGACGAGCGCTTCGAAACGGTCCTCGTCGATTTCGAACATGGCCTAATCGTAGGCCGATGGGTCAACGCAATCGGGTCTTCGGTTATGATGTTTTCGCTGTAAGGCCCCCATCGTCTAGCGGCCTAGGACGCTGCCCTTTCACGGCAGTAGCACGGGTTCGAATCCCGTTGGGGGTACGCGTAGATCCGCACCGGTTTCCGGTGCGGATCTTTTCGTTTGACGCACACCCGGAAACGATCCCCCAAACGCGTCGATAGTTACCAACGAGTAGGGTGCGGTCCGCGGACGCAACATGCGCTCTCCGCAAATGGAGGCTCGCAATTGGCGAGCATCAAATGGGGATAGGGGAAAATCGATGACTTCGTCGTCATGCAAGAAATTAGTCGGGTTGGTTACAGGCATTCTTGTCGTACTTGCAACCTTGACATTCAATGCCAGTTCGGCAGGCGCAGCAACCACGCTAGCCGTTCCGGGGAGCATCAAGGCCACACCAAAAGCGCTAAGCGCCACAATCTCTTGGGCCAAGGTTTCTGGCGCGGCCAAGTATCGGGTCGTCTACCGCGAGGAGGCAGTGACCACAACAAAAACCCTGTTGCCGGCCACGACCAATGTGACACTCACGGGCCTAAAGCCAAGCACCAAGTACGTCTACACCGTCTCTGCCCTAAATTCGAAGGGTGTCGAAGGTAAGCGTTCAGCTACGTTGAAGTTCACCACGACCAAGTTGACGGCGCCCACCGGCGTCGAGGCAGCCCCGAGCGCTGCCGGCCCTGGCACCGATATCACCTGGAACAAGGTTGCGGGCGCGGCTAAGTACCGAGTCGACTACCGCGAAGATAGTGCAACCACGAGTGCCGTGATTTTCCCGGCCGCAGCCAGCACCGGCATCATGATCAACGCACTCAAGCCGAATACAAAGCACGTGTTCACCGTTTCGGCAATTGATGCCACCGGTGTCGAAGGAACCCGCACCGCCAAGATCAACTTCACCACGCGGGCCGCTGCAGCTCAGCCGACAACCAACATCAACGCCAACACGACCGGCGTTCCTGTTGCTCTGCGCAACAAACTCGTGCTCAATGCCCCGGCGAGCCAGAAGCTAGTAATTACCGAACCCAAGCAGATCATTAGCGGATTGGACTTTGTCGGCAAGATTAGGATAAAGGCAAGTGGCGTAATCATCAGGAATACTCGCGTCCGCGGCCAAAACAGTGACGGTGACGGCTTGATTCAAGTTGATGCCGGCGTTACAGGCACGCTGATCGAGGACTCGGAAATCTACAACGAGTGGACTGATCTGACTGCCCACAATGGCACCATGGGCATAGTCGGAGAGAATCTGACCCTGACTAGGGTTAACGTCCACGACGTGGTCGACAACGTCCACCTCATCGGCGGCAACGTCAAAATTCAGGACTCATGGTTGCACAGCAATCATCACTTCGAGAATGACAAAAACGCCAGCAACGGGCCCACCCACGACGACAACATTCAGATGCTCGGCGGCGAGAAAATTCTCATCACCGGAAACCGTCTCGAGGGTTCAAAGAACTCCGCGATCATGGCGGCGCAGGATAAGGCCGCCATTAAGGAACTCCGCATCGAAGGGAACCTCATCGGAGGAGGCAAGTGCTCGATCTATTTCCTGGCCAAGAGCAATTTCGGCGCAATGGCAACCTACGGAAACAAGGTAATCGGCAACCAGTTCCAGCCGACCCAGAACACTAACAACCGCTGCGCCATTTATCCGAACAAGGGTTCTGAGCCGACTCTGTCAAATAACATCTGGGCTGACACAGGAAAGCTAGTCGAGTTTGGGGACCAAAAGGCCAACTAGTCTTTGACCAGCAGTGCCTTGCCTAGCAGAACGTCGCCCCAGCCCACTGGGGCTGGGGCGACGCCTTGCATCTTGGCCAAGCGAAGGGTTACCACCGACCAGATAGGATGGATCGGTCATGCAACTTCTTCACCGTTTCCGAACACGACCAAAAGCCGACGAGCCACTTCCGCTGCCGGTGGCGGCTTTTACTGCCTTCACCTTTCTGAGTGCGCTGGCAGTGGGCGTCACCTCGACTGACACCTTTAGCCGACTAACGATGCTCGGCGGGCTCATCGCTTGCGTTGCGATTTGGCAGACAGTTCGCGACCCGCTGGTGATCACAAGCCTAATGACGATGGTGTTTGGCGCCGTGCTCGGTTGGGGCCTGAATTTTTACGACCGGATCTGGTGGTACGACGATCTGGCCCATTTCTTGTTCTCCTTCGTGACCGTCATGGCCTTGGCGCGCTTGGCCCTTCCTCGATTCCGAGCCGACTCAGTGGTGCTCCTGATGGTTGCCACCTGGCTTGCGTGGCTCGGCATTGGCTCCCTCTGGGAGATTGCCGAATGGACCTCGGACCAACTCGCGAATACCGAACACTCTCGCGGCTACACCGACACGATGCACGACATGATGTTGAACTCGGCCGGCGCCGGAATCGGCATGTTTGTCTATTGGCGTTGGCTGCACCTGCCAAGCCACGATCGCGACCTCGCGGAATAGGCATTCGGTGTCTGGCCGCTTTGCTCCGTCGCCATCAGGTGACCTGCATTTAGGGAACCTGCGCACGGCTATTTTGGCGTGGCTCTTCGCTAAGTCTAGTGGCCGCGACTTCTTGATTCGGGTCGAGGATTTGGATCAACAACGGTCGCGGCCGCAGTTTGAACAGAGCCAGTTGGCGGACTTGGCCGAGCTTGGGATTGAGTCCGATTCAGCGGTTGTTCGCCAGTCAGAGCGTGGCTACCTCTATGTGGAGGCACTTGCCCGCCTCGAGGCCGCTGGCCTTACCTACGAGTGCTTCTGCACCCGGCGCGAAATCGCTGAAGCGATCAGGGCTCCCCACACCCCAGCGGGGACGTACCCGCGCAGCTGTCGCAACCTGACTGTGGCTGAGCGGCAGTCGCGTCGAACTGAACGCGAACCGGCCATTCGGCTGCGCGCGACCGAACCGAATTGGACGGTCACCGACTTACTTCACGGACGCGTCACTGCGTCGATAGACGACTTCGTCTTGCGCCGTGGTGACGGCGCCTTCGCCTACAACTTGGCCGTCGTAGTAGATGACGCAAATCAAGGAATCGACCAAGTAGTTCGCGGCGAGGACCTGCTCGATGCGGCGCCGGCGCAGGCTTATTTGGCCCAAGCGCTCGGCTACGACGAACCGACCTACGCCCACGTTCCGCTGGCGGTGAACGAGTCCGGCCAGCGGCTCGCGAAACGAGACGGGGCGGTGACCTTGCGCGACCTTTCCGTACCTACTGCGTGGGACCTTATCGGCCGCTCACTCGGGGTTCGCGCACGTAGCCTTACTGACCTGCTCGGTGAGTTAGATCCAACGAAAATCTCGACCAAACCGTGGGTTGTCAAAACCTAGGTGACCCCGTTTTGGTTCCTTGGGAACCGGTCGGGTAGGCTTGCGTTCGCGGTTATTCCGCACGCATATGGCCCCGTAGCGCAGTTGGTTAGCGCGCCGCCCTGTCACGGCGGAGGTCGCGGGTTCGAGTCCCGTCGGGGTCGCAAGACAAGATCGGCCTTCGGCCTGTGGAAACACAGAGCCGGGGGCCGTTCGCATTTCCCAACTCACCCTCGTCGACAACACCTCGGCATCAAGGCTTCGGGCAGGATCCTGACCGGCGCGGAACGAGACAAGGCCAAACTGCGGCTGGTCACCCCTGACGAAGCCCGATTCACGGACCCTAGAGAAACGTGCGGCCACGCTTCTCCCGGATCAGGAGAGGCGTGGCCGCTTGCTTAATCAGACTTAGGCGAGCGCCTTTGCCTTCAGGCCGTCAAACTCGGCCTGAGTGATGACACCGGACTCGAGCAACGCCTTCGCGCTTGCGATCTGATCGGCAGGGTTGGCCGATGCGCCGGCAACCTGTTTGATGTATTTGTCTTGGGCTGCCTTCTGCTGCGCGATCGCGGCCAACTGGCGGTCCGACATGCTGCGGCCACGGGCGATCAAGTAGATCAACGCGCCGAGCCACGGCACGAAGATCAGCAAGAGTGCCCAACCAGCCTTGCCCCAGCCGCTCAAGTTCTCATCGGAGAACAGGTCGAAGATGCAGCGGAACCACACCATGAGTGCAGCGATCCAGATAAAGAACCAGAAGCTCCATAGGAGCACTTCCCAGAAGTCTGAGGTTATCGAGTCCATTCCATTTTCCTTTGTTCGTGTCAGCAAGCTTGACGTCATTTTTGGCGGCAGACACCACAACCAGGCTTCACCCGTACACCTTTTTGCATAGCTGCCACCTTTCAGCATGCCACTTGAAGGACGATTGCGTATTCCCCGCAGTGCGATGTCGCGAAAGATTCTCAGGGAGATTGGTTCCCATGGAGAACTTCACTCTTGACCCCGGCGAGACGGCTGCATCACGCCATTGCGTCGAGCGCCACATCCACTAGCGCTGCACCCACCCGTTCAGAGCCATGGGAGCAACCGAAGTCAGACCCCACATCTGCGCTGCAGGCCTACGAAGCGCTCAGGCCCGTCGAGGATGGACACACCGTAAAGGTCGGCGGGCGAACTCCTAGCCGTGCTGCGGGTAGGAGTCCGGATCGGTAGTGAACTCCGGATGACCTGAGGTTGCCAACCGCCGCTCGACTACCCCGGTGACATGGACATCGAGTCGGTCTAGCAGCACCGGATGCGCACCAGCAACTACGGCCGAGATAAACCGGCCGAGAACAAACGGCGCGGTCGCTGCAACCAGCCCAACATCTGACGCACCGACTCGTACGCCCATCTTCTTCGTCGCGTTGCGGTCGCCACCGTTTATCCCAAGCACGAAGACTGTGCTCCAAGCTTTCTCGACCCGATCTGCCGCGCGATCGAACCAGGTCTGATCCGCACGCAGGTACGCATCCATCGTCGAGGTGACCAGTTCTCGGCAACTGTCATCGAAATCGTCACGCAGGCAGGCCGCACGGGCGTAGAAAACGTCGATAATTCCGCGCGGCGTATCCGGCAGCAGTTCGGCCGGAACACCAAGTAGGAAGTTGCGGTAGTGGGTGAACGCGAGCATGGCTTTTTCGCGCTCGTTGAACTCGTTGCGGCCGCGACGCAAGGCCAGCACCGAGAGGATGTACACGTTGATCAGGCCGGCCGGCATCTGATCAACTTGTGGAACTGGCATCCCGTAGACGCTGGTGTCCCACACGTCCGAACGAACCAGCGCGTTGTACCGAACCACCGAGTGCATGAGCCTGACCATCGCGGCGGACTGGAAGCCAACCCCATGGCGCTGCAACGCCCCCGGCAAGGTCGTCACCGAGAAGAAACTCGTCGTGTCATTGACGCGGTGGGCGGCCCGAGTGCCCGATAGCGCACCCGTAATCGTCATCGGCAACGCCGAATAACTGTTCAGGAAAGTGGCAATGAACGCGCCTCGGATGATGAACGGAGATAAGTAGGCTGCGCTGACTCGTGCGTGTTTCGCACCCAATTCGACGTAGTCCAGATCGACCCAGTCAGGGGTCGCTTCCATGTCGGCGATGAAGGCCCGCAGCTCTTCGGGCGCATCCGGGACGGCGTCGACCCCTTCTCGGCACGCCTGTTTGAGCATCTCGACTAGGCCACGCACGCCGAATTTCGGCAAGAGCGCCGCGTAAGAATCTGCGACCACGTCACCGAGCATCGTGGCGGTGCGCATCAGTTCCACCAGTGACTCGTTAGCCAAATACGGTTCCCGGCGGGCAACCCAATGAGGTAGCGCAGATTTGACGCTCGGATCGGTAGTGAACCGGTACGGGGTTTGCTCGAAGTCGATCCGGGCGTAGATGTCCGGGCGCAGCACCTGCTGGCGCGCCACTTGCTCGGCAAGCCCGAGATAGTGAACTGTCACTCGACATCCTAATTTTCGGGTGGAACTTTTTCCGATTCCTAGATTTTGTACGCAAGGACCACCGTACGAGACGAGTAGTCCACGTCACATCGCATTGGGGACTAAATCCAACGACAATTTGGTTGAATGTTTCATGACTTCAACTGCAACGACGACGCCTTTCGTGCTTGACGAGGCTGCCTTGAACCTGCTTTTTCGTGAAGCTAGGACGGCGAACTCCTTCACCGACGAAGCCGTCTCGGCCGACCAAGTCCGGGAAATTTTCGAGCTGACGAAGTTCGGCCCGACGATGATGAACAGTCAGCCGATGCGCTTGCTCCTGGTCGAACAGGGCGAAGGACGCGACCGACTGGTGAGTCACATGGGTGGCAACAACGCAGCCAAGACGGCCACCGCTCCGATGGTTGCGGTCGTTGCCTCCGACGTCGACTTCCACGACCTACTCGGCGAACATTTCCCACATGCGCCGAATGCTCGCGAGATGTTCGCCGGCGATGACACCAACCGCGCACAGATTGCCCGTTTCAATACCGCGCTTCAGGCCGCCTACTTCATCATCGGTATTCGGGCCGCCGGTTTGGCCGCTGGCCCGATGACTGGGTTCGACGCCGCTGGCCTAGATGAGGAATTTTTCGCTGGCACGAGTTGGCGTTCGCAGCTAGTCATCAACATCGGCAAGCCCGGCCCCGAGGCGTGGTTCGACCGCCTGCCACGGATCAGCAGCGACGCGGCCGTTCGAGTCGTCTGATCGGCCCGATTTCAAATGCAGTGCCACGGTGCGATAACCTGATCGTCGCTTGTTTACAAGCGGTGGCCAGGTAGCTCAGTTGGTACGAGCGACCGCCTGAAAAGCGGTAGGTCGCCGGTTCGATCCCGGCCCTGGCCACAAATATCAGACCCAGTCCGAAGCGCAGCTAGGGCTGGGTTTGTTATTTGTGCAGCGTCTGTTATTTGTGCAGCGTCTGTTATTTGTGCAGCCGACTCAGGGCCGGTTCTTGGCCAGCAGTAGTACTCCACCAAGACCGATCATCATCGCGCCGCCGGTGCGCTGAACTGCGATCAGGTTCCTTGGTGACCTCGCGAACCATTGGCGCGCCGAGGCCGCAGCAAGCACCCAAACCGAATCTGAAACTAGGCCGATCACCAAGAAGATGAGTCCCAGCAGGATCATTTGAAATGCCACATTTCCCGCGGAGACGGAGACGAACTGCGGCAGCACCGCCACGAAGAAGACGATCGTCTTTGGGTTGGTGAGTCCTACAGTCGCACCTTGGAGGATCGTTCGACGATAGGTCGAGCCCGACGCGGTCAGGTGCTCGGATGGTTGCGCTTTCTTGCCGGCCGACCGGATCGCCTGAACGCCTAGAAACACTAGGTAGCAGGCGCCGACGATCTTGATTGCGGTAAACAGCACGAGCGAGTTCGCCACCACAGCGCCCAAGCCGAAGGCGACCGCCAATACCACCGGCACCGAGCCGAGCGCGTTTCCTACGACGCTCAGAAGTCCCACCCGGCGCCCGTGCGACAGTGAGCGGCCAACCACGAATAGGACGCTTGGCCCAGGAATGATGATCAGCGCGAACGACGCGAGTGCGAACGCGAGCAGCATGTTGTTGCTTGGCACGTTCGCACTCTACGTCGCTTAGTGGATTACGACAGGGGGTTTGCCCTGATCGTCGAGCAGGTGCGACTCCTCGTGCTTCTTCGGCAAGAAGGCACTCGCCACCAAAGCCACGACGCACAGGCAGGCCGCTACTAGGAAGCTCGCCGCAAATGCATCGGCTAGGTCGCCCTTGAGTATTGACTCAAACTGTGCACCGAGCGACTTCATGACTTCAACCGCCCAAGGCGCAGGCGCAGTTCCGGCCTTTTCGGCCTCAGCCAAGGCACCGGCGGCATTGACTGCCTTGCTGTTGCCCATTTGATTGGTCAGCACCACGGAGATGATCGCGACACCCGCGCTGCTGGCTACCTGCTGGGTGATGTTCAGCAGGGTCGAGCCGCGGGCCACTTCGTGCGACTGGAGGGTGCGCAGCGCCGAGGTCATCAACGGCATCATGGTCAAACCCATGCCTAGACCCATCACGAACAGCACCGGAGCGAAGAATGTCCAGTATTCAGTCTCGGGTGTGACCGTAGTGAGGGCGAACATGCCGCCGGTGATCAAAATGATGCCGAACGGGACGATCCGCCCGACCGGGAACTTGTCCGCCAGCAGACCAGCGATCGGCATGGTGATCATCGCGCCCAAGCCCTGAACTGCAATGTAGAGTCCGGCCTTTAGCGGCGTCGCGCCCTCTACCTGCTGGAAGTAGGTCGGCACGAGAAGTAGTCCGCCAAAGAAAGCGGCCGCGAACAGAAACATCGTGAGGGTGGCGATTGAAAGGTTGTAGTTCTTGAAAAGCCGCAGGTCCAGTAGTGGGTGCTTGGGCTTGAAGCTGTAGAACACGAAGCCGAGGACCAAAAGCCCGCCAACCAACATAGTTGCCCAAACCTTTGGCTCGCTCATTCCGCCAGCTTCGGGGATCGAGGACACGCCGTAGAGGAACAGCGCCAGACCTGGGCTCATCATTGCCATGCCGATGAAGTCGAAACTTTCACTTGGCTGTGGCTTGTCGCCAGGCAAAACGAAGAACGCGTAGACAAGAGCACCAAGGCCTAGCGGCAGGTTGATTAGGAAGATCCAGTGCCACGACGCATTGTCGATGAGGTAGCCACCGAGGATCGGGCCCATGATCGGACCGAGCAGCATCGGCACGCCCAAGATCGCCATTAGTCGGCCCATTCGTTCTGGACCGGCGGCCTTCGTCATGATCGTCATGCCGAGTGGCATCAGCATGCCGCCGCCCAAGCCTTGGATGACTCGGAACGAGATCAGCGATTCGATGCTCCAGGCGGCGGCGCACAGCACTGAGCCTGCCGTGAACAACGCGAGCGCGACCATGTAGAGCCGTTTTGTGCCGAACCGGTCTGCGGCCCAACCGGTCACTGGGATTACTGCGGCCAGCGCCAGCGTGTAGGCGGTGACCGTCCAGGCGACGGTCGAGTAGTGCTCGACGTTCAGTTCGGTTTGGAACGTCGGCAACGCGACGTTGACCACGGTGATGTCGAGGATCGACATGATTGATCCGAGCACGACAACGCCAGCGATTTTTAGAACGCTCGCGTCAATCTTGTCGGAGTACTCCGGCAGCGGTGCCGGGGTGCTTTCAGCCATTTGGGTTTTCCTTCTGATGCTTAGGTAGTTGGCACGACAGTGGCGCCAGTGCTTCGGCGATGAGGTCGCATTCTTCGGTGGAGAGGTCTTGCAGTAGGGACCGCACCGCATCGCGCTTTGCTTCGTGGTGCGCCCAAGCAAGTTGCCTGCCTTTTTCGGTGAGGGCAACGAGCTTTACTCGTCGATCTGCGTCGTCTTCGGTCCGTGAGGCGAGCCCGAGTTTGACTAATTGGTCGACATTTCGGCCTGCGCTTGCGGCCGAGATTCTGATCCGCTCAGCAATTTCGCTGATTGGCAGTGGTGCTTCGCTGATGCCAAGCATGAACAGCATCCGAGCTTGGGAGAAAGAAAGATTCACCTCGAGGAACACCTCGTAGGCTTCTGACTCGGCCGAAGCGAAGACGCGACCCATCAATCCTTCGATGGCGTCAAGAGCTCGGTCAACAGGCACTCGAAGATACTAACGCTTGCGCAACTATTGCGCAATTGCGGGCTATCTGCGAGTGCTGGTCAAAGCACTGGTATTCCTGCCGTAAGATTGGGCGAGTGCCCACACGCTCAGATCTGCGAAATGTCGCCATCGTCGCCCACGTTGACCACGGCAAGACCACTCTCGTCGACGCCATGCTTCAGCAGCAAGGCGCATACGCCGAACATCAGGCTGTTACCGAACGAGTAATGGATTCGGGTGACCTCGAACGCGAAAAGGGCATCACGATCCTCGCGAAGAACACCGCC
Organism: Aeromicrobium sp.; assembly: GCA_035401705.1. Classification (GTDB taxonomy): domain Bacteria; phylum Actinomycetota; class Actinomycetes; order Propionibacteriales; family Nocardioidaceae; genus Aeromicrobium. Next base: position 17,172 of record DAONBX010000016.1, read on the forward strand.
GTCCACTACTCCGGACCCGGCACCGAGGACATCGACGGCAAGACCGTCACGATCAACATCATCGACACCCCCGGCCACGCCGACTTCGGCGGGGAGGTCGAGCGCGGTTTGTCGATGGTCGACGCGGTCGTCCTACTCGTTGACGCCTCCGAGGGCCCGCTGCCGCAGACGAGGTTCGTCCTGCGCAAGGCGCTCACCGCGAAAATGCCGGTCATCTTGGTGGTAAACAAGGTCGACCGGCCCGATGCTCGCATCAGCGAGGTTGTCGAAGAGACCTACGACTTGTTCATGGACTTGCTGCCTGACGACGCCGACGAGAACGCCCTGGACTTCCCGGTCGTCTACGCCTCAGCCAAGGCTGGCCGAGCCTCGCTCGAGCAGCCTGCCGACGGCGGCCTGCCAGACAACGACAACCTGATTCCACTGTTCCAGACGATCATGGAGCACGTGCCGGCCCCCGAGTTCACCGAGGGCGCGCCATTGCAGGCTCACGTCACCAACCTTGACTCCTCGCCGTTCTTGGGCCGCTTGGCCCTCGTCCGAGTAAAAGAAGGAATCCTCAAGAAGGGCCAGACGGTCACTTGGATCAAGCGCGACGGCTCGAGCCAAAACGTCAAGGTCACCGAACTGTTGGTCACCGAAGCCCTCGAGCGCAAGCCCGGCGAGTCCGCTGGCCCCGGTGACATTGTCGCCATCGCCGGCATCAGCGACATCATGATTGGCGAGACGCTCGCCGATCCAGAGAACCCGATTGCACTGCCGCTGATCCACGTCGACGAGCCGGCCATCTCGATGACTATTGGCACCAACACCTCGCCGCTGGCCGGTCGCGAAAAGGGCACGAAGGTCACCGCGCGCCTAGTCAAGGACCGCCTCGACAGTGAACTGATCGGCAACGTCTCGATCAGGGTTCTGCCAACCGATCGCCCGGACGCCTGGGAAGTTCAGGGCCGTGGCGAACTGGCCTTGGCCATCTTGGTTGAGCAGATGCGTCGTGAAGGCTACGAACTGACCGTCGGTAAGCCGCAGGTTGTTACCAAGCAGGTCGACGGCAAGACCCACGAGCCGACCGAACGCCTCACCATCGACACCCCCGAGGAATACCTCGGCACGATCACTCAGTTACTGGCCGTCCGCAAGGGCCGGATGGAACAGATGATCAACCACGGCACCGGCTGGGTCCGGATGGAGTTCTTGGTCCCGTCTCGCGGCTTGATCGGTTTCCGCACCGAGTTCCTCACCGAAACCCGCGGCACCGGCATCGCCCACCACGTTTTCGACGGCTACGAGCCTTGGTTCGGCGAAATCTCGACCCGCCCGTCCGGCTCGCTGGTGGCCGACCGCGCTGGCGCGGTCACCTCGTTCGCGATGACCAACCTGCAAGAGCGCGGCACCTTGTTCGTTGATCCGGCCACCGAGGTTTACGAAGGCATGATCGTTGGCGAAAACTCCCGTGATGACGACATGGACGTCAACATCACCAAGGAGAAGAAGCAGACCAACATCCGCTCGGCCACCTCGGACAACTTCGAGAAGGTCATCCCGCCGCGCAAGCTGAGCCTTGAGCAGTCGCTCGAGTTCTGCCGCGAGGACGAGTGCGTCGAGGTCACCCCGACGGCCGTTCGCATCCGCAAGGTGAACCTCGACCAGGGCGAGCGCGCTCGCTTGGCCCGCGGCCGCAAGTAGTTCAACCCACAAAGGCCGGTGTCGCATGCGACACCGGCCTTTGTGCTGCCCCGCGGGCGAATGCCAGCGAAGACACGAGACTTCCGCGTCCGGTATCGAGTATTGCGTGGCACATGAGCGGCGTTTCGTCGCACGAGCGCCGCATTCACCGCGCTCAGTAGTCCGAGCCGCGCAACTGCGCCAGGTAGGTCAACGCCGCCAAAGTGCCCAGTAACGAGAGCAACCCCAATGGCTGCTGGAAGTAGAGCAAATCCGCGGCGACGCTCACCGACAAGATCACCAGCCAGACCTTTTTCTGCAGCGTGTCCGCCATTTCGAAGTCGTATGGCTTTCGGCCGATGCAATCGATTAGGGCAAAAATCTTGGCAGCAAATAGCGGCCACCAAAGCACCGGCAACAACATTGACATGTCAGAACACTACGACGGGCACCACTTGCGCGTGGTGCCCGTCGTACTTCTGTGTTCGGTTTAGCAAATCAGGCGTCGGTTGCCTTCTTCGCCGGAGCGGCCTTCTTCGCTGCAGTCTTAGCCGGAGCGGCCTTCTTCGCTGCAGTCTTAGCCGGAGCGGCCTTCTTCGCTGCAGTCTTAGCCGGCGCAGCCTTCTTCGCTGCAGTCTTAGCCGGCGCAGCCTTCTTCGCTGCAGTCTTAGCCGGCGCAGCCTTCTT